>CAJXUN010000003.1 GCA_913061475.1 uncultured Colwellia sp. | reverse complement strand
CAAGCTGTTGAAGCAAAAGAAGGTGTAGATATTCAAAATGAAAACCAGACACTTGCATCCATTACCTTCCAAAACTTTTTCCGTATTTATAACAAGTTATCAGGTATGACAGGTACTGCTGATACCGAAGCATTCGAATTTAATCATATTTATGGTTTAGAAACTGTTGTCATTCCAACCAACCAACCTATGGTACGTAAAGATCTACCTGATTTAATTTATCTAACGGCAGAAGAAAAATTTGAAGCTATTCTAGAAGATATTAAAGACTGTGTAGAACGCGGCCAGCCGGTTTTAGTGGGTACCATTAGTATTGAAACATCTGAGTTTTTAGCGGCATTTTTAAAGAAAGCGAAAATTAAGCATAAAGTACTTAATGCTAAGTTCCATCAACAAGAAGCTGAAATTGTTGCTGACGCGGGTAAAATGGGCGCGGTGACTATTGCCACTAATATGGCCGGTCGTGGCACCGATATCGTGCTTGGCGGTAATTTAAGTATGATGCTAGCTAAGTTGGATAATCCAAGCGACGAACAAATTGAAAAAGTGAAAGCGGCTTGGCGTGAAGAGCACGAAAAAGTATTAGCGGCTGGTGGTTTACACATAGTTGCGACAGAGCGTCACGAGTCTCGCCGAATTGATAATCAGTTACGTGGCCGTTCTGGTCGTCAAGGTGATGCAGGTTCAACGCGTTTTTACCTATCAATGGAAGATGGCTTGATGCGAATTTTTGCGTCTGAGCGTATCACCAACATGATGCGTAAACTAGGCATGGAGCGTGGCGAAGCAATCGAACATCCTTGGGTCACTAAGAGTATTGAAAACGCACAACGCAAAGTTGAAGGCCGTAACTTTGATATTCGTAAACAATTACTTGAATTTGATGACGTTTCTAACGATCAGCGTAAGGTTATCTACGAACAACGTAATGAATTAATGGATGAAGCTGATATTGCTGAAGTCATTAAGGCTATTCGCGTAGATGTAGTTAACGGTTTGATCAGTCAGCATATTCCACCGCAGTCGCTTGAAGAAATGTGGGATGTTCCAGGCTTAGAAGAACGCCTTAAAGGCGAACTAACACTTGAATTACCAATCGCTAAGTGGTTAGAAGACGACAGTAAATTACATGAAGAAACTTTGCGTGAAAAAATTCTCGCTGAAGTTGAAGCAAGCTACGCGGCTAAAGAAGAAATGGTTGGCGTTGAAGTTTTACGTCAATTTGAAAAAGCGGTTATGCTACAAAGTTTAGATTCGCATTGGAAAGAGCACCTAGCGGCGATGGACCATTTACGTCAAGGTATTCATCTACGTGGCTATGCACAGAAAAATCCAAAGCAAGAATTTAAACGTGAATCTTTTGAGCTTTTCGCTGAATTACTTGATAACTTAAAATACGATGTTGTTGGTATTTTAAGTAAAGTGCAAATTCGCGCAGAATCTGATGTTGAAGCGGTTGAAGAGCAGCACAGAAAAGCCGATGAAGCGCCAAAAGAGTTTAAACATGAATCTGCTTCAGCACCAGAGCAAGCTCCAATGCCACGTGTTGGACGAAACGAAGCTTGTCCATGTGGTTCAGGTAAGAAATATAAGCAATGTCATGGTAAACTAACCTAGTCAATGCACAGAAGTAAGTGTGAATTAATGCCAGTCAATTGACTGGCATTTTTATGTTCAGGATGAACGGTATGTCATGGTGCCATGGCCGTTCTTAGGCATCCATGCTTTCACGGCATTAGGGCATTCATGAGCGTCGAAATGACGATGTTCAGGCCGTTCTTAGGTATCCATGCCTTCACGGCATTAGTGCATCCGTGCACGTCGATGGCAAAGAATGACGATGTTCTGCCATGTAAATTAAAGAGAAGGTTTTTCTAATGACAAAGATTGTTCATGTCGCCGTTGGCGTTATTAAGAGAGAGGATGAGTTCTTTCTCACCAAGCGTCTTGCTGAGGTTCATCAGGGGGGGAAATGGGAGTTTCCTGGGGGAAAAGTTGAACAGGGTGAAACCGTACATCAAGCGCTTCATCGAGAGCTAAAAGAGGAAGTGGGTATAGATGTTCTAACCTGTACTGCGTTAATGGCCATTAGCCACGATTACGGCGATAAAAAGGTGCTGTTAGATGTGTTTGTCGTTGATAATTTTACGGGCCAAGCAACTGCACTAGAAGGACAACAAGAGGGTTGGTTTACGCTCGCACAATTCTCTACATTGGACTTCCCTGCGGCCAATCAAGCTATTATAGATAAATTGCAGCAATGCTATGGCAGCTCAACTTAGTAACCGCAAGTTAATGATATTTATATCGGCCCAAAACCATAACTAAGGCTGTTTGGCTAAAATTTATTCAGGTTCGACAAAAAATTTATTATGTTGTAAAAATTGCTCTTCAAGTGCATCAAGCATTTCTTCATTTAAATCGACCGCTCCTTGCACCGGTTGGCTGATTTTATGATTTTCATCCGCCCAATCGCCAACATCAATTAGCTGACAACGTTTACTACAAAATGGACGATGCTGACTTTCTTCTTGCCAAACAACTTCTTTTTTACAAGTGGGGCAAGCTACTTTTAGGGTCATAAGAAATGGTGTTATATATGAAGTTAGGTGTCTATTATAAGAAATATATCGTCAGGCAGCTATCAATTGTTAAGGTTTTCACTTTATATTAATGTGTTTTTTATCGCGCTTATCTGTGTTGCTCAATGTTAACTAACCTGAACTCTGGATAATGGATAATGGATATGGAATGAAGTTATAAAGGTTTTTATTTTCATAGGCATACAAATAAGCTATCAGTTGATTGATATATTATTTTTATCAATGTCATAAGTTTTGCGGGAATCAAGGCAAATTTGTGTACCTAATAGCTGGCTATTAGTAGCAAGCTTAACGCTGATACGAGCAAAAATCGTGGCATTGACGGACATAGCTTATCCAGCGTTCAGGTTAACTAGCTGATGCTATATTAACAGCGCGCTAGCTCGAAGTTTGTCGCTTGTTTAGCATACTTACGGCCCGTTTCATTACACGGCATCATAAATCGAATAGAGTAGCGAAAGCGATTACCGCTTATCGTTGGATAAAACGGCAAGTTATCAGCGACTTTGATACGTAACAATATTAGCCCCTCACCATTATCTTGATAAAAACCACTGTCCGTTGTTATTGGCATAAACTCAGCTCGTTGGCGAACAAATCTCATGATCAACGATAATGCTGAACTAATTTTTGACAGCAGCGACAGCCAATAATTACATTGTGCTTCAACTTCGGCTTGCGGCTGTTTTAACCAGAACTGCAGCTGTGGTAAGTCAAAAAGCGAACTGCCGCCTTGAATAGCGAAACGCTGTTTTAGACCAACTAAAAATTTATCTGATTTTAATTGTAACCACTGAGGGTTAGCAGCTTTTAATTGACTTGAAAGTTCGACAGTTTTTTGCAGGTTTTCTTCAAGAGCGGCATTATTTATGTCAGGTACTTGTGACCAAACAACGAGATTTTGCTCTAGTTTTTCCAAGTCTTTTATTAGATCACCACGAATATCATTACGCTCTAAGGTATCTAGAATAGCAAATAAAGCATTAAAGAATACACTATGACTAGTTGCGATATTGTGTTGTAAGCACTCAGAAGCTTGAACAAATAATTGCTCAAGCTTTAAATAGTTACGTATACGCTCATTGAGCGGATGTTCGTACAATATTGCAGTCATTTATTAGAAGCTTAGTGTAGATAATTTACGGATACCTGCATTATAGTACCCATACCGAGGTAAAATGGCGAATTATTTTATTAAAACACTTGTTTATAAAGGGTTAATCAACACTAATTTATATTTATTATCTAAGTCGATTACTTGCTGCCGAAGTTCTTTTAAGCTGATATTTTCGTTGTAAATTATATCGTCAGCAAAACTAAGTCGTTTTTCACTCGGCATTTGACTGGCAATAATGCGCCTAACTTCTTCCTCTGAGCTTGGATCCCGAGCAACCGTTCGGGCAATTTGATTTATCTCATCAACCTTGATCACTAATACTCGGTCAACTAATTTTTGCAAATTGTTTTCCAACAGTAACGGCGCCACTAATATACAATAGTCACTTTTTGCTTGGGTTATTTGTGCTAATATTTCTTGGCGAATTAATGGGTGTAGCAAGCTATTCAACCAAGCTTTATCATCAGCATGACTAAAAATTCGGCTGCGAAGCATTGACCTATTTAATTGGCCATGGCGATCGATAAACTCAACACCAAAATGTTTTTTAATGGCCTTGAGTGCTTGACTCCCAGGTTCAACAACCATACGAGCGGCAATGTCAGCATCGATAATATCAACACCTAGCTCGGAGAATATGTCGGTGACGGTGGTTTTACCGCTACCAATGCCACCGGTTAAACCAATAATTAATTTAGACATAACTAACCTTGTCTATGTTCTGATAAGAAAGTTTAAGTTAAGTAACTTAAATACCAAGACCAGATACCATTACCCCAAATCAGTGTTATCCAACCTGCAATGGCTAAATATGGACCAAATGGAATAGCTTGTTCACGCTGATGGTTTTTAAATACCATGAGGCTAATACCAATAATTGCACCGACCGCTGACGCCATTAAGATCAGCAGTGGCAATAATTGCCAGCCTATCCAAGCACCAAATACTGCCACTAACTTGAAATCTCCGTGGCCCATACCTTCTTTGCCTGTGACTAATTTAAATAGCCAAAAAACGCTAAACAAACTCATATAGCCGGCAACCGCGCCTATAACGGCATCACTTAGTGGCACAATCGCGCCATTAATATTGACTAATAGCCCAAGCCATAATAAAGGTAATGTGATCTGATCTGGCAACAGCATGTGATCGTAATCAATTAAGGTTAAACATATCAACCCCCATGTTAATACCAGTAACATCAAAGTTGTGAACGTAACACCATAGTTAGCTGCAATAACAACGCTTAATATTGCTGTCGCCAACTCAACTAGCGGGTAACGAAGCGATATTTTTGATTGGCATTGGCTACATTTACCGCGCAAGAACAACCAACTTATCAGCGGAATATTTTCATAAAAGCGAATTTTATGTTGGCACGAAGGGCAAGTAGAGCTGGGGGTCGATAGTGTGATAATTTCTTCATCACCAGTATTGGTAGGTGTGCTGACTTCATCGGCTAAAAATTCTCGACATTCCCGTTTCCAACCTTGTTCTAGCATTTTTGGCAAGCGGAATATAACGACATTTAAAAAACTACCTATCATCAGAGAAAAAACAAAGGTAATGCCATAAAAAAATACCGGAGAATGGTTCATTAGGGTAATAAAATCAGTCAAAAGAATAGCCTTAATTTAGATTGTTATTTGAGATTTTTTATTCATCAGCTCTATTGAGAGCTTTGTTTAAAGTTATTAAAAAACGATGCTTTGCACCGTTTCATAGTAGAGAGAACGAGGCTTGTGATATTGACGCTTACACAACCATACCTATTTGGAAGATCGGTAAGTACATTGCGATAATCAAACCACCAATAACTACGCCTAGTACCGCCATGATCATAGGTTCAAGGAGTGTGGTTAAATTATCCACGGCATTATCAACTTCTTGTTCATAAACGGTGGCAACTTTGGCCAACATGTCATCAACAGCACCAGACTCTTCACCAATCGCGACCATTTGAATTACCATGTCAGGAAAAATAGCACAATTTCTCATCGCTAAATTCATTTGCATACCTGAGGTAACCTCAGCTCGAATATCGAGAATAGCATCGCGAAAAACTGCGTTACCCGAAGCGCCAGCGGCCGACTCTAACGCATCAGGCAGCGGCACACCAGCAGCGAAGGTCGTTGACAAGGTTCTGGCATAACGCGCTACCGCGGCTTTTTTTAAAACATCACCAATAACAGGAAGCTTGAGTATGTTCTTATCGACACTATCGCGAAAACTTTGACTAGTGCGATGAGCTTTTTTAAATAAATAACCTGCGGCAAATATTCCAGCCAAACCAAAATACCAATAGGCTTGCATAAATTCTGATATGGCGAGTACCATAAGTGTAAAACCAGGTAACTCAGCGCCAAAACTATCAAATATATCTTTAAACACCGGCACAACAAATATCAACAGTACCGCGGTTACCACGAAAGCAATCACCAAAACTGAGATCGGGTAAGTCATGGCCTTTTTAATTTTAGCTTTTAATGCTTCCGCTTTTTCTTTGTATGTGGCTACGCGATCATAAATCGTTTCTAACGCACCGGACTGCTCGCCAGAGTTAACTAAATCGCAATACAAGTCATCAAAATAAAGCGGGTGTTCACGTAAGCAGTCTGACAAGGGCACCCCTGATTGTAATTTATTACCGATATTGCCGAGTAGCTTTTGCATATTGCCATTGTTATGGCCATTACCGATCATCTCAATCGTTTGTACTAATGGCACACCGGCACCCAGCATGGTAGCGATCTGGCGAGTCAGTACGGCAATATCCACCGGAAGAATTTTTTTGTCACCGCCCATACCAAATAAAGGCTTGGCCTTTTTATTGATTTTACCGGGCGTTATACCTTGTTTACGCAGTTGCGCTTTCAGCTCTAACACGCTGTTAGCATTAAGTTCACCGCTAACTTTTTTACCTTTACGGTTTAGCCCTTGCCACTTATAAACATCAAGCGCTTTAATTTTACTTTTCTTGTCTTTTGTTTTTATGGTGGAAGTTGTAGCCATGCGATTAACCTAATTTTTTATTATCTTTTTACGGTAAGAATTATCGTTACTGTATTTAGCTTATATCTAATGTGCAAACTTGGCAATTCTTTAAAATTTGTTATTAATCAGTCATTTTTGTTAAGGTTGTAAACTAGGAGAGATTAAGCGTTAGTGACGCGGTTAACTTCCTCTAAACTAGTAACACCTAAGGCGGCTTTCTCTAAACCGGATTGGCGTAAATTGTTATAGCCTTCACGTTGACATTGAGCGGCGATATCTAAAGAGTTTGAGCCCGTCATTATGAGGTTTGCCGTTACTTCACTAATTTTTATTACTTCATAGATACCAACTCGGCCTTTATAACCGCCAGTACAAAGATCACAGCCAACCGGTTTATAGAGTTTTATGTCGCTAAGCTGCTCCGGTATAAATCCTTGCGCTAACAATTCAGCTTCAGGAATATGCTCTTCCTCTTTACATTGAATACAAAGCCGACGTGCTAATCGTTGCGCGATGATAATGCTCACAGAGCTAGCAACGTTATACGAAGGTACTCCCATATTTAGCAAGCGAGTTAAGGTTTCAGCGGCAGAGTTAGTATGTAATGTTGATAACACTAAATGTCCGGTTTGTGCGGCTTTAATGGCAATTTCGGCGGTTTCTAAATCACGAATTTCACCCACCATAACAATGTCAGGATCTTGGCGTAAAAATGACCGTAATGCGCCCGGGAAGGTTAAACCTGCACGGGTATTAATCTGCACTTGGTTAATGCCTTCAAGGTTAATTTCCACAGGGTCTTCGGCGGTTGATATATTGCGCTCATCGGTATTTAAGATATTCAAGCCGGTATACAGTGATACGGTTTTACCTGAGCCTGTTGGCCCAGTAACTAATATCATTCCTTGCGGCTGTGCTAGCGCATCCATGTAAATTTTCTTTTGTGCCGGGGCATAGCCCAGCATATCGATGCCCAGCATGGCACTTGATGAGTCGAGAATACGCATTACCACCTTTTCGCCCCACATGGTAGGTAAGGTGCTGACACGAAAATCAATCGATTTTTTCTTTGATAAGGCTAGTTTTATTCGGCCATCTTGTGGCACTCTGCGTTCAGCAATATCTAATTTTGACATCACCTTTAAACGTGCCGCCATACGAGAAGCTAGCGATACCGGAGGTCGGGCAACTTCAGTTAAAATACCGTCAATGCGAAAGCGGATACGATAAGACTTTTCATAAGGTTCAAAATGTAAATCAGAAGCGCCTTTGCGAATGGCGTCAAGCAATATTTTATTGATGTAGACCACAATAGGGGCATCTTCTTTATCGCCGCCGCCGATATTGTCGTCTTCTTGATGTTCATCTTGAACATCAATGCCGGCTAACTCTTCAGCATCCATATCTGAAATATCAAGGGCGTCACTGTCTTCTTCTAATATCTTTTCAATACATGCAGCTAATGCTGTTTCATTGCTTAAAACTAATTCGGTAGAAAAACCGGTATTAAACTGAATTTCTTCTAAGGCGTCTAAATTGGTTGGGTCTGACATAGCAACAAAGAGCACTTTACCGCGCAGGAATAATGGCAGTGCATGGTGCTTTCGGATCAGTTTTTCGTTGCGCACTCCGTCAGGGACTAATGAGCTGTCAAAACTACCAAGGTCAATAAGCGGGTAGCCAAAACTACGAGCAAGGGTGCTAGCAATTTGTTCAGCATTAATATTTTTGTCTTCAACCAAATAGCGTACGAAGGTTTTGTTTTGATTGATGAAATCAGCACTTATTTTCCCCGCCATATCACTAGGCACAATATTGTGCTTAGTTAAGGCTGAAAGCAAGCTTGATTGTTGGTGCAATCCTTTCATAGTACTCTTAATAAAACTTATTAATAACCGTTAGTTACAGTGTAACGTATTTTATCGGATGATTGGATACAATTGCTTTTATAGTAGACAATAAAAAAGCCCCTAAAGGAGCTTTTAATATTATTAGCAAAAATTAGCAGTAATTAACCGCATCACATGTTCCACTTTTTACCATCACACCTGTGTTTGCAGTTGGGGTATAGATATAAGTATAACTACCCGCAGCGGCCGTAGCGGTACCAGTAATGACGCCGGTGGTAGCCGCAATAGCTACGCTGGCTAAATTATCATTGGCTGCTGGTTGTGTCATACCAATTTCAGCCCATGTATCACACTCAGTTAAAACGTTGTTATTTACGTTAAGACATACAACCATTGCTGATTTTGCAGCACCAACGTTCACAAGAACGTCTGAAAATTTAGCTTTATTAGTATAGGTTTGGTATGCAGGCAACGCTACCGCCGCTAAAATACCAATAATCGCCACAACGATCATCAATTCAATTAAGGTAAAACCTTGTGCTTTTTTCATCGTATTAAGTTTTTTCATCATTTGTTCTTCCATACATTATTACGGGGGCTAAAATGATACTGCGACAAAATTCGGCAAATGTAAAACTTTGTGTCGATTTTTTTTCATTTTTTTGCTGTTTTTACCGCTAAATTAATAAATTAGCGCTATTTAACAAATTATTAACCTAAATTAATGGAACAGAGAACGGCTATGACGATGGGGTTTGATGGTCAAAAATAAATTTTTTAATGCGATTGAATTGAGTTTTTTTCATGTTTTTGCTATTAAAGCGAATAGCAAATATACAGCAGGCAAGTTTACTCAAGCCTGCTATTAGTGATTTAATTTATTGTTTATTAAACAAAGCGCATTGACAGATCAACGGCACGAACATGCTTGGTGAGTGCGCCCACAGAGATAAAATCAACACCTGATTTAGCATAATCTATCAGTGTTGCTAAGGTCATATTGCCGGAAACTTCTAATTTGGTGTGACCTGCTGATATTTCGGCGCTTAATTTTACTGCTTGTTCAATCATCTTGGTGCTAAAGTTATCTAACATTATTATGTCGGCACCAGCGTGTAATGCTTGGGTTAACTCAGCTATGTTCTCAACTTCTACTTCGACGGTTTTGTCACTATGGTTGATGCGCGCGGTACTGATGGCTTTTTCTATGCCACCACAGGCTGCTATGTGATTCTCTTTAATTAAGAAAGCATCAAATAAGCCAATTCTATGATTTACACCACCGCCACAAGTTACTGCATATTTTTGCGCACTGCGAAGGCCGGGTATAGTTTTACGGGTATCTAATAACTTAGTTGTTGTACCTTCAAGGTGCTTTACATAATCACTGGTAATAGTGGCCGTGCCTGAAAGGCTTTGTAAGAAGTTTAACGCGGTACGTTCACCGGTGAGTAAAATGCGCGCGTTGCCCGATAATTCAAACAGTGTGGTGTTGGCTTTGACATGTTGACCGTCGTTAACAAACCAGGTGATTGTAGTATGAGTTTGGTAAATACTATCAAGTTGCTGAAAAACTTCATTCACCCATGCAACACCACAAATAACACATTCGTCACGACTGATGATGTTGGCTACCGCTTGGTTTTCTATCGGAATAAGTTCGGCGGTAATATCGCTGCTATTTGCCAGCTCATCATGGCTGTTGACACCTAAATCTTCACATAAGGCCCAAGTGACGGTTTTGCTAATGTCGTTTAATAAAGGTACTGGTAACATCTAAAATTGCTCTCGTAAAATAAGTTCTTTTCCGGTTTGGCTAAATTCTACTCTTTTTAGCGCGCTCATGCCCAATAGAATTTCATCTGCATCCATACTTGGGTTGATATGTGCGGCAACATTATACAGATAGATATTGCCGATGCGTAATTCATTTAATTGCGTTTGGTACACCGTGATACTGCCGTTCGCGGTTTGCACTCGGTACTTGTCGCCCGCTTGTAATGATAAGTTTTGCGCTATGTGCGCGGGAATAGAAACTTGCGTTGCGCCTGTGTCGAGTAAAAAGGTTACTTCAGTACCATTAATAGCACCATTGGTAACATAATGGCCTTGTCTATTTTGCTGTAAAACAACTTGCGCCTTACCATTGTTTTGCAACGACAACTTAGGATCTTGGTTTGGGTTATATTGCTCATCTAGCAGATCTTGAAAAACAAAGACTAATAGTGCTAGGGCAATAAGCCAAGCTAGCCAAACAAAGCTCTTGGCAAAATTCGTTGTGCTGTCATTTTCAGTCATAAAGATCTTAAGTTAATGTCTTGTTCTATTGGGAACTTTACTATGTAATGGTTGCACGGTAAATAAAGTGTGCAATATTGTATGGCATTTGTGCAGAATGACGCGAATAGCAAGGTTAACCTAGAAATTAAAAATGGTTGGCTTAGTCATGTTGAGATACGTAAGTCGAGCCATTTTGAAGCGCGAGATGAAAATGAAGTGGTCAGCTTGTTGGTGGTACATAATATTTCATTGCCTCCAGGGCAATTTGGTGGTGGCTATGTTAGCGATTTTTTTCTCGGTAATTTAGATCCGACCATAGACCCATATTTTGAAACTATCTATAAAATTAGAGTTTCTGCCCATTGTTTGATCCAGCGTGATGGCCATATTGTGCAGTATGTTTCGTTTAATGATAAAGCATGGCATGCCGGAGTTTCCAGCTATCAAGGCCGAGAAAGGTGCAATGACTTTTCAATCGGTATAGAACTGGAAGGCACGGATGATATTCCATATACTAAGGAACAATATCAGCAACTTAGTCGTTTAAGCCAATCATTGATTGGCGTGTATCCTGAGTTGAAAAATCACATTGTTGGTCATTGTGACATTGCCCCTGGGCGAAAAACTGATCCTGGAACCTCGTTTGATTGGCGACAATATCGAGAACTGCTTACAGAGTAAACCCTTGGTGAGATATTTTATTTACATAGGATAATGAAAATATGAGTTTGATTAGTTTGTTGATTGCACTTGCTGCTGAGCGTTATTTGTCGTCCAGTGCGTGGCAGTTTAATACGTTTTATCAACGGTATATTAAGGCCATTAAACACACTAAGTTGCTTGCCGGTTATCGCCATTCTACTATTTTAAGTTATGGCGTTATTTTTATTCCAGTACTCGGGTGTTATTTTTTACTATCACAAATAGATAATGCTTTTCTGCACTTAATGGTTTCGACCCTGATATTAATTGTTTGTTTTGGTTGTATAAAAACTCGTGATGCCTATAAAAGTTATTTGTTATCAGCTTTTAAAGGTGAATTAACGAGTTGCGAGCTACACCATTTACAATTACAGCAAGATAAAAATATTGCCAATATGGGCTTTGGACAAACGCTAGTTTGGCTAAATTATCGCTATTTTATTGCTGTTATGCTGTTTTTTGTTTTATTTGGTGCTGCAGGAGCCTTGTTTTATCGCTTGCTAACAACCGTAAATGAATGTGCGAATGAACAAAATACTGTCGCTAAAGGTGAGCCGAATGAAAATATTGAGGAAAATAACCAGAAACGCTACGACACGTGCCAAGCAAATCAACAGTTACTATTTTGGGTTGATTGGTTGCCGGTAAGATTAGTTGCTTTGGGCTATATGTTTGTTGGTCATTTTTCAAAAGCTATGCCTGTTTGGCTCGAAAATTTATTCGAGTTTGAGAAAGCGCCAAGTAAAGTTTTGATAGCGGTTGCGCAAATGTCGGAAGATTATATGGTCGACGCCGATGATTGTACTGCCGAACCTTGTTTATTAGTAAAATTGGCAAAACGAACATTATTGCTATTTTTAACCCTGATCTCCGCTTTGATATTAACAGGTGTACTTTCATAGCACCGCTCGATTGTGCAAACCAAATGATGTAAAAAAATGCTGCTACCTGCTAGGTCAACAGCATTTTTTTTGATTATATTTTTATTTAAGCTCAACTCGGGATAACGGGCTTTATAATAGATTGATTTATCATGTTATTATCAAAATTATTTACGATATCTTTTTAAATAATAGGCTAGCAATGCCTCAATGATAAAATTTAAGAGTTTAACAAGGCATTTTTACAAACCAATAGCGAGCTATTGGGCGTAAAAATAACGCTGTTAGGCGCTTAAATAGTATTGTTGAGTAAAGTAGCTTAACCCGAGCTGAGGTTATTTAGCTCCCCCTAGAAGTATTAACCCCATGACACTCACTGAATTATTTAAACATTCATAGACATTTATTATCTGCAGCGTTATCGATAGATTTAATAAGTGACTATACAAGCGTTAGATGAGTAATGTATGCCATCGATAAAGCAAGCCATTTTTACCACCTCATTTGTTTCATCCCCATTACCTTTTATCTTCATATTAATCTTTCATCTGCACAGCTAATACCTTCACTTTTAGATATCTTAATTATGTCTCTGTAATAGTCAGGCCGTAAGTTGATGAAGAGATCTTTGCTTTACATTGATTCAGCGTGCAAACTATTTAACAAATATAATTAGGCGACTAAATAAAGCTATTTTTAGCTATTGAAATTGTTGAAAAATCATCCGACATGTTTACATCAGGATATCGATTTGTTACATTATAACCGAAAAAATCAATTGGTCTGACCAATTTACCATGCGCTTTGTTAAATAAATTAATGAATTTAGATACGATATATCTGAATAATAAAGGGTTTTAGATGCCAATTCCGAGTATTAAAAAGCCGGTAAAGCAAGCAAAGTTGTCAGATATTATTCTGCAGCAGCTTGAGACTATGATCCTTGAAGGCAGTTTGAAACCGGGTCAAAAGCTGCCTGCTGAACGAGAGCTAGCTAAACAGTTTGATGTATCTCGACCATCGTTAAGAGAAGCAATACAAAAATTAGAAGCAAAAAACTTGGTGACTCGTCGTCAAGGCGGTGGCACTTATGTTAGCGATAAAATTTTAGCGGGCTTGTCAGATCCTTTATTTGCCTTAATGGCGAATAACAAAGAGTCACAGTTTGATTTATTAGAATTTCGTCATGGTATTGAGGGTATGTCGGCATATTATGCCGCTATGCGTGGTACACAAGCTGATTTTGATGAAATTCAACGTAAGCATGACAATATAGGCAATGCGCAATTAGAAGAAAATTACCATATTGAAGCAAAGGCGGTTTTTGAATTCTATATCGCCATATGTGCAGCTAGCCACAATGCGGTTATTTTGCATTTAGCACATAGTATGGCGCCTTTACTAATTGATAATATTGAAAAAAACTTAACGATACTGGCTAAAAGACCTGATGTTTTTAGTCAAATATCTGATTATCGTACGCGTTTAATGAGTGCCATTATCAGTGGTAAGCCCCAAATTGCATGGGGCGCGAGCCATCGAAATTTAGCGTTTATCGAAGAAGTGCTATTGAAAATGTCACAAGAAAATAGCCGCATGGAACGTTCTATGCGGAGAATGAAGCGACCTGAAATTTAGCCGTGATAAAACAATTACTACGAGTTAAGGATATCTGCTTAAAAGCAGCTATCTTTAAACAATTAAATTTACTTAACAAATAACAATTGGAGACTAAGTAATTATGTCTGAGCTCCCAAATCTAGATATTGATTCAATGGAAACCCAAGAATGGTTAGAATCAATGGAGTCTGTTTTAGAAAATGAAGGCCCAGAGCGTGCTCATTTTCTTTTAGAAAAGTTAATTGATAGAGCCCGCCGCAGTGGAACTCATTTACCTTTTGATGCCAAAACCGCTTATGTAAATACTATTCCTCCTGGACTAGAACCGCATATGCCAGCAGATCAAACGATAGAATCACGTATTCGTGCAGCGATTCGTTGGAATGCATTAGTGTTGGTATTACGTGCCTCGAAAAAAGATTTAGAGTTGGGTGGCCATATTGGTAGCTTTGCTTCTTCATCGACGTTATATGATGTTGGTTTTAACCACTTCTTTAAAGCCTCATCAGAAAAAGATGGTGGTGATTTCATTTTCGCTCAAGGTCATATTTCTCCAGGCATATATGCTCGTGCATTTATGGAAGGTCGATTAACTGAAGAGCAGATGAATAACTTCCGTCAAGAGTGTGATGGTAAGGGCTTATCTTCTTATCCTCATCCTCACTTAATGCCAGACTTTTGGCAGTTCCCAACGGTTTCAATGGGTTTAGGTCCATTGCAAGCTATTTATACCGCGCGTTTCCTTAAGTATTTAACTGATCGCGGCATTAAAGATTGTTCTGGTCAACGAGTATATTGTTTCTTAGGCGACGGCGAAACGGATGAGCCTGAATCATTAGGTGCTATCGGCTTAGCAACACGTGAAGGCTTAGATAACTTAACCTTCGTGATCAACTGTAACTTACAGCGTTTAGATGGCCCTGTTCGTGGTAACGGTAAGATCATTCAAGAACTTGAAGGTACTTTCCGTGGCGCAGGCTGGGAAGTGGTAAAAGTTATTTGGGGTTCATACTGGGATTCACTGATTGCCCGTGATACATCAGGTAAACTATTACAGTTGATGAACGAAACAGTTGATGGTGAATACCAAAACTGTAAAGCCAAAGGCGGTAAGTACACACGCGAAAACTTCTTCAATAAGTATCCTGAAACAGCGGCGTTAGTGGCTAATATGTCAGACGAAGATATCTGGCGTTTAAACCGTGGTGGTCATGATCCTGTGAAAGTTTATGCAGCTTATGAAAAAGCAATGAACACTAAAGGTCGTCCAACAGTAATTCTAGCTAAAACGGTTAAAGGTTTTGGCTTAGGTGCTTCAGGCGAAGCATTGAATATTGCTCACAATGTCAAGAAAATGGATGTTGATGCCATTAAACATTACCGTGACCGTTTCAATATTCCGGTTAGCGATGAGAAAATTGCTGATTTACCTTTCTATAAATTCCCTGAAGACAGTGAAGAATTCAAGTACATGAAAGCACGCCGTGAAGCACTAGGTGGTTCATTACCTGCACGTCGTCAGCAAGCTGAAGAAACACTTGATGTGCCAGCATTAAAAATATTTGAGCCGATCTTAAAAGGTTCTGGGGATCGCGAAGTTTCATCAACCATGACCTTTGTGCGTGTACTTAACAGCTTATTAAAAGATAAAAAAATTGGTAAGCGTATTGTGCCAATTATTCCTGATGAAGCACGTACCTTTGGTATGGAAGGCTTGTTCCGTCAAGTAGGTATTTATGCTAGCGAAGGACAAAAATACGTCCCTCAAGATGCTGACCAAGTAGCTTACTACCGCGAAGACAAGAAAGGCCAAGTATTACAAGAAGGTATTAACGAATTAGGTGCTATGGCGTCTTGGGTTGCCTCAGGTACTTCTTATTCAACCTGTAATGCAACAACAATTCCATTCTACATTTACTACTCAATGTTTGGTTTCCAACGTGTGGGTGATTTAGCATGGGCAGCAGGCGATAGCCAAGCTCGTGGTTTCTTATTGGGCGCTACAGCCGGTAGAACAACGCTAAATGGTGAAGGTTTACAGCATCAGGATGGTCATTCACATGTGCAAGCCGGTTTAATTCCTAACTGTGTTACGTATGACCCAACATACGGTTATGAAATTGCGGTTATCGTGCGTGAAGGTTTACGTCGTATGTACGAAGAAAATGAAAATATTTTCTTCTATCTAACGCTAATGAATGAAAACTATCAACACCCAGCAATGCCTGAAAACAAAGCGGTTGAAGAAGAAATCATTAAAGGTATTTATCAACTTGAGCGTGTTGAAGCTAAGAAAGCTAAAGCCAATGTGCAATTAATGGGCTCAGGTACTATTTTGCAAAAAGTACGTCAAGCAGCGCAAATATTGTCAGCAGATTATGGCGTATCAAGTGATGTGTACTCAGTAACTTCATTTAATGAACTAGCACGTGACGGACAAGAAATTGCTCGTTGGAACATGTTGCACCCTGAAAGCAAACAAAAAACCGCTTATATTTCTAACGTTATTACTGCCGACAAAGGTCCAGCCATTGCCGCAACCGATTACGTTAAAAACTACTCGGATCAAGTGCGCGCTTATATCAACACTGAATATCGAGTATTAGGTACCGATGGTTTTGGTCGTAGTGACAGTCGCGCTAATTTGCGTCAGCATTTCGAAGTTGATCAAAACTACATCGTTGTTGCTGCACTTTATGAGCTGGCTAACCGTGGCGATATTAAACATTCAGTCGTGAGTGAAGCTATCACACGTTTTAATATTAATGCTGACAAGCTTAATCCGCTTTACGCGTAATTAAGACGAGATAAGGAATTAAGAAATGTCTGATATTGAAAAAATTCTCGTCCCAGATGTTGGTGGCGATGAAGTAGAAGTTATTGAAATATGTTTTGCTGTTGGCGATAACCTTGAGGCTGATGAAGGTATCCTTACGGTAGAAACTGATAAAGCATCTATGGATATTCCTGCGCCATTTGCCGGTGAACTCGTTGCTTTAACCGTTAGTGTTGGCGATAAAATTAAAGAAGGCGATGTTATTGCAGAGATGAAGCGCGTCGCCGCAGGTGGTGAATCTTCAGAAGAGCCTGCAACTGTTAAGCCAGAAGCTACAGTAAGTGCGGAGCCAGAAGTTAAAGCTGAGGCACCTGCACCTGCTGAGCAGTCTGCACCTGTTACTACTGCCAGCAGTGCCGTTATTGATATTGCTGTACCAGATATTGGTGAAGATGGTGAAGTTGATGTTATCGATGTTCTGGTTGCTGTTGGCGATGTTATTGAAGCAGAAGATGGTTTAATCACCTTAGAAACTGATAAAGCCACCATGGATGTGCCGTCATCACATGCAGGTACGGTAAAAGAAGTTTTCATCAGCACTGGCGATAAAGTTAAGCAGGGCTCAATTGTTATCAAGCTTGAAACTAACTCTGGTGCTCCGGCCGCTGTTGAAGCGCCAGTGGCTACTCCTGAACAAGCAGAAGTTGCTGCACCTGCACCTGCGACGAAAAAAGCCGCACCTGTACCACATCACCCACAAGTGGGCTTAACGAATGCCGGCTCGATTTATACATCGCCTTCTATTCGTCGACTAGCCCGTGAATTTGGCGTTGATTTAACGGCAGTTAAAGGTTCTGGTCGCAAAGGACGTATTTTAAAAGAAGATGTGCAATCATATGTTAAATATGAACTGTCACGTCCAAAAGCTAATGCCGGCAGCTCGGTCGCTGCAGGAGAAGGTGGCTTACAAGTGGTAAGTGCTAAGCAAATTGATTTTGCTAAATTTGGTGAAATTGAAACCAAAGCATTAACTCGTATTCAGAAAATTTCAGGGCCATTTTTACATCGTAATTGGGTGACTATTCCCCATGTTACGCAATTCGACGAAGCTGACATTACAAATGTTGAAGCATTCCGCAAAGAACAAAATGTTATTTGTGAAAAGAAAAAGCTAGGTTTTAAAATTACACCTCTTGTGTTTATTTTAAAGGCCGCTGCTAATGCTTTGCGTGAGTTCCCAACTTTTAACTCAAGCTTGAGTGAAGACGGTGAAAGTTTAATTCTGAAAAAGTACATTCACATTGGTGTTGCCGTTGATACACCAAATGGTTTGGTTGTACCTGTAGTGCGTGATGTTGACCAAAAAGGCATTCATCAACTGTCTCGTGAGCTTTTAGAAATTAGTATAAAAGCACGCGATGGCAAGTTAAAAGCGGCAGATATGCAAGGTGGCTGTTTTACCATTTCTAGTTTAGGCGGTATTGGTGGTACGGCATTTACGCCGATTGTTAATGCACCGGAAGTGGCAATTTTAGGGGTTTCAAAATCTGAAATGAAGCCTAAGTGGAACGGTAAAGACTTTGAGCCTAAGCTTATGTTGCCATTATCAATGTCATACGACCATCGTGTAATTGACGGTGCGCTGGCAGCACGCTTTACTGTGCATTTATCAAATGTGATGAGTGATATTAGAACGTTAATATTATAGTTCACTAACATTTGATAGCTATCAGCGTTATGCTGGGATAAGTTGGTAAAATGAAAGTTGCTTGGTTAATTTTCATTTTTACCAACTTTTCACCAATAATTGCTGATTAAAAGATAGCGATTCTTGTGCGGTTTAAGTAAAATTGCCGGCAAGATACAGACAAAAAAGTGTTGAAAATGTTAACGATTAACCTCGTGACTCATCATTCAGCAAATATAGGCTGGCACAACCAGCAATAAATACATCAATTTTTGAGGTTAGCATGAGTAACGATATTAAAACTCAAGTAGTAGTTTTAGGTGCGGGTCCTGGTGGCTATTCAGCAGCATTTCGCGCAGCAGATTTAGGTTTAGACGTAGTCTTAGTTGAAAGCCGTGAAACGCTTGGCGGCGTTTGTTTGAATGTGGGTTGTATCCCTTCAAAAGCACTTTTACACGTTGCTAAAGTTATTGATGATGCGGCAGCAATGGCGTCACATGGTGTTACTTTTGGTACTCCTAAAATTGATTTAGACAAAATTCGTGGTTGGAAAGAAAGCGTTGTTGGCCAACTAACTGGTGGTTTAGGTGGTATGGCCAAAGCACGTAAAGTTAAAACGGTATTCGGTTACGGTAAATTTACTTCTGATAAAACTGTTGAAGTTGAAGGCGCAGATGGCAAAACAACCATTACCTTTGATAATGCTATTATTGCAGCAGGCTCTTCAGTAGTTGACTTACCATTTATCCCAACTGAAGACCCACGTGTTATTGATTCAACGGGTGCTTTAGAGCTTAAAGACGTGCCAGAAGAAATGTTAGTACTGGGTGGCGGTATTATCGGCCTAGAAATGGGGACGGTTTATAGGGCACTAGGTTCAAACGTTTCTGTCGTGGAATTTGCTGATCAATTAGTACCGGCTGCTGATAAAGATATTGTTAAAGTTTACACTAACTTCAATAAGAAAAAATTCAACATCATGTTATCAACAAAAGTGGTAGCTGTTGATGCGAAAGACGATGGTTTGTATGTCACGTTTGAAGGTAAAAACGCACCGGCTGAGCAAGTACGCTACGACAAGATTTTAGTTGCCGTTGGTCGTAAACCAAATGGTCACTTAGTTGCTGCTGATAAAGCAGGCGTTAATGTTGATGAACGTGGTTTCATCAATGTAACTAACGAACTTCGCACTAACGTAAATCATATTTTTGCTATTGGTGATGTTGTTGGTCAACCTATGCTTGCTCATAAAGCGGTACATGAAGCACATTGTGCTGCTGAAGTAATTGCTGGTAAGAAGCACGTATTTGACCCACGTTGTATTCCGTCAATTGCTTATACTGACCCTGAAATGGCTTGGGTTGGTGTTACGGAAACTGAAGCGAAAGAACAAGGTTTAAACATTGAAGTAGCTAACTTCCCTTGGGCTGCTTCTGGCCGTGCTATTGCCTCTGCGCGCACTGAAGGTAAAACGAAGTTAATCTTCGAAAAAGAAACCGGTCGTGTACTGGGTGGTGCTATTGTTGGTATCAATGCTGGCGAAATGTTAGGTGAAGTGTGTTTAGCAGTTGAAATGGGGGCGGACGCTGAAGATATTGCTTTAACGATTCATGCGCACCCAACATTAAATGAATCAATTGGCCTAGCAGCAGAAATCTTTGAAGGTTCAATCACTGATTTACCTAATGCAAAAGCAGTAAAGAAAAAGAAGTAATATGATAAGTAGATTAAGAAACTAATCTTTCTTAATTCAGTTTTGAATTATTTGTAAATAAAAAGCCAGTCACTTGCAAAAGTCGCTGGTTTTTTTATTACAAAACCTTTCTGTGCTGAATAATTGAACTTTTCAGTTAAACTATTCGTATAGAGCCTTTAAATATACAATAAGACTAAGTATAACAATGAAAAAAAATCTCATTACCTCCGGCTTCGCTGCTTCTGTTCTATTGGCGTGTATCACCGTAAACGCAAATGAAAATGTGGTAGAAACTAAAGAAGATATTCAGGCAATTGATTTTGTTGAGCTGTTCGAAAAAATGGGTGGTAAACACCCTGGACATAGAAAAGCCCATGCTAGTGGCTTGTGTGCCTCCGGAACTTTTATGCCATCGAGCAGTGAGCACTTTTCAGGAGCAGCGTTGTTATCGAACGGTGAGCTCCCTGTATCTATGCGCTTTTCATTAGGTGGTGCTAACCCTAAAGGTGATGAAAGAGCACCAGGCGCGCGTGGAATGGGTATGCAAATTAAACTTCCTAACGGCTCTTTACATACTTTTACGGGTAATAACTTTCCAGTATTTGCAGGCAAAGACCCTGAGACTTTTTATGGCTTTTTATCGACTTTATTACCCGATGAAAATGGAAAACGTGATCCTGCTAGAACATTGGCGTACATTCAGAATAACCCAAGCGTACAAGCTAATGCTATGTGGAATAAATCCGCTAAAACAGCAGCGTCATACGCAAATACTCAGTTTTTTGGCCTGCATACCTTTTATTTTCAAGCACCCGGTGAACAAAAAACTAAGTTTCGCTGGCATGTTGAGCCAAGTTTAGGTGTAAATACCTTAGATAAAGCAGCAGCAGCTCAAATGCCGGCTATGTTTCTAGCTGATACTTTTGCACAACAACTTAAAGAGGAAACTATTCGTTTTACCATTGTGGCAACTTTAGGTGAAGCCAAAGATAGTGATATTGATCCATCACAACAATGGCCGCGTGATCGCCCTCAAGTCGAACTAGGCACAGTGACTATTAAAACGAGTGGTGGAGATACCTGTAACAATACAAACTTTGACCCTAATATGATTTCAGCAGGTTTTATACCAAGTGAAGATCCTGTATTAAAAATGCGCTCACCAGCTTATGCTATCTCTTTTGGTAGAAGGTTAAGTGGTCAATAAATAGATATTTCATTACCTATTTCAATCAAAATCAACAAGGACTGTCGCTTAAAATTGGTCCCTAGTGCAAAAGCAGTTAAAAAGAGCAAGTAATTTACCGATAAGCTTTAACGTTTAGCGGCGTTAATTAAAAAAGCCAGCCGAGATTCTGGCTTTTTTGTGTCTATAATTTGACGGTAGCCATCGGTTTTTTAGGCAGATATACTGGTGACAAACACGCTAGATAACCTAACTTGAGTTAATAAGGAAATTTGCATGATAAAGAACGTAATTTACGCTGTGTTAGCATTCGGATTAACTGCATGCGCTAGCAATAGTCCGACGCCAAATGGTGCCTCGCAATGGGATTTTGATCACCAAGTACAGTTTAAGCAAACTGATTTAAAAGATGGTAAACATCACCTACAAGTGATCACAAAACAAAATACCGAGTTTAGTAAATTAGCGACATTTTTAATGCGCCAGTCACTGCGTATTTGCAAAAGTTACGGTTTTAAAATTGAAGTGCTAGAAGGAGTTGAGCGCTTTGATGATAAATTGTCATTTCCTAATATGATTATGCCTTCATTATCCGCTAATATTGAATGCCCTAACCCGTAGTGTTCTGGGTATTTTTCTTACGTAAAAGTAAGTAAAACGAGAGGCTAGGCTGGATATTATGAAGATATAAAAAAGGTGACTTATATTAAGTCACCTTTTTCGTATTTAACCTTCAGTGTTCTTTCTCAAGTCTAGGTTTAAGCACTGAGTCGAGCACTGAACCGAGCTAACGTTAACGAGACATGTTAGCTCGACAGCTAGGTCAAACTTATACCATTTTAATTGGTACGTACTTAGTGCTCATCTCTTCTGTCGGAGGAGCAAAGCGAGTTAAGTCAATGCCATCAACCGCTGCTTTGTACTCTTCGATTGTTGGGAAACGACCCAGTACCGATGAAAGCACGACTAAAGGCGTTGAACCTAATAATGACTCACCTTTTTTCTCAGCGGTATCGGCTACAACACGACCTTGGAATAAACGCGTTGATGTTGCGATAACCGTGTCGCCAGGTTCCGCTTTTTCTTGGTTACCCATACATAGGTTACAGCCAGGGCGTTCTAAATACATGATGTTTTCGTACTTAGTACGTGCAGTACCTTTCGGGTTAGCATCATCAAATTCAAAACCAGAATATTTACGTAAAATATCCCAATCGCCTTCGGCTTTAAGTTCATCAACAATGTTGTAAGTTGGTGGCGCTACAACTAATGGCACTTTAAATTCAACTTTGCCATTTTGTTTTTCAATGTTACGTAACATTTGCGCGATGATTTGCATGTCACCCTTGTGCACCATGCAAGAGCCTACAAAGGCTAAGTCGACAGTTTTGCCGTTGTAGTATGATACTGGACGAATAACATCATGGGTGTAACGCTTAGATGCATCATCGTTGTTTACATCAGGATCAGCAATCATTGGTTGATCGATAACGTCTAAGTCGATAACCACTTCTGCGTAGTATTTAGCTGCGTCGTCAGGTGCTAGTGCTGGACTAGTACCAGATTTAACTTCTTCAATACGTTGGTCAGCTAAGGCGATTAAACCGTTAAGTGTTTTCGCTTCATTTTCCATCCCCTTATCGATCATGATTTGGATACGGCTCTTAGCAAGCTCGATTGATTTAATTAAGGTTTCATCATTTGAAATACAGATTGACGCTTTTGCTTTCATCTCTGCAGACCAATCAGTGAAGGTGAATGCTTGGTCAGCCAATAAAGTACCAATATGTACTTCGATGATACGACCTTGGAATACGTTCTCGCCACCAAACTGTTTAAGCATTTGTGCTTGTGTTGCGTGCACAACATCACGGAAATCCATGTGACCTTGCATATGGCCTTTAAAGGTAACTTTGACAGACTCTGGAATTGGCATCGCCGCTTCACCGGTCGCCAGTGCTATGGCAACCGTACCTGAATCGGCACCAAATGCTACCCCTTTAGACATACGAGTATGCGAGTCACCACCAATGATGATAGCGCGGTCGTCGACAGTAATATCATTTAATACTTTATGAATTACGTCAGTCATTGCGTGGTAAACACCTTTAGGGTCACGCGCTGTGATTAGACCAAACTTGTTCATGAAGCTCATCAGTTTAGGAATGTTCGCTTTAGCTTTGTTGTCCCATACCGATGCTGTATGACAACCTGACTGGTATGCGCCGTCAACTAAAGGAGAGATAGTTGATGCTGCCATCGCTTCTAACTCTTGGCAAGTCATAGGACCTGTAGTGTCTTGTGAACCAACAATGTTCACTTTAACGCGCACATCTGAACCGGCATGAAGATCGGTTTTAGAAAGAACACCAACAGCATTTCGGTTGAATATTTTTTCTACTGCAGTAAGGCCTTGACCTGCATGTGAAATTTCTTTCGAAGCAGCATATACAAGCTTAGTTGCTACACCTAAAGCTTCAGAGGCAAACGTTTGTAGTTTTTTACCAAAGACAACTGCGTAAGAACCACCTGCTTTCATGAATTCCACTTTTTGTGGCGTGAAAGCTGAAGAGATGTCTGCTAGCTCTTTATCACCGTTTAATAATTTCTTCGCTTTAGTATCAATTGTTAATACAGTGCCGGTAGCAACTGAGTAAGCTTCTTCTAAAACAGCATCGCCATTCTCGTCAACAACCGTGTTACCGTTTGCGTCTACTTGCTTAACCCAGTTTTTAAGATCAAGACCAATACCACCAGTGACATCAACGGTCGTTAAGAAGATTGGAGAAATACCATTAGTGCCGGCAACTACAGGAGCAATGTTAATAAAAGGCACGTATGGACTTGCTTGTTTACCGGCCCAAAGAGCCACGTTGTTAACACCAGACATACGAGAAGAGCCAACACCCATAGTGCCTTTTTCAGCAATAAGCATAACTTTTGCGTTAGGGTGCTTAGCTTGTAATGCTTGTATTTCTTTTTGGGCTTCATCAGAAATCATGCATTTGCCGTGTAACTCACGGTCAGCACGTGAGTGCGCTTGGTGACCAGGAGAAAGTAAATCCGTGGAGATATCGCCTTCACCGGCAATATAAGTTACGACTTCAATTTTTTCTTCAATGTCAGGCAGCTTGGTGAAAAATTCAGCGTCTGCATAACTTTCTAAAAGATCTTTAGCAACTGGGTTGCCTGCTTTATAAGCTGCTTCAAGACGAGCAGTATCGGCATCGTATAAGAACACTTGTGTTTTTAACACATCAGAAGCTGGTGTTGATAATGCCGCATCGTCACTTAACGCTAGGTCAAGTAATACACCGATAGATGGACCACCTTTCATATGCGATAGTAATTCAAAGGCAAATTCAGGGGTTATTTCTGCGACAACTTCATCACCTAAAATGATTTTTTTCAAAAAGGCAGCTTTTTGACCGGCAGCGCTAGTGGTACCAGGTAACGTGTTATAGATAAAGAAGTTCAAAGAATCTTCGCGATGTGCGTGCCCTTGATCTTTAATTTGCTCAATGATTTCCGCTAATAACTCAGCACTATCGATTGGCTTAGGTGCTAAACCTAGCTCATTTTTACGATTCTCAATTTCTGCTATATATTCTAAATACAGGCTCATTTGATATTCTCTCTCTAGCTATAAGATGCTAATAACATGATCATTAGCTGGGACAAATTTTGACGTTATTTTACCTGATTTTTTAGCGACTATGAATCATTTGATAAAATAAACACTATTCACCGTGGATATAGCCAACAGAAGCTATAGTTATGTTGGTTATATTGCCATGACTTAACAATAGTCGATTATATGCTTAAGTCGCTTATTTAGCATATTCAACTTAAGTATAAACATAGTGTTTATTCTAGTTCAGGTTAATTATGTAGCGGTAGGATCTGCACGGGGATTAAATGTATTACATGATTTATTGACTAAGCGAGTGGCTGAAGGCATAGGAAAGAAACCAAATTTGCTGCTAAATTTAAAATATACAACTCATCGCTTCGCTTTTACTCTTTGCCAAGTTTAGCTTTTACTTTTTTCATATGTTCGCGAAAGCTTTTATCAAATTTAGATTCGCCACAGCTAAAGTACTGTGTAGAAGACCCCTCACTTAAACCGTATGCAGTCATATCTTGGGTCACCGAGCATGTGCCGTCATCAAGCTTGGTGATAGCGATGCCAGCGCCCATATCTTTTGTATTCTTAGCGCGCTCTTGTTCTTCATCTTTTACCGGGGATGAGTGGGGTACTGACTTTATGTTGTTGTTAAATATGGATGCCGGTTGATAGTTTTGATTAGGGTTATGGGTACTTGTGGATGAGTTTTGGTTAAGCTTATTTCTAAGTCTTTGTAATTGTGTGAAACTATCTAGCTTTCTTTTTGTTGGAGCTGGCTCAGGTGATGGCTGTGGCATGGTTGCTGTAGCTTTGGGTAAATCAATTGCTGTAGTGACCACACTGCCATCTTTATCGGAAAGTGTTTTTTCAATTTTTTCAGGCATATCTTCGGCAGCTTGAACACCCTTAGATGCTACTGCTTCATTATCTTTTGGGCTTAAGGATGGCTCAGCGATGATAGGATCGTTTTCTTTTTCAGCTTGTGAATTTTCTGTTGTGCTAATGAGCACTTGTGGTGTGTTTTTAGGAGCATAATATAGAAAACTTTTTATTGCTGTTTTTTCAATTTCTGGAACCGATAATTGCTGATTTTTCGCTGTTACT
Source organism: uncultured Colwellia sp. (assembly GCA_913061475.1). Classification (GTDB taxonomy): domain Bacteria; phylum Pseudomonadota; class Gammaproteobacteria; order Enterobacterales; family Alteromonadaceae; genus Cognaticolwellia. The sequence goes on along the minus strand of CAJXUN010000003.1, from coordinate 132,516 downwards.
AGGATAATGAATAGTATTAGGCTGTGAATAGCCAGAGAAGATATGACAGCAGTGTAAGTTCCATTTTGCACAGTAATATGAATATAAGGTAATGAAAGGATAATTTATAGACGTTATAGAGTAAGGTTAGTTCAATCGCAGTTTAGTCTATCTTCTGGTTTTATTTAAAATTTCCATTAACTCACCGCTGTTAGATAGGGTTTGAAAAGCATTGGAAAAATGTTCTTTTTCATGTTCCAAATTAGAATTTTTTGATATCGCAATGTAAGATCCGACACTTTTATCATAAGAGAATTTGGCCAATTTTATGCGCGTAGCATAAACATTTTGGTCAACCAACGGCATTATGGATTCTTCACGTTCTAAAAATGTATCAATGCGCCCTTTTAAAAGCATATCAATGAGTTGCTGATGATTAGTTAAGGGGATTTTTTTTATTTGGGTATCATGATCAAATTTATCGAAATATGACGCCCCTCTTAAAACCCCTACTGTTAGTGGCCGTAAATCTTTATAGCTATTCAAAGTGATTTTATTCTCAGTACGAATATAGAAGCGTAATGGTAATTTTTGTATTTTAATTGGCGGCTCAATATAAGTGAGAAATTGTTTTCTTAGTTCCGTTTTTCGTACCGCTACGAACATATCGGCTTGACCACTTTGAATAAGTGAAAAGCAGCGTGCGATAGGACAGTAGACAAACCTTGCGTTATAGCCGGCTTGATTGGCAAGCGCATTAGCTAGATCTATGTTTTCACCGACAAACTCACCATTAATGATTTCCGAAAATGGCGGTTCAATATGCATGGCGACAAGTATTGTTTTTTGTGCTTGAGCCGTTGCTTTCAACGAAATGAAAAATAAACTAATTGAGCAAGCAACAACAAAACTAATTGTTAGATACATCGGTTGCTTTAAGGTGATTTTTTTAAAAAAATGGTGCGTGGCATTATTTGTGATAAATTGCATCCTTATCGACTATAGAGCGATATTTTAGTGAGCTTAAAGTTTAGTTAGGTCCTTTAAACACTTTATTAGGAAAATCCATTTATCAATAATTCATATTAGCTAATTAACCGAGTAATCTCGTGTTAAACGCCATGGGTTTGCTACAATTAGATAATATAAACTAATTAAATCTATTTGGTTAATATAGTCGATTTTTTTGTTTGTAGTGATTTTTATTAATATAATTTGTTTGTTTTTTTAAATGAGGAGTCTTGACGTTTTCTTTTTTGATATGGGAAATAGGCTTGCTTTTTGTGCTGACAACAATTTAAGCAACTTATTATTTAAAACCATTATGCGATTAATGCATCGTAGAAGCGGCTAGTGTTTTAGACTAACTTTCTGCTATTGATTAAAACACTGATAGTTAACTTATGGTGATGCATGAATAATTATTGCTAAGCCGGTAAAATTACATTGTTACAACTGGTAATCGAGAAGGTTACTTACTTTTCACTAAAATTTTTCCGCCCTAAAGTCGGGCTTTCCAAAGTTTTCAATTAGAGGTATATATGGAATATCAATTTATAGATGATCCGATAACAGGGGCTGCAATGGCCAAGTTTTCGCTCGACCACGAGGTTATCGGTCCATGGTTAGAGGTTGAGGTGGGTACAGATGTTGTGAAACTTGAGCAATTATTATCTGCAATGGTAGAAATAGAACAAGAAAAGCAATCGGAAATTACAATAATAGGCAGCGAATACAGTGTGGTTTTTAATCGCGGCGATGTAACTGTCCAAACCAATGCCAGCATTGATGGCATAGAGGTATTACCGGATGCATTGGTGGAAGAAAATATTGATTTTGACCAGCAGGATTCATCATCTTGTGGCCAGGAAGACTTTCGAGAAATACTATTGTCTTGGGCTAAATTTGTTGCTAAGTACTAAGGGCTGTGGATAGTCGCTTCAGTGTTATACTTTCTTCTATACATAAGTTTAAAGTAAGGGTCACAGATGCTGCTATAGCCATTATCTTGATGAACAATTCATTTTGGCTTTGTTAATCAACGGAGCGAGTTAATGGGAATTGTCGCATCTCATTATGAATCTGATGCTTTGCCAACTCTGGCGCATAAGGTTGGCATTGAAGGTAAAGTTATCATTCGAGATTACCAACCAACAGAACTAAGCCAACTTATGATTTCTCTTGCCAATGTGTTGTTAGGGTAATAACCCGTCGCTCGGTTATTTAATTGCTTTTGTCGGTAATAAACCTTCATTTCTCTATTGGCAAAATCTTTTCTGAGCTTTGCATTTGCAAGCACTAAGCGGTTATCTCGCTGTAAATATAAATCGAGTACCGGGTAGTCTGTCATGGCAAGTTGTTGGGCGATTTGATTACTCGCTGTTGGTGTTGGCATATAGGCACTGAGCATAACAAAAGCACTTGGCTCATTAACCAGTTTTTTCTGATAGATATCAAGTATAAATGCGGCATGACTTCCTTCTGCTACCACGATTATTCCTCCGGGATAATTTTTGGCTTTTTCTAAAACCACTAACAAAATATCAGCAAATGTTTTACCGTAGTTATCTAAGCTTTCAGCGTTTTCAGTAATACGTTCACTCTCTACCAATGCTTGCGATGGGTAGTTATTAGGTTTATGCGGAGGATGTAAGGTAATTGTCGTCCAGCCATATTCTGGCATATTTTGCCGTAACTGATTCAGTGCGTTGGGTGTCGCTATGCTCTGTTGCCAATCAGGAATCAGCACCATGACACCTTTATTGACCGCTGTTGTATTTTCGTTGGTAGCGATGAGGTATTTATCACTGCCGACAAGAAGGGGGGTTATGGTTTCTTTGGATAAATAGTGTTCTATGTCTTTTTGCTGCTGTTCAAAGGCATCAATAGGCGCGTTGATAATGACTTTATGTTGATGAGTACCTTCAGCTGGCTTTGTCGGTGCAGGAGTATCAGTATTGTCTTTGGCTTTACTGCTTTTAGAGGCTTCTGTAGCGCTTTGAGTATCTTGCTCAGCTGCAATGGCCAGTGATGTTGAACTATTAAAAAATAAGCACAAAGCTATTAATGTGATAAAGAGTAATTGTGGTTGTATGTTCAAGCGCATAAAAAGTAAGGTTCCTAAAATAGGTGACTTATTAATAAAACAAACTAGGCGAATGATATAACCCCTATTATCGACAATATCAGCCATTTCTTTAGTCCGATGAACCGACGGATAAACGAACGTTTAAGAGAACCTAGTCAAAAGGACATGCTTTGGAAAATGTTAATGTTTGTGCCGAAACTGGGTGGCTGATTTGTAGCATTTTTGCATGTAATTGCAAACGATTGCTGATGGTAAGAGCTTGATCATGAGCATAAAGGCGATCACCTAATATTGGGTGACCTATAGCTAACATATGCACTCGTAATTGATGAGAGCGCCCAGTCACTGGAGTTAGTTCTAATAATGTCGTGGTTTGAGCATCATTGTTTTCTCGATAACTTAATACTTTATAATGGGTTAGTGCCGTTTTACCATGCTCATAGTCTACTTTTTGTTTCGGCCTGTTGGGCCAATCACAAATCAGTGGTTCTTTAACAGAACCTGTCGATTGTTCAACTCGGCCAAAAACACGAGCAATGTAGCTCTTTTGTGTTAACCTTTTTTCAAATTGTCGACTTATGGCAACATGGGCGGGTTTATTAAGGGCCATGAGAATAATTCCCGATGTTGCCATGTCTAACCGATGCACAACGGTTGCCGTTGGTAGCACTTTTAGTACTCGATTTTGTAAGCAATCTTGGTGCTCTGGTAAACGGCCAGGTACGGTTAGTAAGCCGCTTGGTTTATTCAATACCACGATGTCGTCGTCTTGATAAACAATATCAAGGTAAGGGCTCATGGGAGGCTGATAAATAAAGTCAGGGTTAGCACTCATGTAAATTTTCCTCAAAAAATTGTTGCATCATATTGCTAAACAGCAGACTAAATTTTTAATGTAATTTAGCTTAAAGACATAAACCGTTTCATGGCCATTTAGCTGCTATCGTTGAGTCGCTATTAGTAGAAAATAATAGAGTAATAAAAGCCCGGTGGTTAGCTAAATACTAAGGCATCGGGCTTTATCATGAGTTTTTAGCGTTAATTACTCACCACAATCAAACGTACGGCTTCAAACTTAATCAGCGCTTTTTCAATATATTCAGCTAACGCATTTTTTTGCATTAGAATGAAGTCAATTTCTTGTTGACGAACACTCGGGTTAATGGCTTTAAGTGCCGTTAAACGCTGGTGCTCTTCATCCATTGCTGTTTGCATTCCTGCTAATGCTTTTTCTTGTATAGTCTTAATTTGTTGTTCTGCGTGAGCTTCTGCTTTGGTAACTAGCGGCGACACTTGGCTTTTCAGCGCTTTAACTAATTGCAGGGCAACTTGTTTTTTTACCGGTGATAATTGCTGATCTAATACTGCTTCACTGACTTTATCGGCAAGGTCATTCCCATTTTTGTCGACTAGTATACGAATGGGTGTGGTAGGTAAATAACGTCCTAGTTGTAAGTTACTTGGGGCAATAGCTTCCAAAGTAAATATACATTCTAAGAAAAAAGTGCCGGCTGGCAAGGCTGGATTTTTTAACAGACCAATACTGGAATTACCTATTTCATCACTAAGTACTAAATCCATGGCACCGCGCACCATCGGATGATCCCAAGTGATCAGCTGGTAATTTTCAACCGCCAAAGCGGTATGGCGATTAAAAGTAATGGTAGTGCCGTCTTCAGGTAAGCACGGGAAGTTGGTACATAACATATGTTCAGAAGGCTGCAAGGCGATAGCGTTATCAGCTTTATCATCTTGTTGGATACCAAAAACATCTAATAATTGGAACATAAATTGTGGCAAATGAATTTGTTGATCGAGTTTTTCTATTTTCTCCACTAAAGCATGTGCTTTACCTTGGCCTGAAGAATGTAATTCAAGTAATTTATCACGACCCGATTCTAAGTCTTGTTTGATCGTCAGGTGTTTTTCATGACTTTGCTCGATTAATAACTGCGCTTCGTTAGAGTCCCAGCTTGCGCTAAGCGCAAGATCAAATAAGCTTTCGCCAAAAGCTTGGTAAACCGAATGGCCAGTAATACAGGTATGTTCAAAGGCGTTTAATGATTTTTTATACCACTTAAATAATAAGCTTTGCGCTGAATCTTCAAAGTAAGGTACATGGATACGAATGGTTTCTGTTTGACCAATACGATCTAAACGACCAATACGTTGTTCAAGTAAGTCAGGGTTACGAGGTAAATCAAACAATACTAAATGATGTGCAAACTGGAAATTACGCCCCTCACTGCCGATTTCGGAACATAATAGTACTTGTGCGCTATCTTCATCTTGAGCAAAGTAGGCAGCAGCGCGATCACGTTCAAAAATACTTAATCCTTCATGAAATACTGCTGCGCGCATGCCTTCTTTAACGCGTAATGCTGTTTCTAAGTCGACAGCGGTTTGTGCGTGGGCACAAATAACCAACACTTTTTCTTTTTTCAATGATTGTAAAAGTTCGATTAAATAATCGACACGAGGATCAATGTCATACCAGCTTTCATGGCTGTCTAAGCTAAACAGTGTTTCAGGCGTAAAGATAAACTTTGCTTGGGTTTGCGATTTGAGATCTTCAGCTGTACCCGACAACAACAGTTCATTAATCGAGTTTTGATAAGCTTCAGGCATAGCAAGTGGTGCTGCATGTAATTCGCGACCAGGAAAGCCTTTAATGGTGTTACGGCTATTGCGAAACAAAATACGGCCAGTGCCATGACGATCTAATAGCTGGTCAAGAATATGCTGGCGAGCACTGTCTTGAATACTTTCTTCAGCATGATTAATTGCCGCGATATGTGCGCTGACATCAGCTTCGTGTAACAAGGTCGTTAATGTAGATATTTGCTCACTCGCTAGCGGTTCTCGGGTGATCAAGGTATTGGCGGCGTCTGCCACTTCGGTATAGTGCAGTTCTTCTTCGGTGAATTTTTGATAATCGAAGAAGCGGTCAGGATCGAGTAAACGTAAACGAGCAAAGTGGCTTTCATGGCCTAGCTGATCAGGTGTTGCGGTCAGTAGCAATACGCCAGGAATGGTTTGCGCTAACTGCTCTATACATTGATATTCGATACTAGCATTGTCTTGTTGCCAGTTTAAGTGGTGTGCCTCATCAACCACCATCAGATCCCATTCTTCATCTATCATCGCTTCATACCAGCGTGGATTTTTGGTAATAAAGCCAAGATTTACCAGCACTAATTGTTCAGTGCTAAAGGGATTTTCGTCGCCGTTATTTGCGACTTCTTCACAACGACTTTCATCAAAAATACTAAACTGCAAATTAAAGCGGCGTAACATTTCCACCAACCATTGATGCATTAGTGACTCAGGGACTATGATCAATACGCGTTTAGCACGGCCTGTGACTAATTGTTGATGAATAATCAGGCCAGCTTCGATGGTTTTACCTAAGCCAACTTCATCGGCTAATAAAACTCTTGGTGCAAAACGACTGCCAACTTCTTCGGCAATGTATAATTGATGCGGAATTAAGCTGACTCGACCACCGCTAAGGCCCATAAGTTCAGATTGCTGCTGGCTAAATTGATGATGTAAACAATCTTTACGTAAGCGAAACCAATCAAGCCGATCGATTTGACCGTTGAGTAGGCGGTCATGAGGTTTATTGAACTTTATGAAATGATCAATCATCATTTCTTTTAGCGAGCAGGCTTCGCCAGTGTCTTGTCGAACGCCAAAATAGGTCAGTAAATTATCACTTTCTTCGAAAGACTCAACAGTAAGTGACCAGCCTTCATGGCTTGGAATACTATCACCAGTATTAAATATAACTCGGGTGAGTGGAGCATTGTCTATGGCGTATTGTCTTGCATCCCCAGTTGCCGTAAACACGATAGTTACAAAACGACCTTCGACTGCGGTAACGGTACCTAGCCCTTGATCTGACTCACTATCACTAATCCAGCGTTGTCCAGGGTAAAATGTCATAGAAAAAACTCCAACTCAATAATTCGCGTAATAAACACACGTCAAAAAAAAGGCGCTATAGTATCGTTAATCATAGAAGTGATCATTAAATAAATCCGGAAAATGGCACTTTTTTTGATTAAAACTTATAAAATTGAATTTTGTTTTATCACTCATCGCGATTACTGCTTCTGTGCAAGTTAACTTGAAGTTAAAGTAAACTGTTTTTGTTATATTGAAGGGATTTAATTATCAGTTGCTTATGTTTTTATTTTGTTAAATATTCAGGATTGTAGTACTGAAAATTTAACCGAACCTTATGGATAAAATGTTAATAGCAATCGCTTAGTTTACTATAGTCATCAAAGTGTCAAAAAAGTGTTTTAGTGTAGTCATAATATTTAATAAAGCGACTTGCTTACTCTAAAGTAAACTGTCAAAGTAGCAATGATTCTAGTAGCGCGAGCTGTTTTTATGATTGTGAAACAATGATAAGAACGAATAGGTAATTAAATTGTTTTTGGTTAGATGAGTTACAACTTTTTGTGGTTTCTGGCAGCAGTTTATAACAAACATGCTGTGGAGCCTTCACTTGGTAAGGGACTTTCATATGACAGCAGAAAAAATTATTTATGTTTTAGATACCAATATCTTACTGCACGAACCTTTCGCTTTTCTCTCCTTTAAAGAACATGATGTCGTCGTACCCATGACGGTATTAGAAGAACTTGACTCTATCAAAGACCGCCAGAAAGATGTTAGTCGTGATGCGCGAGTGGCGATCAGAGCGCTTGAAGATATTCTTGTTGATGCCTCGCCTGAACAAGTGCTTGCGGGAGTTAAATTACCGCAAAATGATGAATTACATCCCAGCGGCTGTTTGTCTATTTTTAATGATTACGCGTTAGAAGAAAGCAAAGTTAAATTATCTTTCAATGAAAATGATAACCGTATAATTAGCTGTGCGATTTATTTACAGTCAAATAATCCTAAAAATAAAGTTGTGCTCGTTACTAAAGATATCAACATGCGTTTAAAAGCTAAAGGGGCAGGGTTAGCTTATGTTGAAGACTACCGCACTGATCAATTAATTGATGATATTAAATTTTTAACCAAAGGCTATCATCAGTTTTCAGGTGATTTTTGGCAGCATGTTGATAAGTGTGAAAGTGAAACGGAAGGCCGTAATACCACGCATTATATTAAACGTGATGTCTTGCCTAATCGTTACATGAACGAATATTTGATTGATGAAGGCGAACATTTTGCCGCTAAGGTAACTGGCTGGGATAATGACAACGTAGCAATAACTGATTTGAGCCGTGAACGCCTGATGGCAAAACAGGCTTGGGGCATTCACCCAAAGAACATTTATCAAGGCATGGCGATGGATGCTCTACTTGATCCAACCATTGACTTAGTCATTTTGACTGGGCCAGCCGGCTGCGGTAAAACCTTACTTGCTTTAGCTACGGCTTTGGAACAAGTTATTGAACGTGGGCTTTACGATAAAATCATTGTCACTCGTAGCACACCTGAAATCGCTGAATCCATAGGTTTTTTGCCCGGTACCGAAAATTTCCTAAATTACAGTAGTTGTCAAAAAGATGTTGTGTTGCCGTATTTAGCTGCTTGAAGTGTTATTTGATGAATTTATTTTTATTGACAACTGTCAAAAAATAATGGTAGTCTGGATAAAAGTAAAGTTTTATCCTAATGACAAATTTAATCAATACAAAAATATTATCGCAGTTTCCTTTTAAAGTATTATCCGAACCGCAACGAGCTACATTTGAAGAGCATATACTAAGTTGCACTGACAAAGTACAAAAGAGCTACTCTCTTGTTCTAAAAATTCTTGACGCATATCTTTATTCTACTGAGCAGCACTTAACTTTAAAGTCATTCAATAGTAGCAGCGAAATCAACCGTTATCTTTCATCAGTGATTGGTTTTATTTATGAAAGATTAGATGGCTCTCTAATTCATAAATACAATTACAGTACTTACATGGTTCAAGTGTTTGTTCATGTTGCTGAAAAGGCAAATGTAGCATTGTCTGCTCCAGTGTTATCTAAGGTAAAAGTGCATACCGATGTTCAAAAAATACTTGATAGCTTTAGTGGCGTTAACGAAGAAAAGCTTGGCTTTTTTTCAGGCTGGTTACTAGAAGATAATACAGGCAACAAAATATCAGTAGAATTTTCTTTTATTAGAGAAGCTTATGGTGACAAAGTAGCTCAGCAACTTTTTTCAGCACTTTCACGTTTTTGTCGGAAGAATAAAGAACAGACGGTTCAAACAAACATTAAGCACTTTAAAGGCTTGTTTAAATACTTTATAAAATTAGCTGATGATTTTCCTACCCTTAAGCAGTATCTACAGTCTAGTTTGGCGGTCAAATATCTTTCCGTCATCTTCAATATTGAGCTGAAAAGCCATATCGAGAAAGGATTGGATGGAAGCGCATTTGTAAAAGCTTGGTCGATAAAAATGAGTATTTATCGAGAGTGTTTAATCACCTATGCTATTTTTGAAGAACCCATTTTTCCTCTTCCTGTGCCCAGATTTAGACAAGCTATCACATTGTCAGGCTCTCATAATTCAATGGAAAAGTCTGAAGGGTGTAGTTCCGGCATTTTTAACAATAAATTATTAACGAAAATTCCACTTGAACGAACTGATAAGCAAGCCATAAAAGAAGTGGTTAAGGACATTCGAAGAGATATAGGTCATGTGATCACCATATCTGACAGAGCAAGTGAGATTAATTACAAAAGACTAAAACGATATGAAAAATATGCAGCTCTTGCTGCACCGAAGGAACTTGGTGATGTCATAGATTATGATTCAATCGCTCAAAAACGAGCAATAGCATGTGCAACGTTCAATCATTTTTTGTGGGCACAACCCGGAAAAAAGGGAGGTTATTCAACGTTTTTAGGTTTTCGAGATCAAACTGAATATCTCAACAAATTATTATGTATTCCAACATATCATGTTCTATATCCATTAATACTTTCTCTAGTCCATGAGCATCCTAAGATAACAGACTCATGGTTATTGAACTGGCGCTTTTATGATGATGGTGGAAAACCATTAGGTTATGTAAAAGTGAAAGATGGCTGGGTTATTCGAAGTGTTAAAAAACGCAGAGGTCCAGTTAATGCAGAACAGATAGTTAAGTTAAACGATACTTCCAAAGTTATTGTTGAACGTATTGTTGAACATACAAAATTGGCGAGGGAATTTTTGAAGCGCCAAGGCAATAATGACTATCAGTATATGTTATTGATAGCTTCTTTGGAAAAGCTGCCAGCTAAGCTCAAAGGTATTACAAATTTAAAGAAAATAACATCCAGTTCCGTATTCACGAGAAGTTTATCTTTGCCGTCTTCGCGTGTATCTAAAGAAAGAGCACAAGAAGTCGCAAGTATGTTGACTATTAGCAGGCTGAGGTCTAGTTCAGGCGTTGAAGTATTCTTAAAAACCAATTCAGTTAAAAAAATGTGTGAAGCGCTAGGGCATAAAGAAGAAAGAGCTGATTTGGTTAATCGTTATTTACCTTTACCAATATTGAAGTATTTTAAAGATCGCTGGATAAGGATCTTTCAGAATGCAATTGTATATGAAGCAATGAAGGAGTCTAAGTATCTGCATAAAGCAATTGATATATCACCAGAGGCATTAGATGAGTTTCTAGAAAATCATAGGCTAAACAGTATGCATGGGCATATTAGAGATGGAAATGTCTTTAATATTAATGAGGCAAAACCTAAACAGGATGGGACGGTAGTTTTATCTACGCCTTTGCTGCGGATACTACTCTTTTTCTTTGAGGCAACAAGTGAAGAAATTGAAGGTTTAGATTATGCGGTTGAAACTATCAATACATGGGAAGAGCTATCAACTTTGATAATCACTCAATTAGAGCATCAGTTGACAAGTGATGATGTCACAACAGAGTCGTTTGAAGAAGAAATTTTAGACATGTATCAAGAGGCCAAAGCGCAGCCGTTGACGATAAGTAATTTTAGAGTGAGAGGGTGATATGAAATTAGTTGATGTTGAAAACAAAAATGAATATCACCGCTTGGTCGTAGGGCTTTCCCCATCGGAGAGCGTTGCTCAAAGTAAAGAGTTGGTTGACAAGTATGTTGAAGGATATGATTCTGACATCTTAGCTCCCGCATGGCTGCTTTCGAATCATAAAGATAATGTGTGGAACATAAGGTTAGATAGCGCTACGGTTAAGATAGATTTCGATGTCGCGTTTATTAACAGTGAAGGAGGGGTAGAAAAGTTACTGTCTCCAGCACACTATAAGCTACTCAATACATTTAAATGTTGGTTGTTGATTCAATCGTCCTCATTACATTGTGGGTTTCAAAAACTATCGCTTACCACAATATCTAAAAAAATTAGGAATACCCTATATTTAATTGATTACCTGTTATTAAACTCGGATAAATTTCATTTGGAAAAACATTTTTCCAACTGGAACTCTGACTATGTTTATTCAATGTTAGCTGACCTATTTGATAAAGATAAAATAACCGTTGGTGTTTATGACACTGAAGAGCGACTAGCTAGTTATATTGAGCAGAATATTTCTTCGAATAGTGCTCAAGAATTAGATGAACACTTTGATAAATTGTCAAAGAAATTTACGCTTGATGACTCGACAGTAGGTAATAAGAAACAAAGTCGAGAAATTGCTTTTTTGATGTTGCAAGGGGCTTTTGATTTTAAAAAGGGAAGTAATCGATATGGAAATATTAGCGCATCATTTTTGCGTACTAGGCTTTACTCAAACACGCTTTATGGACATAGGGTTCAACTACCAATGCCTCAGGCATATCAGATCATAGCTAGCCCCGCATATAATCAAACCAGTGAATTTAAACAGCACCCTTTAAATAAAAGAGCTGAGCTTGGGATCTCTCATGCTTATTTTAGGGCTATTCGTCAGAATTTCTTTTTATTGTCTGATATCGCTCATGTTGCAGAGCTTAGTGGACTGGAAGTTGTTGAAATTAATAGCCGCTTGTTTGGAGAAATAAACTTAGAAGCACTGATGGCAAAACCTGCGAAGCGAGCAGGTAGAACCTTAACAATTGGAGCTGGTGAAGTTTTAATCCAAATGAGAAATGCATTTGAATTTATCTATGACAATCGAGAGATTCTTTTTGATTCAATTACCAAAATGCTTGAAGCGGGAAGCAAAGAAATAGAAGAGACTTCGTTATTAGAGTTTATTAACTTTGGCTATAAAAAATACTTAACCCCTGAAGTCATTGAGTTGGGAGTTGAGGTGATCGGTTATGCTTCGACAGAAAAGGATCGATATCAAAAAAGAAGAGAAAATAAAGATTTATTCTTTTTATTTAACGTCCTCCAAGGCTCATTGCAGATAGTTATCGGTGCGACAATGGCAAGAAGAATGGGTGAGCTAGTAGATTTGGACCCATTGAGTGCAATTTCACCATCAGATGTAGATCCCAGTGATTCAAATGATCAGGAGTTTAATCTTATTTTTGATAACAGAAAGTCAGGTGTCGCTTATGGTGGTGAAATTCTTAGAGAAGAATTGAGTAGACCCATATTGAATAGTTTGGCTTCACTAATTTATAAATGGCAAACATTTAATGCAAAAATAAAGAAGCTGGGGCTAGTTGAACATCTTGATAATATGGGATTGTTTAACTCGTTAAGCTCTCATACGTTGACTTTTAAAGAAGGAAATTCAGAGTCTTTTGTTGATAACCTAGATGCCTTTTGTGATTACTTTGAAACTAGAACCTATGTTGATGAAGATGGTATTACAAGAAGGCTTTATATTCGACAACATCAATTGAGACGATTCTTTGCCATGACTTTTTACTGGTCTTATGGCTATGAAGCTGGTGAAACACTGAGGTACTTTTTGGCGCATACAGATATTTCTCATTTGGAACGCTATATCAAGGAAGAAATGACAGGGGAAGAATTGCGAGGCGTACAAGCTGAGCGGCTAATCGATGGAATTAAAAATGATGACATTAGTAAGATTGGTGAGTTAGAAATTGTTTTAAAAAATAGGTTCGGCATCAATAGTTTGGAATATCGAACTTATGAAGAGATAAGTGAAGATGTAGAAGATGAAATTATATCATTGTCACCAGCTCATAAGCACGTTGTCCCTCAAAGATACAGTGGGTACGAAGCATTATTATTATCTATAGAGCAAATGTTGGCAGATGGGGTAATTGATTTAAAAGCAGATTATGCGGTAGTAACTAATGCTAATGGAAGTAAGGCTGAAGTTATGGATTTGGTATTGAAATATGAGTAGTCATTCTGAAAACAAAGAAAAAAAGTTGGTTTCAATACAACGAAGAAATGATTTTCTCAAGTTATTTGAAAAAGCTGAAGAAGTCGGGAAGTTTGTTAAAGATGGGGAGTTAATCAATGCGCTTCGTTCTCAAACAAGCTGGGCCAAATTTAGTAGAGGTGATGAATTTATATCAATGTCTTTGAACTCTTTTAAAAGTCATTGCGAACAAGCTTTATTAGGCGGTTTCACTGAATTAGACGAGCTTAGAGAAAACGCCTTAAAAGCAATTGAAGAACACGAAAGAGAGCTAAGTCGCAAAAAGCGAGAAGTCAGGGCAGATACACGAGAGGGCTTGAATTTAAAAGTGGATGAATTAGAAAAACAACTCCGAAATGTTCGTGCATCAAATCTAATGCTGTCTAAAGCCATAGAAGTCACGCTTGAGGCTCTAGGAAGTGTGGCAGAATCAGCGAAAGAACAAAAAGTTCTAAATGCTATTGAGTCAGAAAGAAATCGAATTGAAAGCTTATTAATGAAAAGCTTCAAGTTAGATAAATCATGAAAAAGCATCAATTAAGAATAAACTTAGAGAATGTGGAAATACCATTATTTCACAATGTACTAAGAGATAATTATAGGTATCGTACTTTACCGAACATGCCTATGCTTTATTGGCCTAGTGGGCTGCCATGTATTGAAGCTAATTTGTATATTATGAAAGGTATCACTACTAAAAACTGGTCATTAAAAGGGAAAGGTGGTACAGCGAAAGCAAATGCCGATGCCGATTTATTACCGCATATCATTCGTTTTTGTTATCAAAATGATATTCATTTTAGCGAATTAAATAATGCTTATTTTGAACTTTTCATAAATGGATTAATGGCTGAAAAGCACCAGACAGGAAAAAAGAAAGACCTGAAGGTAAGAAGTAATACTCGTGTAGGAAAAATTGGCCGTCAAACATTAGCTTTTTTAGTGGATATAGGAAAAAGACTAAGTGACAAGTCGTTTATAGGGGAATCTGGCTGTCGATTGACGGTAGATGAGTGTGAATACAAGGAATACGGAAAAACAATTACCTATTATAATCACGTATGTATTCCCACTAAAGATGAATATAAGAAACGTTTGCCAGTCGCTTTAAGAGATGTTGAAAAACTAATGGCTTTTATATCTGCTGGAGAAAATAGAAACCTTGTAGAAAGGAATAAGAGTTTAGTTAAAGCATACAAGGCAACTGGTGGAAGGCGTTCTGAAGTTGCGAATCTTAGAGTATCCGATATTGAAAAAGCGTTAGCCAGCAATGAAAAAATACCTTTATTACGACTAATCACGCTTAAGCAAAAAGAACATGCGCTTGAACAGGAAAAAGAAGAAAGATTTGTTCCTGTCTACAGAACTACGTTGAAGTCTATAGCTAAATATATTAAGCGGAACCGAGCGAGAATACTGAAAAAAGTTAATAAGTCCCGTAAAAACAAAGGTATGAGTACCATGGGAGATCATGGTTTTGTGTTTATAGGGGAGAATAGTGGATTGCCATTAGGTCCTGATACCATTACAACCTATTTTAATCAGTGGGCAAAAGATATAGGTGCTACAGGAAACTTAATGGCTCATGCATTTAGACATAGCTTTATTACAGACAAGATTGAAATGTTAATTGAGCTTTTCAATTTACAAGATGAAGGGGAGTTTAAAGCCAAGTTTGCTGTTGAAAAAGCCTTCAAAGATAAAGTCATGGCTTGGACAGGGCATAAACATGAAAAATCTTTGTCTCCTTATATTCACTTAGCATTTAGTGAGTTATCTGGTGTTAATAAAACTATGGATGCTGCACAAGTGATATATGGTGTTAGCTCTGCAAAAGATGAGGTGAAGGAGTTAAAAGAAAAAATTCTGTCGGGTCACATTAGTAGTGCTGAGTTAATGGATGATGTTGGACATATACTTGATGACATCTATGAGCTATTAGATGGAAAAGCGGAGAATAGTTAATTATAGCTTTAAAAGTGCCCATTTAATAAGTCTTTCATAAATATAAATAATCTCAATTAACCATTGACTTTACTCAAAATTAAGTAGTTGACAGCCCTTTTTTTTGCTAAAGTTATAGGTGAGTATTAGATAAATTTTACTTTTTGATGATTTGTCATCCGATGGTAATTATTAAATGGCTTAATGGGAATCAGGGAATATGATAAACGTTAAAGCAGTAATGAAGGATCTAATATTTATATGCGTTTTCGTAAAATAGGAGAATAGTGAAATAGTAAAAAATACACTGTTCTATGCCTTTTCAATATTATTACTTCTACTTCTAGAAGTAACAGATAAATTTACCTCTAAATACTTCAAAAAAATAAGAGCAAATAGTATTTGCTTGTTCAATATAAGTAATTTCGCATCTGAAAATAAAACTTTATTTAGCGCAGAAAATTACAAAAATAATTGTGAGAATTTTATATGAAGAATAGTAAAGAAAACAGAAACCCACGAGTTTTAGACACATCAGCGCTAGTGCATGATCCCAAGTCCCTCTTGGCCTATAAGGAGGATATTTATATTTGCCTAACGGTACTTGAAGAATTAGATAATTTGAAAGAACGCACAAACAAGTCTGTAAGTGCAGATGCTCGCGTAGTGATCAGGATGCTTGAAGATATTATTAATGGACATAGTGCAGAACAGATGGAAGCTGGTATAGAGCTGCCTTCCACAGAAACAGCAAAGCGTGGGAAATTATACATTGGTATTGATACCCAGCTTGATATGGCGAAAGAGCTAAAGCATGGTATCGGTAGCGATGCAGATAATCGAATAATTAATTATGCCCTTCATTTACAGAAAGAGTTAGATAAGGATGTCACTATTGTTAGTCGAGATATAAATATGCGACTAAAAGCAAGAACAATAGGTGTTGATGCAGAAGACGTACTTGTTGACAATCAAATTTCAGATATGGACTTGTTATACACTGGAGTGCAAAAATTTGATGGCGATTTGTTTGATAGATGTGATGAGCAAGATGGATTTGCGATGTCAGGTAAAACCTATCGCTTTAGCCGTGAAACTTTCAATGAAGAAGCGCAACCACGGATGTACTGGTTTGATGAAGCCGAACATATTGGGAAGATCACTGAAGTAACCGATGAACATGTTTTCACTGAACTCCTTTCTAGAAAGCATGAAAAAATTTGGGGAATACTACCTAAAAACCACAGGCAAGCAATTGCTTTAGAGCAGCTCACAAGCCCCGATTACGACTTAAATATAATCCTTGGCCCAGCGGGGTCAGGAAAAACTTTCTTGGCGGTTGCGGCAGGGCTGCACCAAGTTTTAGAGTTAAAACAGTACAAAAAGATAGTGGTGGTGCGTTCCCGTGACTTTATGGATGATGATCCGGGGTATTTGCCGGGGGATCTTAAAGATAAGTCCATGCCATTATTAGCAGGAGTTACAGATGCTTTAATTTCGATGCACTCTGACGATAATCATGAGACCAATATTCATGCAACTATAGAGCACATTATTGAAAAAGCGAATATTGAGTTTACTTCCATGGCTTACTTTCGAGGACGCTCGATAGATGATGCGGTATTGATCATTGATGAAGCGCAGAATATGACTCGTGCTCAGATGAAAGGAATGCTTAGTCGAGGTGGCAAGAATTGTAGAACCATTGTGCTCGGAAACTTAGCGCAAATTGATGATCGATTTATTACCCCCGCAAGCAGCGGAGCTAGTGCTGCGGTAAATATCTACAGGAACTATGAAAAGGGCAGCGTTTTAATCTTTGATGAAGTAGAAAGAAGTTCGTTGGCTCAATTTACAGAGCAAAACCTCTAACATATTTCACATTTCTTTATAATCTTGCGACAATAGCCACTACTATTTAAGTAGTGGCCTTTTCAGAGCGGCCAGTTCCCACGAAGAGAACGAAATGGATTTACTCTGACATTAATTATCTCAAATACCAAATAAAAATTTAGTAATGAAAGTACGTGGACTTTTGTTGCTGCTTTTTTGTTGGTATCTGAATGTCTCATAATAATGAAGACCTGTTGAAAAACATTAAAAGACAGGCAAAACGATTAGCGAAGTTATTATCTTGCCAGCTTGGGCAAGCCCAAGAAAGTTTGGCTATTTGTCTTTATTGCTGCGACAGTTATAGTGATTTAATTGCTAAGATAAAGTCTGAATCATTTGATAATCCTCTGATAACTTTAACTGCCTTATCTCCTCACTCCGAATTGTTTTTATTAAAACTATTGGCAAGCAACCTAGATAGAATAATTGGAAATTTTGAAAAAAAATTTCCCGGTTCGAATATTAGCGAAGAGATGGTCGTATCGCTCTTCGGGCTTAGCTTTAACGAGTTTAAAGTGGAAATTTCCAACTGAAAATTGTACAAATATGTAAGTTGTTATTTCAAAATTTGCCGATATTATGAGGTGAAGGCTGAACGGACAGCCTACGCCTACACATGTTTTTAAAATAAAAATATGAGCAGTGAAGCGGAGCATCCGTAAAAATTTGGTGATTCAAATAATCGAATAAATAGTGTGTTGGTAGGCCATTATTTTTTCGCAATAAATTATTTGGAAAATTACATGATATCGCTAAATCAATTACAAAATAAATTAAATAATCAAACAAAAAACTTCGCCTTACTATTAGAATTTCCCCAGCAATATGCTGAACGTCTATGGTCAATCGGTGTTTACGATTGTGCTACTATTCCACAAGCTCATGAGCGTCTTAGAGACGTTTTTGACAGCAATGATTTAAATTCAATTCTTACGCATGACTCTTTCAAATATCTGATTATTAATGAATACGATGATCAAGAAATAATTGAGTCACTTCATAAAGAAATAACGGCAATGGCATCCCGCATAGAAAGCCAGATGTTTGTTGATATCGAAACTTTAGAATTAGTTTCTGCAATTTATAAAGTTTTGGGTTTGTCTGAAGATGCCAAGTTCATCATTAATACAGGAGCTAACTTTAGGCTGGAATGGCGACCTTATTTTGACGCATATGATGATCCATTAGCCGTTCAATATGCGGATTTAAAGGTTCACGGCTGCTACTACAGGCTCATTGCCACTAAGTTTCCTTTTGAAAAAATATCTTTCGATAATATTAAAAGTTATTTGTACAAAATCAAGTGGGAGCACGATGGTGAGTTTGAGGGCTGCATTTCTAATGGTAACAGTTTCTCAAAGCATGAAGACTGGCTGATGATGACACTTGAGCTTTTCAACTCTGGAATAGGAAATGACGCTAGATTAAATCCAACGACCTTCGAAATTGAAAGGGTACGATATTTAGTTTATGGCTTTCCTCTGGTGCCTTCGTTGGTATCAGACTGGCATAAGCCTGACCTTAACCTTCAGGTTAAAAACCTAGACGGAGACCAAAAGTTTATAGTTCGTATTGACCAGCAGAGCCTAATATTTTACGCCCGTCGAGTAGAGGCTAGTTTGTTTAATACGATTGATTGTGAAAAGCATATTTCGTTGTATCGAGCTAGTGTTCTTGCTCATTTTGACGCAGATGACGAGTTATTAAAGGTCAATGGGGTTAAGTACTTAACATGCTTTCGTCCATATTCTCTAGAAGACACGAGAGGTGTTCAGATATGACAGAAAAAACTTACTTAAAGGACGTAAGCATAGTATCGGTTTATGACTACAAAGATTTTGAAAAAACATTTTTGATTGATGTCTTAGCTGGTGTAGTTATTGACGATGAAACATTTAGATTTCGTCCATTTGAGCAAATAGTTACTTCAAAAATTGTTAACAAAAGAGTTGTTGGCGACAAAATAGAAGTAATTACTCATAACGGAAGTTGTTATGTAATTGATGTTGAACATAAGTTATATGACATTTCATTTGCTGAGCTTGTAGTAATGAGAATAGGAGTGCATTCACCTGAACGTATTTTAGAAATGAGAGAACAGCTCAAAACTCCAAAATTGAATTGAATGTTAGTATGCTACGCGAGTTGCAATAACTATTACATTTAATTTCATTAAACTTTTTGGTGAATCTTTACTATTAATTAATAGTCCCACACAAAACGTCACTTAGGTGTGGGATATTGGTTCTTAATAAAATTATTCTATCTAGATAACTCCTCAATTTTCTTTCTAGAAAACCAGCTATATAAAACAGGCAAGACAAACAGTGTTAGCAGTGTTGCTGTTACCAATCCGCCAACAATAACGCTCGCTAATGGACGCTGGATTTCTGCACCAACACCATTAGACATTAACATCGGTATCAAACCTAAAGCCGATGTTATTGCTGTCATTAAAACTGGCCTCAATCTGGAGGTTGCTCCTTCAAATACAGCTTGAGAAACTTCCAAGCCATCTCTAATTCGTTGGTTAATACTCTCTACCATTACCACGCCGTTCAATACAGCAACACCAAATAGTGTAATGAAGCCAACGGAGCTAGGCACGGACAAGTATTGTCCAGATAAATATAAGGAAAAAACACCGCCAATTACAGCAAGCGGTACGTTGACCAATATCAGCATTGCTTGACCAACAGAGCCAAAAGCAAAGTAGAGTAGCAGTGCGATTAGTGCTAACGATAAAGGTACAACAATAGCTAGTCTATTTTGAGCACGTTGCTGGCTTTCGAACTGACCGCCAATCGAAACAGAATAGCCTGAAGGTAAATCAACCTTATCAGCAATTACCGTTTTGATATCAGCAACTACGCTACCCATATCACGGTTTTGAACATTTGCTTGGATAACAACCCGTCTTTGTACATCGTCGCGTCTAACTTGCGGAGGCCCCGATTCAAACGACACCGTTGCAACATCACCTAAGCGTACCCAAGCACCTGTTGGTGACTGAATGCGAATATCAGAAATCGCTTCCTTATTTCGTCGGTATTCTTCTTCAATACGTACATAAACATCATAACGCTCATTGCCGTTAATTATTTGCCCAGCTTCAACGCCTCCGATACCATCTCGTACAACTTCCATAATATTAGTGACGGAAAGCCCGAATCTTGAAAGCTCTTGCCTGTTAGGCTTTACAACTAGTTGCGCTTCCCCTGCAATTTGTTCAAGGGCAACATCTTTTGCTCCATTGACTTCTCTTATGGCAGCTTCAATTTCCTGACCTTTAGCCGCCAAAACTTCGAGTTCTGGCCCAAATAACTTAATCGCCAATTGAGCTTTAACGCCAGATATTAGCTCGTCAACACGAGTCGCAATTGGCTGAGAAAAGTTAAGTAGTAGCCCCGGAAACTCTTCTAATGATCTTTCCATCTTACCTTGAAGTTCATAGCGGTTAGATGCACTTGTCCATTGTGAGATAGGTTTTAAACCAATGTAAATTTCTATATTGTTTACAGGCTCTGGGTCGCCGCCAATTTCTGCCCTACCTATACGGCTAAGTGCATAGGTTACTTCAGGGAACGCCATTAATTTTTCTTCTAGAATTGGCGCGACAGTTAACGCAGTATCTAAACTTGAAGAAGGTGCCAGCGTTACTCTTAAGTTTATCGTGCCTTCTTCTAACTCTGGCACGAACTCAGTACCAATATAAGGCACGGTTGCCAAAGCAGATATAACTAATAGTATGGATGTAGAAACAATCAATTTAGTGTGTTTTAGAGAAAATTTCAGCCCTTTTTTGTAGAGCATGTTTAACGGCTTGAGAACGAAACTTTCTCTCTCTTTTACACCAGATCTAAATAGATAAGTTGCCAGTGCAGGTACGATAAACAACGCAACCACAATCGCAGATACAACGGCTAAGATGATGCTTATTGCCATAGGTTGGAATAACTTTGCTTCAACCCCTTCAAAACTGAACAATGGCGCAAATACGACTAAAATAATCGAGGCTGCAAAAAAGACAGGACGAGCCACTTCTTTACCTGCTTCTGTCAGGCGCAGTTCAATACCATGATCGTCGTGTTCGACATCGTGCGGATCTGCGTCAGAAGTTGGAACGCGTTCCTTTACCGATTTCGAATGTGTCGCGTCAGGTCTATTTAAATGTTTAAACATATTTTCAACCATAACGACTGAACCATCAACTAGCATACCAATGGCTACGGCAATGCCACCCAGTGACATAAGGTTTGCAGAAATGCCCCACCAAGCCATGATCATTAACGCGATACCAATTGAAATTGGAATAGATATTAAGACGAGAAAGGTTGCACGTAAGTTCATCAAAAACAGTGCTAGAACAATCGCGATGAAAATAAATGCAAGTAATAAGGCATCTACAACAGTGTTAACGGCTTTTTCAATCAAATCAGCCTGATCATAAAATGGCTCAAAGCGAACACCTTCCGGCAATGCTTGATTAATTAATGGAATTCTTGCATTGATACCATCAATGGTGGCTTTAGTATTTGAACCCATGCGTTTAAGTACAATACCAGAGACAACTTCGCCTAAATTTTCGACTTTTCCATTGGGTGATTTTCGCGTCATGGTGACAGCGCCTTGACGAATTTCACTGCCCATTTCAACTTTAGCAATATCTGAAACCGTCACAACCGTTCCATCAACCGTTTTAACGGGAACTTGTTTGATGTTACTGATGCCAGCCTCACCACTCTCAAACCAGCCTGTGCCTCTAATGACAAGCTGCTCTTGTCCACGGTTCATGTACCATCCGCCAACGTTGGCATTATTGCTATCTAATGCGCTAACGATATCTTCTTGCGTTAGTTCATATGCTAGGAGCTTAGAAGGATCGACGTTGACTTGATATTGCCTAACATTACCACCAAAAGAGAGCACATCAGTAACGCCATCGACTGGCATAATAAGCAATTTTACTATCCAATCATTGAGGCTCCTGAGTGCCATAGCATCATAGCCAGCGTTTTTATCTGAAATAAGTAAGTACTGAAACACCTGACCTAAACCCGATGTGTTTGGTCCCATTTCTGGCGTGCCGACACCTTCTGGTATTAACTCTTTTGCTGCTTGAAGCCGTTCAAATACGAGTTGTCTTGCAAAGTAAATGTCGGTGCCTTCTTTAAACACTACGGTTACGCCAGAAAGACCTGTTTTAGAAATTGAACGTACTTGCTCAACATCTGGTAAGGCGTACATAACCGCTTCAATGGGGTAAGTAATAAGTTGTTCGACTTCTTCGGCAGCCAGTCCCGGTGCTTCAGTATTAACAGCGACTTGAACGTTAGTAACGTCAGGAAAAGCATCCAAATTTAATTTTGGGATCACCATAATTGAGCCGACAATTGTGGCAAACAGTGCAATTAATATAAGGAGTCTGTTGTTAACAGACCAATCTATTATTTTATTAAACATAGTCTTGCTCCTTAGTGGTTATGCGGATCAAATCCGCCTTTAGCGATTTCAGAAGCAACAAAAAATGCGCCTTTGGTTACAATTCGAGTACCACTTTCTAGTCCGATAATTTCTCTGAAATCACCTAAAGCTCGACCAAGATTAACTTCAGTCGCTTTAAACTCTCCGGGATGGTCTTCAACAAATACTGTCCAATCACCATCGGCACTGCGGATCAGTGAACCTTCTGGTACAGCCATCACTTTCTGTTTTGTGGCGAACTGGAAATAGACTTTGACGAACATACCAGAGTGGAGTTTGTCATCAGCATTTTCTACCGCTAATCTGATAATTCGGGTGCGGGTCTTGGGATCAATAGTATGTGCTTCTTGGATAACTTTAGCTTTGTAACTTTGACCTTCTAATTTGATTGTCGCAGGAGAGTTAATTGATAGACTAAGCTTTTTGTTTGGCGAGACTTTAGCCTCAACCCATAATTGTTTTTCGTCCGCAAGTAACATAACAGTATCTCCGGCATCAACGCGTTGGCCTTGGATAAAGTCGTCTAGAAGCACGACACCTTCACGCTGGGCAGTTAATGTATATTGTCCAAATGCTTTAATGTCTTTGTTAGAAATACCATTTATTGCTTTTTCAGTTAACCCTAAAGCAATGAGTTTCCCATAACTCGCATTGTATGTTGTTTCAGCTTGTAATAATCGACTTTCACTCACCGTCTTATTACCCAGCTTTTTTACACGTTGCCATTCGGTGGAGGCAATTAAATAGTCCGCTTGCGCTTGTGCCATTGCCTCACTAAATAAAGTGACTAACTTTTGGCCTATTTCTACGTGCTCTCCAAGCGCTGCGTGACGACTAATAATGACGGACTCAGTACGAGGTGAAACCACGTAGCTTTTATAACCGTTGGCTTTTATTTCTCCGGGGGCATATATCGTGCTAAATTGATATTCTGGGATGACGCTTTCTACTTTGATGTTAGCAAGTGACATATTTTTCGGGCTAAGAGTTATACCTTCTTCATGTTCGTCTTCTTTATTCTCATTTCCGTGGTCATGGTCACCTTTTTCTTCCTTATGTCCTTTTTCGTGGCCGTGCTCGTCAAGATCTTCTTCTTGACCTTTTAGGCTTTCTCTTTCTGAGTACTCACTATGCTCAGGGTGTTCTTTAGCATGAACTCTCTCGTTCTCAGAGTGTTTATGTTCTTTTGTGTCTTGTTTGGAAAGCTTTGTGACAGAATCAGTAACATCTGACGACTGTGCAAAAGCATCATGACTTGTAGTAAGCCCTACTAACAGGCTGCTAATTACTACGGCTAATAATTTTTTACTAAATATTGTATTCATTTTTGTAACCTATATTTTTTATAAATTTAAGATTTCGCTTCTTTCGCTAATGAAAAATTAGCGCGTTCAAATCTCAAGTTTTGATAACTGACCTATACTTAAAACGAAGGATATTTCTGCAAGCTTAAATTGCTTTTCCAACCGGATGCCTGCATGAAGCGCTTCCGCGCGTTGATTTAATGCGAGTAAATAATCAGAAGTATTTATGTCACCAGCTTCCCAGCGTTTGTTGAGTAACTTTGCGCTGCTAGCCAACCTGCCTTGGGTGAGTTTGTGCCATTGCTGGTAGTAATTTTTACTGACAGTCAGCGACTCATAATTAGCTTTTGCTTCAAAAGACTGTTTTCGGTAAATTGAATGAAAGTGGGCCTCTGCTGCAATGGCTTCTGAATAAGCGGCTTTAACAGTATCTGAATAGTTATTTCTGATGTTTAAAGGAATTGAGAAAGTCACACCAACCAAGTCTTCATCTCCACTTTTACCTGCGCTAACTCCAATGGTTGGATTAGGTTTAGATTCCATAGTGGTTAGTTGAGCTTTAGATTGTTGCCCCTTCCATTGCGCTCTTGCGAGTTTAACTTTTGGATGATCCTCAACCCACTGTGAATCAAATGAATAGCTTGTTGCTCCAAAAGTAAATAAGGGTAAATTGGCGGTATTAGGCGTCCAATCTGGCAATAACTCCTGAACCTTTATCTCTGCATTTTTAAAAGCAATTTGAGACTCAGATATTTCACTAAAAATTTGCGACAAGTTTAAATAGACTAGCTCAGCGTCAAGTGGCTCTAGAAGTCCAGCTTTTCGTTTGTCTTCAACAATTCCAACGAGCGTTTGCAATTGCTCTTCTCTTTCTGAAAGTAACTGAGCAGCTTTTTTTGCTGCTTGCCAATTAACTAATGCAGTTAAGGCATTAGCCTTTTTAGAATCGAGTAGAGATAACAATTGTTGCTGGTTTGCATAAACATCAATTTCACCAATGGTTTTATTTGTTGATTGCTTATCCCAAAAATCTATCGTTTGACTGATACCAATAGAGTAATTATCAAAATCACCTTCTTTTTCATAGTTTGCTTCAAGCTCTGGGTTATATACGGCTTGAGTTAAACTTTTGGCTCTATGATTACTTGCATTAAGTAACTCTTTTGCCGCAACAACTTCGGGATCTTTATTTATTTGACTATCTAGCCATGAAATACTTTTCTGTTTGCCATAAGTGGCAACTGAAAAACTCACAGCCATGCATAAAGACAGGACTAAACCTGCATTTTTTAAATATATATACATAAAAGTTCTTAATTTTAAAATTAATAAACACGAACCCTTTATCCATTGTTAAAGAATAAATAGGTCATTAAAAATTAATCTAATTAAGAAATAGGTGGGCGATGTATCGCTTCTAGGAAGGCTTTTGTCTGGTCAAATTGATAAGGAGTTTTATTGATAATATTTAGCTTACCATCGACATTTGAATTACTGACTAAAATCCAAGATAAGTGGCTGCCACTGCAATGACCACAGTGATGACAATCCTTTACATCGTGCTGTTCATCATCTGTATTATCATTTAAAACATTTCGATCATCGTCATGATCATGTTGAGTTTGAAGGTGCTCTATATCTATCTGGTGATTCTCAGATGTTGCGGATACAACAGCAGTTAACGATTGCAAAACAATAGAAACGACTAATAGTATTTTTAGCACAACATTAAGGTTCAAAGTTATTACCTGTTAAATATAGTATTTAAAATACTAGCAGAAACTATTTACTTAAACTAGCCAATTTAGTTACTTCCCAATCTTTTCAAATTAAATAACTTTTTATTTGACTCTATAGCCACTATAGATTTTATACTTATTTTAATATTGTTTCGGAATGTTAAATATGTCAGAAAAATGTAGTGGTAAGTGTCAATCATCTCCTACCAACGAAGACGTAAAAATTGATACACAATTAGATAACTATAGTGGCGCGTTTGTCAGTACATATAAAGTGCCTCAAATGGACTGTCCTTCAGAAGAGAGATTGATCAGATTAGCACTTGACTCAATTCAGCCTTCAGTTGGATTGCAGTTTGATATTCCTAATCGCTTAGTCAAAGTTTTTCATGATGAAAATTTAGATGAGATAACAAAAAAGTTACAACAACTTAAACTCGGTGCAGAGTTAGAGTCAACTAAACAAAGTTGCAGTACAGAAGCTGCAAAAGCAAAAGACTTAGCCCAAAAAAATGAGATGAAAGAAGCATCAACCCTAAAATGGTTGTTAGCCATTAATGGAGTCATGTTTTTTATAGAAGTAATTGCTGGGATTATTGCACAGTCTGCTGGCCTAATTGCAGACTCATTAGATATGTTTGCTGATGCTGCTGTGTATGGTTTAGCTATTTATGCCGTAGGTAAAAGTATTAGCATGAAACTTAGAGCAGCACATATATCTGGTGTGCTTCAAGTTATTCTAGCGCTAGGTGCTTTGAGCGAAGTCGTAAGACGCTTTGTTTACGGTAGTGAACCGATCTCTTCTTTAATGATGATATTTGGTGGAATAGCACTAATCGCTAACGTTGCTTGTCTGTTTTTGATATTTGGCAACAAAGAAGACGGCGCTCATATGAAAGCGAGTTGGATTTTTTCAGCAAATGACGTTATCGCAAACGTTGGTGTAATTTTAGCTGGCTTATTAGTTACAGCAACAAGCAGTCGTTATCCAGATTTAGTGATTGGTTTGATAATTGCTCTTGTCGTTTTAAACGGTGCTCGCCGCATCTTACAGCTAAAGTATTAAGCAGAGAAATGAAAATAATGCACTCATCGTATATCAAATCAAATATATCATACGTGATAATGATTTTAATCGCG
This sequence comes from uncultured Colwellia sp., assembly GCA_913061475.1. Taxonomy (GTDB): domain Bacteria; phylum Pseudomonadota; class Gammaproteobacteria; order Enterobacterales; family Alteromonadaceae; genus Cognaticolwellia. The sequence continues at coordinate 105,666 of CAJXUN010000003.1, read as the reverse complement.
GTGCAATCTGTGTTTTTTTCGCTAGAAGAGCTTGAAGTAAACTTAATTGAAAGTTCTTTTAATACATCACTAACTGAGTCTATTACCCCGCTAAAATCTCCAGAAACCTCCAATATATTTGAGGTGAGTAATAGCAACACTTCAATTGATAATTGTAATTTTTGTTGCTGTTGTCACTTATTTTTAAATGCAGATTATTCTTGTAACATTTTACAAACAATAGAATATTTCCTTACCTACGCCTTAGTTTCTCCTGAGCTAAAAGGCTATATCTCGGTGCCATTCCGCCCACCTAAATACGCCTAAATTTTATAGAAAATTATGAAAGGTCAAATGTTAATGACCGAAAAAAACATATAAATTTATAGGAAAGTATACATGGCACTTAATACCTGTGTGCATCGCAAGATAGCAATTTTGAGGTGTGTAACACCTCGGCTTAAATATATCGCGTTTCTCGCGTTGTCACTTTTTACATTTAATGTTTATGCCTTTGAAAAGCAGTTAAATCTTCAAGAGGCAATTCAGTGGACGCTTAAACAAAATCCTGAACTCAAAATATTTGATTTCAAACAAACCGCATTAACAGGACAAGAACAAACAGCAAGTTTAAATCCTGCTTATGAACTAGAAGTTGAAGCTGAGAACTTTGCAGGCTCAGGTGAATTTAATGCATTCGACAGTGCTGAATTAACAGTCGCTCTATCTTCGGTTATCGAAATGGGAGATAAACGCTCAGCGCGGATTGGACTTGTTTCAAAATCAAGAGCACTACTCAATGCTGAGAAAGAAGTCTCTGCGCTTAATTTAATGGCTCAAGTCACTGAGAAGTACGTGGAAGTACTTGCAGCCCAACAAAGAGTTATATTGGCAGAAAATGCTTTGAGCTTAGCACAAGAAACGTTAGAGATTGTATCTCAGCGTAACCGCGCAGGTGCTACTCCTGAGGCTGAAGTGAAACGCTCAAAAGCAGTTATTGCTCAGGCTAACCTCACCCTTCAATCTGAACAAAAGCGCTTGGAATATCTAAAGCTTTCTTTATCAGCTTACTGGGGAGAAACATCAGTGTCATTCTCTAGAGTAACTGGAGATCTGTTTCAGTTTGGCAATGATAGTGATTTTAGTAGTCTCTTTGCGAAATTAGAGAAAAACCCTGCTATTCAAGTTTATGCAAGTGAGCAGCGACTAAAAGAGGCCGAATTACAGTTGGCTAAAACAGAGTCAACGGCCAATATCAAATGGTCTGTTGGTGTTAGGCGCTCTCAAGAAGTCAATGATACGGTACTGGTCGCTGGCTTTAGCTTACCTTTGTTTGCTGAAAAGCGAAATTCTGGTGCAATCGCTAGTGCGCTAGCAGAGCGTGACCAAGTTGCCATAGAGAAAGAGGCGACTAAGTTGAGGTTTAGAAATCACTTACTACGAGCATACTCCAATAGAAAACAAGCCATATTAACAGCTAATTCATTAAAGCAGTCGGTTATCCCAATGCTTGAAGATGCACTGGAAGATACTCAAGACGCCTATCAAAAAGGTCGATATGGATATCTTGATTATGTATCGGCTAGACAAGAGCTGTTAAATGCTCGGCGAACCCTCATTGATGCGGCATCTGCTGCCCTAATTTATGGCGCAGAGATAGAAAAACTAACAAACGAAGCGCTGTCACTCTAAATAAACATCACTTTAAGTTTAATAACAATTTATTGATTCAGTTATTAACTGAATCGTTTAGGAATTCAAAATGAAAAACTATTTACTCGCACTATTGATTTTTATTGGGTATCTATCACCCATTCAAAGTGTTATCGCTAGTGAAGATGAACATGAAGGCGAAGAAGGCATTAGCAAAATAAACAATAACATGGCAAAAAGGCTTGGTGTTGAAACAGCCTATTTAGCTTCAAAAACGTTGAACCAAACTATCCCTGTATACGGCGCTACGACGATAGGCGCTGAACAATTATTTCAAGTTGGCGCTAGATATAACGGCGTTATAAAGACAATTAACTCCACTGTTGGTGATAAGGTAAAAAAAGGAGATCTATTGGCCGTTATTGAATCTAACGAAAGCTTAAATACCTATAAAATAACGTCCCCTGTTTCTGGGGTAGTTTTACAGAGAAATGGAAATGTTGGCGGTATCACGCAAAACACTAGCTTGTTTGAAATCGTCAATTTTGACACCTTGTGGGCTGAATTTAAGGTGTTTACCAGCCAATATAATCAAATCAAAGTCGGTCAGCATGTTGATATTGAGCAAGGTGAACACGCATTCAGTTCAGTCATCACTAATATTATTCCAGCTAAAGACCAACCTTATGTATTGGCACGGGTACGATTAAACAACACTGAGTTAAAGCTAACGTCAGGTCAATTATTAAAAGGCAACGTCAAAATAAATCAATTCAAGGTGGATTTAGCCGTTGAGAAAGTTGCTATCCAAGAACTGGGGGGACAATTAGGTGTATTTGTTAAAGAAGATGAAGAGTACGAATTTGCACCGCTTGTATTAGGACGTTCAGATAAGAACTATATCGAGGTTATTGGTGGCCTCAGTAAAGACACTGAATATGTAAACAAAAACAGTTATCTGATAAAAGCAGATATATTGAAATCTGAAGTAGAAGACGACGATTAGGAGACGCAATATGATTGAATCAATTTTGCGTCTTGCAATAAATAGGCGCTATTTAGTATTAAGCTTGCTGATGGTAATCATCGGCGTTGGTATGTGGAGTTATCAAAAACTTCCCATTGATGCTGTTCCAGATATAACAAACGTGCAGGTACAAATAAACACTTCTGCCCCCGGTTATTCACCTTTGGAAGCGGAACAAAGGGTGACCTTTCCTGTAGAAACAGCCTTAGCCGGATTGCCAAAGCTGTCTCACACCCGCTCCCTGTCAAGATATGGATTATCTCAAGTAACCGTTATCTTTGAAGAGGGAACCGATATTTATTTTGCTCGCAACTTAATCAATGCAAGATTAGCTGCGATAAAAGGCGTTATTCCCTCTGGCTTAGAGCCAGAAATGGGTCCTATTTCGACAGGGCTTGGCGAAATATTTATGTATACCGTACAAGCTTCTCCTGACGCTAAAATGCCTAATGGAGAGCCTTATACCGCTATTGCCTTAAGAGAAATACAAGACTGGATCATTAAACCGCAATTGGCTCAAGTTAAAGGCGTCATTGAGGTCAACAGTATCGGCGGCTACAACAAGCAATATCACATAACGCCTAAACCCGAAAAATTACTTTTTCATCAGGTAACCTTTGAAGAAATATCTGATGCATTACGTAAAAACAATGACAACCGTGGCGCAGGTTATATCGAACAAAACGGACAGCAAGTGTTAGTGCGCTCCATTGGGCAACTTGAGACAATAGATGAGATCCTCAATGTCATCATCAAAAAGAACAATGGTATTCCTGTAAAAATAAGTGATGTTGCCAATGTTGCTATTGGCAAAGAACTTAGAACAGGGGCTGCTACTCGTAATGGCATTGAGACAGTGCTTGGTACAACCATGATGCTGATTGGTGAGAATTCTCGCACCGTTGCCTTAGCAGTTGAACAGAAGCTCAGCGAAATACAAAAATCTCTGCCAAAGGGCATTACCGCTGAGCCTGTTTACGACAGAACAACATTAGTAGATAAAGCGATTGCAACCGTTACCAAAAACCTCGTTGAAGGTGCGCTTTTAGTTATTGTTGTGTTATTTATTCTACTTGGAAATTTACGTGCAGCTCTCATTACCGCTGCTGTTATCCCTATTTCCATGTTAATGACAATCACAGGTATGGTGCAAGCAGGAGTATCTGCCAATTTAATGAGTCTCGGCGCATTGGACTTTGGCTTGATAGTGGACGGGGCTGTAATCATCGTTGAAAACTCTGTCCGTAGGTTAGCACAGGCCCAACACAACGGTCATAGGCAAGACTTAAGAGAACGCCTAAATACCGTTTTTGAAGCCACTTCAGAAGTGATACGTCCAAGCTTGTTTGGTGTGGCAATTATCACTGTTGTTTACATCCCCATTTTCACGCTAACTGGCGTTGAAGGGAAAATGTTCCACCCTATGGCGGCAACTGTCGTTATGGCGTTAATTTCCGCAATGATCCTTTCAGTTACACTGGTTCCTGCTGCTGTAGCTGTGTTTATGAAAGGTAAAATCAGCGAAAAAGAAAGTGTAGTTATTCGTTCAACCAAGTCTATTTATGAACCATTGTTAAAAATGGCGATGAAATTTCGTTGGATTATTGTTTCATTCTCAACGCTGTTAATGGGGTATAGCCTTTGGTTAGCAACTACGCTTGGGACAGAATTTGTTCCTCAATTAAATGAAGGTGATATTGCACTACAGGCATTAAGAATTCCATCGACTGGCCTAGAGCAATCAGTAGAAATGCAAGAAGTACTTGAGCAACGTATTAAAGCGTTTCCTGAAGTTGATAAAGTATTCTCGCGCATCGGCACACCAGAAGTAGCAACTGATCCAATGCCACCGAGTATTGCTGATATCTTTGTTATTTTAAAACCACGTAAAGATTGGGCCGAACCTTCAAAGCCAAAGAGTGAATTAGTTGAAGAAATGGAAGAGGTACTGAAAAACATTCCGGGCAACAACTATGAATTCACTCAGCCTATTCAAATGCGTTTCAATGAATTGATTTCTGGCGTTAGAGCTGATGTGGGCATCAAAGTATTTGGCGATGATTTGGATCGGTTATTACTTACCGCAAAAGATATTCTAAATATTGTGAAAACCGTAGATGGTGCAGCAGATGCCAGAATGGAACAAGTCACAGGTGTTCCATCTTTATCGGTAATCCCTAAACGCGAAGCACTTGGTAGGTATGGATTGAACGTTACCGAATTGCAAGACTGGGTTGCCACTGCAATAGGGGGGGAATCTGCGGGGATCATTTATGAAGGAGACAGACGATTTGAGTTAGTTGTTCGTCTACCGGAGCAAACTAGAACGGATATTGATGGTTTGAAATTTCTGCCGCTTCCACTTGAGAATGGTAACTATGTGCCACTTGAAGAAGTTGCAGAGCTTAAATCTGAGTCTTTACCTGCTCAAATTAGCCGTGAGAGCGGTAAAAGAAGAGTTGTGGTTACCGTCAATGTTCGTGGTAGAGATTTAGGCGGTTTTGTCAAAGAAGTGAAAGCTAAAATTAATCAGGAAGGAGAAATTCCAGCAGGATACTGGCTTGATTATGGCGGAACCTTTGAACAGCTAGAGTCAGCGAGTAAAAGATTAAGCTTAGTTGTGCCGATCACACTAATTGTTATCTTAGGTATTTTGGTTATTGCATTTGGTTCATTAAAAGATGCATTGATCATTTTCAGTGGTGTACCGTTAGCATTAACTGGGGGCGTAATTTCTCTTTATTTAAGAGACATGCCTTTATCTATTTCGGCAGGTGTCGGCTTCATAGCATTGTCAGGTGTTGCCGTATTAAATGGCTTGGTTATGTTGGCTTTTATTCGAGATCTTTGGCATGAAAAAGGCGACCTTTACGTAGCGATCATTGAAGGTGCCATCATTCGTTTAAGACCTATTTTAATGACGGCACTGGTCGCAAGTTTAGGTTTTATTCCAATGGCGTTAAACACTGGAATTGGTGCAGAAGTGCAACGACCACTAGCAACAGTTGTTATCGGCGGTATTATATCTTCTACAATTTTAACTTTGTTTGTATTGCCTATTTTATATCAATGGGCGCATGGCGCTGAGAGCAGTAAACAGCAATCTGACGAAATTTAAAAACAAAAAAGCAGCTTAATTTATGTTTAAGCTGCTTTTATATTTAATCTTTTTATTTTAATTTTTAAAGTTTAATTCGCATCATCTCGGCAAGTCTCTTTAGGAAACTCAAATTCAATGGTTGTATGAGACAAGCGATAGGCAGAAAGTCTCTTAGCCACTTGTTCCTTAAGTTTAATTAATTCATCAACGTCAATTTTTTCGACTAATTCTATGTGAGCGGTTAATACGTGACTTTCGCCATCTAACGACCAAAAATGCAGATGATGTACGCCATTAACTTCTGGAAGGTTAGTTAGCGACTCTTTTATACTTTCTTGAGTTTCTTCATCTGGCGCGGCCTGAAGAAACAAGACAATTGTTGATTTCAGATTTTTAAAAACATTGAACAAGATAAACAATGTGAAGCCAATAGATAGTAACGGATCTAAAATGGGCAAATCTACAAATAACAGCACAATAGATACAATAAGCACAGCAACCCAGCCAAGTACGTCTTCAAGCAAGTGCCATGTAAGTACTTTTTCATTTAAGGTTTCTCCAGCTTTTAATTTTAATACAGCATATCCGTTAACGGCAACGCCGAGTATCGCTAGCCCTAACATCCCCTCGACAACAGGCATTTCAGGATTGGACAGCCTTGGAATTGCTTCAAATAAAATCCAAATTGAGCCAATGATTAAAACAATACTGTTTATCAATGCGCCAAAGAGTGTAAGTCTACGATAACCATAACTAAACTTATCTGATGCTTCTTTATCTGAAAAACGACTTAAAATCCACGCAAAACCTATTGAAAGACTATCACCAAGATCGTGAACTGCATCTGCCATTATCGCCGTACTGTTAGTGAGCCAACCACCTATAAATTCTATAATAGTGAATGTCACATTAAGGAAAAATGCCCAACCAATACGGTCATCTTTACCATGTTGATGACTATGATTATGGTTGTGCATTTTGCACCTCCAGTACTGTCGTCTTTCTAATGTTGGCGACATTGAAGTTGATCAGGTGACGGATCACTCGTTGATACATCCAACGTTTAACGCCTGACAAATTAGTGCCTTTTTCTTGGTAGAACTTATCAGGAGAGTCATAAAGTCCGAAATCATCATGAATACCTTCTTTTTGAATATAGGTATCAGTTCCGCGCCAATTTATATCTGGAGTAGAGAAGCATTTTGTCGCAACACCATAACCACAAAAGTTATCTTTTTCTTCGCTAAATTTCTGTTGTAACGAAGTGAGATATTGCTCATCCAAGATAAAGCCTTCTAAGTTGATCCAACGTCCATCAAAGTAAACCTCTACCCAACTGTGGATAATGTATTTCGGCGCTAACCAAAAGACATACGTTGGAATAGCACCTTTTTGCAATTGCTGAGCAATGGTGAACCCGTGAAATCGGCATTGAATACCTAACCCTCGTAACAAGGCCATCAGTAAGTTACCTTTGGTATTACATTGTCCGTAACCATCCGCTAAAACATTGCTTGCAGAAATGTCATCGCTTTCATTGTAGCCAAATAATATTTCATCTTTAACAAATTGGTAGGCCGCACCAATTTTGTTGAAATCATCCAAGCTTTTCCACCTTCGTTGATTTATGAGGGATTGGATATTTTTGTGTTCAAAATTGACTATGCTGGTCTTGGTTAGATACTTATCACACATTTTTACCCCTTATTAACTTGTATGCTTTAACTATAAAACCTATAGTAACTATAGAGTCAAGTTTATTGGAAAGGTTTATGAAAATTGGCGAATTATCGAAAACATCAGGCTGTTCAATACAAACAATTAGGTATTATGAAAGAGAAGGGTTGCTTTCAGATCCTGAGCGCTCTGAGGGTAACTTTAGGTTGTATTCCAATAAGGCGTTAAAAGAGCTGGAATTCGTTAAGCATTGTCGCAGCCTCGATATATCTCTTGATGATATCAAACGTCTTATTGAATTAAAGAATAAGCCAGAAGAAAGCTGCTCTAGTGTGAATGAATTGATTAAGCAGCAATTAAATTTAGTCAACAAACGCATGAAAGAATTAAAGGCCTTAAAAAATGAATTACAACATATGGCAAGTACATGCAATTCTGATAATACCATTGAAGGATGCGGTATTATTAAGTCGTTGGATAGTTAATCTAAATTCTGCTTTGAGCTATTCTTAGTCGCAAAGGCAATTATGAAAACCATTGGTAAATTAGCACAATCATTAAATTTAAACGTAGAAACCATTCGTTTTTATGAGCGAGAAGGACTTATTACACAACCTACAAAACCAATATCAGGTTATAGACAATATGACGAAACAATAGCAGGACAACTTAGGTTCATCACAAAAGCCAAAATGCTCGGCTTTACGTTAAAAGAAATTAAATCGCTAATGTCTATGGACAACGACTGCGCTCAAGTTGAGTTATTAAGCCGACAAAAGTTAGCAATCATTCGAGAAAAAATTAGCGACCTTCAACGTTTAGAGAAAGTAATTGTGGATATGACAAATACCTGTATACAAAACGATGATCCAACATATTGCCCTATTATTGATTCATTAAAATGATTGACTCCGTACTCATGTACGGAGTTTAAAGTGCTGGTAATATCAACCAATAGACTTTCAAATGATAAATAAAATTTTAGATAAAGTTGGCTCAGGCGGGGTTTGGCTTGCAGCACTTAGTTGTACAGGGTGTTTCCCTGCACTTGGTTCATTAGCATCAGCGTTGGGGTTAGGTTTTCTTTCTCATTTTGAGGGGATTGCTGTAAATACCTTGTTACCTATATTTGCAACTCTGGCGCTACTAGTAAACTTATACAACTGGCACAAAAATAAAAGCCATACCAGAGCTGCCTTCAGCATTCTTGGGCCTGTAGCAGTGCTATTAACGCTTTATCCTCTTTGGCAATATGATTGGAGCACATACCTATTTTACTTTGGTATTTGCTTAATGGTCGTTATGTCGGTTTTGGATATCGTAAAACCAGTAAGGGAGCAAACATGCAACGTATAGAGCTAAAGTCGACTATTACATGTCCAGAATGTGGGTATAGTAAAATTGAAGAAATGCCGACAAACGCTTGTCAGTGGTATTATGAATGTGAATCGTGCAAAGTTTTGTTAAAACCATTAAAGGGTGACTGCTGTGTTTACTGTTCATATGGAACAGTAAAGTGTCCACCAATTCAGGAAGGACATAATTGTTGCTCTCATACTGGTGATTAATTAGTTATTTTTTCTCGACTATATTCACTAGTCTCCTGTATTAATCAAAATTTTTAAAAGCACCACGGTTTATCATTTACTTAGATATGACTTTAATTTAGTATTGTGATGGTATTTTTCTTAAGAGAACTTTATGTTTAAACCACTTTCAAAAGTCTTAGTTGTTGTAGCTATGCTGATTGCCTTTGTTGGGCAAGCATTGGCTTATACTGCTATGTCTTGTGAAATGTCATCAGGTTCTCACGAATCACACATGAACATGGATCATTCCAAAATGAGTCATCATGAAGGAATGAATCATGGGGATATGAATAAAAGCAGTAATGGTCAATCAGAAGATTGTTGTGACGTTGAATGTATTTGTCCTGCAAATGCTTGCTCATCTACGACAGTCCTAAATTCCAGTATTGATTCGACAGATATTCAAATATTCAGTGAATCTGTAGCTGCTCTGCAATCTAAACAACCTCATTCAATTTCCACTTCCCTTTATCGTCCACCAATTTTTGCCTAATACAGGATTAGTGCGTCCAAATTTCGCGCACATGTAATTAATTTTTCTGTTAGTCAATATAGCGTCGTAGCGCTATAGATATTTTCCAGCGATGTCTGGGGGCAAAAATGATCAATAAGTATTTAAAAATAGCAGTAGTAATGCTGCTTTCACCTGCGTTTGCAAACGCCAACGAACATAACCATGCACACAATAACGACGTAACACCTTTGGAGTTAATCGTTTATAAAACCCCTACTTGTGGGTGTTGTAAAAAATGGATAACTCATATTGAAGACAAAGGGATCGTTGCTCATTCCAAAGATTTCCGAAACATCGGCAACATCAAAACTAAGTATGGTATCAAACCTAATTACCGTTCATGCCACACGGCAGTGAGTAGAAATGGATTTGCCTTTGAAGGTCATATACCTGCTAAATTTATTCAGCAGTTCTTATCAGAAGAACATCCCAATGCGATTGGGCTTTCAGTTCCAGCAATGCCAGTTGGCTCTCCCGGTATGGAAGTCGATGACCGCTTTATGCCATACAACGTGTTAATTCTATTTAAAGATGGAACGAGCAAAGTCTATGCAAAAGTTAAGACATACGAGGAGCAATTCTAATGAAATTGAACTCTTCAAACCTTACTTCACTTTCAACTGCATTAATACTCGGCTTATCTGTATTCTCAGCTCAAGCTGAGAAAGTAGTGTCGCTTGAACAAGCTATCACCTTAGCTCAGCAAAATGATCCTTGGCTTCATGGTAGCCGATTGAAACAAAGTGCAGTTGAAAATAGAAGTATTGCTTCAGGTACTTTGCCTGATCCGAAAGTATCGCTAGGGATAATGAATTTACCAACAGATACTTGGGATTTAGATCAGGAAGGAATGACTCAGCTAAAGGTTGGCGTCTCTCAAATGTTTCCGAGAGGCGACAGTCTAGAGATCAAGCAAGATCAGTTACAAATTGAGTCCACGAAATTTCCACTGCTACGAGAGGATCGTAAAGCTAAGTTGAAAAGCCAAGTGTCACAACTTTGGTTAGATGCTTACTTAGCCCAGAAAACTATTAAATTGATTGAAGATGATTGGTCTCTCTTTGAGCAGATGGCGGAAGTGGCTAAAGCTAGCTATTCAAACGTTGTTGGTAAAACTAGACAGCAAGATGTTATTCGTGCTCAATTGGAAATAGTGCAGTTAGATGACAGATTAACTTCGCAAAAGCAGAAACTAGAAACGACAATCGCTCGCCTTAATGAGTGGCTTCATATTTACGATGCTGACCGATTGAATGAATCATTCAACTTTGACGCGCAACCACTAGAGTTTAGCGTCTCAAAAGAATTGCCTTCGATTCAATTGAATAATCCAACAGTCCTAAAAGCATCTAATTACTCAAGAAATCTATTGGCTCAGGCTCTTGCTAATCATCCAGCCATACTTGCAATTGATGTAAAACGCAAATCTTTAGAAAAAGGTGTTGAATTAGCTAAACAGAAATATGAGCCGCAATGGGGTGTTAATGCGAGCTATGCCTATCGTGACAATATGCCTTCTGGTGATAGCCGAGCTGATTTATTTTCTGTTGGTGTAACGTTTGATTTACCGTTGTTTACCGAGAACAGACAAGATAAGCAAGTTGCAGCTTCTATTGCAGATTCAGAGGCTGTTAAAACCGAGAAACTATTGCTGACAAAGCAAATGATCAGTGCGGTGGAAAAGGAGCTTAGACAGCTTAAGCGTTTATCTGATAGACAATCTATCTATCAAGAACAACTCCTTAAACAAACTCATGACCAAGCGGAAGCGTCTTTGACGGCTTACACCAATGATGATGGCGATTTTGCCGAAGTTGTTCGAGCAAGAATTGCCGAATTAAATACCAGAATATCAGCTTTAAGAATTGATGTTGATGCACTTAAAACAGTTACTCGCATCAACTATTTCTTTGCGCATTCTCAATCTAAATCAAATGCTGAACATAAGCCATTGCACACTTCGCACAAAACTAATCAGCACTTATCCAATAAGCAATTTGGAGAAAAATAATGTCAACGAATACGAAAACAATTATTGCCGTCATTATTGGGGCAGCACTAGGTGCAGGAGCATTGAGCTTATATCAAGGTGCAGGCTCAAACAGTGATACTGATGAAGCTACATCAGCAGAGAAACAACCGCTGTATTGGGTTGCACCGATGGATTCTAATTACCGCCGGGACAAGCCCGGTAAGTCGCCTATGGGGATGGATTTAATTCCTGTGTATGAGGAAGGATCATCTGGTGATGACTTTGGCCCCGGAGCAGTAAAAATTGCGCCTCATGTAGTGAATAACCTTGGGGTTCGCACTGCACCTGTTGAACTGAAAAATATGCATACTGAAATCTCAACGGTAGGTTACGTTCAATATGATGAAGATAAGCTAATTCATATCCACCCACGGGTTGATGGCTGGATTGATAAACTTTACATCAAAGCAGCAGGTAACCCTGTAGAGAAAGGGCAGCCTCTTTATACACTATATTCTCCTCAGTTAGTTAATGCTCAGGAAGAGCTGTTAATAGCGTTAAAGCGCAACAATAGTTCTTTAATTTCAGCAGCCAAAGATCGCCTAAAAGCGTTACAGCTTTCAGCAGACTTTATTAAAGAATTAGAGCAAACACGAAAGGTTCAGCAAACAATTACCTTTTATTCACCACAAGCAGGTGTTGTCGATGGTTTGAAGGTTAGAGAAGGTTTTTATGTAAAGCCGGGAAACACCTTATTAAGCATTGGCCAGCTAGATCAAGTTTGGGTTGAAGCAGAAGTGTTTGAACGTGACGCAGCCTTAATTAAAAAAGGACTTCCTGTATCAATGACACTGGATTATTTACCCGGTGAGGACTGGGCTGGTGTCGTTGATTATGTTTATCCAACATTGAACAGTAAAACACGCACACTCCGAGTGAGATTGAAATTTGATAACACAGACTATCAATTAAAACCAAATATGTTTGCACAAGTCTCTATTCACGCTAATCAAGCTGATAGCACCATCCTCGTGCCTAAAGAAGCCGTTATTAGAACAGGTAAACAGGACAGAGTAGTACTTGCGTTAGGTGATGGGCAATTTAAATCTATTGAAGTGACTATTGGCCGGGTTGATATCGACAGCATCGAAATATTAGACGGCTTAAATGAAGATGACGTTGTGGTGACATCTGCCCAATTCTTGATTGATTCTGAATCAAGTAAAAGCTCTGACTTTAAACGAATGACTCATGATGAAGTGCCTAACTCTGTTTGGATGCAAGGGGATGTTAATAGTGTTATGGCAGGGCACCGCATGGTTAATATTTCACATGGCCCTGCTGAAGCTTGGGATTGGCCTGAAATGGTTATGGATTTTACTGTGGCTGAAAAAGTCGATATTGACTCATTAAAGTCAGGTCAATCTTTGCACTTTGAAGTGAGCAAAACCGAAGACGGTGGATATGAAATTACTGGAATTCATATCATGAGTGAGCCTGAAGTATCATCAGCAACAGTATCTGGTTTGATCAATGCGATTGATATTGATACACGGATTCTAAATATTAGCAGAGGCCCAATAGAGAAATGGGATAGACCTGCTGCGACGATGGATTTTATCATCGCGGACAATATAGAAATGGTTGATTTCAATGTCGGTGATAATGTCACTTTCACTTTTGAGGTTAGAGATGACTTAGTTATCACTGACATTTCTCTTGAATCAGATGAACAACACGGCAAGGAAAATAAAGCTGCTGTTGATCATTCTAATCATTAAGTGGGAGAAAAATAATGATTGAATCAATTATTAGATGGTCTATCGGCAATCGTTTCTTTGTTTTGTTGATTACCTTAATTATCGCGTTTGGTGGTTTGTATTCATTACAAAAAACGCCAGTAGATGCACTCCCCGATCTTTCTGATGTGCAGGTGATAATTAAGACGAGCTATCCGGGACAGGCACCACAAGTAGTGCAAGATCAAGTGACGTTTCCCCTTACTACAGCCATGTTGTCAGTACCGGGAGCGCAAACTGTTCGTGGTTACTCATTTTTTGGTGATTCCTACGTCTATATCATTTTTGATGATGATACTGATTTGTATTGGGCTAGAAGCAGAGTACTTGAATACTTAAGCCAAGTAGCATCAAGCCTGCCTGATTCGGCAAAACCACAATTAGGACCTGATGCGACAGGTGTGGGTTGGGTATACATCTACGCTTTAACAGATAAGTCAGGAAACCATGATCTAAGCCAATTAAGAAGTATTCAAGACTGGTTTTTAAAGTATGAATTGCAAACTGTTCCGGGCGTGTCTGAGGTTTCCGCCGTTGGCGGTATGGTTAAGCAATATCAGGTACAAGTCGATCCCGACAAGCTCAGAGCTTATAACGTGCCGTTAAGTCATATCCAAATGGCACTTAAACGAGGCAATAAAGAAACGGGCGCATCTGTTGTGGAAATGGCGGAAGCTGAGTATATGGTTACTGCTACGGGGTATATTCAATCAGTTGGAGACATTGAGAAAATTCCACTTGGTATTAACGAACAAGGCACGCCATTGCGTATTGGTGATGTTGCTACCGTTAATTTAGGGCCTCAAATGCGCCGTGGTATCGCAGAGCTAAATGGTGAAGGAGAAGTTGTTGGTGGTGTTGTCGTTATGCGCTTTGGTGAAAACGCTCAACAAACCATAAACGGGGTAAAAGAAAAACTTGAATCGCTTAAATCTTCTCTACCAGAGGGGGTGGAGATTGTCCCTGTTTATGACAGATCGAAGTTAATAGATCGTGCTGTTGATAATCTTTGGAGCAAGTTGCTAGAGGAGCTTGCAGTCGTTGCTATTGTCTGTGTGGCTTTCCTATTTCATCTTCGCTCATCTATTGTGGCAGTTGTTACTCTGCCATTAGGTATCTTGGTGTCGTTCATTATCATGTATATGCAAGGCATCAATGCCAACATTATGTCTTTAGGCGGTATCGCTATTGCGATTGGTGCGATGACTGATGGTGCAATAGTGATGATTGAAAATATGCACAAGCATATGGAGAAAACACCACTAACAGATGAAAATCGCTGGCAAATTGTTGCTAAGGCTGCGAGTGAAGTAGGCCCTGCACTATTTTTTAGCTTACTGATCATTACAGTCTCATTCTTACCTGTATTTATCTTGGAAGCGCAAGAAGGAAGAATGTTCTCTCCGCTCGCCTATACAAAAACCTATGCAATGGCGGCATCAGCAGGTTTGGCGATCACATTGGTGCCTGTTTTGATGGGCTACTTTATTCGAGGCAAAGTTGTTTCTGAAAAGAAAAACCCGTTAAACCGATTATTGATTGCTATCTACATGCCTGTTTTAAAGCAAGTCATGAAGTTTCCAAAATCGACAATAGTAGCAGCAATATTAGTGACTATCGTTGGCTTTTGGCCTGTAGATAAAATTGGTAGTGAATTCATTCCGCCATTGGATGAAGGCGATCTCATGTATATGCCTACTACCTACCCCGGTATTTCAATTGGTAAAGCAAGGGAGATATTGCAGCAAACAGACAAGCTTATTCGCACTGTGCCAGAAGTTGAAACAGTGTTTGGTAAAGTAGGAAGAGCTGAAACTGCAACCGATCCTGCACCTTTAACCATGATTGAAACCTTTATTCAGTTGAAGCCTCAAGAAGAGTGGCGTGAGGGAGTTACAACAGAATCGTTAAAAGCTGAGTTTGATAAATTGGTTAAGTTTCCGGGCTTAACGAATGCTTGGGTTATGCCAATCAAGACCCGAATCGACATGTTAGCAACAGGCATAAAAACGCCTGTGGGTATTAAAGTCGCCGGACCAGAGCTTGATGTGATTCAGGAAATCGGCCAACAAATAGAGCAAATTTTACCCGAAGTTACAGGCACAGCATCAGTTTACTCAGAGCGAGTTGCAGGTGGACGATATATCAAGGTTGATATTTCACGCGATAAGGCAAGTCGCTTTGGGTTAAACATCGAAGATGTTCAACAAGTGGTTTCTACAGCTATTGGTGGTATGAACGTTACCCAAACGGTAGAAGGTCAAGAGCGTTACCCTGTTAACTTACGCTATCCGCAAGACTATCGAGACTCTCCTGAGCAGCTATCACGATTACCTGTTGTAACACCAAGTGGTCAACGCATTGCACTAGGTGATGTCGCAGATATTCGAGTTGAGAACGGTCCGCCGGGAATTAAGAGTGAAAATGCTCGTTTAAATGGCTGGACGTTTATCGATATAGACGGTGTTGACGTAGGTACTTATGTTGAAAGTGCAAAAATACACTTGGCTAATAATCTAAAACTACCAGCAGGTTATTCAATTACTTGGGCTGGGCAATACGAATATATGGAAAGAGCGAAAGAAAAGCTCACCTATGTATTGCCTTTAACACTCGCCATTATTGTTATTCTACTTTACTTAAACTTCAGAGCGTTTAGTGAGGTGGCTATCATTATCGTTACCTTGCCGATGGCGATGATTGGTGGCTTATGGTTGATGTATCTGGAAGGGTTTAACTTCTCTGTGGCTGTTGGCGTGGGCTTTATTGCTCTAGCTGGGGTAGCGGTTGAGATTGGTGTGATAATGTTGGTCTATCTCAATCAGGCACTTGCTGAGCTTAAGGAAAAAGCTGAAGAGCGAGCTGAACCTATCTCTGATGATGCATATCAAGATGCATTATTGCACGGTGCAGGCTTACGAGTTCGTCCAGTAATGATGACAGTTGCAACAATCATTATCGGCTTGATGCCCATTTTATATGGTACAGGAACAGGTTCGGAGATTATGAGTCGTATTGCTGCACCTATGGTAGGCGGAATGACAAGTGCTGTGCTACTCACTCTTATTGTGCTCCCAGTAATTTACTCAATCGTTAAAAAGCCAGAATTAAACGCCTTTAACAAGGAGCTTTCTAAGGCGGAGCTAAAAAGTAATGCTTAGCGAAGTTAAGAAACCATAAATAGCAATTTCAATAAACTAAAATAGAGGTAAATATGAAAAAACTAATTAAATTTTTAACCGTAATCAGTGTCGTTTTTAGTAGTGCGGTATTTGCGCATGTGCATCTTGAAAAAAGTGTGCCTGCTGATAATGCAATGCTAATGAATCCTCCAGAAGAATTAACTTTGATGTTCACCAAAGAGGTACGGGTTGTAAAAGTTTCATTGGCCAATAAACAAGGCGAAGAATTTAAATTTGGATTCGAGCCTTCTAAAGTCGCTACTAGCAAATTTACATGGAAACTACCTAAATTAGCTCCTGCAAACTACGCTGTGGATGTAACCTTCTTAGGTAACGATGGTCATAAAATGAAACATAGCTTCGGCTTTATGGTTCACTAAAATAGGCGGTGTGATTGATATGGAAATGTATATCTGGAATACAGTCATTGTACTGTCAAAAATTGTATTTTACGTCGGCTTTGCCTGTATTGCAGGTTATACATTTTTCAGGCAAATATTTGAGAATAATGAATCTCATACTAATGCTGTAATAGCGAATTTAACGTGGACAAGAACTTATATAGTTATGGCTTTGATCGCTAATATTACTTGGTTCTTTGCCAGTACTGGTGCAATGGCAGAAGAGGGAATTCAGGGGGCGATAGACGCTGATATATTGGCTATTATGTGGGACTCCTCTGTCGGCACTGGAGCTTTGCTTCGAGCGCTTGGGCTAGTTACCGCAATAATCGCTTTAGCTTTAAGGTTCAAACTCGCTGTGAACTCGTACTTAAAACAAAGCGCTTTAATGTTGAGTTTATTAATCCTTGCATACTCATTCACGTTACTGGGTCATATTTCTGAGTTAGGCACAATTGAAAAAGGCTTGCTTATTTTGCATGTGCTCGTTATGGCATGGTGGTTTGGGGCGTTATTGCCATTAAAACAGGCTTGCCATCAGCTAAGTTATGCAGAACTTCATTTGCTGATGGAAAGCTTTGGCAAACAAGCAAGTTTTACATTGAGCCTATTGTTGGTAGCAGGCCTCTGGCTCGTGATTCAATTGGTCGGAAGTCTTGATGCACTAATAAGCTCAAGTTACGGACAAACACTGTTGTTTAAATTGGCCCTTGTAGTGTCTATTTTGGCACTTGCTGCTAAACATAAACTAATACTCGTTCCACAACTTAAAAATAGTCAAGGCAGAGAGGCTTTATCTAAATCTATCTCGATAGAAATGGTAGTAGCTTTTGCCATTTTATCTGTAACGGCTGGGCTTACTAGTGTTGTTGGCCCTGCAAATTAAAACCTAAAAGAGAGAATGAAAATGAAAACAATAAATATATTACTCGTTTTATTAATGACGTTTAGTTTCGCAGCAAACGCTCATGGTGATAAGAACAAAGACAAAGGTTTGTTTAAAGGTATAGATACCCCTGCCGCAAAAGTTGTTTTGGCATTTCATCAAGCACTTGAAACTGGCAATCAAAAACAGGCTAGAGCGCAGTTAGCGGATGATGTCACCATTTTCGAGGGAGGCCGCGTTGAAAGGAGCGCTGATGAATATGCTCATCATCATATGTTGTCGGATATGAAGTATTTAGCAGCGATGAAGAGCGACACACTTGAACATCAAGTGACGATACTTGGAAATACCGCTATCTCTGCGTCGCGTAGTCAAACTACAGGTACTCATAAAGGTGTTGAACGCGATTATCAAGGCATGGAAACGATGGTGCTGGAAAAACAAAATGGTGAATGGAAGATTAAGCACATTCATTGGTCACATTAATTTATTGGTTAAATAACGGAGTACAAAATGAGAATTAAAAGTCCATTACATCAAGTTTCTACGCCACGTAGACGCTTTGTACAAGGTGTAATTGCTGGCGGTGTATTAGCTGCTTTTCCAAGTGTTCTTCATGCAGCTTCATCTTTGATTGCTGGAACTTCAACAGGTACTGCGCCCGAACTAAGTGGAGAAGTAATAGATTTAGTGATAGATGAGTCACCCGTAAACTTCACAGGTGTTGTAAGAATGGCTACAACAATCAATGGCTCAATACCAGCTCCTACCTTGCGCCTCAGAGAAGGTGATGACGTTACTATCAGGGTAACTAATAAATTATCAGTGCCGAGTTCAATTCATTGGCATGGGATCATTCTTCCGTATCAAATGGATGGCGTACCGGGTATTAGCTTTAAAGGTATAATGCCGGGTGAAACCTTTGTTTATAAATTTAAGCTGCAACAAAGCGGCACATATTGGTATCACTCACACAGTGGCTTTCAAGAAATGACAGGTATGTACGGCGCATTAATTATTGAGCCAAGAGAAAAGGATATTATTAGTGCTGACAATGAGCATGTTATCCAATTGTCTGATTGGACTGATGATGACCCAATGGATTTGTTCCGCAAGTTAAAAGTACAGAGCGATGTATTTAACTTTAATCAACCTACTGTTCCAGAGTTTTTTGATGACATTTCAAATAGCAGCGTTTCAAATGCACTACAACGCCGGGAAATGTGGAATAAAATGAGAATGAACCCTACAGATCTTGCAGACTTATCAGCATCTGCAATGACTTTTTTAATGAATGGTTGTGCGCCTTTGACAAACTGGCGTGGAATGTTTAAAGCTGGCGAAAAGGTTAGGCTTAGATTTATTAACGGTTCTAGCAATACGTTTTTTGATGTAAGAATACCTGAGCTGAAGTTAACAGTTGTACAAGCTGATGGACAAAATGTTGAACCTGTGACAGTAGATGAATTTAGATTTGGTCCCGGTGAAACTTATGATGTACTTGTCGAGCCAAAAAATGATGCATATACGATTTTTGCACAAAGCATGGATCGCTCAGGTTATGCTAAAGGTACTTTATCAATGGCACCTAACGTTGATGCACCAGTACCTTCTTTAGACCCCGTTGAATGGTTAACGATGACAGATATGATGGGCAATATGACCCATGATAGTGTGCATTCTACAATGGCTGATACGGCAGGTATGTCGGGCATGAATTCTAATAAAATGGATCATAGTGCAATGGGTCATGGAGCGATGGCAATGGATCATAGTAAACATGGAATGACTAAAAACCCATTAGCTGTTGCTAGCACTAAAGTGCGTCATGCAAAAACAGAGTATGGAGCTTCTGTTGATATGCGTGTTGATATGCCTAGAACAAACCTTGATGATCCCGGTATAGGTTTACGTAAAAATGGACGCCGTGTTTTAACACTTGCAGATTTACATTCTCTTGAGGGAATTACAAACCAGCAAGAGCCAGAGGCTGAAATTGAATTACATTTAACTGGAAACATGGAGCGTTATAGCTGGTCATTTGATGGCTTGGAATTTGGAAAAAGCACGCCAGTTCACATGAAGCATAATCAACGTTTAAGAGTTATTTTACAAAACGATACAATGATGACACATCCCATGCACCTGCATGGTATGTGGAGCGATTTGGAGAATGAAAAAGGTGATGTACAGGTTCGTCGCCATACTATCCCTGTACAACCAGCGCAAAGAATTAGTTTTTTAACAACACCTCATGACGTAGGTCGCTGGGCATGGCATTGCCATTTATTATTCCACATGGATGCAGGTATGTTTAGAGAGGTAGTTGTATCATGAAAAAATTAATACTAACCAATACGTTAAGACTATTATTAATAGGTTTGCCCCTTATAAGTGTATCTGTATCTGCAAAAGATGAGATGACTGAGATGGGTGATTCTAAAATGCAAGCACAAGGTGGAGATGCACCTAAAGATGCTAGAGACCCCCATGCTTATGCAGCAGGTACAACTTTGACTGAAGGCCCTTATGCACTCAGTAGCGACAAACGACTGACTTTGGCAGATGAGCATTCATTTTACGCGCTACTAGGGGATCGTCTTGAATATAATGAGCAAACAAACGCAGGTGTTTTTGACTTTCAGGCATGGTATGGCACTACTTTTGATAGATTAGTCATCAAAACTGAAGGAGATTTTAGCGAAGGTAATTTAGAGGAGAACCAAACAGATTTTCTATGGGGCCACGCAATATCTGCTTATTGGGATACACAAGTCGGTATTCGACTTGATTACAATAACGAAGGTGAAAACCGCAAATGGCTAGCTTTTGGTTTACAAGGTCTAGCCCCCTACTGGTTTGAAATTGATATGACTGCGTATTTAGGAGAGCAAGGTAATAGTGCATTTTCGATCGAAGCTGAGTATGAGCTATTACTTACTCAAAAGTTAATTGTTCAACCACGAGCAGAGTTGACGCTTTACGGTAAGGATGACGTCCAAAATAACCTTGGTAGTGGCTTGTCTAGCAGTGCTATTGGTTTTCGGGTTCGTTATGAGTTTACCCGCCAGTTTGCTCCCTATGTTGGCGTTGAGTGGACAAATAAATTTGGTAATACAGCCGACTTTGCGAAGTTAAATGGGCAAAGTACTCGTGATACTGCTTTTGTTGCAGGTATCAAGTTCTGGCTCTGATATGAAGAAATACTATATTGACTTGATGAGAGCTACCGCAACTATATTGATGGTAGCTTTCGTTTTTTGGGATTTAAACCATTTTAGTTATGTTAGGAAAGGCCTAGCTAATAGTTTTTTTGGAAAGAACTAAGAGCAGTAATAGTAAGCTACTTCTTGTTTTCAGTCGGTGCCAGTCTGGTGTATACCTATCAAGGTGGAATATCAGCTAAGAAGTAAAGTTGGCGAATGGTTAAGGTTAAAGAGTCAAGGCAAAAAACATCGCCATTGAAAGACGTACAATAGGCCATTTTATCACTTTTGATGAACGGGAATTGGATGTGCCCGGGATAGAACCGATTGTTGCAAAGTACTGTGCTTAAAGCTGAACAATTGGAAAAATGATCCATTACTCAATACCTAGTTATGAGCGTAGGGTTTTTATTTCTTTTAATGGTGCTCATGCTTGGCTTCAATCTCATGAGTATAAATTAGACACCCCTTTTATACTTGTGAAGTTTAAGCTGTTTAAAAAAGTAAAAAGTAAAAAGTAAAAAGTAAAAAGTAAAAAGTTTAGGTTTTAGTTCAAAGGTTGATCAAGATCATAAAATTATTTTTATAAAGTGGCTAATATTGTAGGTGCTAAAGAAGGAATGATAATGTTTGGACTTTTCAGGTGGTTTAAAATAGTAATAATAACTGTGTTGCTTACGCAGCATAGTTTTGCTACAGCTAAGCCAATGAATTGTGAAGAACATCAAAATGGATCTTCCGACACGCATATTATGCAACGAAGCAAAAATATTCACCATCAATCAATGAATGACAATAGTCACTATCACACTGTAAACTCGCAAGATTCTAAACACCGTCATGGTGATGAAGTCTGTGAAAAATGCAAAGCTAGTGATTGTGTTTGTTGTGAAGGCGGTTTTTGTACAAGCTTTCATTTAAATGCCTATCTTGTGGAAGCGCAAGACGAAGGTATTTGCAATATTCATTCTGAGCTAATTCTACAGCGTACACCCCTACCAAAATCTGGTATCCATCTCTTACTTTATCGTCCACCAATTATTGGCTAATCACGGGAACAGTGCGTCTTTTTTTCGCCACTCCCATCAAAATAGAATGATTTTTTCATTGGTTTAAATAACCAATTGTTTTGAACGATTAGTACGATATTTGGAAAGGCATTATGGAAATGCTCAAACTATTGCTATTTACAGTACTTAATGCTGTCGATTTTGACCGAGATTTCTCTTTTACCAAAAAATTAGTTTTTAGCTTATTCACTAGAATTAGTACTTGACCTGTGTCTTAGACACAGGTCTAAGCTGAAGATGAGAGTACAAACTTAGCTAAAAAACTGAGGAGTGAATATGAAAGTTGCGGAGCTGGCAAAAAGCCTTGGAACGACTGCTGATACGGTGCGCTATTACACCAGATTAGGATTGTTAAAACCTGCTAAGTCAGTGAACGGCTACAAGTCATACTCGAATAAAGAAGTATCGAGACTTAAATTCATTTTAAGTGCCAGAAACCTTGGTTTTTCCGTTGCAGATATCAAGGAAATTATTAATGAATCTGAAGATGGTAAAAGTGCGTGCCCATTAGTCAGAAGCCTGATCAAAGAGCGGCTTGAAGAAACAGAAAAGCAGTTTCAAGCAATGTTGGCACTTCGAGGAAAAATGTCTTCTGCGCTTTCTCGATGGGAAGAAATGGAAGACAAAGCACCGACTGCAAACATGGTTTGTCATCTCATCGAAAACTTTGAGCAAATTAAAAAAGCATAGGAGGAAAAAGGGTGGCTACTAACACAAATATAAAAACTGAATCAGGCTGTTGCTGTCAGGCAAAAGCTCAATCCTCTTCGTGTAAAAGTAAGGAGAATACGTTGGAGAAAGTATCACATAACCAACAGCTTATCATTGAAGGTGCTGGGTGTGCTAGCTGTGTAGGCAAAATTGAAGGGGCGTTGAAGGCAACTCTTGGAGTCGTCAGTGCGGAAATGAATTTTGCTGATAGGACAGTAACAGTTTATGGGACAGCTAAAACAAAAGAATTGATCAAAGCTGTTGAGTCAGTGGGGTATAACGCGAAGCCAATTGATGATAGCTCAGCAACAGATGCGCTTGATGAGAAAGAGGCGGCTGATTGGGCATATTATAAGAAGCTAATGCGCGATACGTTTATTGCCCTTTCACTCGGCGTTCCTTTGATGATCTACAGCATTGTAGTTGGAGAAATGACGGTTGAAACAAACCTTGAACGAATTTCTTGGTTGGTTGTAGGCATTTTAACTTTTGGTGTTATGTATTTTTCAGGCAAGCATTTCTATGTAGGAGCATGGAAGAGCTTCAAAAATCATTCAGCCAATATGGACACCCTAATTGCTTTAGGAACAGGCACGGCTTGGTTGTATTCGATGGTTGTCGTGTTTGCACCTGACGCTGTTCCATTGATGGCACGGCATGTTTATTTTGAAGCTACCGCCATGATCATTGGCTTAATTGATTTAGGTTTAGCATTAGAAATCAAAGCCAGAGGTAAAACCTCTGAGGCCATTAAACGTCTTATCGGCTTGCAAGCCAAAACAGCAACCGTGGTTCGTGACAACAAAGAAGTTCAGATAGGTATTGAGCAGGTTTTATTTAACGATATTGTGAAGGTAAAACCGGGTGAAAAAATTCCCGTCGATGGCGTGGTATTGGAAGGACACACCTCTATTGATGAGTCCATGCTGACAGGCGAACCTATGCCTGCTGAAAAAGCTGAAGAAGATGAGGTTGTCGCAGGTACTTTGAACAAATCAGGCATGATTTTATTTAGAGCCACACGCGTTGGTAAAGACACGGCGCTTGCACAAATCATCAATATGGTGAAACGAGCACAAAATTCAAAACCGCCGATTGGCCGTTTGGCCGATGTTATTTCAGCTTTTTTCGTACCTGTCGTGATGATTACCTCTGTGTTAAGTGCGCTAGCATGGCTTAACTTTGGACCTGAGCCAGCCATTGCTTTTGCCATCGTTTCAGCAACTACTGTGCTTATTATTGCCTGCCCGTGTGCTTTAGGCTTGGCAACACCCATGTCTGTCATGGTGGGAGTAGGAAAAGCAGCAGAAGCCGGAGTGCTTATTCGCAACGGTGAGGCACTGCAAACCGCCTCTAAAATCACTGCCATGATTTTAGATAAAACGGGCACTATTACTGAAGGGGCACCTAAGGTAACCGATATTATTTTAGCAAAAGCTACTGACGAAAAAGACGTACTACAGCTTGCAGCAAGTTTAGAAAGCGGCTCAGAGCATCCTTTAGCGCAAGCGATTGTTGAAAGTGCGTTAGATCAGGATATTGAGTTACTAAAAATTGAAGCCTTTAACGCCATTACGGGTTTTGGTGTAGAAGCAAACTGCAACAATAAAGCCCTGCTTTTCGGTAACGATAAACTAATGAAGTTAAAAGGCATAGACCTCACTGGCTTTGTTGGAAAAGCCCAGTCTTTAGCAAAAGAAGCTAAAACACCTATGTATTTTGCTGTTGATGGTGAGCTTGCCGCAATAATTGCTGTTGCAGATCCAATCAAGTCTGACTCAATCTCTGCTATCCAACGTCTTCAGGCCAATGGTATACGCGTCATCATGCTAACGGGGGATAACAAGGAAACCGCTGCCGCTGTTGCCAAAAAAGCGGGCATTAGCGAGTTTTTTGCTGAAGTGCTGCCAGAAGACAAAGCCAACAAGGTGAAAGAGCTACAAGGCAGTGGCGAAATCGTTGGTATGACAGGTGATGGCATCAACGATGCTCCGGCGCTAGCGTTAGCTGATGTTGGTTTTGCTATAGGCACAGGTACAGACGTTGCGATTGAAAGCGCGGATATTACCCTGATGCGTGGTTCACTTCATGGCCTTGCTGATGCCATCGCGGTAAGCAAAGCGACTTTACGAAATATCAAACAAAACTTGTTTGGCGCGTTTGTCTATAACGTAGCCGGGATTCCTTTTGCTGCGGGGGTTCTATACCCCTTCTTTGGCATTCTGCTTAGCCCTGTAATTGCTGGTGCTGCAATGGCGTTTTCGTCATTGACCGTAGTGTCAAATGCAAATCGACTTCGCTTTTTTAAAGCCCAAAACTCATAGAAAGTAAGCATTAGGAGAATCACAATGATGATAATTAACTTATTAGGCTTAGTGTTAATTGCAATGATTGTTTGGTGGTTTTGGCTATACAAACCCAATAAAACAATTGTTCAAGATAGTGAAGTACTCATTGAAGTGAGGGATGGCGTGTATTCACCATCCTCAATTCAAGTGTCTGCTAGCCAGCCTGTCACTCTGAAGTTTATGCGCAAAGATCAATCACCCTGCGCTGAAACAATGCTTATTCCATCATTGGAGATAAGTGAGCAGCTTAAATTAAATGAAATTACTCAAATTACCTTATTGAACTTATCACCGGGAGAGCATGAGTTTCATTGTCAGATGCAAATGTATCGCGGTGTCTTAAAGGTCGTTTAGGAGGGCAATATGAAAAATCAACACCCTAATTTTTGGTCAACACCTACAGGTTGGGCTGCATTGGTGCTTATTGCCGCAGCCACCTATTTTTTAATCTTTGAACATGGACAACATGTTCTGCAATTTCTTCCCTATTTAATTTTGCTGTTATGTCCTTTGATGCATGTATTTATGCATGGCAGTCACGGCAAACATGGTCACGATCATTCACATGCGCCTGATGACAAAAAGGAAGAGAGCTTTCAAGAACTCACGGATAAAAATGAAGCCTATCGCGATGGCTACATACAAGGGTTAGAAGAAGGACGCAAGGAATTGCATAAGAAGGAGAACAGTGATGAATGAGACATATGATTATGGCTTATGGTCAATGGTGATACTGAATTCAGCAATTTTTATCTTTTTTGCCTTTAGTTTTGTCAAACCAAAAACATCAACTGATTGGCGAAGCCTAGGAGCGTTCTCCGCCTTTATTGTCGCCCTATTTACTGAAATGTATGGCTTTCCTTTAACTATCTATTTTTTGTCTGGATGGTTAACTGAAAATTACCCAGAAGTTAACTTCTTTGCGCATGAAAATGGGCACTTATTACATACTTTCTTTGGTTTGGAAGGTGATGCCCATTGGGACCCATTTCATATAGCGAGTATGGTGTTTATTGTGGCAGGTTTCTTTATGTTGTCTTCAGCATGGAACGTATTGCATCACGCGCAAAAACACCATCAATTGGCTACTACAGGATGGTACGCGAGGTGTCGTCACCCACAGTACGTAGCTTTCATTCTAATCATGTTCGGCTTTTTATTGCAGTGGCCGACCATCCCAACACTTGCGATGTTTCCAATCTTAGTCGTTGTTTACGTCAAGCTAGCGAAACGCGAAGAGACACAAGCTATTGCCGAGTTTGGTTCGGAGTACCATAGCTATATGGAATCGACACCAAGTTGGATTCCAAATTTTAATAAGAACATAGAAGGTAAAAATCATGAAAATGTTAGGTAAATCAATTTTATTTGTCAGCTCACTATTGGCGGCCACAAGCTTATTTGCTCAAAACAATGAGAATAAACATGAAGGTGCGAACAAATCGGATATGCATCAAGGCATGGCAATGTCGCATGAGAACATGGGAAAAATGCATTCAAAAATGATGGAAATGAAAAAGGAAGTCCATGCCATTAAAGCTGAAAAAGATCCTGAAAAGCAAAAGCAGATGATGGCTGAACATCACCGCTCAATGATGAAGATGATGCAATCCATGCACAAAAACATGGAAGAAATGCCAATGCATCAACAAATCAAGATGGCTGAACATCATTTAGAAATGATGGGGAACATGATGCCGCAGATGAACCGCAAAATGGAAGAAATGAAAGATAGCAATCAACAGCATTCACACAAACATTAGGAGAAAAATTATGAGCGATTTAGATCATAGAGTTGGCGTTAGAGAGCAAAATTTAGTTGTTCGAAATCTAAAGCTTAGCAATGTCACAGAAGAAAGCTGTGACGAGTTAGTAAAAGAAATAGATCAGCTTTTTGGTATAGATGAAGTTAGTTACAACATCAAAGAAGGTGAAATACACCTAGCATATGATGCGGCAAATATAAACCTTGATGGGATTGAGGAAGTTATTCGCAAACATGGTGCCGATGTTCATGATGATTGGTGGACGCACACTAAAGAAAGTTACTACAAATTTGTTGATCAGAACATCAAAGATAACTCTGTTCATAAACCGTGGAGTTGTCACAAAGTTCCTCCGGGTGCAAGCCGGAAAAATAAGTAAGCTTCCAAAGAGCTTGCTCAGTTAATAAGTTAGATGAGGAAAAAATGATGAAAACATCCAATATGAAAATTCTTTTGCTTGTTGTATTCGGTATCTTTTTAGCAGGCTGTTCGAATACTGCGTTTTATCACAAAAATATGATGAGGGGCCAAGTGGTTGAGCAGTCTACTGATCGAACTCTGATTTGTATTGGTGCCAAACATGGTGCAGAGGTTGGACAAAAATACAGTGTTATTAGATTCCATGAGGAAATTGCGCCGGGTGAAGGTGATGATCCGTACACTATTGAAAAAGTGGGAACGGTACAAATTACTAAAATTGTAAATGATCACTTCGCGACGGTAAAACTAATATCTGGTGACATCGCAGCGAAAGATATGGTGGAACTTGAAGACTAGTAAAGTGGTGGCGAAAGCCACCACAGGAGAATAACGATGAAACTTAATGAAAAAGCTTTTGCGTTGGCCTGTGCCGCCGCCTTTGCCATTGTTTGGGTTGTTTGTTCAATTTTTGTGATGGCTATGCCTGATATGATGTCAGATATGACTGGCAATATGTTGCATACAGACTGGAAAAGTATGGGCTGGCATATGTCTATATTTGGGGTCCTATTTGGCGGCATATTATGGGCTGCACTGGCGGGAATTACAGGATGGTTGATTGCAAAGATTTATAATTTGCAGGCTGATAAATAAGTGTAGGTAATTAGACTGAATTTATGTCAACAGCGCTCGAAAGTAGTCAGTTAATTTCGTGCATGTACGAAAGTAATTATATTGACTTTCGTTCGCCTGTTGGTTAGGGTGTACGAAAGTTATAGGTTTCGTACATATGAAAGTTGGTTTTGCAAGAGTATCGACAAAAGAACAAGATTTAGAAATTCAATTATCAAAATTGAATGACTTTGGCTGTGAAAAGGTTTTTCAAGGTAAGCAATCTGGAGCATCAATCAGAAATGAAGAAAAACTAAAGGAACTGATCGATTTTATTCGAGAAGGTGACGAGGTTATTGTTACTCGCCTTGATCGGCTAGGCCGATCACTAAAAACTATTCTTGAGGCGATAGAAAATATCCATAAAAAGGGTGCGTGTCTAAATATTATAGATGGCTCTCTCAATACGAAAAACGATAATCCGTTTGCCACCGCCATGATAAACCTATGTGGAGTATTCGCTCAACTTGAGCGGGATCTTATAAAAGCTAGAACTGCTGAAGGGCGAGATGAAGCAAAAGCCAAAGGCAAGCATATGGGCAGATTGCCTGCATTGTCAGACAAACTAGCTCAAGAATTATATAAAGATAAATTGAATGGTGAGTCAATTTCAGCATTAGCCAAAAAATATAAAGTTAGCCGCCCTACGGTGCATCGAACTATTGAGCGTATAAGTTACTGAAGTAAAAATTAATAACTATGCTGTTGAAAATAGGGATATTTCCCCCCACTCTATAAATTAAAGGACTAGAATTAATAAAAATGGCAGCGACAATTCAATTTAAACCCAAGAAAAAAAATAGTTGGGTAACTGGCTATCAGCTTGAACAGCTTTTAACTGAAGTAAAAGACCGTATTTATACCAATAAAAAAGCGTTAACAATAGTTATTCAATCCAGAGCTAATGCACCGATAAACACACTAATTCGTTTAATCAATGTTGCTAACCAGCTAGATGAAAAAGGTGTTAAAGTAACGTTAGACTTCTCAGGTAAAACTAATAAATTACTGGGCTATTGCGAAACTATGGGTTTCTTTGATTGCCTAGCTGGAGGGGTTAAGCTCAAATCACCTAACGGAATAAATAAAGTTAGCAGAGTTAAAAAATCTGGTAATTCCTATATTTCGATTAATAAAATATCTGGCTCAGTACACGATAAATCCTTGCCAAAAAATTTGGCAAAAAAAATCACCGATAAAATTCCCAACATAACTGAAGAGCAGCGCAGTGAACTTTACATCCAGTTCTTTTCTTTATTCAGTGAATTAACTAGAAACGTTTGTGAGCATAGTCAAACTGAATTGAATGGATTGGCTGCATTACAAATATATAAAAATAGAGCCGAAATTGTTGTGTGTGACAGTGGTATTGGCTTACTTGAATCCCTTAAGCCTAGCTTGACAAGTCACAATGAAGAATACTCTAGTTATTCTGATGTAGAACTTATATTGGAAATGCTAACCAAAGGCATTTCAAGTAAAGAAGGTGATCAAGGTGGAAATGGCTTATGTACTTGTTTTCACCATGCGAAATTAACGAATTCAGATATGCATATTAGACTTACCGATACTTATTATCATTTTTTTAAAGTTGCTGAAAAACCTAATTTAGTAGACTCCTTAAAGATCAGTGATGATTTGTTAGAACTCACCGGAACATTCATTTCTTTTGCTGTCCCGTTTAACAAATAGTTTGACAGAATGTGCCTTTATCTGCTTCAATATAAAATATGAAACAGAATGAAAATGTTATAAGTCTCACAAGAATTTTCGAAGAGAATTCTTTGACAGGGATCGGGGATGATGAAGGCAAGCAAGTTTTTAACGAGCTTGTTTTTTTTATCGATAAAAAACCTGAATATAAAATCTTCTATATCTCTATTAAAGATGTTGTATTTGATGCATCATTTGCTAGAGAGGGACTAGTTCGTTTAGCTAAGCACTACAGAAAAGAAAAAGGAATTTGTCTAGTTGATGCTGAAAAAGAAATGTTAAGACTTAACATTTTGGCCCCTGTATTAAGTTTAAACCAACCTATGCCTTTTTATGATGGTGATCGTTATGATCATATTAAAATGGATAAGATTGGTAGCCCTTCTAAAACTAATAAACCTATATTTGATTTCGTATACAAGAACGGTATTTCTAGCGCGAGTGAAGTTGCTGAATACCTTGATTTTAAAGTCAATAATGCTAGTACTAAGCTAAAATCACTGTATGAAGATGGCTTCTTACTTCGAACAGAAGATAAGTCTGAAACTGGCGGTGTTGAGTTCAAATACTACGCCATAAAATAACCCATCAAAAAAAACTTTGATCCTTTTGTTCAAATATGTATACTTAGGCCATCAAAATTTATTTTGATGGTCTAGCTTTGTTGTACATTTGATTGAATCACTAGATTTATGAAAGTCAAAGAAGCTTATCAAGGAAAGGATTGCCTGATCGAGTTACCAGCAAGATCAGGCAACGATGAACCATACTTGAGAGGCACATCTTAGGAATTTTTTACGTTCCAAGCGCGGCTAAATTTAGTCTATTTCGTAATTAATTTCAACCTTTAGCCTCTCTTTAATACTTTAAGGAGTTGGCGATGGCCGATAAGAAAAAGAAGATCCGTGTCCCTAAGGGCATGAAGTTGATTTTTCGCAGATATCGTAAAGATCCCAAGTCAAAACAACTATTAGATGCTCGAAAATATGGTTGTAAGGCTTGGCCTCTTTTGGTTCCTGCTGAATAACAGCTAGCTAAAACTAGGGCATTTTGCTTGATGTTTGATGCCCAAATTCTTATTAATTTTTTACGGAGTAGTTTAAATGACTAATTCTAAGCAATCCTCAAAGGCGTTAGCGTCAAAAGCAGCGTCCACATTAAACGACCCATCTGCATCGCAAGTGCAAAAGTCGCTTGCAGCATCTGTATTAAGCCAGTCAAGTTCAAGCAACCAGACTAGTAGTGAGATGGAAACAAAAGCTTCTGAGGTATTAAAAAGTAGCAAATATAGTGATGAGACTAAGTCTTTCGCTGCGTCAGTACTATCTCAATCAAATAAAGCAAGATAGTAAATAATTGCAACTATTACCTGCGCTTTCGAGCGCAGAAGGGGGACGTATGTCTTTTAATAATTCCGCAGCTAAAGCCTTGGGTACATCAAATTGGGAACACAAGTTTAAAGACTGGTCAACAGGTCCGGGAAAAACAGAGCGAGTGCGCTGCGAAAATGCCATTAGTATGATTAAAAGTGCAATAGAATCATCCGAAAAACTTACGAGCAAGTCGATTAATGTTTTTTTGCAGGGATCTTATCGAAATAAAGTAAATGTACAGGCCGATTCTGACG
This sequence comes from uncultured Colwellia sp., assembly GCA_913061475.1. GTDB lineage: Bacteria > Pseudomonadota > Gammaproteobacteria > Enterobacterales > Alteromonadaceae > Cognaticolwellia. Next base: position 74,354 of record CAJXUN010000003.1, on the reverse strand, counting down.
TTGATGTCGGGATTGTTTGCTCGGATGTCTTTTTTGGACATTACCCTAAAGGGTATAACAGAGATTCGTTTGGCTATGTTGCTGCATCTTATAGCTTTGATGACTTCAAAGATGACATAGAAAAGGCATTAGTTGACAAGTTTGGTAGGGCGGCGGTAACACGGGGAAGCAAAGCCTTTGATATCAAAGCTAACACTTATAGAGTTGAAGCAGATGTTGCACCATTTATGGAACACAGGCGATTTAAAACTAATGGAAGCTATATTACAGGCGTCCAACAATTTTCTGACGATGGTAAAAAAATCATCAATTGGCCTGAACAACATTACGAAAACGGTGTTAGTAAAAATACACTTACTTCAAAAAAGTATAAGCGAACTGTCCGTGTCTTTAAAAAATTAACGAATGAAATGGCCGCAAATGGAATTGAGGATGCTAGAAGCATTCCGGGATTTTTATGTGAGTGTTTGATCTGGAACGTGCCAAATGAATATTTCAATTACACTACTTTTTATGACGTTTTACGCAACGCGATAGTATATCTGTACGCAGAATTGGGAAAAGAGTCATCTGATGAATGGGGTGAAGTTAGTGAGTTAAAATATTTATTTGGTTCCAATCAAAAATGGACAAAACAGCAGGCTCGAAGGCTACTAGTGGCGGCATGGAATTATGTTGGGTACGAATAATGAAAAATATAGTACTCAAAAGCACCATTTACGTTTTAATTGGAGTATCAGCGCTTATCTGGTTTGGTTTTGCTTGGATTAGTGGCCTGAACCTGTCTTTAGCTAAAGATTTTTTTAGCCTTGTACCTAAAGTTGTTAGTGCTGATTTATTGCTTATAGCTATTTTTGTCAAATGGGGGTGGAAGTTTAAAATATTTAGGGGGTGGCTAGTACCATTTCCCGATCTAAACGGTACGTGGGTTGGTTATGTATACTCTAACTGGGTAGACGAAGCTACAGGTAATAAAATAACTCCTATACCTGCAATGCTCACCGTTAAACAGACATTTTTCTCAACATCATATGTTGTTCGAACTTCTGAAATGCAGAGTGACTCTTATGTAGAAGGTTTTTTAATTGACGAACAGCGTCAGCAAAAAGAGCTTACATACAGCTATACGAGTAGACCACGAGCTAGTTTGTCGCATAGGAGTAACCCCCATGATGGCGCATGTGTCTTGTCCATTATTGAAAACCCTAAGCGTAGGCTAAAAGGGCGCTATTGGACTGAGCGACAAACTACTGGTGAGATGATCTTCGATTTTTACAGTGATGATTTACTTGAAGAGTTGCCTGATGATCACCGTGAACATCCGAAAACAGAGCCTGAAAACCAGAGGTAACATGAAAGGACTTTTAAATCATGCGTCAGTGATCATTAGCCTGATTTTAGCGGCATTATATGCGCTTGGGTTGATGTATCATTTAAGTTTTCTCAAAACGTTTGGCATAGAAGAAACGCAATTTCCATTGTCAATTGACAGGATCTTTTATCAGGGCTTTTTTGCCTTTGCTAATTTAACCGCTCCTAATATTAGCTTTGTTTTATTATGCGCTTCTGGCGTACTGATTACGGCATATTTAGCTATTTTGGTTATCGAAATAGCGAAACGCTCCAATTTTGTCGAACCAGCATTTTCAAAGCTAAGAAATGCATTCAATAAAGAACCCAATAAAATTGAACTACATCCTGCATTAGAAGACTTTGCAGAATTTTCAGCAAAAGTGTTTTGGTATGTTTGTGCTGGAGTGTTTTTTTATCTTTCTGTAATACTGGTGCTTATTGCGGCTGAACATGTAGGCAAAGAAAATGCCGAGCAATATATGGAAAAGATCAAGAATAATCAGGTTGCGGTTGATGAACTATTAGTCGAAGTTAATAAAGGAGTGGTTGAAAAATATACTGGCTATTCAATAGCGTGTAACAGCCACCAATGTGCATATTTTGACGGAGTAACATCATCTGTATTTAATCACAATGCTGTTAAATCTCTTCAATCTAAACCTGTTCAGTAATAGAACATTTGTTTACACCAGTAAGGAATACATATAATCGTTATGTCAGTGCCTTTAATTAACACCCAAGATCAACGAGCCATGAAAGCTGCTTTTTCTATGTTGAGCTTTCCTCATAAATATTTTGCTAATCCTGCAAACATTACTAGATTGAAAACAATGTTTGAAGGACATGATCCAGCGGAGCGCCTTATTGAATTGCTTAATGAGTCACAATTAAAGCTGGCAAACCATATGGATTTTTCTTCCAAAGATGCAGAAGGCTATAAAAGGATTAAGAGTGTTATTACTGATCAAACGACGAATTACGTAAATGTCCAATCTGAGCTTCGTGATGACACGTCCACAACGTTAACCTCCGCAGGTATTGACAATCTTATAAGCAATGTAAATATGAATGTTGCCGAACTTATTAATAATCAACAGATTAAATTAAACAATGGTGAGTTAGATTCTGGCGTTGTATCGGAAATTTTAGATACAGCTTGGGTTGTTCAACATTTTGCTTTATTGGCAGCGGGTACATTGAGATTGGAAGCTCAACCAGATGGCTCCCTTATATTTAAACAAATGGAGTCAGGTATACTTACCCCAACGTGGTTTGGCGATTCATTGGAATATCTGTCGTTAAAAGCGGCAACCAATGCTATAGCAAGTTTCGCTGTTGCTACACATCAAAATGAAGAGCTAATGGGTGAGTCAATTCAAGGTCTACATGCCAGAGTACTCTCAATTATTCCTCAGCACTGGCGACTAGGCTTAGGCAGTAGAACGTTGGAACTATTTCATGAAATCGCAGATCTGGTAATTTTCTTGGTAAATGTTGTTCAAAGAAAAGAGATCGATAAATCTGAAAAACCTTTAAGTAAGGGCGAGGTTAAACGAATGATCCGTCAATACCCAGAGAGAAAAGGACTATTGAAAACTTATGAGCTGATCAGGGAATTTCAGAAAAAGAACAAACCAGAAGATAGGCTCTTTGATATTAGAAATGGAGGACTAGTTTTGGGGCCACTGAAATTGGTACGTGGCCTAATCCAACAGATGGAATATTTTGCTTTGAAAAAGCAAGGACCTGATTGGCACTCATTACTTGAAAAAGAGCAAACCCGTTTTTTACTCGATGATTTGATAAAATGTAATCACCTTGATGTTCTCGAATTTGAACTAAAGCCTGATAAATTTGATTCGTCTGACTACCCAGATTTAAGACTAGATGTTGATTTTTTCATTCGAGATAAATCAATCAATATCGTATACGCGGTTCAGCTTAAACATGTTACTACAGATACGGAAGCTGGTTTGAAATCGTGGTTCAAGCTTATCGGGCAGGAAGACAAAAAGCTTAATACGGGAATACTTCAACTTGAAAGGTTAGATGAAGTCGTCAATAACTCCAGCTCAGCAAGGGAGTACCTAATTGAAAATGGCTTAACTAAAGATGAAATTTTAAATCTAAAACCAATTGTCGTTCATAATATTGGTTCCCTTGACTGCATTACACTCCACAACGGAATCTGCCTTTACGATTTATATACTTTTAAGAAGGTACTATCTGGGTGTTGGGGGTCAATTGAGTTTTACCAAAATGGTTATTATGAAAGTTCTTTTTCTAAGAAAAATGTTAACAACAGCGTTGACTTATCTAACCCTCGCAATGTTATTGACGCATATATAGGAGAAGCAAGGTTTACCGAAATAAAGCATTTTGACGGAGCAAAGAATATTACAAGGAGTGTAATGATAAACGGAATAAAAATCAGCGCTGAAGGAATCGGGGTCTAATTAAATATCAAATCCCAGAAAGAACAAAGGAGAGCAAAAAGCTCTCCTAAAGTTACTAATACGACAACAAAGAGTTGAAGGGTTAGCCGCTGCCTAACCTGCCAAATACTCGTTCTTTACGAACCGACCTTCAGCAAGGTGCCTACGCGGGTCTCGTCTGGATTTTAAGAGCGGGGAGACTCAAGCACACTCTGTATCGATCATTATGATGTTAATTGACGAATTCGTCAAGTTCATTTCGTCGATGAACTTATAAGACTAGCGCCATGTATTACAGCATGTGGATACAATGATTCTACTAAGTTATAAGCAGTTTTTAATGTAGTCCCTGTCGCCAGTAGATCATCGACTAGTAGAATACGCTTAGGTTCCAAATTTTCAATTCCTGTATTATTCAGGCATAGTGGAGGGAACTCGCTCCGAAAAGGAACTGGAATACCTTTTAACGAAAAATCCCCCTGAAACCCTTTTTCATTCATTTGCTTTCTTAGCCTATGAGATAACGTTTTATGCTCTTCAACACTTATGTCAGCTCTATCTAGTAAGTTAAATGCTTCTTCAATTGTTAACTTACGTAAAAAATCATAAGAGTGTTGAGCCGTGAATGTTCTTGCCAACCGCTTGCCAATAATGCTGCTAATGTTATAAGCAGATGGCATTGAGATAACCAAATCATAACCATCAGGCTCACTAGCCTGAAAAACACTTACAATAGTCGCGTAGCTAAGCCTAAGTTTTTTAATGCTAGTTATATCTGTTGTAAGGTTATCTTTACCTTTCAAAGCATAAATAATAGGGCAGTTATCACCGGGAATTTTATCTCGATATTTTCTTCGTGATTTACGTGAAGCTAACAGTCTTTTAAATAAGGAATATACAAGTAATCCTTCAATATTTTCTTTGGTGGGATTCCCATGAGGGGTTGTTTTTAACCAATCCTTATTTGAATGCTCAACTTTGACTACGCTTCCTTGTACTACTAGACCCAACTGTTGCCTCTGGAATTGATATTGAAAAGATACAGTCTATATATTTTTTTGGAAATAATAAATCAGTACAAAATAAATATTAATTATCTATTCTGAGCCGCTCGCGGCTAATTATTTCTATTGTATGCTTCTTTATATTGAAAGTTGGAGTTTCACGATAAAACTGTATTGAGATAAAATTTCAATAGAACATTATCTATGGTGAAATAAAGTTACTCATAAGTAACCATTATCGGTTATTTAAACTTGGACTAACTGATCTATCTCTTCAATTTGCTTGCGAACATGCTCTAAAAATATTCTTTTATGCTGAATTTTTGTATATAGTTGCGTAAGTATATTGGCTGGAATACTGTGCTGATCTTCGTTTATCGCTAGTAATAGCGGCCTAATATCAACAATTAGAAGACCTGCTGCTCTAGCACTACGAATAAATCGAAGGCGTTTCAATGCACACAAATCGTAAAGGCCATAACCTGCCTTAGTCTGTTCACTGCAATGCAGTAAATCCTCAATTAAATAATTCCTGACTGTGTGAACTGTAGTTTGAGCAGCTTTTGCTAACTGGGAAATACTCAAAGGGAAATTCAAAAGGTCATCATTGGCATGAATAAACCCATCAAAATCGGGTATTTCATTTAAAAAAGAATCGTGTTCAATGGGAATATTTTCAATTTTCGGCTTGGTCATTATAAATTCCTTTATCGAATTTTGAAGTAGAACACTTAACGCTTTTGATCGTTTATTTAAGCGAATAAGTGTTCTATTAAGCTATGCTACAGCAGAGATTAACCTGCACAACAAGATAGCTCTTTAACATCCTTGCTGAAGGTCTGTGCACAGAGTTTTAATCCTTCAACCATAGTCAAATATGGAAATAGTTGACCCGCCAGATCATCTACCGTCATATTATTATGAATAGCGAGAGCTGCACTTTGGATCAACTCACCACCCTCATGCGCGAGTATCTGTGCGCCAAGAAGTTTACCTGTTGGTTTATCAGCAACTAGCTTGATAAAACCATCGGTTTCAAAATTAGCTAATGCACGTGGTACATTTTCCATGTCTAGCACACGGCTAATCACGTCAAATCCCCCCGTTATTGCTTGCTCTTCTGTTAATCCTACCGTTGCAACCTGTGGATCGGTGAAGATAACCGCTGGCATGGTTGATAAATCAAGTTTAGCGTCACCACCTGTCATATTAATACCAGCGCGACTACCTGCTGCGGCCGCTACATAAACAAATTGTGGCATATTTGAGCAATCACCGGCGGCATAAATGTTCGCTGTTGATGTTTCCATTCTTTCATTAACAATAATGGCTCCATCTTTTTGTGTTTCAATCCCCACTTTTTCCAATCCAAGCTGCTCAGTATTAGCATGACGGCCTGTAGATATAAGCAATTTATCAGCCGTTAATATTCCCTCATTAGTGTCTAATGAGAATGTTTTTCCATCATAGTTGACGTTGCTTGCTTGCGTATTGTTTAACACGCGGATGCCTTCTTTTTCGAAACACTCAGTAAGCTTTTCACCTAATAGAGGATCTTCTGCATACAGTAAGGTATGACGTGCTAACACAGTGACTTGACTACCCAAACGTGCGTATGCCTGAGCAATTTCTAGGGCAATAACCGAAGAGCCTATAACGATTAAACTTGTCGGTAATTCTTCAGCAAATAAGGCTTCAGTTGATGTCCAATACGGAGTGTCGGTTAAGCCATTGATAGGTGGAATAGAAGGTGTAGAGCCAGTCGCAATTAAGATGCGATCAGCAATCAATTCATCTTCGCTACCATCTGTTTTTTTCACCAACAAAGTATTTTCATTTTTAAAACGCGCATAACCTTTTAGCAAGGTTAATGCAGGGTTGTTATCTAAAATGCTTTGATACTTTGCACCTCGTAATTCATCAACACGCGCTGTTTGTTGATGTGCAAGCAAAGAACGACTTATTTGAGGGTGATGATTTTCAAGACCTTCAAAGGGATTATTTCGTTGCTGATGCGCTAATTGTGCAGCACGAATAAGTATTTTTGAAGGTACACAACCGACATTAACACAACAGCCTCCAATAACGTCTGCACCTTCGATAATAGTCACTCTAGCACCACCTTCTGCCGCCTTAATAGCACTGGCAAAAGCACCAGAGCCACTACCTATAATAGCCACATGCAATTGCTTCTGTTGCTCTGTGGAGTTAGACGAACAACAACTTTCTTCGTTAATATCTGACATTTATACTTCCTTAATTATCTATTCTCAATTTAAGCAGGACACGTTTCGTCATCACAACGTTTACTAGCAGGAGAAACCATGTCTAATATGGAAACAGCAACCATTAAACCTAACCCTGTATAGGTTACGTATGTACTCCAATCGTACTCAAACCAAGGATACAACGATAACAACACTAAAATGGGGCCTATTGAGCCAAGTAGACTACGGTGCCACTGGTGGTGGCTAAACCAACCCAATACATTCATAACTAACGCTAATGAAGCAAATAACGGAAACAAAGTATTAATGAATAATCCTTCCCATTGCCCTAAAAACCCCATGCCCAATGCGGCAGCAACATTTGCAATAGCAGGAAAGCACATAGCACAACCCATTGCGGAAATAACAGCGCCCAAAGAGCCAGCTTTATCGCCAATGCGGGTAAGTAATTTCAAAGGGTTAAGCATAATACACCTCTATTTTTTCAATTTGGACGGATAACCCGCATCGGTTGTTGCTTTGATTAAAGCATCAACGTTGGTTTTGGCATCATCATAAGAAACCACTGCTAGTTTGGTTCCATAAGTGACTTCCGCTTTTTCAACTCCATCGACATTTTTTAATGATTTTTTAACTGTGATTGGACAGGTAGCACAATTCATCGTTGGTACGTCAAGCGTAACGGTTTGAATTTCTGCAAATACATTCATGCTTGATAAAGTAAGCAAAGCGGTTAGTAGTAATTTTTTCATTGGTGATTCCTCAGTTTAATGTTTGTAATAGTAAATAGTTTGATAAAAATTAAGCGAATATGAGTATCCAGTAATTGCTCGTGACTAAAGTAATGGCAGTTATCGCGCTAAGCCAAAAGATAACTTTACGTCGCTGTTGTTTGGCTGGAACTGCGCAAGCTGTTCCCGGTTCACACTCTTCGACCGGGCGATAAATTTTCCAGCCTGAATAACTGAACAGTACAACGACAAATAGAATAAATACTGGTCTATAAGGTTCAAATGCGGTTAAATTTCCAATCCATGAGCCGCTAACGCCCAGTAGCAATAACACTAGCGGGCCAACACAGCACACACCCGCGCCTATTGCGGCGATAATGCCTCCTATCACTGGAAGGTTGGATTCTTTCTGATTCATATGATTACCTCGTTAAGTTATGGAATAAGTGTATTTTATGTACCTAGGTACGGAGTCAATGATTATTTGTTAGGCAAATGTAATTAAGTGTTACTTTTGGAAATATTCATGAGTCCCATGCTCTGTCATTGCACCAGATATTCTGTTGATTCCATGCAAATAGGCGGCAGTTCTAAGTGATGTATTATTTTTTTGAGCTAGGTTAAAAATGTTCACAGCTTCCTTGTCCATGACATTCTGTAGACGATGGTTGATTTCCGATTCTTCCCAGTAGAAACCTGCACGATTTTGTACCCACTCAAAGTAACTTACGGTTACGCCTCCGGCATTGACAAGTACATCGGGTAATACACTAACGCCTCGTTGATTAAGTAACTCATCAGCGGCAGCGTTTATCGGTCCATTGGCTATTTCGAGTATATGCTTTGCTTTTATGTTAGCGGCATTATGCTCAGTAATTTGGTTTTCTAATGCCGCGAGAACTAAAATATCGACATTTAATTCAAGTAGTTGTTCATTAGATATAGTTTCAAATTCAGCTTCTTCGCACACAGTTCCTTCACAATAAAGCATGGCTTTTAATGTTTTTTCTGTTTGTTTGTGATTCATAATCAATTGGGGATCTAAGCTATCATTTGAGATGATTCCGCCTTTAGAGTCGGACAATGCGATAATTTTAAACCCTGCTTGCGTTGCTAGTTTTGCAAAGTGAAAGCCTGCGTTACCAAAACCCTGCACCGCAATAGTTGTCTGTTCAGGTATTAAATTTTTAAACTTAGCCCATTGGAGAAGTACAAATAAGGCACCTCGACCTGTTGCTGCCTCTCTACCTAATGAACCATTCAAATGTATGGGCTTACCTGTGATAACCGCAGGTAATTGCTCTCGCATGATTTGGTTATATTCATCTGCCATCCAGCCCATTATGGTCGCATTGGTATATACATCAGGGGCTGGGATGTCTCGCTTAGGTCCAATAATATCGGCTATCGCTCTGATATATCCGCGTGATAGCCTCTCAAGTTCTAATAGCGACAGCTCCTTAGGATCAACTTCAATACCCCCTTTAGCTCCGCCAAAAGGTAAGCCAACTACCGCGCATTTTATGGTCATCCAAAAGCTGAGCGAAGTGACTTCATCTAAATTTACAGATGGGTGATAGCGAATGCCTCCTTTGGTTGGACCTCGTGTGTCATCGAATTGAACACGATACCCCTTAAATACCCGTAACCTGCCGTCATCCATGCGCACAGGGATACTGACGATCAGTGTTCGCTTAGGAAATTTCATTCTACTGATCACGTCATCAGATAGTGTTATATATTTCATAACCTCAGTAAGACGTGATTGTGCATCTTCAAATAAAGTTGTCATTGGTATCCTCCGCCGTTATTTATTACTAAAGCAACAAACTAAACTGTGATATGCATAGAATGACCTTTGATTTTGCTTTGGTCTTTCGCTTGAAAAATCTTGCCAACACAGCTAGGTAAATAGAGAATAAACTCTGTGGTTAGGTACGGGGTCAATTATTAATTTGGGTATAAATAAATTGATAGAAATATGAGGTACAAAGGGGGCAGGTTAAAACGTTGTTATAGTTTAGGCTGTAATGAATCAATAATTGGGCAGTGAGTATTATCCTTGTTGTTCTTGCACTGACTCAAATGCTCTAAAAGAGCTTTTTCTAATAGCAATAAGTCGTTTTGCTTTTTTTGAACAGCAATTAATTTTTTTTGGGCTAACTCTTGGACTTTATTGCAGGGACTATCATTAAGAGAAAGCAATCCTTCAATTTCATTTAGCGTGAAGCCTAATTCTTGAGAACGCCTTATGAAGCGAATTCTATTGATTGTTTCATCAGGATAATGTCTGTACCCCTGTATAGGTTTTATGGGCTGTTCTATTAAGCCTTTACGTTCATAAAAACGTATTGTTTCAATGTTAATGCCAATTTCTTTCGCTACTTTACTAATTGTTCTAGACATCAATAATCTCACTGTAAATTTAATAAATAACAACCATTATTTTCAAAAATGAATTCGTGTACTTAACAAGAGACTAAGATCATTATTATTGTTTAAATTTTTAACCAAGCCTCCTTCCAAAACCCACTTTGGATTCACCAATTGAAGACCTATAGTAACTTGGTGAGTGATTTCATTTCCTTTCCTTTCCTTCTTCCCATCTTCCATTAAGCTCTGTAACCGCAATTAATTCAGATTCAATACCCCAATCAGGGTAAACTGGAGGAGATAAACGATATTGTCAAGATATATCATATCGACCGCTATCAGGACGGTTATTAATACCAGCTTGATAAAGTGCATCAATATCGAATTCATATCTACCTTTGAAGAATGTATAAACAAATCCTCCTTGGACTGCTGGATCTCGATCATTATCACTAGGAACAACAGCACCAGCTAGTAATGCCAGTCTTGAAGTGCCTAAGAAAAAATCATTTTGTATTACAGTGCGGCGATATAAAGCTGATAGATCACCAACTCGTTCTTCCTCCCTTGGTTTTACTTTGTAGGGTAGGGCAATAAGTAGTGCTTGGTCATTACTGAGGCCATAGGCAACGCTTGTAATAAAATTATCTTTGTCACCACCTGTTAAGTGCTCATATGAAAACCTAATAACATAACCATGTTTATCAATAGGTAACGCGACAAATGATTTCAATCCCATACCATGAGCGGTTTGTACATTGAGTATTGAAATCAGTGTAATAATGGCGATTGATTTAATTCTATTTTTTAGCTTTTTCATTAGAGAGCACCGTTACTTTTATCGGGGTAAACCCAGCATCCAATACTGCTTGTTTAATCATCTCAATAGTTGGTAATTCTGCTTCTGTTTCTATCCTAACTTTCTTCGTCTTCAAACTAACTTGAACTTTTAATACTCCTTCCATTTTATTGAATTTTCTATTCAAATTGTCAACACAGAAGGCACAAGTCATACCGTGTACCTCAACTTCGATTGTCTTGGCCTTGGCTGACAATGAAGTAAATAAAGCTATAATCAACGTGAATAATAAAAATTTTTTCATTTTTTTGCTCCGCTATAGACCAAGTAAGTTACGAATGGGTAATAAAAGGTAACTAGTGAAAAAGCCAATTAACCAGATCAACAAACTTAGCCAAAAGATTCTTTTATTCCATTGTCTCGATTTAATACAAAGCGCAGATAAAGCAGGATCTGATGGGCAATGCTGATTTGGCCGCCAAATAACCCAAGCTAAAACCATCAAAATAAGAGCTGCTATTGTTAATGTCCAGCTCTTGTGTTCTGCAAGAAATAGCAGTGCTGGAATGTTGTAATTTAAGCTAGCAACGACAGCACCAAATCCTAATGTCACAAGCAAAATAGGCAAGGCACAGCAAAGCAAAGTTCCACTAGCAATGAAGAGGGTGATCCATTTCAGGTAACGCTTTTCTAATAACTTACTTATAGACATTTTAATCTCCACAGCTTGAACACGATCCATCCTCCTGAACTGGAGGACATGGAACCGAGCCATAGGAACAAAATACACAACAATCGCCCTTGATAGGCTTTAGTAGCGCTTTACAAAAAGTGCATTCAGAGAACCATTGACAAGAGTTTGTTGGCATTTCAATTAACTCTGTATGCCCGCATTCAGGGCATTTTAGTTGTGACTTTGTAATAATCTCAGCCATATAGATCCTTAGTTTGTTTATGCTAGTATAGAACCTGTAGTAACTATAGGTTCAAGGAGTTTTACATGAATAGTCAAAAATACTCTATTGGGCAACTTGCCAAAGCATCAGGATGTAAGGTCGAAACAGTTCATTATTATGAAAAAATCGGGCTAATGCCTGAGCCTTCAAGAACCGTAGGTGGGCATAGAGTGTACGCCTTGTCACACATTAAGCGGCTAAATTTTATCAGACGAAGCCGTGATCTTGGTTTTAAGATAGAGCAGATCAAAGACTTGCTTAAATTCATCGATGAACCTGATCATTATTGCGGCGAGGTAAAGGCAATGGCAATGCAGCAAGCAAGAGTTGTACAAGAAAAAATAGATGATTTGCAACGTCTTCAGTTAGCATTAAATGAAATGGTGAATCAGTGTAAAGGCAGCAACTATTCAATAGATGACTGTCCTATAGTGGATGCTCTTTTCACAAACAAGTCGTAGCATTCAAAACAAAACTGGTACTCAATAAGATAGCTAATTTCTCTTCATTATATGAGTGCTCATTATCATCATAAATAGGTATTTTGTTACCACTAAATAACTTTAAGCAGACTGAGCTATTTTTGTTTTGGTACTTGAATTAACAGCTTCCAATATTGATAAAGCCTAAATTGAAAAATCGTTCGATTTGACCGTTTGGGTTGATATTGCTAGTGTGTAATATTATAAACGAGGGTCTCTAAGATGCTTACACTAGATGCAAACGAAGCAAAAACTAATTTCGGGCAGATCCTTTTGAAAGTTCAATCGGAACCTATTGAAATTAAGAAGAACGGCAACCCTGTTGCAGTGATTTTGTCTAGTGAAGAATACAGCCGTATTGAAGAATTGAAAATGGAGCTTGTTCGATCACGTTTTGAAAATATTGATGAAATTGATCTTATGGACGGGAATGATTTTATAGATGGGTTAGATTCTGGAAAGTACGATTAATGATTACTCTATTCTTACTTAGAGGTTATGCAAGAAAAGATTTAGAGTCGATTCGCAAGCTTAAGTTTTTGACAACCTAGGTGTGGATCTTAGGAAAACTGAAGAAGAGAAAATGGCGCCTTGGTTGGCGGCGATAACAGACTCTTTAGAGGTGCTACATAAGCAAGACGAAAATATGAATGGTAGTCTTAATTACATTATGGATAAGGCTAACATTCAGTTTAAATCGGTTAATTTTATGCGTGGTCGTAGTATTCAAAACGCCCTTGTCTTGCTTGATGAATGCCAAAACCTCACCGCTTCACAATTGAAAACTATTATTACCCGCTGTGGTGAAGGCACTAAACTCGTTTGTTCGGGAAATCTCGCGCAAATTGATAGTAATTATTTAACCGCGGTAACCTCTGGATTAACTTATATTGTTGAACGTTTTAAGGACTTTCCCGGTAGCAGTACCATCAACTTAAACGGCGTGGTACGTAGTCGTTTAGCATCATTTGCCGAAGAGAATTTATAGAAAAAATAGGCAAAACTTATATAAAAATTTATATAAAAAGTAATGTGACGGTGATGGGCTATTTGTCAGGATATCACCGTTAAATTTTTCAATGCTATCCTCTATCGCTGCTTTGATTTAATATTAAGTTATAAAGTTGAGCCTAAATTGAGGATAAGTTATCGCCACCCTCACTTTACGTTTATATGTTAACCGGTATTAGTAGGGCTTCTTGGTGTTTGTAAAAAATTCAAAAGAGCAACTTTTTCAGCGCTATAATAAATCAGTCATTGTGGTTTTTTCTGGCATTATGCTACTGACTTTTATTGTTACGTTTTATAATTACTATCTTGCTCGCTTGTCGCACCATAATGAAAAACTAGCGCAGGTCACAGAGTTTAGCGTGCAGCTGAATAATAAACTTACCAGTACAGTAGAAACACTCGCTAGCATGCGTGATTTAGCGCAGTATTATTTACGTTTTCCTGATGAGTTACCTGAAAAAACTCCGCCATTGCGTCAAGAAGGTAAGTATTTTTATCTTGATAAAACTCGACAAGACTTAAGCGCAAATAGCCGCATAATGAGCGGTAATATCACCGGAATTGGCCGTATTGATGCATTTAATCAGTCATTTACGCAAGAGTTGATTATGGCAAATGCTTTGACCCCTGCATTTGTCACTGCCCAAGAGTCAATTAAAGAAGCTAACTGGCTTTATTACATTTCCATGCGACGATTTGTTAATTTATATCCTTGGGTACCTAGGAGTATTTGGCAATATAGTGATCAAAGCTTAACGAATAGTTTGATGTTAAAAATCAAAGCGTCAAAATCTACTGATGAACAGTTTTGGTCGCGCCCTTATGTTGATTCGGCAGGTAAAGGCTTAAATACCGCCTTAGGTATGGGAGTTTATTTAGATAATGTTATGAAAGGGGCAGTATTGATTGATATTAATACCGCGGGATTATATCACTACCTACCAGAGGTCAAAGAGGAAGGCCATGGTTACATCATTGTCGATAAGCATAGTCACGTTTTATTACACAAGAACAGTGATAATCTTACGCTTAGCGCGCGTACAGCTTTTAGTGATGCTGCACCAGCACAATTAAATCAACTCAGCTATCAATCGCTACTAAATCTTACGCCAAGCTCTGATATTGGGGATTGGATTATTCAGCGAAAAAAATTAGCTATTAACGATTGGGTTTTACTTGAATATCATCAAAAAAATGATTTTTATGCTGCCATTAATCAACGCTTTTTAACGATATTTGCGAGTATCTTTTTTGGCCTGTTAAGTTTATTAAGCGTGATTTATTATGTGACACATCGCTCGTTTATTGCACCTTCGAAAAAATTTATTAGCCATATTGAAAATTGCTCAGCCGGTGACCCCGGCAAAATAAAACCATCGGAAGAATGGCGCCATTGGTTTAAAATTGTAGAAGATTTATTTGGCCAAAATCGCAGTTTAATGCAGCGTTTAAAAGATCAAAATAGTGAACTTGATCTGAGAGTGAAAGAAAAAACCCAAGCACTATTTTACAAAAGTGAGCAACATCAGCGAGACTATGCCTTGTTGCGCTCAGTGATGAATGCCATTCCAGATTTTATTCTATTTAATGATCCACAAGGTCGGTTGATCGGTTGTAATCAGGCGGTTGAACAATTAGTACTGCAAAAAGAAGCGGATATATTAGGTTGCCAAATTAGCGACTTTATTGCGACCGACCTCGGTGAAAAAGTCGCAGAGAGTATTGGAAGTCGTCAGCCTGAACAATTCTCTGTCGCACATCAAGAAATAGTTTCAAGCGAAGACAATACTTATGAAGTTTATAAAGCACCATTTTATGGTGAGCATAATGCCATGCTCGGTAGCATCGTGCTTATTCGCGATGTTACGCAACAATTTAAGATTAATCAGGCGTTGAAACGGGCAAAAAATCAAGCGGAAGAAGCGAACCAAATCAAAAGTCAATTTTTGGCCAATATGAGCCATGAAATTCGCACGCCTATTAACGCTATTCAAGGGATGTTTTTCCTCTTGCAACAAAGTCGCTTAAATAAAGTGCAGGAACAATATTTAACTAACGCCGAAACTGCTTCAAACACGCTATTATACTTAGTTAATGAGTTACTTGATTCTGCAAAGGTTGAGTCAGGAAATATGTCGGTACATAAGGAACTGATTGAACTGGACAGTATCGTATCACAAGCTCTCAACTTAAATATTGCCGCGTTAGCAGGCAAAGACTTAAGCCTGAGTGTTAGTATTGATAGCCAAGTACCGTTGCAAATATACACTGACACTCTGCGTTTAGTGCAAGTGCTAAGTAACTTGCTTAATAATGCGATTAAATTTACTGCTAAGGGGCAAGTAGACCTTAAGGTATCATTATCGGTTGCCGACCCTGAAACGGACAATGCTTTACTGTTGTTTAAGGTAAAAGATACAGGTATTGGTATCGAGAAAGCAAAGCAGTCAGGCTTATTTGAAGCATTTAAACAAGCCGATGAGTCAATGACTCGGGTTTATGGTGGCACGGGATTAGGCTTATCAATATGCCAACATATTACTCAACTGCTTGGCGGAGATATTTCGATTGAAAGCACTTTAGGCCAAGGGGCTGAATTTACTTTATCGCTACCGACGAGCTTAGCCAGGGCTAATAGCGTTAGTCGTAATGATTTGCATGAGTATGTGACTAAATTTAAAACTCAGTTTTCGAATTTTTCTTTGGTTAATTTAGTGGTGAATATACCAGATAAATTAGTTGAGAATTTTACCGATATTGCGCAACAAGTAACAAACATCTCAAACTTTTCAGAGCTGACAACGATAAAGGCTTCAGAGCAAAAAATACTCTTTATTGATAGCCATCGTTATCCACAAGGTTTTAGCGACAGTGAGTTAGACATAATACAGCAAGGTGTCGCTGTATTAGCGCTATGTCAGCCAGTATCCAGCGTAATATCACTTAAGTTACTTGAGCAGTTAAATCAACATAAGGTGAATTATCTGTTGCTGGAAATGCCACTATATCGAAACGTTATTGCTAAACTAGCCAAGGTATTAACTGGAATTTCGACAAGCTTTGCAACTGCGAGCGATGATGAGAAAATTGATGCGTTACCAGCTAAATCGGCAAGTTTATCGGGGTTAAAAATATTGTTAGTTGAAGATAATATTGTTAATCAATTAGTAGCAACTAAGTTATTAGAGTCATTGCAGGCGACGGTGATCGTTGCGCAAAATGGTCAAGAAGCACTCGATAAATTGCCGCAGGAAAATATTGATATCGTTCTGATGGATATTCAAATGCCAATTATGGATGGTTTAACCGCAACTCGGCATATACGTGCTCAATCACAATATAGCGACTTACCAATTATTGCGATGACGGCACATGCGCGCGAAGAGGATAAACAGCAATGCTTAGCGGCAGGTATGAGTTTACATATTGCAAAACCTATTAGCTTGCCAGCGTTGCGAGAAAGTATTCTATCGCAGGTCATTTAGCGTAAAGCGTTTAACTACTCGGTTGGGCGAAAAAAGCTTCGGCATAATAACGACCATTTCGGATGGCAAATTCAGAGTCAGCTGATAACTCTCCAACACGCATCATCGCAGGCCCCGTTGGCTCAGCTAGAACATATTCTAAGCCATCGACAGTAATGGTAATTTCATCGCCTTCTGGTGGAATATTAATTGCCAGCAGGGCATGGTTATCAATAAAAACCAACATCATTTTAATTCGTGGCATTAGTGCTCTAAAAATAGCCGCAGTCAGTGTTACTTTACTATCGCAATCCCCTTGGTTCTCCCACAGTGTCTGAAGCGGTGGATTAAAACCTGCTCCGCTCGAGGTTACTCTTGACTCTAAGGTCGAATATGGAATGCTTTGGACAAATCCGAGCACATAATCACTGACTTTACGCACATTTTGAATAGAAACATTGTCTAATATAATCGGTTTTATTAATGCAAAGTCAGCTACGGATTCTTCTGCGAAGCGAACGTGGTCAGGCTTAATCGCGTAGCTATTGTCATAAGTAATAAACTGGGTATAAAAGTTACGAGTTAGATGTTCTTGCATTAGGTCTTTTTCAAGCTGAGCTATGGCTTGATACGCTTTATCAATGGCTGCTTGATTTTCGCCTTTAAGTTCAATTTGTAAATTATCGCTATGACCTAAAAATTTTATTTTTACATCGGGTATCGGGGTTCGTTTTAATTTTCTTCTCATTCGTTGATCAATGTATTTTCTGGCATGAATGGCTTTATAGCTTTTAAAATTTCTAAAGCGATCAAATAGTTGTTTTTTCTCAATAGCAAAACTCAGTGACTGTGTTTGTTGAGCTTGATCTAGCCATTGATAATTAAACTGCACATGGGTATCAGTTGTCTTTTTATTAAAATTTACTTGTTTCGCCCAAGTTGTATTAGGAAAAAACAAGATTAAAATAACGACAGCAGCAAAAAAATTCACAATGACCCTTATCACGAAATAGCAACAACTCAAGCTTACTTTAATTTTTAATGGCATGCGAATTTCTAGTTATCACTTTACTTTTACTGTGTTTGATATATATTCAAACGAGTGTTTTAATTATTTGTTTAAATTACCTGTTCGGAGAATGTAATGGCTGACTATCAAGTGCCCTTAAAAGATATGAATTTTTTGTTATATGACGTGTTTAACGCTGATAAATTATGGCAGTCATTACCAACATTAGCTGAACGTGTTGACCGAGAAACGGCTGAAGCTATTTTACAAGAATGTGCGAAAATTGCCGAACAAGAAATCGCGCCACTGTCTCGCAATGGCGATGAAGTCGGTGTTACTTTTGATAATGGAAAAGTCACGACTGCACCAGGCTACAAAGAAGCCTTTAATACTTACGTAGAAGGCGGCTGGACATCATTAGGAGGAGAGCCTGATTTTGGTGGCATGGGTATGCCTAAAATGTTGACAGCACTACATGAAGAAATGTTATGTTCGGCAGATATTTCTTTTTCTCTTTATCCTGGCTTAACGGCTGGCGCAGGTCTGTCATTAGCAAAGCATGGTAGTGAGGAGCTGAAGCAACGTTATTTAACTCGTATGTATGCAGGAGATTGGACGGCGAGTATGTGTTTAACGGAAGCTCATGCCGGTACAGATTTAGGCATGATCAGAACTAAAGCAATCCCACAAGCAGATGATAGCTACCTGATTTCGGGTACGAAAATATTTATTACTGCCGGTGAACATGATCTGACTGAAAATATTATTCATTTAGTGTTAGCAAAATTACCTGATGCTCCTGCTGGCCCTCGAGGTATTTCATTGTTTTTAGTGCCGAAATTTCACGTTAATGATGACGGCTCGCTAGGTGAACAAAACCAAGTAAGTTGTGGCTCGATTGAACATAAAATGGGTATTCATGCATCAGCGACTTGTGTGATGAATTTTGATAGCGCTAAAGGTTATTTAGTCGGCGAGCTCAATAAAGGCCTAGCTTGTATGTTCACCATGATGAATTTTGAACGTATTGGTGTTGGTATTCAGGGATTAGGTGCTGCGGAGCGGTCGTACCAAAATGCTTTAGAATATGCCAAAGATCGAATTCAAGGTCGTTCACTATCAGGCGTAAAATCACCCAATGCGCAAGCAGACTCGTTATTAGTGCACGGTGATGTGCGTCGTATGCTATTAAATATGAAAGCGCTTAATGAGGGCTCTCGTGCACTATCAACCTACATTTCCATGCAGTTAGATATTGCGACCTATGGCACTGGTGAAGCACAAGCAAAAGCGGACCAGCTCGTTGCGCTGATGACACCAATTGCTAAAGCATTCTTTACCGATCTTGGTTTTGAAAATACCGTTGCCGGTCAACAAGTTTTTGGTGGCCATGGTTATGTTAGAGAATGGGGACAAGAGCAATTAGTGCGCGACACTCGTATCGCACAAATTTATGAAGGTACCAATGGCATTCAAGCCATGGACTTGTTGGCGCGTAAGGTCGCGGGTAGCAAAGGCCGATTAGTACTGGTGTTTGTTGAAGAGGTACGTGAATATATCACAGAAACAAAAGCTGACGATATGCAAGAGTTCACGCAGCCGTTGGCTACTGCAATAGATGAGTTAGCCGCATTAACAGAATATTTACTTACGGCGGCTCAAGCCTCACCAGAAGAGCTTGGTTGTGCAGCAAATGATTATTTGCACGTATTTGGTTATACCGCTATGGCGTATATTTGGGCGAAAATGGCTGAAGTATCATTAGCAGCGAGTGATGATAGTGCATTCCACCAAAGTAAAGTGCATACAGCTCGTTATTTCTTTTCGCGCTTATTACCACGTTGCCAATCATTGATCACATCAGCAAAATCTGGTCAAAGTGCAATGTTTGATATCCCTGAAGATCTTTTTTAACGATCGCGTTTAACTTTTCCGTTCAAAAGCCAATTCATTTAACCTGAATTGGCTTTTTTATTGAGTTTTTTTCATCGTTGCATTGATAGTAATATGGCTTAATATGCTGATCTGCCGATAATAAAATTTTCTACCGTGATTACATTATGTTACTGGCCTAGCAACATAATCACACTTTTTTGCTGCTTTATTGTACGTATACTGCGCCAACTTAATTTAGCGCTTATTTGTGGAAGTAATTATGTTGGGTTTGAATAAAGAAATCGATGTGGATAATAGTATGAAAAAAATACTATTAATCGAAGATGACCGTATGGTATCTAACTTAATAAAATCATTCCTAGAAAAGTCTAACTTTATTGTTGAACAAGTTTTTAGTGGTGATTTAGCCAAAGGGGCAACTTTAATCCATCAGCCTGATTTAGTTCTTTTAGATATTGGTTTACCTAAACTTGATGGCTTTCATGTTTGCAATGAATTGCGAGAAATCTATCATGGTCCCATTGTGGTCTTAACGGCACGAGACTCAGATGAAGACCAAGTCAATGCTTTTCAACTAGGTGCCGATGACTATATTAGTAAGCCGGTATCACCTAGTGTATTAAAAGCTCGCCTTGACGCAGTTTTACGTCGAAAGCCAGTCAATAAAATTCGGCCATCATATGTTTGTAAACTTGGTAACATTGCTTTATATCCCCAAGCGACTAAATGTGAAGTAAATGGTGAAATAGTTAACTTAAGCACCTTTGAGTTCCAATTATTAGCCCTGTTGAGCAAAAACGTAGGTCGAGTGATGACCCGCGATGCAATTTATAATGTTTTGCTGCATCGTCAATATAATGGTGTTGAGCGCACTGTTGATGTCCGAATTTCTAAGTTGCGTGATAAATTAATCCATGAAGGTATGGCGGGTGTGCGTATTGAAACGGCTTGGGGCCAAGGCTATATCTTAAATGAGACGGTTGCGTAGCCAGTACTAAGTAAAACTGTGATTAAGTTAATATTAAAATTAAATAGCTAGCGGCGGTTATGCCAGTTTTATAGCGACTGATATAAATGAATCTAAAATAAAAATATTAAAATGAGTATGTTGTACCAATAAGGGCCATATGGCGCTTATTTTCTTGCGGTAAAATATCATGAATGTTTTTGTTGTCTATATGACTTGAAGTCAGTGCGCCAATTAAACTCCAACGTTCTGATAAGTCGAAGCTACCAATAACACCTATGGTAGCTGACGTTGCCGGGACGTTACTTTGACTATTAATCAGTGGCTGTTGTATGGCAGCTAAATTGTTATGGTTCTTCGATATTTGAATATGCTCAACACTCGCTGTTAATGATAAATCAAACCTACCCTTATGTAGAACACTGTAAGCGCTGCGAATATATACCTTAAAGTTTGGTTTTTGAAAGTATTCAGCCCTACTGTAACCCGTTTCGGCGCTCAGCCGACCAAATTGATATAAGTCATTGTCGATAGTTTCTGAACGTAATAATTGATATGAGATTAATGAGCTATAGTAGGGAGATAAAATATAATTATTTTTTAAACTATATAGTCCTGTTTTAAATCGTAGGTCTATTTGTTTTTGTAACGTCTTAATATCATCAACTAAAAACAATTGTTCAATTGTTTCTTGCTCGCCTGTCATGCTGTTGTTGCTAGGGTTGACGCTCAGTGCAGGTTGGCTCCATACGTTAGAGGTGTTTAGTGATAAATGACTTTCCTGCTTGTTATCGATAGTTGCCAGTGCTTTAGCTGGCAAAGGCAAAATGTTTTGCTGGATATTTTCAGCATTAGCCATTGCGCTACACAATAGCAGTGCAATAAAAGTACGGCTTAGCTTAATGATGAAAGTTGTCGTCATGAAAATCCTATTACGCATTAAATCTACCTAGAGTAAATTAGAAATAAGAATGAAATTCGATGTGCTTGCAAAACTTTATATTAGTTTCAAGCGTGAACTAACTATAGACAATGAAAAATAACTAGGAAGAAAATTTGCTTTTTTTTCTTATAATAATTTTAAATTAGATACTTTTATTAGGACAAAAGTTAGAATATAGCGCTGGCTATTTGATTACCCAAGCTGATGTTTTTCAAACGTAAGGCAAATGACAACAACCTTGTAAATCATCGTGATTACACAGCATTACTCAAGTAATATATTGTCCATACTAATAAACTTTCAAACCCACGAGCTAAGGAGAAACTCAGTGCGTATTTTCAGTGTTTTACTCATCATCCTATTGTCAGCATGTAGCATTAAGAAGGATGAAGTTGCATTGCTTAACACGACCTGTGATTTAGCCTATTCTAGTTATCAAGCGACCGTAACAGGTTATTGCCAAGAAGCAGCAGCCGATCTACCCCAGTCATTAAACATCATTAACAAACGCATCACTATTAAACCTTTGAATGACATTCCAGAGGTGTTTTGGTTTAACAAAAAGATGCAATATTCTTTGATCAAACAAGATAGCCAAGCACCGTTGATTTTTATTATTGCCGGCACTGGCGCAAGTTACGAGAGTGCGAAAATGAAAAGTCTGCAAAAGAGCTTTTATCAGCAAGGTTATCATGTGATTTCCTTGTCATCGCCGACCTTTGCTAATTTTATCGTGAATTCAACCAACATCACTTACATGCCTGGCGACTTAGCGCATGATGCCGAAGACTTATATCGAGTGATGAATTTAGTATGGGCACAAGTTCAAACCGAAGATGAGGTTGAAGCTTCATCATTTTCAATTACTGGCTACAGTTTAGGCGGCGCACACTCGGCATTTATCGCATTACTTGATGAACAAAAACAGGCATTTAATTTTGAGAAAGTATTACTGATTAACCCCCCCGTGAGTTTATATAATTCGGTCACTATATTAGATGAGTATTTTGATCTGCGTAATAATCGCGAAGCTGCTGTTGCGATGTTTGATGAAATATTCGCGCGCTTTTCTGATGGTTATGCCGCACAAGAGTCTTCAAACTTTGATCAAGGCTCTATCTTTAGCTTGTTTAAAAATGCCAATTTAACTGAAGCAGAATTAAAACTATTAATTGGTGCTTCGTTCAGGATGTCGTCATCAGATATGATATTTGCTTTAGACGCTAGTTTTAATGCTGGGGCAATTACTTATAAAAACCATCGTATCAATAAGTTTGAAAGTTTAAGCCACTCTATGCAACGTGCCAGTGATGTTACCTTCGGTGACTATTTTGACGGTGCTATGTTGCCTCGGGCTCAGCGGTTAGATGCTAGTACAACCAAGGCGGATTTGATTTATCGTTATAGCTTGCACGCGATAGAAGATTATTTAAAAACCTCGAAGAAAATCTACTTGGTAACTAACCAAGACGATATTATTTTAAAAGCAGGAGAGATTGACTACTTGCAGTCAATCTTTGCTGAGCGAGCAAAAATTTTTCCTCGTGGCGGTCATTGTGGCAATATCGATCGAATAAGTTTTGTTGAATATTTACAAACCACCTTTCAAGGAGGAGTAAACTAATGCGAACGTTTTCAAACAAGTGGTCTAGTTTGTTGGTCATCTTATGTACTTTTTTGTTAGTCGCATGCTCCTCTGCACCAAGGTTGGAAAGTGACGCAATAGCGCCGAGAGTTAAATTACCAGATAATCACGAAGAACTTGGAATTCTTAGTGCCTATACCGATCCTTGGGAAGGGTTTAATCGTCGGATGTATTATTTTAATGCTAAAGCTGATGAGTATGTTGTATTACCTATAATTGCCGGTTACCAGCAGATCACACCGGATGTTATTGAAACTGGGGTAAGTAATTTCTTTAATAATTTGGGTGAAATAGCGACTTTTATTAATTCGCTATTACAGTTGAAACTATCAGTGGCAGGTGAAACCTTAACACGCTTTGCGCTGAATTCTACAATAGGGATTGCCGGCCTGTTTGATGTCGCTACACCGATAGGTTTAGCTGAGCAAGATGAAGATTTTGGTCAAACATTAGGGTACTGGGGAGTTGATGCAGGGCCGTATTTAGTCCTACCACTATTGGGGCCTTCGTCGCTGCGTGATACCGCCGGACTTGCATTTGATAATCTAATATATCAGGACGTTATTGACGAGTTGAAGATGAATACTGAAGATGAATTATTTATTTCACTATTAGACGCTATTGATACAAGGGCTTCATTACCTTTTCGATATTATGCCTCGGGGTCTGCATTTGAATACGAACATTTAAAATTACTTTATAAAAAATATCGTGAAATTCAGGTAGCGCGTTAAATTCAATTAAACTTACAGATATTAAATGTTCGCCAGAAAGCTAAGTTCTAGGCTTAGCTATTTTATAAATTAAAGGTATAATCACGCCTCATAAATTTTTTAGGAATGCCCTTTGTTAGCTGTTATTCGTGTCATATTGATGACTTTAGCTTTAGTTATCATCTCTATTTGTTCTTGTTTATTTTGTTTGCTGCGTCCATTTCATCGCGATAATGTCTTTCATACCGCTAAATATCTTGGTCTAGTTTCAAAAATTCTGGGTCTAGAGGTTGAGATTCGCATACCTGACTCAGCAAAAAATATTGGTCCCGTGGTCTATATTTGTAATCATCAAAATAGCTATGACATCTTTACTGTCAGTGGTGCTGTGCAACGTGGAACCGTTAGTGTCGGCAAAAAAAGTTTAAAGTGGATCCCGTTTTTTGGTCAAATGTATTGGCTCACCGGTAATATTTTAATTGATAGAAAAAATAAAAATAAAGCTATGGGTACCATTGATACGACGGCGCGAAAAATTCGTGAAAAGAAGTTATCTGTCTGGCTTTTTCCAGAAGGTACGCGCAGTTATGGTCGTGGCTTATTACCGTTTAAAACCGGCGCGTTTCGAACGGCAGCAAAAGCGGAAGTGCCTATTGTGCCGGTATGTGCGAGTAACTCGCATAAAACTATCGATTTGAATCGCTGGAATAACGGTAAAATGGTTATAGAGTTTTTAGCGCCTATTACGTTATCTAGCGAAGATAAAGAAAAAATACGTAGCGTAACAAATCAAACTCGTAGCGCTATGCTAGCTAAAATTGAACAATTAAATATTGAGACTGGCCGTGAGCTAACATTATTAAATGATAAAAAATCATTAAATAAGTAACCAAGTGAGATAGAACAATGATTGATGAAGAATTGCAACAATGGCAAGAGCATACTGAGCAGTTAATAGCGGCCTTGGTTGAAGATGGCACGAATGAAGAAGTTCACCACACAATCGAACATCACTTTTCTAGTGTTGATTTTGATGTCTTAGAAAAAGCTGCCATTGCGGCCTTTAAAATGGGCTTAGAAATAGAAGAACCCGAAGAAGCTGAGTTAGAAAATGGCGAAAAAGTTTTTGCTTTTGATATTGTCACCGAACAAGCGTTGGATTTTGACATTATTTTTGATGAAACAAAAAAGATGTTTGAATTAGCAAAACAGTGCAAAGTTGATTATGATGGTTGGGGCACGTATTTCGAAGAATAAACAACTAACAAAAATAAATAGGTTATCCGATGGAATGGTTAAAAACTTTATTACAACCTGAAACGTTATCGCTACTTATCCCGATTGTAGCGATTGTTGGTGCATTTGCTGTCGCAGCATTAAAGGCGCATCACCGACACCAAGAACGTATAGAAAAAATCAAAAGCGGTTTTAATCCAGACGCATAAAGAAAACGCAAAGTGGTGACACTTTGCGTTTTTTAATTCTTATCTATTACTAGCCATAACAACTTCAAGCACTCGCTTATGTATTGAGTGCTTAACCTAATATTGGTTGCTTGGTCAGTTCGAATGAATTGCGCTCGCTAAATAATGAAAACGCTGCCGGTACAAAGATAAACGATAATATCGTAGTCAGTACAGTACCACCGGCGACCGCGACAGCAAAAGGTGGCCAGAAGCCACCACCAGCTAAAATTAACGGTAAAAATCCTCCTACTGTAGTAATAGTGGTTGAGCTAATATGACGAGCACAGCTCTGTACACAGCGGATGATGGCTGCACTATCGCCTTGGATAGCTTGCTTATCCATTTTTAATTCAGCGATAATGACTATCGCTGCATTGATCGCCAGTCCCATTAAGCCCAATAAACCGATAATCACGGTAAAGCCAAAGGGGTAATCAAAAACATAAACACTCAGTAAACCTAAGCCGATAGATTGAAATGCCGACAAAAATATAATTGCGCTTAATCTAAATGAGTTAAATGACAGCACAACAACCGTGAGTAGCAAGGTCAATATCAAGCCCACACTAGCCATAAGTTTACCAACTGCTTTATTGCGCTCTGCTGATTCACCGCCGAACTCGATTTCGTAACCATGATGTAATTGATAATCAGCGGTAGCCATTTTCTCTTTGATTCGACTTAGTACGACTGAAGGTAAAACACCCGCGCGAATATAGCCTTCAATAACGTTTACTCGTACACCATTACGATGTGGTATTGCGCCGCGGCTGGCTTTAATTTCTAAATCAGCAATGGCCGTCAGTGGAATAGTTTGGTTTGAGTTTGGAATAATAATATTCATGCTTTCTAAGGCGGCTAAATCATCACGCTGCTCATTACCGATTCGGACACGCACTGGAATTGATTCTGTTGCCTCAATTATAGAGCCATTCGTTTGGCCAGACAGTGTGGTATTGAGCTGTTGTGCCACTGCTACTAACGATAAGCCCGCTAAATTAGCTTTTGCTTCGTCAATATTAACCCAAACTTTTGGTGTGCCCGGCTGCAGTGTTGCTCGACTATGGGTAATATCCTGAGTTTCAGACATAAACGCACGAATATCATCACCAATAGATTTTAATCGATCTAAATTTGGACCAAAAATTCTTAATTCTACAGGCGCATTAAACGGCGGGCCTTGTTCGAGTTTTCTGACCAATATTTGCGCTTCAGGCAACATTTCATCAAGGGCTTTTTGAATCTCGGGAATTAACCGGTTTGCGACCTGAAAACTGCTCGCTGTGACCATCGCTTGTCCGTAATATTGCGCGCCATCTTTTGTTGGCATTAAATTATAGTAAAAAGAAGGGGCATTTTTACCAATAAACCAGCGTACATCTTCAATACCATCGAGGGTTTCAAGGTATCCGGTTAGTTGTGTGCTCACGTATTTGGTATTTATTATGCTGCTCTGTGACGGCAAAAAAAGTTCAATTTGAAACATGTCACGATCCGAGGCAGGGAAAAACTGTTCTTGTAATTGTTTAGCAGCAATAAAGCCTAATAACGGTAAACAAAATACTAAAGCTATCATCAGTATTCTGTGTTTGAGTGACCAACTTAGTAGGCTAACAAAAGCACGGTTTAATGTCGGTAAGGTAATACCTCGCTGGTACCAACGCGTTGCACTTTTATTACGACGCTGACCAATAAAGCGCCCAGCTAACCCGGCAACTATGGTATGAGATATGATGTAAGAACCAACCAGTGAAAATATAACACTTAGCGCTATACCACCGACAAATTCTCCCGCAGGTCCGGGCATTAATACAATCGGCATAAAGGCTAAAACCGTGGTTAGTGTCGAACCGAGTAATGGCAACCAAAGATGATTAACAGCATTGGATACAGCATCAAGTCGGCGTTGACCGTTTTCGCGGTTAGTTTTTACCGTATCAGCCATTACAATGGCATTGTCAACCATGATACCTAATGCAACAACTAAGCCTGTTACTGACATTTGATGGATAGGAAGGCCATAAAAATTCATCACAGATAAGGTAAATAACACGGTTAATGGCAATGATAGCGCAACAATTAACGCCGCTTGCCAGCCTAACGTGATCAACAATACAATGGCAATAATCGCAAAACCTACCGCGATATTACTGACCAGATCACTCAAGCGGGTTTCGGTATAACTGCTTTGATCAAATATCACTTCCATGGTGACATTCTTGGGTAATGTTTCGGCAAAACTAGATAATTTTTTCTTTACTGCCGCGCTCCATTGGTCGATACGCAAGTTTGGCAGCATGCGAGTTGCAACAACGACCGCTTGCTGGCTATTAACCATAGCGATTTCCGTTGGCGGGTAGCTGACGGTTTTTTTTATTTCAGCAATGTCGCCCAAGCGCATTAAATTGCCATTGTTATCGGTTTTTATTGGGATATTACTGATCCGGTCCGTATCGTGTAATGCACCGGTTAACTCTATTTGCATCTGATTAAATTGATTGGTCAATTGCCCCGCGGATACTTTGGCATCGGCATAACGAATGGTTTCTGATACCTCATTAACCGATAGCTTTAACTGACTACTTTTAATTGGATCTAGTTCAACCAAAACCTCCTCTGCACCTCGACCATATATCTCGACTAAATCAGTACCCTGTACAAGCTTAAGTTGATTTTGTAGCTCGTTAGCATAGCGGCCTAATGTGGCGACATTCGGCACGTCACTACCTTGCCAATTGAGTGCGATGATTTGCGTGTAGGCGTAACCTCGGTCATCTTCCAATATCGGCGTTAATGTGCCGACCGGTAAGCTTGGGCTCAGATCGTTGAGCAAATCTCTAACACGTGACCAAACTGGCTTAGTATCCACGGTCTCATCTTGCAATTTAACTTGAACAATTGAAATGCCAGGGCGAGAATTTGAGGTCAGTAAATCTATTTCTGGTAGCTTTCTGAGTTTTTGTTCTATTTTTTCACTAATCAGCACTTCAATTCGTTCTGCACTTGCACCCGGTAGTTGTGTAATAACACTGGCAATTCTGTTGGTTATTCGCGGATCTTCCGTACGAGGTAAATTCGCCAATGCGCCTAGGCCGGCGACCACTAATAGTGTGATCACTAAAGACATTAATCGGCCATTTTTAACAAACGAGCGTATCATAATGCGTGCCCTGATTTTGCTATCGAGGTTGTTTGCTCTGTAGCTCGTTTAACTATTTGTCTAGGTACATAACGGTGGACGCCAGCAACAATAATATCCTGCGGTACTAAGGGCAAGCCGGTAATATACGCAGCATCTAAACTGGTGTATTTAACCTCAACGGTTGTCGCAGAGATAACAAATAATTCATTGTCTGTTTTGGTCACTTGATAAACATTCCACTGGCCACGAATACCGTCAGTTAGTGCTGATAATGGTAACCAAAACCCGGCTTGTGAAATATTTTGCTTAATTTGTACTTGTGCTAATTGACCATTATAAAAATTCGCTTGCTGACTCAATGCCAAACGTAACTCAATGGTGCGGCTAACCTCATGGACCTGTTTGCCAATAACTAATAGTTTTGTGGTGAGGATTTGATTATTTAGTATCACAGTGAGGGCTTGACCAACCACTAATCGACTGGCGACATTCACCGGCACGCCTACAGATATTTCATGATGCGCTTGTTGGCTCAGTTCAAATGCGGCTTGATTAGCACTGAAATTTTCACCTTCATTGATTGCACGCGTATTTATTACCGCGTCAAACGGCGCATGGAGTTTTGTGCCTGAAATTTGATAGTCAATACTGGCAATGTTTGCTTGTTGACGAGATAAATCAGCCTTGATGATCTTTTTCTCGGTTTCAAGTTCATCGAGTGCTTGCCTAGAGCTATAGCCTTTAGTACTTAACTTGTTGATCCGCGATAAATTCAGACGATTAAGTTCTGCTTGGGCATGCAATTGTTCGATAGTTGCTTGAATTTCTTGGCGCTTAATTGTTAATAGTTCAGTATCAAACTCGGCAAGTATTTGACCTTCACTCACGCTGTCGCCGCTATCGACATAAATTTTGCTGACCTTACCAGCATATTCAAAGCTTAGTGACGTTAGCTGTTTGCTGACAACTTTGCCGATATATTCGCGGGTAATATCGTAAGTCATACTAGGTGACACTGTTTGAATATTGGCGCTGTGGTGATAGCTGTTTTCTTCTTTGGCTACTTCTGCTGGTTTTGAACAAGCACTTAGCAAAGTCAGGGTTAAAAGGAAACTGACAACCGACGTTATAATTTTGGCGTATTGAAGTTTAAACACTGAACTGACCTTAAAATAAAAAACTATTAACTAGACTAATGAATCTAGTTTAATCAAACTAGACTGTCCAGTTTAATTTAGTGTATGTTAGTGCCAATGGTAAATTTCTATCTGTTGATATTTTACGCATGGTTGTTGGGCTTTTAACGGCAAAAATTAGTCGGAGCATGTTCTTGAGTTGAATAAGTTGCGGTAGGACTAGATTAATTTGTATTATGCAGCACAATTGTAGTCGTAGGGCTTACCAGAGGCCTGCGCGGCAGAATAAACAGTATTTTTTCGTTAGTTATTTTAATTGATAGTGGTGAACGCTTGTATGGTAAATGTTAGAAGTAAAAGTGAAAGTAAAAGAAAACAAATACTTGAGGCAGCCACTATGCTTTTTACCGAGCAAGGGTATAGTTCAACCAGCATGGACTTGATTGCCAAAAACGCCAATGTCTCAAAACAAACGGTTTATAGTCACTTTGGTAATAAAGATGAATTGTTTGCCGCATCGATAAAGCAAAAGTGCGATTCCTATCAAATGACCGAGTTTTCGGTTAGCAACACCAGTGAGCCAGCTGAAATATTGTTAATCTTAGCACAACGCTTCTTGGCGATGTTAACCTCTAAAGAAGCGTTGGCCATTCATAAAATTTGTGCTTATGAATCAAAATCATATCCACAGTTATCGGAACTGTTCTATAAAGAAGGCCCTGAACGACTTACCGATGAAGTAGCGAAATTAATGGCTGAATTTAATCATAAGCAACAGCTAAAAATTCCTGATCCTAAATTTGCCGCGTTACAATTTTTGAATATGGCGAAAGGAGAATGCTGGATGCGTATCGAATTTAATACCAAAAAGCAGGTTTCTGCAGCCGAAGTCGACAGTTACTTAAAATCGAGTATCGCGATGTTTATCAAAGGATACTCGCTTTAATTTACTGATAACGGGTATTTTCTTAATCAGAGAATTTACTCGCTTTTCCCGTAGAGTCTCGGATAACAAGTTGCGGGGTGTATTGCTTAGCTTCAAGGTTTATATTTTGCTTTCGAGCACAAGCAATCAGTAAATTGGCGGCATCTTCGGCAATTTGTTGGTTTGGTTGGTCTGCCGTGGTTAACGTAGGCCAAGTTTGACGTGAAAAAGGGCTATTTTCAAAGCCGGTAATCGATAGTTGCTCTGGAATTGAAATACCCATTAAACGTGCGGCAAATAATGCGCCCGCGGCAATTTCATCATTACATGAAAAAATCGCACTAGGTTTTTTTGTTAAAGACATGAGCTGCTTAGCGCCATTAACCCCAGACTCAAAAGAATACTCGCCTTTTATAATCAAATTTTCATTTAATGTTATCTTGTTGGCGTCTA
Source organism: uncultured Colwellia sp. (assembly GCA_913061475.1). Taxonomy (GTDB): domain Bacteria; phylum Pseudomonadota; class Gammaproteobacteria; order Enterobacterales; family Alteromonadaceae; genus Cognaticolwellia. Next base: position 43,223 of record CAJXUN010000003.1, on the reverse strand, counting down.
GTGTTTGTTTATAACCTTTCAGTCGCTCAACCGTAGATCTATGCTCAGCCTCTCCGGCGATAAAGCCAATATCTTGGTGACCTAAATCGATTAAGTGCTGGGTAATGCTTTGCGCTGCTGCGTAGTCGTTAACCATAATACAAGGGGCAATATCGTCAGGGGCAATATCACCGGACACAATTCGAACGACTTGTATATCAAGATCTTTCATTTGTTGAACAAATTCTGGTTGCTCAGAAAATGGCGGTGTTAGCACTAAACCGGCTATACGTGAATGTTTCACCATTTTTGTGACTTCAGTTAACAAGCTATCAGCTTTAGCATCGCAGGGGTGGATCAATAACTCAAAGCCTTGTTTTTTACATGCGGATAAAATACCATTTTGCATATCGATGATGTAATAGGCATTTGGGTTATCATAAATAAAAGCAATGCTGAAAGACTTGGTACCCGCTAAGTTTCGCGCAGCTAAGTTGGGTTGATAATTGAGCGCTTCAACGACGGCCATGACTTTATCTCGAGTGAGTTGGCGTACTGATGGTTCGTTATTCATCACACGAGAAACCGTTTTTATTGACACACCTGCTTGTTCAGCGACATTGTTGATCGTTGCTTTCATTGACAATTAAAGCCTTAAATTATTGTTTGTAAAACCCTCTATTAGCTTAAGAGTATTGTTTCTATTAACTATCAGCAACCTTAATTAGTAAATATTCAAGCAAAATAAAAATACTGTGCTCATTTATTGTTTATTCTTTTAAAATTGACAGCGCTGTCATTTGTTAATAAAGTGCACAGTATATTTCCTAATTAAGGACGGATAATGTTGGATCGACAAACGCTAGCTAGCTGGAAAAATTTAGTCAAATTGGCTGAAGAGAAAAAATCTCAACACATGAATGATTTATTCTCAGCCGACGAAAATCGCTTTGCGAAATTCTCTATTGAGCTACCAAAAATGTTGCTCGATTATTCCAAAAACCTTATTGATAGCGAGACGATGCAGGCTCTAGTTGCATTAGCAAAAGAATGTGATTTAGAAAATTGGCGGAGTAAAATGTTTGCCGGAGAGAAAATTAATAGTACTGAAGATCGAGCTGTACTGCATACTGCATTGCGAGGTTCTGTAAGTGAAAAGTTACAGGTTAATGGCGAAAACATCAGTCAGCAGGTCAATCAGCAATTAGAAAAAATGTCCGAATTCGTTGAAAAAGTCAGGCAAGGGCAATGGCTAGGCTACTCAGGAAAGCGCATTACCGATATTGTTAATATTGGCGTTGGTGGTTCAAATTTAGGTCCGCAAATGGTCACCGAGGCGTTGAAACAATACAGTGACCATAGTGTCAATGTGCATTATGTTTCAAATGTCGATGGTGCCCAAATTGCTGAAATACTGCGACCGCTTGAGCCTGAAAAAGTACTCTTTATCGTTTCCAGTAAAACCTTTACCACCACGGAAACCATGATCAATGCCAAAACAGCAATTAACTGGCTAACCGCAGCTTCTTTTGATGAAAAGTCAGTCGCAAAACATTTTGTTGCCGTTACCGCTAATGTGGAAAATGCCATGTCTCTGGGTATCAAACAAGAGAACATTTTTACTATGTGGGATTGGGTAGGTGGCCGTTTTTCACTTTGGTCTGCAATAGGTTTAGCTGTGGCGCTTGACTTAGGTTTTGATAAGTTTGAGCAACTTTTGGCCGGCGCAAACGTCATGGATAACCATTTTAAATCTGCAACCCTTGAGCATAATATGCCCGTGATCATGGCGTTACTCAGTGTTTGGAATACCACTTTTTTAGGGGCAAAGTCTCAAGCAATTTTACCTTACGATCAGACGTTGCACATGTTAGCCGCTTATTTACAGCAAGCTGAAATGGAAAGTAATGGCAAGTCTGTTAACTGGGAGGGCAAAGAAATTGGTTACGCAACAGTGCCGTCAATTTGGGGAGAGCTTGGTATTAATGGCCAACATGCATTTTACCAATATTTACATCAAAGTAATAATGTTGTACCAGCAGATTTTATTGGCTCAGTAGCGAGTGTAACGCCGGTTAAAGGCCATCATAAAACCTTAATGGCGAACTTTTTTGCTCAAACACAAGCACTGATGACTGGAGTCAATGAACAACAAGTACGTGAGGACCTAAAAGCGAAAGGACGCACCCAAGACTATATCGATAAAGTTGCTCCACATAAAGTTCATAAAGGTAACAGGCCGACTAATACCCTTTTACTTAAGCGTATTGACCCACACAGCTTAGGACAACTTATTGCGCTCTACGAACATAAAATTTTTGTTCAGGGCATTATTCTTCAAATATGTTCATTTGATCAGTGGGGTGTTGAACTTGGTAAAGGCTTAGCAGCCAATATTGAGCAGGAATTAGAAACAGGTTCCGTGGCAGTAACCCATGATTGTTCAACAAAACAGTTGATGAATTATTATCTTAATGCACAATAATAGCATTGAAAACAGTGTGTTAAAAATACTAAGCATAGAAAGTTATTTATGACTATCTAGTAAATACATTTACTTTTGGATAAACTTTATACTTAAATTTATCAAAGAGTTAACAATTATTTATCGATTAATTTGTAATCAAGTGTAGCCAAAGTTAAAATTATTGTGTAAGGTTTTAGTTAGCTAATGACAGCGTTGTCATCAATAAAAGACAGCGCTGTCTTCTTAAGGTTATACAAAATAACTACTATATAAAACGTGTGTAAGGGAAAGTCGATGTCATCTAAAAAATTTAAAAAAGGCGTATTGGCGAGTAGTATCGCTATGGTCCTTGCAGGTGGTGCTTCACCATTTGCTATGGCCGCAGAAGATAATGCTGCTAAAGCCGAGAAAGAAATAGAACGAATTCAAGTTACTGGTATTCGCGGCTCTTTGAAAGAAAACATTAATGCTAAGCGCTTTTCTGACAGTGTTGTTGATGTTATTACCGCAGAAGATATCGGCAAATTCCCTGACAAAAACGTTGCTGAAACACTTTCACGTATTACGGGTGTTGCTGTAAGTCGTGAGTTTGGTGAAGGTGAAAAAATTACCATTCGTGGTGCTGGTCCTAAATATAACCGGACATTATTAAATGGCCAAACGGTTGGCACGGCTGACTGGTTTATTTTAGATGAAGCTAATCGTAGTTTTAACTACACCATGCTGCCATCTGTAATCGTTAAAGGCCTAGAGGTTCATAAATCACCAACAGCCTCACTTGATGAAGGTTCTTTAGGCGGTACAGTTATTCTAAATACTCGTCGTCCTTTAGAGATGGATGCAAACACGGTTAGCCTTTCACTCGAAGCACAGTACTCGGATCAATCAGAAGAAACTGATCCTCAAATAGCGGGTATGTATTCTTGGAAAACTGAAGATGAAACCTTTGGTTTTATGATTTCTGCTGTGCAACAAGACCGGACGTTAGAGCGCCAAGGTCTTGAAGTGTTAGCATGGGATGAGTCAGATGATGATGACTACAGTATTCCACGTAACATAGGTGCACCGCGTTTCCTACAAGATCGTGAACGTTCAACGTACTTTGCGACATTGCAATACGCACCATCAGATAAGTTATTGTTAACTTTTAATGCCCTATCGTCAGAAATGGATGTTGACAATCAAAATGCTAATTTACTTAATTTCCCGACGGGAGATCGTGCTACAGCGATAGCTAATGCGACTAACGTTAAAAATGGCGCAATTTTAGCAACCTCTGACAATGATGGACGCGCAGCATATAACTTTATTAACCGTGTTTCAAAAACAGAAACAGAGCAATTTCATTTAGACGTTGACTATGAAGCGGACGCCTTCACAGTGAATTTTGAAATAGGAACAACTAAAGCTGAAGGTGGCACATTACGTGAAACTTCATGGGAATATAACGCAATGACTGCGGGATATGATTATGATCTTACGGGTACTCCTTCTGTAGATTTTGGTGTTGACCCATCTGATGGTTCTAACTTCACTGCAGGTTGGATATGGGGTGGCGCTAAACCTGCTACTGATGAAGAAGACTTTGCTCAACTTGACTTTGAACTACCGGTTGAATTTGGTGTTTTTAGCGCGGTTAAAACAGGTGTAAAATATCGCTCTGCAAAACGTACGCAAGGGCGCCATGCTTATAGTTGGCATGCTACTCAAGCTACAGATCCTAATTCCGATTGGAATGGCACCATGCAAAGCATTTTTGCAAACTGCCCAACCCTTGCTGATTGTGATTTAAATGCATTAGGTAGTGTGAATGTTGATGTTGCCGCCAATGGCAATATTACCAATCAATTAGCACACAACCGTAGCGTTATGGAAAGCATGGCTTTTGGTCCAGGTGCCGCTTATGCCATTCATGACAATTTAGGTGAAATCTGGGAAGTAGAAGAAGATATCCTTTCGTTGTATGTTCAAGGTGATTTTTCTGGTGAAGGCTTCCGCGGTAATGTCGGTGTTCGTTACGTATCAACAGAGCAAACATCATCGGGTTACGAGTTCTCACAAGATTCATCCGGTTTGAAAACTCTTAATGGTGAGTGGTTAAACCCTTCACGCTTAGAGTGGGTAAGTCAGGACAACGACTATGCTGAATTCTTACCGAGTTTCAATATTGCCTTTGACCTTGCTGAAGACCAGATTCTTCGTATTGGAGCAGCACGGGTAATGGCACGTCAAAATTGGCAAGACATTTCAGGTAATGAATCATTTGGCTCATTATCAACTGTTCAGACTAATACCGGTACACGTGGGAATCCGCAACTAAGACCGACTATTGCTAACCAATTTGATATGTCATATGAGTGGTACTACGACGAAGCGTCAATGTTCTCTGCAGCTTACTTTGTTAAAGACATTAATACTCTGCGCACTAGTACAGTTGATGTTCAAGACCGATTTTACGAACAAGAAGGTGTTTTTGTTCCAGTTGAGTTTACTCAGCCTGGTAATGGTTTTGGCGGCTTAATTGATGGCTTAGAGTTTAGTGTCCAACACGACTTTGGCGGCTATGGTTTTACAGCTAACTATACTTATACTAACACTGACACTGATGAAGAGCGTGACCCAGCTAAAGTTGGCTCAGGTTTAATTGAAGGGACTTCTCAGAATATGCTAAATTTATCAGCATATTATGAAAATGATACTTTTGGTGCACGTGTAATGTATAACTACCGAAGTGAATGGTATAAAGGTCAACATTTTAACGGTGATGAGCTTTATAACGACGAATTTGGTCAATGGGATGCCAGTGCTAACTGGAATTTCAATGAGTACACAACATTTACGCTTGAAGCTGTAAATATTACAGATGAAGAAATTGTTGAGTACAACATTGATAAGGCACGTGTTATGTCAATATACTCTAACGGACGTCGTTTTGTTGCCGGTGTACGTCTTAACTTCTAAGTTAAAATGTTAATGTAATGAAAAAGTCGAGCTTAGGCTCGACTTTTTACCTTTACAGCACCCCTGTAAATATCGCATCTTAATAAACTATAAAAATTATTACCGCGCATGAGCGTGCATTGGATTGATATGAGTACAACGATTAAAAATATCGTAGTTGTTGGTGGCGGCACTGCTGGCTGGCTTAGTGCCTGTATTTTAGCGAAGCAGCTCAATTGCTCAGCGTCACCTGACGTTAGTATTACGTTAATCGAATCAGCCGATATTCCGCCTATAGGCGTTGGTGAAGGTACTGTGCCAACCATGCGCGAAACTTTGCAATTGATCGGTGTAGATGAAGCTGATTTTATAAAGTCTTGTGATGTAACGTTTAAACAATCTATTCAATTTAACGACTGGTTACATGCACCGACTACAAATCAGCGGCACTCCTATCATCACTTATTTAACTATCCTCATACTCCGGGATTTGATTTAACACCTTACTGGTTAATGGCTGAAAAAAAACATAGTTATAGTGAATACGTTAGCTTCCAAACAGCAATTTGCGAATTAAATTTGGGGCCTAAACGCATGACGGATAGACCTTATCAAAGTTCGTTGGCTTATGCTTACCATTTGGATGCTGGTAAATTTGCTAGCTTCCTTGCAGAACATGGCCAAAAGTCATTAGGGATCAAACATGTTTTTGGCACGATAGCTGATGTTTCGCTTGCTGATGATGGCAGTATTCATACGCTTTTTTGCCAAGATGGTCGTCAACTCTCTGCCGATTTTTATGTTGATTGCTCTGGTTTTTCTGCTCGACTGATCAGTGAAACCTTGAAAGTTAAATTTGTCGACAAAGGCGATCAACTGTTAGTTGACCGAGCTTTAGCGTTGCAAGTACCTTATAGCGACTCCGACAAAGAAATTCCGCCTTTTACCATTTCTACTGCGCACGAAGCAGGCTGGACATGGGATATCGGCTTAACTCAGCGTCGTGGTGTTGGCTATGTCTACTCATCAAGTCATACTTCTGACGAGCGTGCAGAACAGATCTTAAGGCAATATATTGGTGAAGAATGTGCTGGCTTATCGGTACGAAAAATTCAGATGAAGATAGGTTATCGAGAAAAGTTTTGGCATAAAAACTGTGTCGCGATAGGTCTTGCTGCAGGTTTTGTTGAACCACTCGAGGCGACTGCATTACTGACCGTAGAAGCGACCGCTAAGTTACTTGCAGAAAAGCTGCCGACAAACTTTGATGGTATGGCTTATGCTGAAAAGTCATTCAATAGTATCAGCCGTTATGCATGGGATCGCGTAATAGATTTTATTAAGCTACATTATTATCTAAGCAAGCGTACTGACCATAAATTTTGGCTCGATAATACGGATCCGAGTACCGCTCCTGATAGCCTATTAGAAAAATTGGCATATTGGCAATATAACCTTCCTAGCGCATCTGATTTTGCCAGTAAATATGAAGTTTTCCAACTTGAAAATTATCAATATGTGCTTTATGGCATGGACTTCAAAACACAAATTAATGATATAACTAGCCGTTTTCCTTATGCTAATCAAGCGGATATTGCTGCTAATCAATTAAGTCAACACGCTAAAAAAATGAGTAAGCAACTGCAGTCTCATCGAAAATTAATCAATAATATTAAGCAATATGGCATCAACAAAATATAACAATTATAAAGAACTCACCTATATTCATTGCGCGTAGGTCGAGCAACGAGGTATTAATCATGACAAGTAAAGTAGTTCCTTTAGATTCAGTAAAACATTGCGATTTACGCGTTAAAGTAGATCGTAGCTATAGCCATATTGCTCAGCAAAATATGGTGCCGTTAATGGCATTTGAATTCTTACCAGCTTCGACTAATTTTCCGATTGTCTTCGTCAAACAATCTGAAACCGGCAAGTTTAAAAGTGTCGCATTAATGGGCCTTGAAAATGGTGAAAACGTAGTTTTTTCCGACGGTAAAGTAAAAACAAATTATGTCCCAGTAAATATTAAGCGTTATCCTTTCTCCGCAGGTGCAGCAAGTGCCGATGAAGCAAGTATGATGTTGTGCATTGATGAAAATAGTCAGTTGCTCAATAATAGCGAAGGTTTCGCAATTTTTGATGAAGGCGGACAACCCTCTGCAGAGACAACTGAAGTGACTCAGTTACTCACTGATATTTTAGCCCGTGACGTCGCAAGTGATGTATTTGTCGACTTTTTGGTTGAGCATAATTTGATTGAGCCAGCAGAGCTGACACTTAGCTTAGGTGAAGAGGGAAAGCGAAAAATAAACGGTATCTATAAAATAAGTGAAGAAGCACTTAATGAGCTAGATGATGACGTTGTACTACAGCTCTATCATCATAAATATTTACCTGCTATTTACGCACACTTGGCGTCTTTAGGGCAATTTAATCGTTTGTTACAACTAAAAGCTAATTTTACACCAAGCTAAACCGAGCAAAAAAGTATGACAAAAAGAGCCCTGAAAGGTATTGCTTGTTGGCATAATGTCGATAAAGCCATGTTTGAAAATGAAATAGCGCCACTGCATGAGCCTGCTGTATTAAGAGGCTTTGTTAATGATTGGCCAATCATAAACAAAGCTAACATGGGAATTGAAGAGCTTTGGGATTATTTGCGGTCAATGTATGTTGGTGGCGATGTACAGTTTGCCCGTTTACCGGCAGAAGAACGTGGGCGTTTTTTTTACAATAAAACCTTAACAGCGTTAAATTTCAAACGTGAAGTAGGCTCCCTTGATGGGTTTTTGGCTGAGGTTCTTCATAATAGCAGTAATGAAAGTGCTGATAGCTTAGCGCTACAAAGTGCGTTAATCGAAGAGTATTTTCCTAAATTTATTGAGGAGAATCCCTTTGAGTTATTCTCCTCATTATCAAAACCTAGAATATGGCTAGGTAACAATTCCGTGGTGTCTGCTCATCATGATGACGCAGAAAATATTGCCTGTGTGGTCACCGGAAATCGCACTTTCACCTTATTTCCACCTGAAGAAATTGAAAACTTATATGTCGGACCAATGGACTTCACACCCGCTGGTGCACCAGTGAGTTTAGTTGATTTTGCTCGGCCAGATTTTGAAAAATTCCCTAAGTTTAAAGTCGCCTTAAATGCAGCACTCACTGCCGATTTAGCGCCGGGTGATGCGATTTATATCCCTGCATTATGGTGGCATCACGTTCAGGCGACGGGTGGTGTCAATTTATTGATAAATTATTGGGCTGGTGGCTCAATTGTTGGTGAGCAAAAGCCAGTGCCCGCCGACAACCTAATGATGGCGATGATGACTTTTAGGGACTTACCCCAGCAAGATAAAAATGCGTGGCAGGCCTTTTTTAATTATTACGTATTTTCAGATCAAAATGATAAGCATCAACATATTCCCAAAGCTGCGCTTGGCATGTTAGCTCCTTGGGATGATCAAACCAAAAAAGCGTTAAAAAAGTGGCTCATTCGCCAACTTAAATAGTATCTGCCCACATTGCAGTTTAATCGCAAAAAATAAAGTTGTTTTTGAGGAAGTAAAATGAGCAAATTAATTAAAAAAATCGTTATTGTTGGCGGTGGCACTGCAGGCTGGATCACGGCAGCAATGTTAGCAAAGCAGCATTGTCGTGGTGGAAACTCTGACGTGTCTATTACCTTGATTGAATCTGACGATATTCCTACGGTAGGAGTTGGTGAAGGCACATTTCCAACCATGAGAAAAACACTGAGTACAATAGGTATTTCTGAGACCGATTTAATCAGGCGTTGTGATGCTACTTTTAAACAAGGGGCAAAATTTGTTAGTTGGCGATTGAATTCAGATAAAGAGTTCTATTATCACCCGTTTAATGTACCTAGTGGTTATGGAAAATTTGATTTAACGGCTTATTGGCAAAAAGATGAAAATCGCCATCAATATGGCAGATTTGCTGAGGCTGTTGATTTTCAAGACCAAATTTGTGAAGCTGGTTTAGCGCCAAAAAAAATTGTCACACCAGAATATCAATCGATTCTCAATTATGCTTATCATTTTGATGCGGTAAAAGTGGCAAAGCTCATTCAAGAAAAAGCCGTCGAACTTGGCGTGCAGCATGTTGTGGATAAAGTGATTGATGTTGGTCAAAACGCCAATGAGTATATTGAATTTGTAGTGTGTGAAAAAAGCGGTAAAATTTCCGGAGACTTCTTCGTCGATTGTTCGGGCTTTGCTGCACTATTAATCGGCAAAACCATGAAAGTGCCATTTTTACCCACCAACAAAATCCTCTTTAATGATACTGCCATTGCCACACAAGTTCCATATGATGACGAAGAAGATATTGCTTGTCATACTATTGCCACAGGTAAAGAAGCGGGTTGGATTTGGGATATAGGCCTGAGCAGTCGCAAAGGTATGGGATATGTTTATTCGAGTAATCACACCAGTGATGAAAATGCGATGCGAACATTAGAGCAACACATTGGTCCAAAAGCTAAAAACCTAAGTTTTAGAAAAATACCTTTTAATTCAGGTTACCGAGAGAAATTTTGGCATAAAAACTGTGTTGCCATTGGTTTGTCTGCTGGCTTTTTAGAGCCACTTGAGGCCTCAGCATTGATCTTAGTCGATAATTCTGTTGAGTGGATAAGTGAGCGTTTGCCGACAGATTTTAACAGTATGGAAATTATCGCTAAGCAGTTTAATCATGGTTTCACAAAAAAGTGGCAAGCCATAGTCGATTTTCTTAAATTGCATTATGTATTAACGGAGCGAACTGATGAAGTATATTGGCGTGATAATATGCAGCCAGAGTCTATGTCTGAGCGATTAATTGAAAGTTTAGCGTTGTGGAAGCATCATCCCCCACACTTGAATGATACTGATGCGCAATATGACGTTTTTCCAATCGCGAGTATTCAGTATGTTTTATATGGCTTAAATTTTAAAACCGACGTTAGTGCACAGCATTATTTATACAATGACGACAAGCTTGCGCAACAACACTTTCAACACAACCTTAAGATGCAGGCAAAAATTCAAGCGAGCTTACCAAACCATCGCGCTTTAATTAATATGATTAAAGAACATGGGCTACAAAAAATTTAGTACTTATTACCATTGTATCCTACCTTTTTCTATTCGATCAGCGCCAGTCATAGCGTCTGCCATTACCGATGTTAATGGCAGCTTTATTTTTGCTTGACCAAGATCTAAACCTAATGAGGGGCTAGAAGATGCATAATCAATTATTTTTGCAATTTCGATAATCTCATCGATAGGGCAACGCCTTGATATTTGTTTAATTTGCTTGGCAAATTTACTACCTTTAAAATATAGAGCAACAGACTTTTTAAAGAGCTTTAACCAGTTTTTGGCGTAGTCCTTCCCATTGTCTGTAGTTTTATGAAGATAAGTATTTAAGGTGACAAAAAATGTTTTGTTTTCCTCAATGAAGCTTCGATTTTGCAACTCTATATCGAGAATGCAATTCCATAAAGTGTAAGGGATAACAAAATCTAATTTACCACCTGTGTGTTTTATTTTTGTAATTTCAAGTTGCTGTGTTCGTGCTAGTAATCGCTCTCTACAGTGCTCATACAGCATGATATCCAGTTGGTTTTTGGCAATGATTTTAGCTTGTATTGCTGGAGAAACCTGTTGTATCGTCGGTCGATTAAGCGTGGCCCGTTTTATTGCTAATTTTTCGGGCCATTGAAAGTCACCAACGTCGCTAAAATAAGCCAATGAGCGGTTGTATTCTTCAAAAATACCAACATGAATATCAAGTTCATCTATCAGGTTTATAATTTCTTTCGCACGAAGTAGTGTGATTTCATTGTTATTATATATTTGCTGGCCATCAAGAAATTTTAACATGTAATTTGCTGTTTGAGGATTATCGATGTACTCCTCAAAACAGCTTGGCGCTGTTGATAATAATCCCATGAACTCGTGATTTTTTCGAATGTAATAGTATTCAGAAATTAGCCTGTCGATAGGATGTCGCAGCATCATAAATATGAACTCTTTGACAAAAGTATTTTTATTTTTTAATTCAAAAATGTCGCCACAGGTCGAGGTTTTAGTGTCAAAGTCTAAGTGCCGATAGTGAAAATCTAATGTTGTTTGCCATGGTGTATTTTTCATAACGCAATTAATGCTTGTTCCACCGGTTTTTGGAATGTGAATAAATATTGGTTTTTGTGAACAACTCATTAATAGCTCCATTAAGCTTTGTCGGTGTCGTTAATATCTAGGGCATTCTATGCCTGCAGAGCAAGTGGTGAATATCTGCAAAAACAGATTTTAGGATAAGTGTTAGTGACAACGCTGTCAAACAATCAAGTTTGTGCTGGTAGATAAGTTATGAATGAAGAATTTTATTAGCTTTAAAAGTATAAAATTATTTTGACAGCGCTGTCAAAATGAGCGATGTTAACACTATAAGTAAATATAATTGACATGAACGTTACACTGGGAAGGCTTCATATGATGAGAAAAACAATGGTATTAATGCTGGCTAGTGCACTAGTCGCAACTGGCTGTGAACAGCAGATGCCAGCTAATACGCCCGAAGGTGCGACAGAGCAAGTCAATAAAAGCATGCTGCTACAATCGGCGAATGCTAATGATATAAGCAATATTGCCAACAATCTAGAGGTTAAACACCGAGTTGTCACGAATATCCCCAGCGATAAATGCCAGCGAGATGTTGCCGATGGTAAATGTTTTGAAGTGGAGTTGACGCTAACTGCGAAACAAGCCATTGCAGCTAATGATTGGCAAATTCATTTTAGCCAAATTGCGCCTATTCAATCTTTTGAAAGTACAGAGTTTAGTGTTAAGCACATTAATGGCGATTTACATCAGCTCTCACTAACTGATAACTTTAAAGGCTTTGCTGAAAATGAAAGCAAACGCATTGTTTATCGTGCGATGTTTTGGTCGTTATCAGAAACCGATGCGATTCCCAATTACATTGTCAGTGTCACCAATACAGGTGGTCGGCAAAGTGCTAAGCCACAAGTCATTAAAAGTACCATGGCAGGCATTGACGCGGAAACTGGCTTAGAAACCTTGCCATTTGTTGTGCCTTTTACAGATGCGAATAAACAATTTAAACGCAGTGCCAATGATAAAACACAATGGCTAAATAGCGCAGCCTTGTATCAAAGAAACCTTAAACTAGGCAGCGAGTTAATTGACGTTAGCGATACTGTTATTCCAACGCCTAAATACATCAAGGTTAACCGCGGTTCAGAACGCGTAAATCTTGATCAAGGTATTAATGTTAGCTATAAAAATGTTGAGTTAGTTGAAGTTGAAGCTGCATTGGCTCGTTTGCAGCGTTTAGGCGTTAAACAAGCAGTCACTGGTATTGCCACTCAATTATCTGTTGTACCTGATGCGAGCAAGATGTTGGGCAGCTATCAATTAAATATCACTAAACAAGCGATAGAAATTATTGGTGTTGACAGTGCAGGTGTATTCAATGGTTTGCAATCTCTTGCTAGCTTAGTGATGCCAAATAACCTTAAGGTGGCACAGTTAAGCGTTGATGACGAGCCACATTACCAATTTCGCGGTTTGCTGGTGGATGTCGCGCGAAATTTTCACTCAAAAGCATTTATCTTACGTTTGCTTGATCAAATGGCGGCTTATAAGCTGAATAAATTACATTTACATCTAGGAGACGATGAGGGCTGGCGACTTGAAATTCCATCACTCCCGGAGCTAACGCAAGTCAGTGCAAACCGCTGCTTTGATTTAACAGACCAAGCGTGTTTACAGCCACAATTAGGCGCAGGAGTTGATGCTAACGCCAGTGTTAATGGTTATTACAGTGTTGCTGATTATCAAGAAATATTACAAGCGGCGAGTGCTAGACATATACAGGTGATCCCATCACTAGATATGCCAGGTCACTCTCGTGCCGCTATTAAAGCTATGGCCGTAAGAACGAATAAATATGCCATTGATGAGAACGAAGCAAAAGCACAACAATTTAATTTGTATGATCCATTAGATACAACCGAATATTCTTCAGTACAGTTTTATAATGACAACACCATTAATGTATGCCTCGAATCGTCATACGCCTTTGTGCACGAAGTGATGACGCAAGTAAAGCAAATACATGCGGATGCCGGTCAACCATTAACCCGCTATCATATTGGCGCTGATGAAACTGCCGGAGCTTGGGTCGACTCTCCAGCCTGCAAGGCCTTTGTGGCGAATAATACCCATGGCGTTAAAAACATGAGCGAGCTAGGCGCTTACTTTATTGAACGCGTTGCGGGTATTTTGTCAGATCTAGATATTGAAACTGCAGGATGGAGCGATGGCTTGTCGCATACCCGAAAAGAGCGTATGCCAGCTATTGTGCAATCAAATGCTTGGGACGTATTGTTTTGGGGCGGTCATGAAAAAGTGCATGAATTAGCGAATAGAGATTGGCAGATAGTTATTTCTAGCCCCGATGTTTTATATTTCGATTTCCCATATGAGGCGGATCCAAAAGAGCATGGTTATTACTGGGCTTCAAGGCATACCAATACCGAAAAGGTGTTTCAGTTTATGCCTGATAACTTGCCCGCACATGCCGAAATTTGGCTAGATCGTGAAGACAATCCATACCGTGCTGATGACCGTCAAAGTAAGTTAGCAAAAGGCAAAACCTTCTACGGTATTCAAGGTCAGCTTTGGAGTGAGAATACGCGCACAGATAGCATGGCAGAATACAAAATTTTTCCACGCTTATATGCCTTAGCACAAAGGGCATGGCATAAAGCCGATTGGGCAGTTCCTTATAATTATCAAGGTGCTCAATATAGCCAAGATAGCAATCAATTTGATGAAAAACGTGCGGCACTACGCGATGAACAGTGGCGTATTTTCGCCAATATTATTGGCCAGAAAGCGTTACCAAAGTTAGAAGCTGATCAGGTATTTTATCGCTTACCGAATGTTGGCGCGATAATAGTTGATGGCGAGCTTAGAGCCAATGTTGCCTTTCCTGGTTTAGTTATTGAATATCAAGTAGCGAATGGCGCATGGAAAACTTACCAACATCCTGTCAACGTTAGCGGCGATATTAAGCTAAGAAGCCGTTCTTTTGATGGTAAACGTAGCTCCAGAGTTAGCATAATAGAGAATGATTCTTAATAAAATCATTGTCTTATTGGTGTTGTGAAACATCATTGAGAGAAATTTTTAAAATAAAGTAAAAAACAAATGACAACGCTGTCATTTGTGGTTAAGATTAATACAGATAAAGTTCAGCCCTAGCGATAGTGGGTATAACGTGGTGCAGACACGAGGTCGAGATGCTAAGTAGTGATAACAATAATAATATATTTTTAGGTATCGACGGAGGTGGTAGTAAATGCAAGGCTATCGTTATGTCTGCTGACAATAAAATCCTCGGAACCGGGATTTCTGGCCCAGGCAATCCATTACATGGTTTTGAACAGGCAACTCACTCAATTGTTACATCGGCTAAATTAGCTTTGGCTGATGCTAATATTGCAGAATCATCACTGGGTAATATTGTTGCGGGTGTTGGTTTAGCGGGCGTCAATCTACCGGTACTGTTTGAACAAATGAACAACTGGCAGCATCCATTCAAGGCAATGCATTTAACAACCGATTTATTAATTGCCTGTTTAGGTGCGCATCAAGGTGAAGATGGCGCGGTGATTATTTCAGGCACTGGCTCTTGTGGTTTTTCTTATGTCGATGGTGAGCCTTACATTGTTGGCGCTCATGGCTTTCCGCATGGTGATAAAGGCAGTGGTGCTTGGTTTGGTTTGCAAGCAGCAAAACAAGTTTTATTATCATTAGACGGCCTAATTGCCAACAGCTCACTCAACGATAAGTTGCTGAGCCTACTTAATGTCAAAACCGGTGTTGAGCTTGTGGAAGCTATTGCAGGTAAACCTGCCGCTTTTTATGCTCGAATGGCTAATCTAGTTTTTGATGCCGCTGAACAAGGTGATGCCTTGGCGCTAGCCATTGTTAAAGAGGGCGCGAATTATATCGATAATGTTGCAACTCAATTATCAAAATGTTGCCCACCTCGCCTGTCACTCATTGGTGGCTTAACGCCGAGGTTATTACCTTGGTTGGCGCAAGAGGTGCAAAATAGTTTATCAGCACCATTAAACTCTCCCGAAGTGGGCGCGGTTTTTTATGCTCGTCAGCAGATGCTTTAGAGCTTAGCAATAGTTAAGCGCATTACAATATTTCAGACTTTATTGCCAACTTCTCAAACGGGATTTTGGCGAAAAAATTAATTACAGGTTAAATTAAGGTAGCACCATGACCCATGAAAATGTGACCCAACCGAATGTTACTCAAACTATTATGGAACAAGAAGCCAAACAGGCGCCTAAAGTAGTTGAAAACCAGCTAAAAGCTAATCAGGCCCTAGTTAACGTCATTGGTGAAAACCTGCGTAAATTAGATCCTAAAATGGTGATGATCATTGGTAGAGGCTCATCTGATCATGCCGGCGTATTTGGTAAATATTTAATTGAAATCGAAGCTGGCGTACCTACGTTTGCTGCTGCTCCGTCAGTATCAAGTGTTTATGGCAAGCAATTGAAACTCAAGCAAGCGTTAGTCATTGTTATTTCACAATCGGGTCGTAGCCCTGACATTATTGCTCAGGCTAAGATGGCAAAAGCTGCAGGTGCATATTGTGTGGCATTAGTGAATGACGAAACTTCACCATTGGCGGAAGTTGTTGATGATGTTTTACCGCTAAAAGCGGGGGCAGAAATATCAGTTGCAGCAACTAAAAGCTACCTAGCGACATTATCAGCATTATTGCAATTAACCGCCTATTGGACAGAAAATGACGAGTTAATTGCTGCTTTAGCGTCACTTCCTGCTGCCATGCAAGCCATGATTGATACACCTGCTCAGTTAACGCCAGAATCTATTGCAGGGGTTAAAAACATGGTCGTACTGGGGCGTGGTTTAGGATATGCCATCACCAAAGAAATGGCACTTAAGTTAAAAGAAGTTTGTAGTATTCATGCCGAATCTTTTTCTAGTGCCGAGTTTTTACATGGCCCAGTAACGTTAGTTGAACAAGGGTTAGCTATTTTAAACTGTCAGGTTGATGATGAAAGTGCCATCGCCCATGGTGAACAGATAAACGAAATGTTAGCGCGTGGCGCTGATGTAGTTACGTTAAAACAATTAGACATCGAAATACATCCAAGACTTGCACCATTAGTGGTGTTGCAACGCTTTTATTTAGATGTTGCTCACGTTGCTGTTTCAAGAGGCTTTAATCCAGATGAGCCGAAAGGTCTTAAAAAGGTCACGCGGACAGTATAATGACTATCAAGCGAATTCTTACGCAGCGCTTATTCGATGGTAAAAGCTATCAAGATAATAAAGTTCTCATTATTGAGGGCGGCACTATTATTGGTTTTGATGATGAAGTAAGCAATTTTAGCGAACAGGTTAGCGGCTTAGTTGTACCGGGTTTTATTGATTTACAAGTTAATGGTGGTGGTGGTGTATTATTTAATGCCACACCAACTTTAGCTGGTATTAAAACCATCATGGCTGCCCACGCCAAGTTCGGCACAACGGCTATGCTACCAACGCTAATTACTGATACGATTGAGGTGATGGCACAAGCTGCTGATGCTATTGCCAGTGCGATAGCAAGTAAAACGCCCGGAATTATGGGTATTCATTTTGAAGGTCCTCATTTATCTGTCGCTAAAAAAGGTGCTCACAGTGAGGACTTTATTCGTGATATTAGTGAAGAAGAATGGCGGGTACTTGAGCGCCAAGATATCGGTAAAGTATTAGTCACTTTGGCGCCTGAAACCGTAGCTAGCAAAGATATTCAACGTATGGTTGCTGCAGGGATTTTTGTTTCTATTGGTCATAGTAATGCGAGTTACGCGCAAGCGCAATTGGCTGTAGCAGCAGGGGCTACCGGCTTTACGCATTTATTTAATGCCATGTCAGCGATACAAGGCCGAGAGCCCGGTGTTACCGGCTGTGCATTAATAAATGACAACACAGCATGTGGTTTGATTGTTGATGGTCATCATGTTGATTATGCTAGTTGTCAACTTGCGCTTAAAACCAAACCTGTTGGTAAAATATTTTTAGTGACTGACGCTATGCCGCCGGTTGGTACTGATGATCAAACTTTTGCCTTTTTTGATCGCCATGTGCACTTGGCACAGGGCAAACTAACGTCTAGCACGGGTGAATTAGCCGGCTCGGTACTTGATATGGCGACAGCGGTAAAAAATGCTCACACGCATTTAAAGTTACCTTTAGATGAAGCTATCCGTATGGCTTCAGATTATCCGGCAAACTACATCAACGAAGAGCAGAGAGGGCAGCTTATTATCGGCAAACAAGCTGATTTCATTGTGCTTGATAATGATTTAAACGTTCAATCAACATGGATTGCCGGGCAATGTTGTTATAACGCTAAATCATGTTTTAAGCACGACGCATAAAATAATATATAAAAAACAATATATAGAAAACAATATATAGAAAACAATATATAGAAAACAATATATAGAAAATAAAAACTATAACTAAAAGCGTAACAAGCGCATGAGGAAATTATGGAAACAACAATGACAGTTCAGCGACGTAGTAGCGTGTTACCCATGGCCATTATTGGCATTTTGTTTTTTATTTTTGGCTTTGTCACTTGGCTTAACGGTTCACTGATACCGTTTTTACAAGTGATCTGTGAATTAAATGAATTCCAAGCGCTTTTCGTCACTTTTGCTTTTTATATTGCCTACACTTTTATGGCACTACCGATGTCGTATGTGCTGCGAAAAACCGGCTACAAAAATGGCATGGCATTAGGTCTAGCTATTATGGCCTTCGGTGCGCTATTACATATCCCCGCCGCGTTAAGTGCAAATTTCTTATTTTTTCTCGTGGGCTTATTTGTTTTAGCTACCGGCTTGACGATTCTACAAACGGCGTCAAATCCTTATATTGTTCATATTGGCCCAAAAGAAAGCGCAGCAATGCGGATCAGTATTATGGGGTTAATCAATAAAAGTGCTGGCGTAATCGTCCCAATAGTTTTTACGGTATTAATTTTGTCAGGTATGGGGGATTTTTCTGAGAGCTATTTAGCCTCGTTAGATGAAATCACCAAAGCAGAGAAGTTAGCTGAATTGTCGGCGCGTCTTGTACAGCCTTATATTATTATGGCGGTTATTTTATTCGCCTTAATTGCCTTAGTGAAATTCTCCGCATTACCTGAGCTTAATTTTGATACCGAAAGTGCCGACTCTGCAGACGAGAAAACCAGTATTACGCAATATCCACAAATTATTCTTGGTGCCATCGCGTTATTTGCCTATGTTGGTGTTGAAGTCATTGCCGGCGATACTATAGGCTTATATGGCGCGTCTCTTTCGGTGCCTAACTTTTCAGGCTTAACCTCATACACTATGGTGTTTATGGTCTTGGGTTATATTATTGGTGTTACTTGTATTCCAAAATATATATCTCAAGAGAAAGCACTGATCGGCTCTGCGATTGCAGGCTCTATTTGTATTTTTGGCGTGATGTTTTCTTCAACAGAGTCGACCTTAATTGCCGATATTTTATGGGGGTGGAGCGGCATTCAAGTATTGCCAGATACTGTTACATTTGTTGCTTTAATGGGCCTTGCGCATGCGTTAGTTTGGCCATCAATTTGGCCTCTAGCCCTAGATGGTTTAGGCAAGTTCACGGCGCAAGGTTCGGCATTATTAATTATGGGTATTTCGGGCGGTGCTATTTTACCATTAATTTTTGGTAAGCTGTCATTGTGGCTCGATAGCACTCAATTAGCTTATATGGTTGGCTTACCTTGCTACCTGTTTATTCTTTTTTATGCCTTAAAAGGACATAAATTAAGAAACTGGTAAACGTATTCCTTTGTTAGTGTTGTAAGTGTGTATTGATCAACTTGATCGACCCTGAAGCTGTTTCAGGGTTTTTTTATGTTTGCAGTTTACCAAATGTGAATAGCTCAGCTTAATAGGGCTTAAGAAAAATCTTTTTATTAAAACGGGTGTTATTAACTCGTTATGGCATTCACTAAATAGAGGGAATAGTGATTGGCATGCTGCTATTTTATGCAGGCAATAAAAAAGCGAACTATTACTTTAGTTCGCTTTTTTTACAAAACGGTGCGCCTAATTAGGTTTTTGAGTCTAACTGAGCTTTACTGTAATCAGGTTTAACATGCTTCTCGCCCATGTCATCTGCGAGCTCTTTCGGCATATAGTTCTCATCATGTTTTGCAAGTACTTCACTGGCTTCAATGGTATTACCATTCATCAATACACCATTAGCAACGATACCTTGGCCTTCACGAAATAAGTCTGGCAAAATACCGTCATAGCTTACCGTGACCGTTGGATCTGATGCTGAAAACGCAATAGGCATTTTCATATCAGTTAATTTGAAGCTTACTTTTAAGCTCTCAGGGTCACGATGCACACTACCCGGCACCACTAAGCCGCCAATGCGTAATCGTTGACCATTTATCGCTTTAAGACCGGTATCTTCCTTACCATTATATATTTCTGACGGCTTGTAGAATAAATCGATATTTTGACTTAATGCGTATAAAACTAATCCGGCAACAACACCTAAACCTATGATGATTGATGTGACTATAGTTAATCGTTTCTTACGACGGGGATTCATACTACTACCTCTTAAATATTATGACTGATGTCTGCACTAGTTTGTGCTTTTTGCAGCTCTGCTGCCTGACGTAATTTTATTTCGCGTTTTTGGCGCTGACTGATTTTTTGCTTAATTTTTTTATGTTCGCTTAGACTAGAAAACACTAATAGCGCTAAGGCAACGATACTTACGCCATAAGATAACCAGACATAAAAGCCGTAGCCGCCCATCGCTAAAAACTCATTAATACTATCAAACTGCATGAGCTTTCTCCTCATCAGCAACTAATTCGCGTACCCAAGGTCGCATGCTGTTTCGATTTAATACTTCGGTGCGAAAACGTAGGCATATTAATGCGGTCACTAAAAAAGCAAAGCCAATAAAACAGATCAAAAATGGCCAAAACATGTCTGCGCTCATTGAAGGCTTACCTAATTTACTCACCGTTGCGCCTTGATGAAGTGTGTTCCACCATTCTACAGAGTATTTGATAATAGGTAAGTTGATAACACCGACTAAAGCCAATATCCCAGCGGCTTTTCCTGCTAAAGCCTTATCTTCAAAAGCATTATGTAAGGCAATAACGCCAAGATATAAAAATAATAAAATTAACTCTGAGGTCAGTCTAGCATCCCAAATCCACCATGTTCCCCACATAGGTTTTCCCCATGCGGCGCCAGTAACTAGTGCGATAAATGTGAACGTCGCACCAATAGGAGCCATAGCCGCGACAGAAGCGTCAGCAAGTTTTAATTGCCAAACTAAACTTGATAGTGCAGCAATTGCCATACCCAGATAAATACCCATCGACAACATCGCAGCAGGAACATGCAAATAAAATATTCTAAAAGTATCACCTTGCTGATAATCAGCAGGCGCAAATAATAGCGCCCATGTAATACCAATGCTTAAAAAGATAAACGCGAGGCGTGCGCACCAAGGTAGTATTTTACCGGAAAAATGATAGCTAATCTCAGGATTTGCGTAAGGGTGTAGCCATTTCCACATCATATTAATTTGTACTCACTTTTAGTGCTGCGCTAACAGCAAAAGGGGCTAAGGTTAACGAGGCAAAAAATATTGCCGCGATTATAGCAAGTTGACCGTTATAAGGTAAGTTCATCGCCGCGCTATCAATTGCGCTAGTGGCAAAAATAAGCACGGGAATGTAAAGCGGAAGTACCAGTAGACTTAATAGTACGCCACCTTTTTTAATGCCGACCGTTAAAGCAACGCCAATGGCGCCCAATAAACTCAGCACTGGCGTGCCTAGAAATAAGGTAAGCATTAGCGCGCCGTAGCTACTTTCATGCAAATGCAGTAACACCGCTAACAATGGCGCAATGAGTATTAGCGGTAAGCCAGTGAGTAACCAATGCGCGAAAATTTTGGCAATAACTAATATAAATACAGGATGGGGGCTCAATAGCATTTGCTCTAATGAACCGTCAGTGTAATCAGACTTAAATAATCTATCTAATGACAATAAGGTGGCTAATAATGCCGCGACCCAAATAATACCGGGAGCAATACGTGACAGTATGGTGCTCTCTGGCCCAACACCCAATGGAAAAAGTGAGACAACAATAACAAAAAATAATAATGGGTTAATAATATCGTCGCGATGGCGAAAAGCTATCATCAGATCTCTTTTGACGATCAAAGCGAAAGCTGCACGATAAGAAAGTAGTGTCATGAAAAATTACCCTAGTAAAACCTGTAAGCTAAAGTTATTTTCTTTACGCGCTCAGCCGGTAATGAGAGATCTTGATGGGTGGTTAAAACAACACAACCGCCGTTGTCGGCATGCTGTAAAAAAAGTTGTTCTAGCTTTTCCACCCCAAGTTTATCAATAGCAGTGAAAGGCTCATCTAAAATCCAAACTTTAGCTTGGCTTTGCCATAAACGTGCTAGAGAAATGCGCCTATGCTGTCCAGCACTTAAATGTGAGGCAAGGGCATCTTCAAAACCGAGTAAGTTAACTTTTGCTAATGTAGCTTCCGCAGTTTTGTTATCTAAACCATGTAATGCAAGATTAAATTCAAGATTTTCTTGTGCGGTCATTTCGTCTTTCACGCCGGGTAAGTGGCCTAAATAAAGTAGCTCCTGGTGGAAGGTTTCGCGGTGCTGAGTAATATTATTGTCTTGAAAATAAATACTACCATCGTACGGTTGAGATAAACCAGCAAGAATACGCAATAAGCTGGTTTTACCAGCGCCGTTCGGGCCTTCTACTTGGACAATGTCGCCAGCGGCAATATTAAAACTAAGCGCTTCAAATAATACTCGTTCTTCCCGAATACAGCTCAAATCGCGAGCACTTAATAACGTATTTGTGCTTGCGGCTGTTATTTCAATTTCTGAGTTTAAATTCGACAAACCTATTCACTTAGCTAATGTATTGCGACATGGAATGATAATAACGTAATAAATGTGAACAGGATTTGACTTATGTCACTATTTTTCAACATTAATCACTGTAAACAGCGCCTATGATACTATATCGTTCAATAAAGGCTAGTAACAGATTTTCTGCGTTAGTTTTCTCATTAACTTGGATAGTAAATAATACACCTAATTCCCATGAGTATTTTTTTAGCTGTTGGTATATCAGTCATTTAAAAACGGTGTGTTAACATAGTACCTTAAGATAGAGATTGCAGAAAATTGCTCGATAAAGTGTATTTTCTAAAACAGCTACATCGATGGCCTTGTTTTATGTTACTAAACCCCCGCGTGTTATAAATATACGACTTGTATGTCATCTTTTCGTGGTAATTAAGTGATCGGTTTATTTTGTCTATACGTATAAACAACCGGGTTTAGTGTCTCTATTAGACATTACAATTTTACGACAAAGAGCCAAAAAACTATCTTCGCCATGGTTCATTTCTTTGCTTAGGTAATTACGATAATATAACGTCATAGTCCGCACCATAGATTGTGCTTAAAGGGAAATACATGAAAAATTTATGCTTGATCACCACATTCGCATTAACGGCATTTATTACTGAGGTAAAAGCAGAAGCAAGTATCGCCAATACCAGTGGTAGTGCTGAACCAACGACATGTTTGTCTTTTATGCAGCACAGTGAAAAAAAACTGCACGCTACAGATGTTCTCGATCTTTGTGAATTAACAGCCGGAAAGCCGATATTAATTGTAAATACTGCCAGTCATTGCGGTTTTACACCACAATTTACTGCACTTGAAACACTACATAAAGCATATAAAGACCAAGGTTTAGTGGTGATTGGTTTCCCTTCAGATGACTTTTTTCAAGAAGAAGATAATGAAAAAGATACCGCCGATATTTGTTTTGTAAATTATGGCGTAACCTTTAACATGTTATCGCCTGTGCATGTATTTGGCAGTGATGCACACCCTATTTTTAAGGCGTTAGCTGACAAAACGACTGCACCTAAGTGGAATTTTTATAAATACTTGGTCAGTGCGGATGGTAAAACGATAAAACATTTTAATAGTCGAGTAACCCCAGATTCAGACGTTTTTGTTAACGCTGTTAACGCCATTTTGTAGAGAAAATTTATGTCAAGGTACGCAGGAAAAACTAAGAAAATTCATGATTTCACAGCAAAAACAGGTGTACTACTGACTAATTTAGGTACACCCGATAGCCCAACCGCAGGAGCATTAAGACGTTATTTACGTGAATTTTTATCAGATCCACGTGTGGTTGAGATCCCTCGTTTGGTTTGGTTAATGATATTGCATGGCATTATTTTACGTGTTCGACCTAAAAAATCAGCCAAGCTATATGAAAGTATTTGGACTGATGAAGGTTCACCGTTATTGGTGATCAGCAAACAACAGAAAGTAAAAGTTGAGAATATACTGACAGAAAAATATGGTGATAAGGTGTTAGTTGATGTTGCGATGCGCTATGGCACGCCATCGATTGCAAATGCTTTAGAAAGCTTTCAAGAACAGGGTGTAAACAATATTGTGGTGCTACCTCTATATCCGCAATATGCTGGTCCAACAACTGGGTCAACTTTTGATGCTGTTTTTAATAAAATTAAAACCTGGCGCTGGATCCCCAGTGTGCATTTTCAAAGTGGCTATCATGATCAACCTTTATATATTAAAGCATTAGCGGCAAGTATCAGCCGACATATTGAAACACACGGCAAGCCAGATAAACTGGTGTTTTCATATCACGGTATGCCAAAATATTTTTTAGAGCAGGGTGACCCATATTATTGTTTCAGCCATAAAACCACACGCTTAGTGGTTGAAGCATTAGGTTTTGATAAAGATGATTATATTATGACTTTTCAGTCACGTTTTGGGAAAGCCGAATGGCTTAAACCATATACCGATGAAACTTTGGCGACTTTGGCGCAGGAAGGTAATAATCATGTTGCGATTATAAGCCCAGCCTTTAGCGCAGACTGTTTAGAAACCTTAGAAGAGCTTGTTCACGAAAATAAAGAAGTTTTTCTTTGTGCAGGTGGTGAACAATACCATTACATTCCAGCATTGAATGATGACGATATGCATATAGCTGCTATGGTGGAATTGATCGAACCGCATATTAATAAGTAACTTTAGTATTAAATAAGTTTAACTAGGTCACTGGAGATTTAAATCGAGAGTAGGAGAATGAGTTAACTTTTGCTAGCGGTAGAAACAAAAAAACGAAACATAAGTTTCGTTTTTTTATTTAAACTTTAGCATTTTCTCAATATAAGAAGCTAAAGCTAAGTGTGCATGCTAAATTAAGATGCAACTACGTTTTCAGCTTCAGGACCTTTTTGGCCTTGTTTTACGCTAAAAGTTACCGCTTGACCGTCAGTCAAAGTACGGAAACCGTCACCAGAGATTGCACTAAAGTGAACAAAAACGTCAGCGCCGTTTTCTTGCTCAATGAAACCGAATCCTTTAGATTCGTTAAAAAATTTTACTTTACCAGTTACTGTATCAGACATACTAACATTTCTCGCAGATCAAAAATTAAAGTTTAGCCAAAACGGCCATATACGGAGTAAATGCCCTCTATCTATAATATAGACAAAGAAAGGTTTCCAGTAACACATATTAAAACGTCTAGGCTGATCAAAAGTCTAATGACTAAATGATCTCTCCTTATCCCGAAACGCAAAAACTCAACGCAAAAAGATATTAACACATTAGAATTTAGGAATCTCTAAAAAAAATGAAGATTATTTTACTTTTTTATGACAAAAAAAAGCCAGCTATGATGCTGGCTTTTAGAATTACTATAAATGAATGACTTACATTTCAGCTATTTGAGCCTTCTGGTCAACCATTTTAGCCAATGTTGATTCAGCTTCTGCTAACTTAGCTTTTTCTTTATTGATGACCGCTTCAGGGGCTTTACCAACAAAATTTTCGTTACTCAGCTTACCACGAACACGAGCAGCATCTTTTGTTAGCTTTTCAATCGCTTTATCTAAACGTGCTAATTCAGCATCTTTATCGATTAAGCCAGCCATTGGAATTAATACCGATAAATCACCCACTACCGCAGCAGCACAAGCCGGGCCATTATCATCTTTTGCTAATACTTCAATACTTTCTAGTTTAGCTAAGGCAATAATAAACTGCTTATTTTCAGATAAACGACGTTGGTCGTCAGCATTAACGTTTTTCAACAGCACAGGTAACGGTTTACTTGGCGTAATATCCATTTCGCCGCGAATATTACGAATGGCAATAACAAATTGCTTGACCCATTCTAAGTCATCAATGGCGGTTTGATCACATTTGCTGGCGTTAAACTCAGGGAATGCCTGAATCATAATTGACTCGCCATTTTTAGCAAAGTCACTTAAGGGTTGAACACGTTGCCAAATAGTTTCAGTAATAAATGGCATGATAGGGTGCATTAAGCGTAATAATGCTTCTAACACGTTAACTAAGGTGTGACGAGTACCGCGTTGCTGAGCTTCATTACCTTTAAATAAAACCGGCTTTGTTAGCTCTAAATACCAATCACAGAATTGATTCCAAGTGAATTCATACAAGGCTTGTGAAGCAAGATCAAAACGATAGGTATCAAACGCTTCGTGCACAGTTTTCACTGTTTGCTCGAACTGACCGATGATCCAACGATCGGCAAGTGAAAACTCCATCTCGCCAGACTTTCCTTCAGCAGTTGATTGTCCGCAATCAAACTCTTCAGTATTCATCATTACGTATCGGCTAGCGTTCCATAATTTATTGGTGAAGTTACGGTAACCTTCAAGGCGCTTCATATCCCAGCTAATATCACGACCGGTTGTGGCTACCGACGTTAAGGTAAAACGCAGAGCATCAGTACCATGGGCTTCTATGCCGTCTGGATATTCTTTCTTGGTAAGCTTAGCAATTTTAGCCGCTAGCTTAGGCTGCATCATATTACCGGTACGTTTTTCTAGTAAGTCTTCAAGTGAAATACCATCAATCATATCTAATGGATCAACCACATTACCTTTTGATTTACTCATTTTATCGCCATTTTCATCGCGAATAAGACCCGTCATGTAGACTTTTTTAAAGGGTATTTGAGATTTACCATTTTCATCTTTGTTAAAATGCATGGTCATCATGATCATACGCGCAACCCAGAAGAAAATAATATCAAAACCTGTTACCAATACATCGGTAGGGTGGAAGGTTTTTAAATCGTCAGTGTCTTTTGGCCAACCTAATGTTGAGAATGTCCAAAGTGCCGATGAGAACCAAGTATCAAGTACATCATCATCTTGACGAAGTTTTGTCTCGGCGCTGATGGTGTTATTAGCACGTACTTCTGCTTCAGTGCGACCAACATAAACTTTACCGCTTTCGTCATACCAAGCCGGGATCCTGTGTCCCCACCATAATTGACGTGAAATACACCAATCTTGAATGTTGTTCATCCAAGCAAAGTACATGTTTTCGTATTGTTTAGGGACAAATTCAATTTGACCGTCTTTTACCGCGTCAACAGCAGGGCCCGCTAATTTTTCAACACGCACGTACCATTGGTCAGTTAATAAAGGCTCAATGATAACGCCTGATCTATCACCGTATGGGGCAACTAAATCATGGTCTTTTACTTCAACCAATAAACCTAATTCGTCAAACTTAGCCACGATAGCTTTACGGGCAACAAAACGATCCATGCCTGCAAATTCAGTAGGTAGAGCGCCATCATAGGCATCACATACTTCACCTTTGGTGTCATATACTTCAGCCGTTGCCAATACTGCGGCGTCTTTATCAAAAATATTGATTTGTGGTAACTGGTGACGTTTACCGACTTCATTATCGTTAAAGTCATGCGCTGGGGTTATTTTTACACAACCCGTGCCTTTGTCCATGTCAGCATGCTCATCGCCAACAATAGGAATTAAACGATTAACTAAGGGTAATAAAACCTGTTTACCAATTAAGTCTTTATAACGTGGGTCTTCAGGATTTACCGCAATACCGGTATCACCCAACATAGTTTCAGGGCGGGTTGTTGCAACCACTAAATAATCAAGACCTTCGGCTGTTTTAGCGCCATCCGCTAATGGATAGCGCAAGTGCCACATGTGGCCTTTTTTATCTTTATTTTCAACTTCTAAATCAGAAATAGCGGTATGAAATTTAGGATCCCAGTTTACTAGGCGTTTACCACGGTAAATGAGGTCATCTTCAAATAAGCGCACAAACACTTCTTGTACCGCTTCAGACATGCCGTCGTCCATGGTGAAACGTTCACGTGACCAATCAATAGAGTTACCTAATCGGCGCATTTGCTTGCCGATAGTACCGCCAGATTCTTCTTTCCATTCCCAGATTTTATCGATAAAACCTTCACGACCGTAGTCATGGCGAGTTTTATCTTCTTCAGCGGCAATTTTACGCTCTACGACCATTTGTGTTGCGATACCTGCATGGTCGCAGCCTGTTTGCCATAAGGTATTTTTACCTTGCATACGTTGGTAACGAATGAGGGTATCCATGATGGTTTGTTGAAAAGCATGTCCCATATGCAAACTACCGGTGACATTCGGTGGCGGTATAGCAATACTGTAGCTGTCGCCTTCGCCCGTAGGGCTAAAATAACCTTGTTCTTCCCAGCTTTTATACAGGGACTGTTCAATATTTGCGGGGGTAAATGTTTTTTCCATCAGATTTTCCGTCAGAAGATTTTTAACTGGTTGTATTGATAGTTTTTGGTGCGCTAGCCACTTGGTGAGCTACATTGAAATTCCATTGACGACAAGTACGAAAGCGATTTCGAGCTTGTTCTTTTAAAGTTTCGTCGGCGGGCACAAAATCTATCAAATGCGAAAATTGGTTAGCGAAGTTGGGTACATCACTCGTTAAATTAATTAAAACCGCTCGGCGGTTCGTCGGCACTTGCCAGCTGATTTCAACAGCAGCGCCTTGTTTTGGACCTTCACCGATAAGGTTGTGTGGTACAAAACTATCAGGATCAAAAGCCCATAACATTTCATCTATGTCATGAGCACTTTCTTGATCTTGGGTATAAATAAATACTCGCTGGTTTTGACGGTAAAAGTAAGCCGCTTGCAGGCAAGCATAGTGCAAGTGTAACTGCTGTTCAGAAACACCTGATACTTTACTTTGTTCTTCAATACTGTAGAACATTGCTTGGGTTTGCATGACTTTATTCCGCGTCGTAATTCAGTGTCAACTATTCGCCTTGCTCAGCGCCAGAACGATTTAATAAAAATTGCGTTAACATACTAACCGGGCGACCAGTCGAACCTTTGTTCTTACCGCCACGCCACGCTGTACCTGCAATATCTAAATGCGCCCAATGGTATTTTTTGGTAAATTTAGATAAAAAACAAGCGGCAGTAATGGTGCCGGCTTCTTTGCCACCTAAATTGGTAAAGTCAGCAAATGGACTTTCAAGTTGATCTTGATAGTCATCCCATAAAGGTAAGCGCCAAGCACGATCGCCACTTTGCTCAGAAGCATTTAATAGCTCGTGTGCCAGTGGATTGTGAGTACTCAGTAAGCCTGTTGCATGTGCGCCTAATGCAACAACACAAGCGCCAGTTAAGGTAGCAACATCGATAACAAGTTCAGGATCAAAGCGTTCAACGTAGGTTAATGCGTCGCATAATACTAATCGGCCTTCAGCGTCAGTATTTAATACTTCAACGGTTTGACCAGACATGGTGGTTAATATGTCACCAGGACGATAAGCATTGCTGCTTGGCATGTTTTCACAGCCAGCTAAAATGCCAATTACGTTAATAGGCAATTGCAGCTCCGCTAATGAATGCATAGCACCCAAAACACCGGCTGCACCACCCATGTCATATTTCATTTCATCCATACCAGCACCTGGTTTTAATGAAATACCGCCACTGTCAAAGGTTAAGCCTTTACCGATTAATACCAATGGCTTTGAATCATCACCGGCGCCATTATATTTAATAATGCTCATTAATGATTCATTAACAGAGCCTCGGCCGACGGCTAAATATGAGCCCATGCCGAGTTCTTCCATTTCTTGTTCACCAACGATTTGCGTGCTGACGTTGTCATAATCATTCGCTAAAATTTGTGCTTGTTCGGCCAAGTAAGCAGGGTTACAAATATTTGGCGGCATATTAGCGACATTTTTACAGGTAGTAATACCTTCAGAGATAGCTAAACCATGGCTAATTGCGCGTTCGCCAATTGGCAGTTCACGGCGCGTTGGGACATTAAAAACAATTTTACGTAAAGGGCGACGAGGCTCTTCTTTACGGGTTTTTAAGCTGTTAAAGCTATATAGGCAATCTTGTGTTGCTTCAATCGCTTGGCGCACTTTCCAATAAGTATCACGACCTTTAACATGCAATTCAGATAAGAAGCATACCGCTTCCATTGAACCGGTTTCATTTAAGGTATTAATGGTTTTGCTGATAATTTGGCGATATTGGCGTTCATCCAATTCTCGCTCTTTACCACAGCCGACCAATAATACGCGTTCACTAAGAATATTAGGCACATGATGTAATAACAACATTTGTCCTGACTTGCCTTCCAGATCGCCACGACGTAGTAAGTTGCTAATATAGCCTTCACTAATTTCATCTAGTTGCTCAGCGATAGCCGATAAACGACGAGGTTCGAAAACACCGACGACAATACAGGCGCTACGTTGTTTTTCCGGACTGCCACTTTTTACACTGAACTCCATGATGTCTCCTAATTTGACTCAAATGTGTATATTTTATTGAAAATATACTATTTAGCTTGCTAAAAACAGTAAATAATCGCTAAGCTTGCTTTTAAATGTATTCGGCTAAAGGCTATAATTATAGCCGGATTGCACAGCATTACCGAGTAAGCTTACATTTAATTTAGTGCTAAAAATGACAAGTTTACTGAAAAAATGCCTGTATGTCAGAAAAAAACCATGTTTTATAGAAAGTTTTTATAGGATCACTTTGTGATTATATTTCGTTATTTACTCAAAGAAGTTGCTAAAACCCAACTTGCGGTATTTCTCGTCATTATGACGATATTTATCAGCAATAAATTCGTACGCGTGCTTGATGACGCTTCTGAAGGTGGTATTCCTGGTCATTTAGTGATGACATTCATTGGTTTGAAAATTCCTGATCTTGCTGGGATGATTTTACCGTTAAGTTTTTTTCTCGGGGTTTTATTGGCGTACGGTCGAATATACGCTGAAAATGAAATGACGGTGCTACATGCTTGCGGTGTCAGTGAGTGGTATGTGGTACGTGTTACCTTAATACTTGGTGTTGTTACCGCTATTATTACCGGGATATTTACGCTTTATTTATCACCGATGGCGGCCGAGTATGAATACCAAGTTAAAGATCAAATAGCCGCTGATTCAGGCTTAAGTTCACTTATTGCTGGACGTTTTCAAACTACAGGTAACAAAAAAGCAGTGGTCTTTATCCATGAAAAAAACCGTGATGATAATACCTTTGAAAAAGTATTTGTTGCGCAGCTGCCTGATCAAAGTACAGCCAATGCTAGTGTCATCGATTCAAGTCTAGTTTATGCCGCAACGGGGCAAGTTGTTGAAGAGGAAACGGGTTCGCAGCGCTTGATACTTTCCGCAGGTACTCGTTACCAAAATGATATAAAAAATAAAGAATTTCGACAAGTCGCATTTGATAAATACTATATTCAAATTCAAGATCAAAAAGTGGCACATAAAAGACGAAAACTCAGTGCAATACCGACGGCGGAGCTTTATCAAGATCAAACGCCAGAAACTAGTGCTGAAAGCCAGTGGCGCATCGCTTTTCCATTAGCCTGTATTATTATGACACTTGTCGCCGTGCCACTCAGTGTGGTTAATCCACGCCAAGGAAAATTTGGTAAAATGCTACCGGCATTACTGTTGTTTTTAAGCTATTTTTTACTGCTGACCGCTATTCGCTCTGGCATAGAAAAAGGCTCTGTTCCACAATATATAGGTTTGTGGCCTGTGCACTTTATTGTTCTGATTTTAGGCTTTAGTTTACTGGTTAAGGGTCGTAAAAGTGGTCGTGTTTTTAAGGCTAAACTCTCTAAACATAAGGTGGCTACCTAATGCGTATTTTAGATATGTATATAGGTCGGGTTATTGCTTCGACCACTTTTCTGACCTTAGCGGTATTTGTCAGTTTAAGCGGCATTATTAAATTTGTTGAACAAATGAAGTCAGTAGGTAAGGGCAATTATGACTTAGCGCATGCTGCACTTTATGTGCTTTATGCTGTCCCTCAAGACGTGTCGTTATTTTTCCCCATGTCAGCGTTAATTGGTGGTTTAATTGGTATGGGCATGATGGCAAGCAGTAGTGAACTGGTGGTGATGCAAGCGGCGGGACTTTCTCGTCTTGATATTATTAAATCAGTAATGAAATCCGCCTTGTTACTCATTGTCGTGAGTATGGCGGTAGGTGAATGGTTGGCGCCACAAGGTGAGGCCGCCGCCCGACAAGTGCGCTCTCAGGCAATTTCAGGTGGTAGTTTAATTTCTTCTACTGGCGGCACGTGGGCTAAAGATGGTGATTACTTTGTTCATATCGGTGAAGTACAAGACCAAGGTTCTTTGAAAAACATTCAAATATATCGCTTTGATGAACAGCTTAAATTGTCGAGTTGGGTGTCAGCGAAAAGTGCCGTCTATCAAAAAGATGCTTGGCAATTACGTGATGTTATTGAAACCATGATCAGCGCAAAAGAAATAACCAAAGCGAGTCAGCCAGTGATGTCTTGGAGCTCAACCTTAACACCGGATAAATTAGGTGTGGTAACGGTTAAGCCAGAATCATTGTCATTACGCGGTTTAAATGATTATCTAGATTATTTAGATGCTAATAAGCAAGATCCAAGTCGATATTTATTGGCATTTTGGCGCAAAATAGCACAGCCAATAACCTTAGCCGTCATGTTATTAGTGGCGTTGTCGTTTATCTTTGGTCCATTACGTTCAGTATCAATGGGGGCAAGGATTATGATGGGCGTAGCAACAGGAATATTGTTTTTCATCGTTAATGAAGTGCTAGGGTCGTTGAGCTTAGTGTATCAATTACCGGCAATATTTGGTGCCTTTATGCCAAGTGTGATTTTTGTCGGGGCCGCTTTGTATTTAATGAAGAAAAGAGCGAGTTAGCACTATATTCATTAAAACTACAAAGCAATAAGTGCTGCACAAATGAAGTGAGAAAAAAAAGTTTTTTCACTTCATTTTATACTATAAAAAGAAGTTTAAAGGCTAAAGCCTACCTCTATTTTCTTCAAGCGTTAACAGCACAACTTCAGTATCTGTCAGCCTATCCTGTAAACTCAATTTATTTTTTCTATCAACTAAAACAGCAAAATTACCTAAACCTAATAGTGTTGGTAACAAGCGTTTAATACCGGTGGTTTTTGTTATTCTGGTGCCATTTTGATTCTGGACTCGTATACGCCATGCCTTCATCCCCAAAGTTTGGCCGCTTTTAGACCAGAACCAAACAAAGAAAAAGGCTACCCAAGCGAGTTTCCAAAGTTCATTTGGCCACAACAGCCAATAAGTGTTGGTGATAGCATCGCTTAAATGTTGATAGCCTTGAAGATCAAACAGGGCAAAGTTAACCATTAACGAAATGATTAGAAACGAAACTGCGCCAGCAGTCATGTAAACTGCGATAGCTAGCAACGCATCGTACAGCCAAGAAGCCATGCGGCGGCGAAAGCCAGCCCGAGGAAAGGAAGAACTAGAAACTAATGACATATTATTATTAATAGAAAAATTTGTGCTAGTTTAGCAAAAGACCTATAAAAGTATAAGTGATGCGGCATAATTTATCATTGTCCGTGTCTGTTAACGGTAAATATACAATATTAAACGATAACATTTATTGCAGGGAGGTACTTTCATGAGTATTTTTTCACCAGATGGCATGTTAGAGATTACAATAGAGGATAATATTATCGTTATTACAGCTGAAGGGCCTTGGAATATTGAATACTTGGATAATTTACACCAAAAGTTACTGCGGGCAATTACGCAAGTTGATTTAAGCAACTACGCCATTCTGATAACGCCAAAAGGTGAAGCGATTAGTGTTGAAGCCGGCCTCGAATATCACTTGAAATTTATTCGCCAAGGCTCGACAAAAGCCGTAGCGTTAAACCTAGCCGACTGCACAACATTACAGCTAACAGAATATTTATTTACGAAGATATACCAAGCTGCAGGTATTAAGCATGCTTTTTTTGATAACGTATTTGATGCAAGGCTTTGGCTAGAAAAAGAGCTAAAAAACCCGGTTACTGATGTGTCACGAACAAATATACAGCACTCAAGCTATAATAAGTGAAAAACTATTGCCAACAGGATTATATTTCGTATAATGCCTGCCTCTTCGAGAATGTTATACATGACTTGAAGTTATAGTAAGAGAAATGCCAGCGTGATGAAATTGGTATACATGGGGGATTCAAAATCCCCTGTCGAAAGACGTGTCGGTTCGAGTCCGACCGCTGGTACCATTCTTCCCTTGTTCTTAAGGGGCTATAACAAAGATAAGCCGACTATTAAAGTCGGTTTTTTTGTGTCTGAAATTTGAGGTTATTTCTCAGCAGGGTGTCTACGACATTTTAATTCTGTTGGATTTATTCCTCTATTTGATATATTTAAAAGTTAAGAGAGTGTTATTGTTATTCTCGTTTGGTAAAATTTTAGTTTAAACAGCATTTAAAAGGCTTTTACATGGCAGCTACTGCGCACGCACTTCACATATTGGTTAAGCACAAAGAAATTGCCGAAGATATCATTAAGCAGTTAGGCAAGGGAGCTAAGTTTCAAACGTTAGCTAAAAAATATTCCTCATGCCCGTCGGGTAAAAAAGGAGGAGATTTAGGCGAGTTTAAACGAGGTCAAATGGTCCCTCAATTTGATAAAGTAGCTTTTAGCGGCGCAATATTAGAGCCTCACTTAGTTAAAACCAAATTTGGTTGGCATGTCATTAAAGTGCTTTACCGGACATAATTTACAAATGGTGTGTTTTTATGCCGGTTCTTTTCAATTTACTTGTCGCAAGATATATCGATTGACTCCGCCACAGCGACAATATATAAAAGCATTTTTTTGAAAGAGTTAGGTCTTTTTTTATCCACACTTTGAGGCTTAAATATGAATGAATTTGTTGGTAAGTGGCGCTTAACCGAAATGGAAGCTTGGGCACTTTAGAAGAGAATATGGATGTTGTTAATACCCGAATGCCTGAACTAGAATTTTCATGGGAAGGTACTGATGATACAAGGCTTGTTAGTGGTAGCGGTAAAATTGAATTTCTAACATCTTTTGAAGATGATGGGGTTATTTTTATACATAATGGCGAAAACTCAACGTTTACTATTAAACGAAGAGAAAAAACTATGCCTGATAATGTGATGAAAATTATATGATTATTGCCGGAGGACTTAAAATCGAGCAAGAAAACTGTCGACATTAATTTTTTCTATAGCACAAAGTTGACAGTAATATTTCAAACCCCTCTCTTGATTTCACATCCATTTCACAACAAAAACTTTAAATTGGAGGCCTGTTATCGTTAATAATGAGCCCTACCAATGTCCAGTTACATTGAATTAAAAAATATAAGCCAATCGTTTCAGTTAAATGAATCAACAGTGACCTTATTCAACGATCTTAATTTATCCATTTTCCAAGGCGAGTCATATGCGATAACGGGTCCTTCGGGGGCGGGAAAATCAAGTTTACTTATGCTGATCTCGGGACTGGAAAAACCTACCGCAGGGCAAGTTGCTTATGTAAAAGCGGAGCAGAGGAAAACATTGGATTTTTTAAGAGCTGATATTGGCTTTATTTTTCAGCAATTTCATTTATTGCCAGAATTAACCGCACTTAATAATGTGGCTTTACCACTAAAGTTAAGAGGTGATAAACAGGCAATAAACAAAGCTTTGGTTTGGTTAGATAAAGTTGGTTTGAGTCAGAGGAAAAATCACAAGCCTAGTGAGTTAAGTGGCGGAGAACAACAACGCGTGGCGATCGCACGCGCGCTTGTTTTTGAACCCAATTTTATTTTCGCTGATGAACCAACGGGTAACTTAGATCAAAAAAGTGCTACTGAAATCGCTGACATTTTGTTTGCTTGTTGCCAAGAAAATAACTCAGGTCTCGTGGTTGTTACACACAGCGCTGTTTTGGCTCAACGTGCTCAACATACTTTTCTACTGGCCGACGGTTCGTTGATGGATTGTTCAATGGCAGAAGCTCATAACAAGCAAGAATCAAATGAAATGTTTAGGGTGTAGTCATGTTAACTAACAATATTAAGCTTGCCTGGCATTTTTATAAGCAAGAGTACCACCATGCTCATCAGCGGCTGTTGCGTTGGACTCAAGGTGTATTATTGTTATTTATTGTCACCTTAAGCCAATCGAGTGAAAGCATACAAAATTATTTGGATAAAAATTTACAAGGCTTACTCGGTGCTGATGCGGTGCTCAGTCAACAACAGACGTTATCTTCAGCGCAGTTTTCTAAGGTATCATCATTAACGAATAATGTTGTTATGACCCAACAAATTAAGGCGACATTGACTCATAATGGTCAATGGCAACAAGCCAAAATTAAAGCGGTAGATAAGCAATATCCACTGCAAGGCGAACTGTTAACTTCGCGTAAGTTACAAGGCCCTAGTCAACAAACATTAGGTGGGCCAGCGTTAGGGGAAATCTGGTTAGATGCTCGACTATTTGCCAGCTTATCGTTAAATATTGGTGACCAATTGTTGGTAGCAAATAGCCTGTTTTTGGTATCACGGGTACTGCAACATGAACCAGACAGGTTGATGGAAGGGCATAGTGTTGATATGCGTGCGATGATCAATATTTTGGATATGAAGGCATTAGGCTTTTCATCTGATCTGATTAATTATCGTTATCTCATTGCGGCAAGCACCAAGCAAATTAATAGCCTTATCAGGTGGCAGCAGAAAAATTTACCCGCAGCGCAAATACAGCATAAACAAGGTGATCATCCGCTAGCACTTTTTTGGCAGCGAACAGAAAATTTTATCGGCTTAGCGTCCATCATCTTATTTTTTATGGCGGCAATTGCCATTGAGCAATTAACTCAAGTTCATATGAAAAAGGATCAATATTTTACCGCGATATGCATGAGCCTAGGAGCATCAAGTTTTGCTGGTATTCAAGTGTCATGCTTTAAATGGATAATTAATTTAGTGCTATTGCTTCCTGTTGTTATTTTATTATCGACAGGTTTTCATTGGTTGATTGTTAGCTGGTTAAACAGTGCATTTGTTGATTTGTTATGGCAGTGGAACTATCGGCCGATATTAAAATCGATCGGTGCTGTTGTCGTGTTATTTGCCGTATTTCATACGCCGGTTTGGTTTTCTCTGCACGGCTGCGCTGTTACTAAGCTGTTTAATGGTGAAAATAAAGGGCTAAGTCACTGGTTTACCAAAATTAGCAGTATATTTGTCTTGTCAGGCGTAGCAATAACATACTCAGATAATGGTCTGTTAACCTTGATGATGGTCGTAGCCATAACGACCACTATCGTGTTGATGATACTGATGAGCTGGATCACTTTGACGCTTGGAGAAAAGTTTACTCAAAACTTTTCTGGGTTAGTACCTTTTACTTTGTTTATGATGAAACAACGCATAGTAAGTAAAAGTACGCAAATAATAGGCGTAGGCTTATGTACTTTTCTGCTGTTATTTACTTTGATGCTGCTGAAAGACCTTGGCTCGACGATGGCGTCGTATCAACGCCAACATGATGGTAATGTTATGGTGTCGCAAGCCACTGTGCCACAACTTGCTTTTATTGAGAACTTGGCAAAGCAGCAAGGTGTAACTATTCGTCAGGCTAAGCCTTATATGCACGCTAAGTTAGTTGCAGTAAATAAGCAGGCCCTTGCTGAGTTCAGTCAAAAACCCAGTGAAAGCTTAGCAACATTTGCTCGCGCTATTCGCCTTCATTGGAATGAGTCGATGCCAGAAAATAATAAACTGGTCGATGGACACTACTGGCAGGGAAAAGAGCAGCCTGATAGCCAAAATTGGCAGCAAATTTCAGTTGAGCAAGAAGTTATGACCGACTTAGGCTTAGTTATTGGCGATAGCTTAACATTTGTTATCGATCAGCAAAGTTTCACTTTTGCAATATCCGCCAGTCATGCGTTTAAACCGGGAGCAGGCTCAATTACCTTTTGGGTGCAAATGCCAACCGCTGCATTAACACATATTCAAGCTCCTCGTTACAGCATGGCGAGTTTAGAACTTGCTCCACAGCAATGGAGATTATTAGCTGAACTATGGCAAAAATTTCCAACACTACGGATGATTTCATTGACTGAAATGACTGCGATATTTGATTCGATTTTGGCCATGATCACCCAATTGATTAGTGGCTTTTCCTTTATCATTATTTCACTGACCTGTGTGGTTATTTTGGCATCCATTAATGCGCTTGAATCTAAAGAGAAGAAAAAGAACAGTATTATTATGAGCTTTGGATTTTCGCGATCTACCTGTTTTAGACTCAATGTTATTGAGTGGCTGGTTACCGCTTCTATTGCAGCAATGGGCGCTATAGTGGGTACCTACCTTGCTGGCTTGTTAATATATCAATCTCAGTTTTCATTAACTTATAAAGCTGATTTTATCTGGTTAATTGCTACCCTATTTATCATTTTGCTTTTGGTTACGGCATTAGGTGTGTATGCCAGTAGGAACAACCTGCGTAGTTCTGTTAGACAATTAATGTCAGAGACTTAATGTCAGACAGTTATTGATTTCACATTCTTTTCACACCGCGTTTGTCATTCTGTGGCTAATTCTTGGAGGAATAAATATGAACGCTTTAAAACAGACAAAAAATCAACTTGTTACCTTATTTGTCCTGTTGCTAATCTCGGTGCAAGTAAGTGCAACGGTAGTACAGAAAAAGGTCATTATGATTGTTAGTGGTTACGGTCAGCAGCAAGGTGAAACTGCACCGGGTTATGAATTTGATGAATTTGCCAAAGCGTATTCAGTTTTTAAAGCAAATGGTATTGTTGTTGATATTGCCAGTCCAAACGGTGGTAAAGTTGAAGCGGATAAATATAATCCGGCAAAGTCATACAATGCTCGTGTTTTGGCCGACGCCGCGATTATGGCAAAACTGAATAACACCATAGCGACCGCTAAACTTGACGCCAAAGCCTATGACGCAATATTTATTGTTGGCGGTAAAGGGGCAATGTTCGATTTGCCCAAAGATGAGGCACTTAAATCCATTATTGCCGATATTTATCAGCAACAAGGTGTAGTGGCAGCGGTTTGCCACGGTCCAGCAGCTTTAGTTGATGTAAAACTTAAGGATGGTAGTTACCTTATTGCTAATAAAGCGATTAACGGCTTTACCAATAAAGAAGAAAAATTATTTGGCAAAAAATGGCTTAATCAATTCGAGTTTATGTTGGAAGATAAATTATCTGAGCGTGGCGCTAAGTTTCAATCAAGTGAAATCATGTTAAGTCATGTAGCGGTTGATGGCCAACTTATTACCGGTCAAAATCCAACGTCGACAGTCGATGTTGCTACAGAGTTAGTGAAGCTTCTCGGACTGACACCCGTTTTAGAAAAACAAGATAATGAAGATAAAACCATGGCGGTAATAGCTGAGTTCTTAGCGGGAGATACGTTAGCAGCAAAAACTTTGGCTACCATGAAAAATCAAGATAAAGGCCAAGAGCAATATCATATCGCACTCGTTGGTATGTATGGTTTCTACTATGTAAAAATAGCAGAAACAGACCTCCAGTTTGAAAATGCCCTTACATTGATGGCTATTGCTCAAAAAGCAATTAACAATCCAATGTTAGATATGCAAATTGCCCAAACCCAGTATAAGCTAGGTAAGGCAAGTGATGCCAAAAGCACTTTAAATCAATTGTTGGTCGCAAAACCGGATTACAAACCCGCGTTAGATATGTTAAAAACTTTATTTTTGTAAATAAAATATGAGCAAATGAATCAGTGCCTCAACAATGAATGTTGGGGTTTTCCTTTAGGTATTATTTAGACCTAGCGTTGAACTCTTGGAAAGTGTCATGACAAAAAAGACGGCATCACTTTATGTATTATTGGTTGAAGATCAGCGTAATATCGCCAGAAATATAGCGGATTATATGGAAGAAAAAGGCCATATATTTGATTTTGCCACTCAGGGGCAACAAGGCCTTGATCTGGCTTTAGCACATCACTATGACCTGATCATACTCGACTTAAATTTACCTGTTATCGATGGCTACGGGGTTTGTCAGCAATTGAGAGAAAGGTCCAGTCGTCATATTCCAATCTTGATGCTAACTGCCAGAGATAGTCTTGAAGATAAAATATCTGGATTTACCGTGGGGGCGGATGACTATTTAACTAAACCCTTTTCATTGCAGGAACTTGAA
The DNA here is from genome assembly GCA_913061475.1 of uncultured Colwellia sp. Taxonomy (GTDB): domain Bacteria; phylum Pseudomonadota; class Gammaproteobacteria; order Enterobacterales; family Alteromonadaceae; genus Cognaticolwellia. The sequence continues at coordinate 3,194 of CAJXUN010000003.1, read as the reverse complement.
GTGCGGTGTATGGCATTATCTCGACGTCACTTATTGCAAACTGATGATACGTTAATCTTTGGCCCTTTAAGCCTAGATCGGAAACGAAAGCAAGCCACTCGTAATGGACAATTACTTAACTTACACGCCATGGGCTTTCGCATTTTAACGATATTAGCAGAAGCCTATCCACAGATAGTCAGTCGCTCCGTGTTATCGCAAAAGTTATGGGGAGACGAACCGACGGAGTCAGATGCTATTCGTTCTCATATTTATCAGCTTCGCAATGTACTAGATAAACCCTTTGATTTTCCAATATTAAAAACGGTACATGGTGTTGGTTTTGCTCTGGATGTAAAAAATGAACAATAAAACCATAAATTTCCACAGTTTAAGCCGCCGTATTGTTGCGCAATTTTGTATATTCACTTTAGTCATGTCAGCTATATACGGTTTATTCTGCTTTATGCTTTTATACAATTTAGAAGACAACTTTATTGAGCGAGAAATTTTGCAAGAAGCGAGCTACTTGACGTCTGGATATCAACAAACGGCGCAATGGCCAGAGGTTAGAAATGCTTATATGACCCTCTATTTCTCGAAAAGTAAGTTGCCTGATGACGTAAGACAGCAGTTTATCGAGGAGCCAAACCGAAAAGAGTTTTATGGTGCACAAGAACGACATTATCACCTTTATACTTTACCTGAACACCAAAATGTTTACCTTGTTGCTGAAGTGAGCGAAAAATTGTTAGTACGTCCCATTCGAGATGGGGTGCTAAAATTCTTATTAATAAGTGGAGTAATGTTAACGCTTGTCGCTTTTGTTATTGCTTGGATGTTAGGGCGAAAAACTGCCAGACCCTTAAAGCAGTTAGCTGATTTAGTTGACGGTGTTGCCCCTGAGCATATCCCTGATAGTTTTGCCCACCAATTTCCTCATAATGAAATTGGCATTTTAGCTCGCACGCTGGAAAACTCTATGCAGCAGATTAATCAGGCGTTAGAGCGAGAGAAGTGTTTTACGCGTGATGTTAGTCATGAATTAAGAACCCCTTTGGCCATCATAAAAAATGCGCTTGAGGTCTACCAAGGAACAAGTGTAGCGAAAGAAGATGCTAAAAATATTGTTGGTCGAATTGCCGATGCCAGTATGCAAATGGAACAAACGGTAACAACTTTACTAATTTTGGCTAGAGAAGAACAAACATCAATTAAAAAAGCGTCGGTAAAATTACTACCCTTGATTGAGCAATCAATAATAGATCACAGCCATATACTTGCAGGTAAACCGGTTGAGGTGGTGGTTAATGATAATTGTGATACCCAGGTGTTTGCGCAACAGGGCATGCTGAAGGTGCTACTTGATAATTTGCTTAGCAATGCCTTTCAATACACCGATTTAGGTGAAGTAAAAGTCAGTTATGTTGATGACCAATTAATCATTGAAGATACTGGGCCAGGCATTGAACCCTATATTTCTGCACGGGTAACTGAACCCGCGGTAAAAGGTAGTCAAAGTACGGGCTACGGTTTCGGCTTATCTATTGTAAAACGCTTGTGTGAACATCAGAATTGGTTGTTAACTGTAGTTAGTGACAAGGGGACAACAATTTCTGTTTCGTTTGCTGACGCAAGCTTAGCAAAATAATTATTGGCTTTTGCGCAATTTTTGTTATCAGCAGATTAATTTTATATTTAGTCATGAATGTTCGGTGGCGGAATTGTCTTCTGCTATATAAATTTCACACTTATTTCACACGCCTCATAATAACCTATCCTCATTATCATTATTGACCTGTTCTTTTACTCGAAAGTCAGGGCAGATTTTATTCAGAATAAACATAAATGGAATGTAGGAGTTGTCGCAATGTCAGTTTTCTTTCGGTCGTTGATCTTAATTTTGTCAATACTACTGATTAGTGGATGTAGTGTCGTAAACGTGCTTAAACTAAGAAATGCTAATAATAATATTGAACCAATATGGAGTTCTACCGAAAGCCAATTCAAAATTCCCACCGATTACGTGGGTGAAAAGGTCTTTATTTATGGAACGGTGAATGGGGTTGACGGTTTTAAGTTTATGGTTGATACGGGTGCTTCATTTACCTTCTTGTTTGATACCCCAAAAGTGGTAGCACTCAATTTACCAGAAGGTTACGAATTAAACTTAGGTGGTTGGGGCGATGAAAATGACTCGCTTGGTTATCAAACCAGCATGAGAACTTTAAAATTTGGCGATCTGCAGGTCAACAATTTTCAAGGGGCTTTTCTGCAAGTGAGTAATACACCTTATTTCGAAACTGCCGATGAACTTATTTATGACGGTGTTATTGGTCATGATTTATTACGCCACTTTGTGTGGACATTCGATAAAAAAGCCAATCAAGTCAGTGTGTCCAATAAGCCGCATAATGTGGCAAACGGCATCAAAGGTCTCGCGTTCAACACCTTTATGACCAAAATTAGTGTCGAAGGAAATATCGACTTTGGTAACGGGCATACAGTCGAACATGAATTTATTATTGATACCGGCAGCCGGCATTATTTTAAGTTAAGCTCTGAATACCCAAAAGCTAATCAAATAAAGTTACCAGATGCGCAGGTTACTGCTGCTGATTTTGGCTTGAGTGGCAAAGCTGAGCATCAGCGAGTGACATTACCGAAAATTAGCCTTGGCGATGTTCAGATAAAGAGCATCAAGAGTAATATTATAAACAGTGATGACGAAGACGATTACTGGGTTATTGGTAATGCGACACTGAATCAATTTATTACCACTATCGATTATAAAACCAGCAAGATTTATTTAGAATCCTATAAAGAACAGCCGTTTCAATCAAGATACAATCTGTTTGGCTTAGAGGTTAGAAAACTGTTATCAGGTAATTTTATTGTCCGTTATGTTATGCCTGGGTTACCGGCAATTGACGCAGGCTTCCAAGCTGGAGATATTATTACGCAAGTCAATAAAGTTAACGCCAATAGTATTTCAAAAGATCAATGGTTATCAATGAGTGCCATACCGGGTAAATATGAAATTTGTCGTGAGTATTTAGGTTGTAAGGATATACAATCGCAACACATCAAAGGATATTCAAATTAATTGAGTGACAAATATTTAGCAGCGGTAATATCTATCAAACACAGCCAGAATTGAAAAACACTGGAATTCAAGTCTAAATCCAAGTTCAAAGTATTACTTAGCAGTAAAA
>CAJXUN010000002.1 GCA_913061475.1 uncultured Colwellia sp. | reverse complement strand
TCCGGCAGTCGGCACCATTCATTCCGAAAGGAAGAAACGAAACCTTAACAGCAATGTTAAGGTTTTTTTTCGTCTATAATTTATCTAAATACCAATTGGTTTATCTAAAACTGGCACTGATTGAAATCAGTAACTCATTTAAGTTCAGCAGTTCAATTCCGGCAGTCGGCACCATTCATTCCGAAAGGAAGAAACGAAACCTTAACAGCAATGTTAAGGTTTTTTTTCGTCTATAATTTATCTAAATACCAATTGGTTTATCTAAAACTGGCACTGATTGAAATCAGTAACTCATTTAAGTTCAGCAGTTCAATTCCGGCAGTCGGCACCATTCATTCTCTTATGAGAAGAAACCAAGCCTCAACAGCAATGTTGAGGCTTTTTTATTTGCCCGTACCACCTCGACCTGTCAATGGCTAGGGAATACAAAAAAATTAGCAACTGCTACCAATTGAAATAATCATTTCACCAACTTCATCCAATCTCTAGAACATAAGCTTGAATTAAAATAGGTAAACTTTAGTCACTCTATCTATTACTTATTACAACTATAATGCCGTATTCATTGACAACGTTAACAAGTAGAAATGAATTTAATCTCTCTGAATTAGACTTCGCGAGTACTTTGAATTTTTACAATGCCATCAATGCATGTCACACTTATTCAACTAAAGTCAACTTTCAAAAAGCTAAACAAGTACTTAAAATGCAAAACTTAAATTTTGTTAACTTAATTCAAGCCGGAATGATTTCCACCGGTATTTTAGGAGGGCTATTGTTATGGCTGACTAAAACCAGTGAGTTCAAAGGTATATCAGCCCTATTGTTTTGTATTGCTCTGGCATCTTTCGTTAACATATTAGAAGAATCAGGGCTTACCCGAGAGATATACTTAATTAGTCCTGTTTTTATTATGTTATTTGGCCCTGTCACTTATTTAGCTGCAAAACTACTCATCGACAAAAAATTAGACCGGGTTCAATGGCTCCATTTAGTACCCGTCATACCTTTCTTAATGTTGACCTCATATACATACGCGATAATAGGCATAGGTACGTTGTGGCGTTTGGCCTATGCTTTATTAACCATATTAATGCTGTTGAAATACAAGCGTATTTTGGATGAAGAGCGCTCTGACTCAGATGATTTTTCGTTAAATTGGCTCGTTTGGGTTATAGCGGTAACATCTGTATTTAATATTATTGATCTTGTTCGACTGAACGTTCAACCTTTTATTCCTTATGGTCTAAACGTTTTTGGCCAAGGTATTAATAGCGCTGTTTGGTTAATTGCCACAACAGTTATCATTATCAAGTTTCAAAAGTTAAAACAAATACCTCAAAGCCTAGATAACGCTTCTGATACAGATGTTCAATCAAGTGCTATTGCTAATTCAACGTCAACTAACGAAGCTTATAAATCAATTTTTCAAGAACTAGATAAATTAATCACATCAAACCAATGGTTCTTACAATCTCGCCTTACCCTTAGTGACATCAGTAATTTAACCGGATTACAAACCAGAGATATTTCCCGTTCGATTAATGTGATCACGGGGAAATCTTTTAATGAATATATTAATAACTACCGAGTTGAATATGTTTGCGCATTACTGAAAAGTAAGGCTCAAAAGTCGCTTTCTGATATTGCTGCAGAAGCCGGATTTAGTTCTAAGGCATCATTTAATAAGGTCTTCAAGCAAATATCAGGAGTCACACCTACCGAGTATAAATCTCCTAACGAGGTCTAAAATCAAGATACTAGCCATCTAAAAACATGTTACTGGGCGACAGTACGTTATTTTTACATTAATTTCTTAGGCTCAAATATAATGGAGTTAACAATGAAAATATTCGTATACCTTTTACTGGCTTTGGTTGTGTCTTGCAGCAACGATGCAATTAAAACTAAAGTAAGAGAAAACAGCTTTGTCTTAAACAATGTCAATATCGTAGATGTTGAAAACCAAACTATTATTCCTTCAAAAACGATTGTGATAAAAAAGGGCAAAATCGATTCAATTATTGACCAGTCGTCTTTGTTAACATTTTCAAACTTAGAAATTATTGATGGTAAAGGAGGGTATGTTACGCCTGGCCTTATCGATATGCATGTTCATATGTACGAAAAAGCGGCCTATGTTTTAACCCTTAATCATGGCGTGACCCATGTTCGCATAATGAACGGTTTGCCAAAACAACTGTTATGGCGCGACAATATCGAATCTGGTTTACAAGTTGGTAGTTCCTCCACGGTAAGTAGCCCGATAATATCAGGTTATAAAGACGCATCCTTGCACCATTACGTTGAAACGGCACAAGAAGCAAAAAGCGCAGTAAAGCAATATCAATCTCAAGGTTACGATTTAATAAAAGCATACGGCAGCCTAAATAAAGTAGCATTGTCTGGCATTATCGAAGAAGGTAAGAAGTTAGGTATGCCAATAGCAAAGCATGGTCCACATGCCTCAGGTGATATGCCAATTTCGGAGCTTAAAGGCTTCCAATCTTTTGAGCATGTTGAAGATATCTATCAAGGCCCACTGAATTACGAATTTGCGCCAGAACGATTACCTGAAATAATATCTGCCCTTAAATCGACCAATGTACCTATCACGCCAACACTAAATATTTATTACCAACTCACTAAACTAAGTCAGGATAAAGAGGATTACCTAGCAACAACATCAAAAGAATATAGCTCTGACATTATAGCATTTGAAACATCTATGAATCAGGTTAAGCGCTGGTTAGAAGCATCCGATAAAATGGCCAATCACAATCAAAAAACGTTAGACTTCTTGCTATATATCACCAAGAGTATGCACGACAATGGTATCCCATTATTGGTTGGTTCAGACTCTGGCGTATTACTTTCTCCTCACGGTATAGCCACACACAATGAAATGCGCTTATTAGAGAAAGCCGGGCTAAGTAGTTTTGAAGTATTAGCCGCTGCGACGATTAACCCTGCCAAAGCGCTTAAGTTAGATCATCAAATGGGTAAAATAACTAAAGGGTTAAAAGCTGACTTCATTTACTCAGCTACTAATCCTATTCATGACCTATCTGTGTTAACAGAGCCAAAAGCTGTCATAAAAAATGGTCACTGGTATTCAAGGGGAATACTTAATGAAATGAAAGATAAGGCCATTGAATCGAGAAGCTTTTGGCAAGAGTTTTTTGTTTTATTCGAAGCGATGTAAAGTTGCAGCGGCAATTATTCTATTGAAAAAAACAATTCAAATATTGAACGGCATATCAAGCGCCTTTAACGATAATAAGCAACTGACTTGTATTCAGTCGGTTGCCCGTTCGACACCGGCAGTCGGCACCATTCCTTCGTAAGAAGCATCAAGCCCTAACCTCGGTTAGAACGTTTTTGTATTTGTTTCTAATGAAATATTTGCTCGAATTTTATAACCATTACACTAGCACCAACATTTCCTAACCTTTCACTACTTGTGCTGTTTACATCGATTGCTCTATTAGTAAGTACTACTGATAAGCACAATATCCTCCTGTTTCGAATAAATCCAATTAAGCAAATTGAGTATTATAGTAAATTTATCAATACAAACTAGGGGCTGTTGATCTTTGTTTAATAATTCAGCTGAGAGATAAAATCACCTTAATTAAGGCGAAAATGGTGTAGTTTAGTCATCTAAATTAACTATTTTCAACGCAAAGTAAGGTGATTTTAGCCTCAGCCCTTTGGGCAATGGCTATTTTTAACGCTAGCGGCATTAGAATTTCACTTATTTGGAACAACCAAACCCCGTTCATTCTGCTTTGCTAACATCAAAAATAACCTATTGCTGAAAATATAAACAAAGTTCAACAGCCCCTAGATTTGTCTGTGATTTTTACGGGTAAAAAGGGTTTAATATGTTGATTTGGTTTAGTTGGATATGCTTTGGTCAAGCGGTATAAAATACATTAATTGTGAACAATTAAACTCAATTTGAGGGCTGTCAGCGTTTGATGCATGCAGTATGCTCTAAATGTGGTGTTCTTAACAAAAATATAACTATGAAACTAAGTATTACTCTTGTAGCCAGCTAATAGCTTCGGTTAACACAGTTTCAGGTGTAGTAAGTTGATCAACAGGTACTCTGCCACCGTATTTTTCTTGCTCTCGATCAGTTGTAATCGCTGTTGTTAAAAATAATACACTGCCATTACTTAGTTCAAATGATGAATTTGCTGTTGATAAGCCACAGGTGTCTGTGCCAAAAAAGCGAACATTATGTTGCTTTTTAAAAGCAATAAGAGTTGCTTCACCTGAACTCGCAACGCGTCGGCTGCTTAACACCGCAATTTTAGGTGAAGAGTTCATCAGTGTATAGTGTGAATTAACTGTAACAACTGGATTTCCGTTTAATATTGACTGGCCATTTTCATAACCCCAAGGGGTAAAGTTTTCATCCGCATCTGCAAAATAACCCAGCAAGGAGTTATCGAATAAAGGGCCTAATCCTGCAATCATGGGCCACATATTTCCACCTTGGTTGTTTCTTAAATCAACAATCCACGCAGTAATACCTTCTCTTTCTTGTTGAGCAATCTTCGCTTGAATATTAGTAGCAAATTCGGTTGTATTTTCCGCATTGTTAGGGCCATAACCATCTACTCGAATATAGCCAATACCAGCCACATTCGGTGTATCGATGTCAAAGTTTTGTGTACAAGTTAATGTGCTAGGGTAAGTTATTAAGGCACCTGATGAAGAGTTTAAAAATGAATGATTTGTACCTATTAACTCAAATGCTCGAGTTATAGCCGGATAAGTATCACTAATTGATTGAGCGTTCGCTGCTAATTGATTAACCTCAGAATCAAGTTTTCCCCAATCAACGATATATCGCGTAACAGTATTGTTGCGCATAATCGTTAATATTTCACTAACATAAGCCTTAGCCACAGCTGACTGCTTAGAAGGCTCAGTCTTGCTATTATCTTCGCTGCTTCCACCGCCACAAGCTATTAACAAGAAGAGGGCTGAAAAAATAATGACAATATTTGAAGTTACAAGATGCCTCATGAATAACCCCGTTTGTAAACAAAATAATGAATGTATAAGTTAATATGATCTGTTTAATCAATGAATTCAAGCGTTAACTCTGCCATGTTCAAGTATTACTTCCATAATAAAGAAGGGCTATACAAAGCAATGATATTGGCAGTGACTGGCCAAATTATGACTAACTTTAAAATTCATTTAACCAACACTGACTTAACTACAATAGACGGTTTTTTAAAGTAATACAGCAATCGCCAGAGTTTCCGTTATTGAAGATTAAGATGTTTGCTATTAGGCTTGCGGGTTGATAATAATTAGCGCAATCAATATATTGCGCTAATTATTGAACTGGTATTCGTATTTATCTAGGTTAGGATTTATTGGCTATTTATTCGCTAACTTATGCTTAGCCGTCCATAAGTGCATCAACTCAAGGCCTATAGTTGCCGCCGCTAACGCTGTTACTTCACTGTTATCATAACTGGGGGCCACTTCAACCACATCCATACCAATGACATTGAGCCCCGACAATGCTCTTAATATTTTCAGTACTTTATCGGTTGTTAAACCACCGCACACTGGCGTACCGGTACCCGGTGCAAATGCAGGGTCTAAACAATCAATATCAAAGGTTAGATACACAGGTAGATCTTTTACTCGTTCGCGTATTCGTCGCGTTATTTCTTCCACACCAAGATCATTAGCTTGTGGTGCATCTATCACCTCAAAGCCATGATCTTTCTTTTTGTAGTTGGTGCGAATACCAATTTGAATCGAAGCATTTTTATCAATAATCCCTTCATTCGGGGCATGAAAGAACATGGTGCCGTGATCATATTGGCTACCATTACTATAGGTATCGGTATGGGCATCAAAATGAATTAATGCCATTTTGCCAAATTTTTTCGCGTAAGCTCTCAATAACGGCAAGGTAACGAAGTGATCGCCACCAAGCGCCAAAATAGTTTTATTCGCAGCCAATAGTTGCGAAGCGGCAGACTCAACAAAATCACAAAATTGCGCTGCATCACCACAGCTATAAACTAAATCACCGGCATCAACAATCTTGGTATGGCGGGTTAAACTAAACGGCCAAGGAAAACGTTTCCCTTCCCACGCTAAGTTCACTGAGGCCTGCCTAATCGCCGTAGGTCCCATGCGGGCGCCTGAGCGCCCGGTTGTCGCCATATCAAATGGCAGTCCTAAAACCACAATATCAGCATCACTGTTTATCGGATCAGTTGACAGTGGCTGACGCATAAACGTCATTGCATTGGAATATATTGAATTATCTACTTGCTGAAAAATGTTTTTCATCTGTTTTCCTGCTACAAGTCTTCCAAATAAGTATAGCCATTTAAACCGGCAACTAACTCGCCATAAACCTCTGCTCGTTCACTTTCAGGCAACTTGGCGTTGACTAAAGTTTCATAGGTTTTCTTGAAATCTTGGGCATCTAAATGCACATAATTGAGCATATCTTCAACCATATCGCCTTCATTGATTTCCGCGATATTGATATCACCGTTTTCTTCTAAAAACACCACCGCACTGTGCGTATCGCCAAAAAGATTATGCATATCACCTAGAATTTCTTGATAAGCACCAACTAAGAAAAATCCCATATAGTATGGTTCGTCTTGTTGCCACTGAGGAACCAACAAGGTGCTTTCTATCCCTTGGCCATCAACATAGTTATTTATAGTCCCGTCAGAATCACAGGTAATATCAAGCAAAATCGCACGCTTTTTATCTTTACTGTCTAATCTATTTAACGGTAATACTGGAAATACTTGGTCGATTCCCCAGGCATCAGGTAACGACTGAAACAATGAGAAGTTAACAAAGTACTTCGCGGCTAGTTTTTCCATTAAATCATCGACTATCGGGCGATGAAAGCGATTTTTAACGTCCATTAGCTGATTTAATTCATAACAAATACGCAAATTAATCTGCTCGGCCCATGCCCGTTGAGACAAACTCACCAAACCTAAGGCGAATTGATGATGTACTTCACTGACATCATTTTGCGTGTCATGGTAAATTTCAATTAACGCTCTATCATCAATGCCTTCATGTAACTGTTGCCATGACTTCCACATGTTATTCAACAAGGTATTATCAGTGTTTTCTGGGCTAACTAATGTTTCAGGCTCATAGCTTTCCGACCCAATAACATTAGAAATCAACACCGCATGATGAGCGGTCAGCGAACGACCGGATTCAGATATAATCATCGGCATTGGCTGTTCATACGCCTTACAAATATCACCAATGGTATAGACGATGTTATTGGCATACTCGGCCAAACTATAATTCATCGAGTTATGAGACTGGCTGCGTGTGCCGTCATAATCAACCGCCAAGCCTCCCCCGACATCCATACACGTAATATGTGCGCCAAGTTGGCGTAACTCACAATAGAATCTAGCGGCTTCACTTACGCCAAGTCTGACATCTCTAATATTCGCAATTTGCGAACCAAGGTGAAAATGCACTAAGGTCAAGGTGTCTAACTTGTCTTCTTGTTTTAAAACATCGATCACTTTAATAATTTGCGAGGCTGATAAACCAAATTTAGATTTTTCTCCGCCACTTGCTTGCCACTTGCCTTTTCCTTGTGAAGCCAAGCGCACACGGATGCCTAATCTAGGTTTCACATTGAGCTTTTCTGCTTCCGCTAAGATCATTTCAAGTTCAGACATTTTTTCTAACACGAGATGTACTTTGTGTCCTAGTTTTTCACCAATTAACGCAAGGCGTACGTATTCTCTGTCTTTATAGCCATTACAAACAATAACCGACGACACTTTGTCAGCCAGTGCCAAAACCGCCAATAATTCAGCCTTACTGCCGGCTTCTAAACCCAGTTGTTTGACTTCTTTATCATACTGACTGGCCAATATTTCGTTCACAACTTCGCGCTGTTGATTGACTTTAATCGGATACACCAACAAATACTTTTCATCATAACCATATTGGGCAATAGCATGATTAAACGCTTCACATAGGCTATGAACCCGATGGTGAAGGATCTGAGGAAAGCGCACCAACACAGGTAATGTTAGGCCTTGATGTTGAATTTTTTCGACAATAGTACTCAAATTAGCCGTTAGAGCTTGATTATCATGAACAGGTGCTACATAAACATCGCCGTCGTCATTAATGCCGTAATACCCTTGGCTCCAATGGCGTACGTTGTAGCATGCTCTCACATCGTCGAGTGGCGAGTTTTCCTTCATTTCTTTTCCTTTAATCAAATATAACTAGCAATATAACTTAGTCTGTAGGTAATTGAGGCGCATTAAAATAAAGTAGCAGTTAAAAGTCAAACAAATAAAAATAGCCAGTATGATAAATTTTTTTGAACAAATTGTGCAGTGTGATGAATTTAAAAGGAATTACACAGATTTACGTCGCTTGCTCTGTATAAAAGTACCGAACTTCTATCTACGGGACTTACAGTTAATCCTGATGAAAAATTAGCAATTATTAGAAAATTAGCCTTGTCATAAATTTGTGTATAAAAATGACTATTTAGCACTAAATGACTACTCATTTAATAGATGAAAATAATTCACCTATTAAATGAATTTTTCTCGTTTGCTCACAATAGAAAATGCCCCTAAGATGAACTTGTTTTTGAGTCTCCCCCGATTCGATAAAACATTTTTTACATCGTTAATTTGTTTCATTTTAAGGACATCGCTAGATGTCCTTTTTTTCGCACTACTATTTCGATCATATTATTTTGGTGCAAATACACGATTTTGGTGCAAGCAATGCCCTCGTCAACTTTCACAATATCAATAAGAACATAAAAATCAAAGTGTTAAGTTGCGGCCTAAGTATTGCTATTGATGTTGGTCGTTCTAAAAAAATAGTAATTATGTCAATACAAACACCTATACGAGGCCTTCGCTCATTCTGCATCGCGTCAAAATGCTTAAGTTTCAAACATGCAGCTTCACAATTATTTTTAACACCCTCAGCCGTCAGTCACCAAATAAAACAATTGGAAGCACAATTAGGTATCGCGCTATTTAAACGTGGTACTCGAACCATTGAACTGACTAGTGCTGGCAAACAATTTTATCAGTCAATTCAACCGATAATTCATCAACTAGAATCAACCATAACTGAGTTTACGCAAAAGCAGCAAAATCAAACGATTGTTATCAGCTTGCCTGAGTTCTTTGCCAGCGAATTATTCATTCCTAGTCTATCGCTATGGTCAGAAAACAACCCAAACATTAATCTACAACTTGAAACAGTTAAATCAAGCAGCGAACAATCACAATCTGCTGACTTATCCATTGTACTTGCTAACGGTAAGCCCAACGCTAATATAGTTCATGAACTATTTCCTATTCGTTATGCGCCAGCATGTAATAAAAGATTATATAAAAAATTAAAAACATCCGGATTCTCTGCTTTAAAGTCAACACCGTTAATTCTGCACAGTTCCCGTCCGTGGTCTTGGCATCAATGGGCTGACAAAGTGGCTGTTGATGATTTTGATCCTAAACAGATCATTCAATTTGACAGTATGTTTGGGGTTGCTCGCGCAGCACAGCAAGGCATGGGTATCGCGCTCGTACCTTTACCCATGAGCAAAACGTGGTTCAGTGAGCAACTATTGGTGAAACTGTTTGACGAAGAATTAAATACCAATGATAAGTACTACCTTATTCAGCATGAAAATATGGATAATCGCGCAGAGCTAGCGTTATTTGCTGAATGGGTAAAGGCGACATTCGCGATATAAATATTGACGCCTATTACCGATAAAAAACTTTCTATTAATAATTATTACAATGAGTTAACTATAGATGAATATTATTCACTTGATGGATTTATTTTAATCGTTTGTCAGTTGTTAGCAGTATTTCTATAGTAGTTATGTATCCACGTGGTACATAACTTAACGGAGTAAAAGACCATGAAAAAATTAACTTTTATCAACACGATATTAGCGACCTTATTGTTCAGTGCCACGCCATCAGTTTTAGCGAACGATGCAAAATTTAAAGTTGCAGTCATAAAAGGTGCAATTGGCAGTGTAGATATCACCCAAGGTGAATTAGCATCTGGTATTAAAAAATTAACCGCTAGCAAAAAGAATAAAGATTTTTATGCCAGCAAAATGAATTTATGTGTAGCTTATTTACAAGCGAACTATCAAGAAAAGTCGGAGTCTGCGTGTACCGATGCCATTGAGAGTTTAGAGTCTATGCCAAATGCCAATCGCAAAGTGAAATATTTAACGGCGCTAAATTACAGTAACCGTGGTGTTGCTCGCTATAGAAAAAATCAATTGGTTGCCGCATTAGCAGACTTTAAAGCTGCTGTGGCCATTGACCAAAACCTAATTACTAACGCTAACTTAGCAAGTATTAGACAATTGCTACCAGCAACGAAAGTCGACACTAACGTAGAACTATCGGATTAATAAATAATCTCTAGAAAGGAGTACTGCAATGGTAAATAGTATAATTCAATCAATCAGATCAACCATTAACTTTTTTACTGAAATTAAGCACATTTCGATCAGTCAGTGGGACGTAGAACAAAAAACTACTGTTATGCACTATGATAATTTTCAACAGCGTAGGTAGTTTGATGAAGAATGTAAAAGCCATACTAGCAACGTGCTAAATAATATAATTACATCAATAACAAATATTGTTTAGCCGACGTTGCTAGTGTTTATAATTTTTAACCTTCCTAACCTCATTTAGCCAAGCCTAGTGATAGATAACGAGTAAATTCACCTCCACATTAATCAACACTAATAAAGCGCTAGGCAAGTATCACTTTTTGTGCATAATAAACGCCCCTTGATACTTTATTGCTTGCCAATAAAACCCTAAACAAGCCAATAATATGATTAAAGACATCGTTAACTTGCAGACTAAATTGCAAACCTTGCTAGCCGAACAAGAAAACCTTTACACCCAAGGTCGTGTAGCCGACTACATTCCCGCTCTCGCAGAAGTTTGTCCTAAAAAAATGGCCGCTTGTGTAGCAACAATTGACGGTAGTAGCGTTGGCGCAGGCGATTATCATGAACCCTTTTCGATTCAAAGTATTTCTAAGGTGTTTGGCTTAGTGATGGCGATGAACCGTATTGGCGATGACTTGTGGCAACGGGTTAATATGGAGCCTTCAGGGCAGCCATTTAATTCGATTATCCAATTAGAGTGGGAAAAAGGTATTCCTCGTAATCCTGTGATCAATGCTGGCGCGTTATTAGTCGCTGATGTGCTAACCAGCCATTTCTCTGCCAGTAAGTTAGCCTTTTTGAGCTTTATGCGAAATTTGGCGCATGATGAGGCTATATTTATCGACAATCATGTTTATCAATCAGAACTGTCACATGGCAATAGAAATGCAGCACTTGCCTATCTAATGAAAAGTTTTGGTAATATTGAATCAGACATTCCTGACGTGCTCAGTCATTACTTCACACAATGTTCAATAGCCATGAGTTGTGAACAGTTAGCAACAAGTCTACTTTTTTTAGCAAACAAAGGTGTTGACCCGATCACGAAAAAAGTTATCTGTACGCCTCGAGATGCTCACCGAGTTAATGCGATATTATCCACCAGTGGTATGTATGATCAATCAGGTGAGTTTGCTTTCTCAATTGGTTTACCGGCTAAAAGCGGCGTTGGTGGAGGCGTAGTAGCGATAGTGCCTAATTATGGGGTAATTTGCACTTGGAGCCCACCGTTAAACTCTTTTGGCAACTCAGTTATCGGGACAAACTTATTAGCTAATTTAGCCCAAGAGCTCGGCTTGTCAATTTATCATTAGCCTCACCCGTAATACACCCAAGCCGCTTGCAAGTGGTTTGGGTGTATCGCATAAATAAAGCCTAAGAAAATCCGCTCATGGAAATAAAAAACACTCCTCCCTTAAGAACAGTGTTTGCGGGTCAATACCCACTCCACTTGAAAATACCGTTGGGGTATAAATGTTAAGCAACAAGATTAAGATTGCTTTTTGAATCTGCGTGATACCAAGCAAAAGCACCTAATGCAAAATGAACAAACAAACACTTATGCTTCAATTGACGCTAAGTTTACCTAGATAAGAAGTTAAGATAAATCCATATAGCACACACTTGCCACTGGCTCTTACTCGACTCTCAACATTAGAATATCAATAAATGACACTCAATAAACATTGTGCTTTTATACACATTGTTCTGAGACTAGACCGGTAAGCCTTTTTATATAATGCTGACATCCATAACTATCATAGTTTTGTGATAGCTGATTCATAAAACCATGCAAAAAATCACATTGCTCCAGAGTTACTGATGGCTTGTCTAGTAACGCGTTTTTTAGTTCAGTAATAGAAAAGTGCTGCTCAGAAGCAGGCAAAATTAATCTCGTTGGTACCTTAGGCATTAGCTGCGTCATGTGGCGAATTTGACTACTGTAAAAACAAATAGCGTCTAGGTTTTTATCTACAATGTTATTTGAACACAGCTGCCAGATAGCGCTGCCGCCGACACTAAAGCCGACTAATAACTTATTACCAGATATGACCGATAATTGCTGTTCAATAATTTTAACATAATCAGCTAAACCCACCTGTTCAGTAAAGTATTGATAGGCGGCTTGTTCTGAGTCGAACGATTTGGGCTGTTTTTGGTACGGGCCAATCATCTGACATTCAACCCTAAGCGCTTGCTCAATGGCTGACGTCACCTCTTGACATAAACTTTTAAACTCATGGGTTATGCCAAAAATATCTGCCACGAAAACGATGTTCAATTTATCATTCATAAATGTACGCTCCTAAAAGTCACTCATATAATACCAATTGAAATAAATAGCAGCGAAGAGTAACTCAAAGACAGAATTTCTGCGGATTGACTCAAATTCTTACACGCTTTACTAAGATTTAAAAGTTCAAATGGCCTCAACACTAGAAATAGCCGACGCTACCCGTTAGAATCTAGCGCATAGAAATTTTATTCATCAGCAACGAGACGTATTCAGATGGGCAGAGCATATCAAAACCGCAAATTATCTATGGCCAAAACTGCGGGTCAAAAAACTAAAGTATATTCAAAATACGGTAAAGAAATTTACGTACTAGCGAAAAATGGTGGCGTAGACCCCGACAGTAACCTGTCTTTGCGTCGCACGATTGAAAGAGCGAAAAAAGATCAAGTTCCAACTCATGTTATTGAGAAAGCGATAGAAAAAGCATCAGGTGTGGGTGGTGAAGACTACGTAGAATCGCGCTACGAAGGTTTTGGCCCAGGCAACTGTATGGTAATTATTGATTGCTTAACGGATAACGGTAATCGCACCATTAAAGATGTTCGCCAATGTTTTACTAAAACCCATTCAAAAATTGGTTCTTCTGGCACCGTTTCGCATATGTTTGATCACCAAGCGGTATTTGCCTTTAAAGGTGAAGACGATGAAGCTGTATTAGAAAGTTTAATGATGGCTGACATTGATGTTACTGATGTTGAGCTTGAAGACGGCATTATCACCGTTTACGCACCACATACCGAGTTCTTCAAAATTAAAACAGAATTTGCCGAAAATATGGCAGATGTTGAATTAGAAGTCGAAGAAATCACTTGGGTACCACAGACTTATACTGAAATTTCAGGTGACGATGACTTAGCTAACTTCGAAAAATTTATTAACATGTTAGAAGATTGTGACGACGTGCAAAATATTTATCACAATGCTGAATTAGCTGAGTAACGGTAGCTTATATTTATCAATTAAATAATAAATTAAGGGCATCGTATTAGATGCCTTTTTTAGTTTCCCTAGACAACAAAAGGTGCACCATGATTGATTTTCGCTCAGATACGGTAACTCGTCCAAGTAAAGCAATGCGCACTGCAATGGCGAATGCTGAAGTAGGTGACGATGTTTATGGCGATGACCCTACTGTTAATGAACTCGAATCATGGGCAGCCCAAAGGCATGGCTTTGCTCGTGCAATGTTTTGTAGTTCAGGCACACAAGCCAATTTATTAGCACTGATGGCACATTGTCAACGAGGCGACGAATACCTGTGTGGGCAACAAGCACATAACTATAAGTTTGAAGGTGGTGGCGCCGCTATTTTAGGCTCCATTCAACCTCAACCTATCGCTAACGAGAATGATGGCACGTTATGTTTTAAAAAACTTGCGGCGGCGATAAAGCCTGATGATTCTCACTTTGCTCGCACCACCTTACTTAGTATCGAAAATACCATTAACGGTAAAGTGCTACCACTAAGTTATATGGCCGAAGCGCGCGACTTTACCACGCGCAATAACCTTGCCTTACATTTAGACGGGGCAAGAGTTTACAATGCTGCGAGTGCGTTAAATGTCGATATTACCGAGATTAGCCAGCATGTAGATTCAATGTCTATTTGTTTATCAAAAGGCCTTGGCGCACCAATAGGTTCGTTATTACTTGGCTCTGATGCTTTAATTAAAAGCGCTAAGCGTTGGCGTAAAGTGGTGGGTGGCGGCATGCGCCAAGCAGGTATTATTGCCGCAGCAGCCAAAATAGCCCTTAAAGAAAACCCAGCCAAGTTACAACAAGACCATGATAATGCAAAATATTTAGCCATTGCGTTAAATCAATTACCTGACGTTAGCGTTAACCTTAGTCATGTAGAAACTAATATGGTTTTTGCGACATTTTCTGACGATATTGATATCACAAATTTAGTTGAAAAACTGAAGCGTAAAAACATATTACTTAGCGCGGCTAATCCAATGCGTTTAGTTACCCATCTAGATATCAGTCAAGTAGATATTGACTGCTTTATACAGCAACTAACCGATGTGTTGAACGCTAACACTAACGCATAAAATAGCATCAATAAAAATAGCTTAGTTGTTTAAGCTATTTTTAAAACAGCTTATTTTGCTAGCTTTTCGATCATAGTGTTAACTGCAGATAAATGCTCTGGATTGTTATGACACATTCCTTGAAAAACCGCGCAAATATCAAGGAAATCAGGTAACTCTGTACGTTGTGCTAATTTCATTAACCGCTTGGTTAAGCGCAGCGAAGCAATCGGTTTAGCGGCTATTTCAGCAGCAAGCTGATTGACTCGTGCCATTAGGCCCTCAGGAGCGACAACATCAAGTACTATACCGATTTCTTTTGCTTCATTAGCATCGATAACACGACCCGTAAAGGTTAACTCTGCTGCTTTTTGATAACCAATTAAGCGTTGCATAAACCATGCACCACCATCACCCGGAATAATACCTAGGTTGACAAAAGTTTCGCCGAATTTAGCTTTTGTAGAAGCAATGCGCATATCGCACATGTTTGCAATATCAAAGCCCGCGCCTATTGCAGGGCCATTCACCGCCGCGATAACCGGTACTTCTAACTTATGTAAGGCAAGTGGAATGCGTTGAATACCTTCTCGGTAACGTCTCTCTAAGCTTTGCACATCGCCAGCAAAGTCTCCTGCCCGCTCGGCCATATCTTTTATGTTACCACCAGAAGAAAACGCTGAGCCGTCGCCGGTTATAATCAATACCGCAATTTCAGGTGTACGATTAATCCATGTCACTGTGTTAACAATATCATCGGTGATAGCTGTACCCGTTAAGGCATTACGGACGTCATGCCGATTGAAAGTCAAGGTGACAATATTATTGTTAAGTGTTAATTTACTGTCGACTATTACTGGCATTGAGTTCATAGTTACCTCTACATTTATTATTAGCGCATTTGCGTTAGCTGATTTTAAGACTTTTCAGCAATTTTCACTTGTTGCCAGAATGCTTCAAGTTCGTCTAATGAGTGTTGCTGAAAGCTTTTATCACTATTATTGACCTCAGTTTCAACACCTTGGAATCGTTTAGTAAACTTTTGATTTGCTTGTCGTAATATCGCTTCAGGGTCTTGCTTGGCATGTCGACATAAATTGACAACAGCAAACATTAAATCACCTAACTCTTCGGCTAGTGCTGTTTCATCACGATGTAACTCAGCTTTAACTTCTAAAACTTCCTCTTCAACTTTCGCGAAAACATCGTCAATATTGTGCCAATCAAAGCCAACATGTGCACAGCGTTTTTGAATTTTTGCTGCTTGTGATAACGCCGGCAGACTGCGAGGAATATCAGCTAACATGCTGAGGCTTTCATCATTATTTTTTTGTTGTCGCTCTTTCGACTTTTCATTTTCCCAGTTAGCCTTAATTTCAGCATCTGAAGTAAAGTCACTGCTGGCAAAAACATGAGGGTGTCTGCGGATCAGTTTTTCACAAATGGCGCTTAGCACACTGTCAAAATCAAAACGTTTTTCTTCCGCTCCCAATTGGCTATAAAACACCACTTGAAACAATAAGTCACCGAGCTCTTTTTCCAGCTCTACAAAATCTTCTTGCTCTATGGCATCTGCAACTTCATACGCTTCTTCAATGGTATGCGGAATGATTGACGCAAAGGTTTGTTTTAAGTCCCACGGGCAACCCGTATTAGGATCACGTAATTCGCTCATGATCCAACGAAGTTTTTCAATTGAAGGCGCAGCAGTTAACATAATTTTATTTTTACCTATAATCTTTTAACTTCAACAACATCGTCTAATTGTTTTAATTTAGCTAATAAACGGCTTAACGCTTCGTTATTTGCTACCTCTATTTTTATGGTCATGCTCATACTTTGTTTTGCATTATCTGTATTACTTTCAATGCCAATTATACTGACACGTTCATTAGCAATAATGGTGGAAATATCTCGTAGCAAGCCCTGGCGATCGCCGCCAATGATATTAATACTTACCTGATAACTTTTTTTGCTGTTGATACCCCATTGCACCTCAACTTCGCGCTCAGGTTGCTGATTCAATGCGTTAGCAAGTTGTTCACAGTCAACTCGATGCACCGAAATACCGCGGCCCTGGGTAATAAAGCCTGAGATTTCATCACCTGGTACAGGGTGACAACATTTTGCCATATGCGTTAATAAATTACCCACTCCAGATACCGTAATACCATTGCTATCACTGGCTTGTGTATCCGCCTGTTGAGGCTCTCGAATTAAACTTTGTGGATCTATGTCTACTTCAGGCTTGGATTTTTCATCCTGTTGCTGCAAGCAATGCACTACCTGTAACAAACGTGTATTACCTGAGCCTATGGCCGCTAACAAATCATCTTTGGTGGTAAAATTAAAGCGCTCGATTGCCGCAGTTAAATCAACTTTTGCCAAAGATAGTTGTAATTTTCCTAGCGCTGTTTCTAACATCTCTTTGCCAGCAGCCAGGTTTTTATCTCGATCTAATAAGCGAAAAAAGTGTTGCACCTTCGCCCTTGCGCGTGGCGTGTGAAGGTAATTCAGGCTTGGATTTAGCCAATCTCTACTCGGGTTCAGCGTTTTACTACGTAATACTTCAACTTGATCACCGGTTTGTAAGACATGTGTAAAAGGTACAATACGGCCAAATACTTTTGCACCAATACAGCTATGTCCAACATTAGAATGAATATAGTAAGCGAAATCTAACGGCGTTGCGCCACTCGGTAAATCCACCACGTCGCCACTTGGGGTAAATACATAAATACGGTCTTCAAACACTTGGCTACGCAATTCATCAATCAGTTCGCCACTTTCAGAGACATCTTCTTGCCATTGTAAAATTTTTCTTAACCAGCTTACTTTTTCATCAAATCCAGAGGTTTTACCGCTAGCGCTACCTTCTTTATAGCGCCAATGTGCTGCAACACCTAACTCAGCATCATCATGCATTTGCTGCGTTCTAATCTGCACTTCAATGGCTTTACCTTCAGGGCCTATTACGACCGTATGGATTGACTGATAACCGTTACTTTTCGGCGTGGCAACATAATCATCAAACTCTTTAGATAAGTGCTTCCAACTGGTGTGAACTAAGCCTAATGCACCGTAGCAACCTTGTAATTCATCAACAATAATACGCACTGCACGCACATCAAACAGCTGTTCAAAATCCAGCGACTTTTGCTGCATTTTTTTCCAAATACTATAAATATGTTTCGGGCGCCCATAAACAATGCCTTTGATCGAGGATGCCTTTAACTGTTGAGCAATATTATCAACAAAATCGGCCATATAACGCTCTCTATCGAGACGTTTTTCATCAAGCTGCTTAGCAATATTTTTATAGACGTCAGGATGAAGATAGCGAAAAGAAAGATCTTCTAACTCCCACTTTAATTGCCCTATACCAAGCCTGTTAGCTAATGGTGCATAAATATTACTGGTTTCTTTAGCGGCTAAAACACGAGTTTCTTCATCGCTGTTCTTAACTAAGCGTAAATGGCATAAGCGTTCAGCTAATTTAATCACAACAGCGCGAACATCTTCCACCATAGCCAATAGCATACGGCGGATATTATCAATTTGATTGGCACTAACTTGGCTCGACTGCGATTGCTGCAAGGCCTTAATCGCTTCCATTTGGCCAACGCCTTTGCACAATAGATATATTTGTTGCGAGAAATTTTCTTCAATGTATTCAAGGCTAATGCAGTTATATTCGTATAAAGGGCAAATAAACGCCGCACATAATGAATCGGTATCAAGATTTAAAGCCGAGAGAATTTCCACCATCTCGAACGATTTGGTTTGGCACGGCGTTGCATCATCAAATAAGTCATTCACTTGGTGATATAACTTTTCTAAGGCGATTTTTTTGTCATTATCTAATTCAAGCCTCTCTAACCACTGTTCAAAACTTGCTTCCGACATTTGATGTGACTTGCGCACAGAAACCATGAAACTCTCTACCTCCGATTAGAATAAACAACTCGTTACAAGCTAAACATTACCATAGTTTCAACATGCTTTGTTTGTGAAAACATATCCATTAAGGCAATTTTTTCAATTTTATAACCATGGTCAATAAGTAACTTACTATCACGCGCCAAAGATGCTGGATCACAGCTGACATAGAGTACTTTTTCAATATTAAAGCGCAATAACTGCGTTAACGCTTGATATGCGCCAGCGCGTGCAGGATCGAGTAAAACCTTGGTATATTTTTGCTTAGCCCAAAGGTGATCTTGCCAATCGTTATTTAAGTCAGCTTGATGAAATTGACAGTTAGTGATGCCATTATGCTGAGCATTCTCTTGGGCTTTATCAACCATGGCTTGAATGCCTTCGATACCGACGACATGACTGACTTGCTGAGCAATAGGTAAACTGAAATTACCTAAACCACAAAATAAGTCCAATACGGTATCTTGATCATTTAACGCTAACCACGCTTGGGCTTGTTCAACCATCTGCTTATTAACACCATGGTTAACTTGAATAAAGTTATTAACAGAAAATTCAATATTAATAGTATCTGTTAATGAATAAAACAACGGCTTATCTGCCGCTAAAGCGGTAATACGTTTGCCATCATCAAAATAGACTAACCAGTTATTTTTATTGGCAAAATCTAACCAACGTTCTTTATCTAGTGTTGTACACTTAACGAGTTGACGCACCACAACAATATTTTCATTCGCGGCAATAATTTCGATATGACCAACAGCATTACTTCCCGACAACGTTGGCAGCAGCATTTTTAATTCAGTAAAAATGTTGGCAAACGCTGCTACTAGTACCGGGCAGGATTTAATTTCAGTTAAGTGGCTACTCTCACGTTGGCGAAAACCAATGATCGGCATACCCCGTTTATCATATTGCACACCAATTCTTGCTTTACGGCGATAATGCCATGGCTGACTGGCAATATGACTTTGCCAAGGTAGATTCTCATTTAAGGCTTGGCGTGAGAATAACTGTCTGATTTTATCTTGTTTATAAGCTAACTGATGCTGATAGTCCATGTGCTGCAGATTGCAGCCTCCACATTGAAAATAGTGTCGACATTTCACTACTGTACGGGCTTCACTGGCGGTAATAATATTGACTAATCTTGCTTTTGAGAACTTACTTTTTTGTTCATAGACTTTCACTTCCACTGTTTCATTGGGCAGTGCGCCTTCAATAAAAATTGGTTTTTTGTTATGAACAGCAACTCCACAGCCTTGCTGATCAAGACGATCAATTGAAACAGTTAAATTTTTCTGAATTATGTTTTTTTTAACGCTTGCTTTAAAAAAATTTGCCATAGCTATCTTAATTTGCCATCAAAGAGCAGCATAAATTATGCATTTGCTGCCATAGTGAACGATTATCTATTTGGTATTAGTCTGATATGTGCCATTATAGAGTTATTAACTCAATGATTTTACACTAAAGCTCAACAAAAAATGCATAAAATAAGCCTGAAAGATTGGGTAATTTTACTTACGATCGTTCCAACGACCCTAATCAGTTTAATTGTTGCAGGTTACTTATCTTACAGTCGCTATAGCGAACTCGATCAATTTATTTATCAACGCGCCACCAGTATCATTGCACCACTCGCCATTAGCAGCGCGGCACCATTATTAGAGAAAAAACGTGATAACTTGCGAACGCTGATTGGTTTTAGTCATCGCAGCCAATCAGATATCATCAAAAGCATCGCCATATTCACCAAAGACAACCAAGTTTTCGTTACCAGTGCTTATCACGGCGACACACATACCATGCGTATTAGAGCAGGACAAAACTTACCCAATAGCATCATGTATGAAGATCACGATGATTACCTTATTTATCGAGCACCAATTATTGACGAGTTCACGGCAAAAAATAACCATTCTGCAGTAGATATTCACAGTGATGTTATCGGTTATATCGCCATACAAATTGACAAAAGTAATATTAAGTACGCGCAACAACAATTACTGATAAAAGTATTTTTTATCGTTTTAGTTGGCCTGATAATCAGTGCGTTATTCGCCTATAAATTGATTAATAGCGTGACTCGTCCGATATCATCTATGGTGCTTGCGATAGATCGTATTAGAGAAGGTAAAATTGAAAGTCGTATTAGTGGTCAACTTTTTGGTGAATTAAACTTTTTAAAAAATGGTGTTAACGCCATGGCGCAATCTCTAGGCGATTATCAAGATGAGATGCAACGAAGTATAGACCAAGCCACGATAGATTTACGTGAGAGTTTAGAACAATTTGAAATTCAAAACGTTGAGCTCGACATCGCAAAACGTAAAGCGCAAGACGCCAATAAGGTAAAGTCTGAATTTTTAGCCAACATGAGCCATGAATTACGCACACCACTTAATGGTGTTATTGGTTTTACCCGACAAGTATTAAAAACACCGTTAAGCGACACACAGCGTGATCACTTGCAAACAATTGAACGCTCTGCCGGTAACTTGCTATCAATTATTAACGATATTTTAGACTTCTCTAAACTCGATGCCGGTAAAATGGTTATTGAAAATATTCCGTTTTCAATTCGTGAGTCCATCGAGGAAACCCTAACTTTACTCGCACCCAGCGCCCATAAAAAAAATATCGAATTGTCGTTACGTGTTAGTCCAAAATTACCTGACTCACTCATTGGCGACGCTATGCGCATCAAACAAGTTATGGTCAACTTGGCCAGTAACGCCATAAAATTTACCGATAAAGGCTCAGTGGACATTAATATAGAAGGTAATGTTATTGCCAAAAACCTATATAAAATAAGGGTAACAGTACAAGACACTGGAATTGGCATTTCCGAACAACAAAAAAACTCAATATTTGAAGCCTTTGGTCAGGGAGACAAAAGTGTTACGCGTATCTACGGCGGTACGGGTTTAGGGTTAGTAATTTCACAGCGGTTAGTCTCAGAACTACGCGGCGGTATCGGTTTTGACAGCATAGAAAATGAAGGCTCAACGTTTTGGTTTACTTTCCAGTGTGAATTAAACCCAATCCCAACAGTTTTTCTCCCTATTCCTGAAAGCCTTAATGGCAAAGCAATACTCTATTATGAACCGCATGCTGCCAGTCGTTTAGCTACAACTGAAATATTGGCTAGTTGGGAAATGCAAATTACCTGTATCACTCACCGCGATGAAATGGACGAGCTTTTAGCAAACAAAGAATTACTATCATCGTTCGACTTTGCGCTGATCGGCCACGATGTTACGCCATCAGCCCTTAATGACGTGAAAAAACTTATTTTTACCCTTAAAGACATTATTGGCTCAATACATTTAGCCATCAATAGTAATTCTCCAAGCTTACACGAAGCCTTAATTTCGAGTGGAGCAAAAACCTGTATTAGTAAACCGATAACGGTACAACGCTTAAATAAAACACTGATGCCAAAAGCATCAACAGAACTAAATGACCTATTTGACGTACCAGAACACAAAGTGCCGATTAAAGTACTCGCGGTGGATGATAACGAGGCAAACTTAAAGCTTATTAAGGAATTGTTACTTGAACAGGTTAATGATGTCAGCACGGTTACTGATGGTGCTCAAGCCGTAGAGTTATGCCGCCATGAAAAATTCGCACTAATATTTATGGACATTCAAATGCCAGTACTTGATGGCATTTCCGCCTTATCAATGATTCGTCAGCAAACGCTTAATGAACACACGCCAATAATAGCGGTAACCGCACATGTCTTCGGGGAAGAAAAAGATAAATTGCTAGAGAAAGGTTTCAATTCATTTATCACTAAACCGATAGATGAAGCAATGCTGCACCATAGTATTTACGAATATTGCGATTCAACGTTACTTGCCAATCGACCCACAGTCGTCACATCATCTTCTGGATCGATAAGCAGTTTACGACCAACTATTATTGATTGGTCATTAGCACTGCAGCGAGCAGGTCAAAAATCAGCCTTAGCTAAAGACATGTTTATTGGTCTGGTTAATAGCTTACCAGAAAGTAAAATCAACATTTCTGAGGCATTAATTTCCCAAGACATAGAGCAGCTAAAAGTATTAATTCATAAGCTCAACGGTGCGTGTTGCTATTCTGGTGTGCCAAGCTTAGGTAAAGTAACCCATGAACTTGAAACAGAATTAAAGCGTGGTATTGCCTTAGATGACTTAGAGCCTGAGTTTTTTGAATTTTTTGAGCAAATAGATTTAGTTCTAGCGGATGCGGAGCCGTTTATTCAACAGCTTGAGACTGAATAGTTACAACTAACAAAGTTTCATTAGTTGGATATAAATTTAAAAAGCATTACCTAATTTTTATATTTGGCGAAGTATTAATGTCGCCATCTTCAGTGATCACGGCAACACCTGAATTACACATTAAAACTGCTAAGCTATGCCCTTGCTCGTTACGAACAAAGCGTAATTCATAACCGAACTTACCTAAGCTGCTAGCAGAGAATTTTTGTGCCAATGAGAGCTTAGACCACCATACCGATTGCTCAGGTGCTTCTTGGCGCCTATCAACGATGGGGTGCTTTTGAGACTGCATATCAACTCCTAAATCAAAATCTACTGAGTAAAGTTTTCACTCAGCTTAATTTAAGTATAGAGCATATATTATTTCTAGCGTTAAATTTATTATTTCCGTGTATGAATACCACAACTCTGCATAGTTGTTTACGTACATTTAGGGGCTAAGTGGTTACTGTGATAATACGACAAAGGCCGTGGCGTATTTAACTTCATCAGACAGGGAAATATGCCAAGTATTCGCCCCTAAGTCTTCAGCTAAAGCTAACGCTTTTGAACTCAACTCAAGTGTTGGCTGCCCTGTCGTCAAAGATACAATATCAAAATGCTGAAAAGAAACGCCTGCGGCTATGCCAGTTCCAAGCGCTTTAGCAGCAGCTTCCTTGCCAGCCCAGCGTTTCGCAAGAAAGCGCTCAGGCTGCTTTAAGGTGATATAATGCGTATATTCATTCGCAGTTAATATACGCTTTGCTAAACGTTGCTGGGCATTATCTGACATTTTAGCAATGCGCCGAATATCAACTATATCTGTACCAATACCAACAACTGACAAACTTTAATCCTTAATATAATAATTTACGCTAAACCACGCGCTTCTAGCATCAGGCGCTTCATATCACGTATCGCTTTATCTAAGCCATCAATTACCGCTCGAGCAATAATAGCGTGACCAATATTTAATTCTATAATTTCAGGTATGGCCGCGATTGGCTTAACGTTAAAATAATTAAGCCCATGTCCTGCGTTGACCTTCAAACCTAAACCATGGGCATATTCTATGCCTTCAATTAAACGTGCTAGTTCTTCTTTTTGCGCTTCTTCAGTTTCTGCTTCTGCATATTGCCCGGTATGAATTTCGATATAAGTCGCTTTACTCAGCAGCGCCCCATCAATTTGCTTTTTATCCGCGTCAATAAACAAACTTGTCTGTATACCTGCATCTGCCAAACGAGCAACCGCTGCGTTAATTTTTTCTTGCTGCCCGGCAACATCTAATCCACCTTCGGTGGTGAGCTCTTCTCGTTTTTCTGGCACTAAACAACAAAATACCGGTTTTACTTCACAGGCAATATCCAACATTTCATCGGTAACGGCCATTTCAAAATTCATCCGCGTATGCAAGGTTTGCTTTAATACATGAATATCGCGGTCTTGAATATGACGGCGATCTTCACGTAAATGTACGGTAATGCCATCAGCGCCCGCATGTTCTGCAACAGAAGCAGCATAAACGGGATCAGGATAATTGGTACCGCGAGCTTGTCTTAGTGTGGCAATATGATCTACATTTACGCCTAATAAAATATCTTTCATACTCAATCTCTTATTTTGTTTTAACGAGTAAACTTACGGTAATAAACTATAAACGTCTTCAACTGTTTGGCATAGTGAAACTATGATTTGTTACTAAATAGTTTTCGACTATTTAGTGGTACGCCACCGAGTAAATGATTAATAACTTGCCGCATTAAGGCTTTAAATGTCATCAGCACTGATGGCTCAGAGAAATTGCGCTCGGCAATCGCCTGCAAATGCCAACGATCATAACAAGGCTGCTTAAGTTTGGTGTAGGCGGGAATAAATCCTTCATCAGGCAAATAGTAAAAGCCTTTTGCGCTATGCTCAAAAACCAGTGAAAAATCAAAGGATACACCAAGCTCTTCCATTAACATTAATTCAAATTCTCGCAAACAAATTTCAATATTGCTAGTTTCAACTAGCGCTTTAAGAGAATTTCTATATTGCTGGAACAACTCAGTACAGGCAATATTTTCACCCAGTAATTTAACTAATAGCTCATTGATATAAAAAGCACTGAACAGCGCGTTTTGTTTTAACAGAAATGATTTCCCTATCGGTTCTACTCGCGCTAAGTTTTTTAGCTGGAATTGACCTTTTAGCGTTACCTGAATCGGTAGAAAAGGCTGCAGCAACGCCTTACGACTTGATTTAGTCGAGTGGCCAACATAACTTAACGCAGCCAATTTACCATCATGCTCGGTCAATAAATCAACCAAAAGTTGATTCTCTCGATAGGGGCGGCTATGAAGCACAAAAGCTGACTGCGTATTCTCTTGCATTTACATTCCCATTTATATCAAGGATATCAAGGATATCAAGTAAAAATACATCAATTAACAATTCAGTAAGAAGTCAATTTACTGGCAATTAGCCTGAGTAATCATCACCGTATCCTAAACTTCTTAATGCTCTTTCATCATCAGCCCAACCTGATTTAACTTTAACCCAGGTTTCTAAAAAGACTTTACGCTCAAATAGATTTTCCATATCACGACGCGCTTCTTGGCCGATAACCTTTAATTTTTCACCCTTATTGCCAATAACCATACGCTTTTGGCTATTTCTTTCCACGAGCACCAAAGCGTTAATGTGCAATATACCTTTCTCGTCAATCTTAAATTGTTCAATTTCAACCGTTGTTGAATACGGTAATTCATCACCGGTAAAACGAATGAGTTTTTCACGCACAATTTCTGATGCCATGAAGCGGCTAGAGCGATCGGTAATATAATCTTCAGGAAACCAAAAATCGCCTTCAGGTAATGCGTTAAAGCAAATATTTTTGATGGTATTTACATTTTCGCCTTTACTGGCTGAAATTGGCACAATATCAGCAAAGTCGTGCATAGCACCAAGCTTTTGCAGATGTGGTAATAAGCTATCTCTGTCTTGTATATTGTCGATTTTATTAACCACTAACACACAAGGCGCACCGCTGTTTTTTATTTTAGTCAGTACCATCTCATCATCACTTGTCCAAAGCGTACCTTCAACCAAAAACACGATGGTTTCGACTTCTGCCAAGGTACTACTCGCGGCACGATTCATTAAGCGATTAATTGCTCGTTTTTCTTCTGAATGTAGGCCTGGGGTATCAACAAGAACAGCTTGATTACTACCTTCAGTTAAAATTCCCAAGATGCGATGACGCGTAGTTTGCGGCTTACGTGAGGTAATGCTCACTTTCTGACCAAGCAAACTGTTCAATAATGTTGATTTACCAACATTTGGACGGCCAACGATGGCGATTAGGCCGCAGTGCTTTTGTTCTGTTGTCATGATTTAATTATCAACTTAAATGTCGAACAAGCTACTTAGCTTGCTCGATTAATGCTAAAACCTGCAAAGCGGCTGATTGCTCAGCTTTACGTCGGCTACTGCCTTTAGTAATCACTTCTTTCTCAAGTACGCTTGTTGTGCAGCGTACAGTGAATTGCTGATTGTGTGATTGCCCTGTGGTATTAATTACTTCATATAGAGGCAAAGGTATTTTTCGCCCTTGCAAGTATTCTTGTAAGCGTGTTTTTGGGTCTTTTTGTTCGTTTCCTGGCTTAATATTCGCTAAGCGTTTTTCAAACCAGGTTAATATTAGCGCCTGACAGGTTGGCAAATCAGAATCTAAGTATACTGCGCCGATTATCGCTTCAATGGCATCTTCAAGAATAGAGTCTCGTCGATGTCCGCCACTTTTTAATTCACCAGGTCCCAAAATCAAATATTGGCCTAGATCGAAGTCGCGGCCAACTTCTGCTAGCGTCACACCTTTAACGAGGCTAGAGCGCATGCGAGTTAAATCACCTTCGGCCTGCTTGGGAAATTTTTGATACAAAGACTCTGCAATAACAAAACCTAAGATCGAATCACCTAAAAACTCTAGGCGCTCATTATGAGCCCCCTTCGCACTTCTATGCGTTAACGCTTGTAATAATAATGTAGGCTCTTTGAAACTATAGCCAATTTTTTTTGTTAGTCGCGCAATGGCTGCTGGAGTGTGTAACACAGTTATTCAATTCCACCAATTCTAGAAAGACGTACACCTGTTGGTATCCAGCGAGGTAAAAGGCTGTCTGACGTTCGTTCGAAATCAAAACTCATCCAAATAGCAACGGCTTCACCCACTAAGTTTTCTTCCGGAACAAACCCCCAAAAACGACCGTCTAAGCTATTGTCACGATTATCGCCCATCACAAAGTATTGGCCTTTCGGAACAACAAACTCGTTGTCTTGTGTGCCCGCTTGTTTAAAATAGTGCTGGGTGCGAGGTGAGATTTGATCGTTAACCAGTAAATCATGGGTTTTTTCACCCATTGTAGAGGTGTAACGAGTTAACGGCATACCTTCATCAATATAGTCGGTTTTATTGTTAAATGTTTGTTTTATCTGCTCGAAACCCGGACATTTTTCATCAGATGCAATGCACGCAGGTTTAATATATAAAATTTTATTTTTATATATTACTCTATCACCTGGCAAGCCTACCACACGCTTGATGTAATCAATCTGTGGCTCGCGAGGATATTTAAATACCACAACATCGCCACGTTCAGGCAAACCGATTTCAATAAACTTATTACGTACTACTGGATCACGTAAACCATAGTTGAATTTATTAACTAAAATAAAGTCACCATCAAGTAACGTAGGCATCATAGAGCCTGACGGTATTTGAAAAGGCTCGTAGATAAAAGAGCGTAGTATTAAAACAAAAGCTATTACCGGAAAAATTTGCACTGAGGTATCGACTAATGCCGACGGTTCAGCCAACTTAGCCGTAACTTCATCACTTAAAGGCGTTGCACACTGAGTTTGTGCATCAACCACTTTAAGCTGTCGCTGTGGCGCTAAATAAAATTTATCCGCTAGCCATACAATGCCGGTAATTACCGTCACTATGACTAAAAATATTGAAAAGTAAACTGCCATATTATTCCTATCTGATATTTAGTTAATGAGTAAAATGAGTTAACTAAATTAATTATCTAATTTAAGTACAGCTAAAAACGCTTCTTGCGGCACTTCGACATTACCGACTTGCTTCATACGCTTTTTACCGTCTTTCTGTTTTTGCAGTAGCTTTTTCTTACGAGAAATATCACCACCGTAACATTTTGCCGTTACGTTTTTACGTAGTTGTTTGACGGTAGTACGGGCAATAACGTTATTACCAATGGCCGCTTGAATAGCAATATCAAACATCTGACGATGAATTAACTCTTTTAACTTCTCAACTAACATACGACCGCGTGGCACTGAATTCGCTCGATGCGTGATCATCGCTAACGCATCAACACGATCACCGTTGATCATGACATCAACACGAACCATGTCTGCTGCTTCAAATCGCACAAAGTGATAATCAAGCGATGCATAGCCACGACTGGTTGACTTTAATTTATCAAAGAAGTCCATCACCACTTCAGCCATCGGTAATTCATACGTTACTGCGACTTGATTGCCGTGATAAATAATATCTTTTTGTACGCCACGTTTTTCAATACATAAAGTAATAACGTTACCTAAGTGCTCTTGAGGCACTAAAATATTCGCTTGCACAATTGGTTCGCGAATTTCGTCAATATTGTTAATTGCCGGTAAATCACTTGGGTTATCAATCGATAAAACGTCACCGTTAGTGCAAGCTATTTCATAATTTACCGTTGGTGCTGTTGTGATCAAATCAAGATCGTATTCACGCGCTAGTCGCTCTTGCACAATCTCCATGTGCAACATGCCCAAGAAACCGATACGGAAGCCAAAACCAAGTGCTGATGAGTTTTCAGGTTCAAAAAACAAAGAGGCGTCATTTAAACTTAATTTATTCAAGGCGTCACGAAAGTTCTCATAATCATCTGAGCTTATTGGGAAGATACCCGCGTAGACTTGCGGTTGAACTCGTTTAAAGCCAGGAAGGGCTTGCTCAGCTTCTTTCTTAAGAATAGTAATGGTATCGCCAACAGGTGCACCATGAATTTCTTTAATACCCGCAATAATAAAACCAACTTCACCCGCTTTTAATACACCGGTATCCGTTTGCTTAGGTGTAAAAATACCAACCTTGTCGATAATATGGTTTTGCCCTGTCGACATAACCACCATTTTATCGCCTTTTTTCACTTGGCCATTCATGATACGAACCAATGATACTACGCCTTGGTAATTATCGAACCATGAATCAATGATCAGCGCTTGTAGTGGCGCATCAGGATCACCTTCTGGAGCCGGTATGTTCGCAACAATAGTTTCTAATACATCTTCAATACCGATACCGGTTTTAGCTGAACACTGAACAGCGTCGGTAGCATCAATACCGATAATGTTTTCAATTTCTTCACTAACACGTTCAGGGTCTGCTTGGGGTAAATCAATTTTATTGAGAATTGGAATAACTTCTAATTCCATGTCAAGTGCGGTGTAACAGTTGGCTACAGTTTGCGCCTCAACACCTTGTCCTGCGTCAACAACCAGTAATGCTCCTTCACATGATGCTAATGAACGAGAAACTTCATACGAAAAATCGACGTGGCCGGGTGTATCGATAAAGTTCAATTGATAAACTTCACCGTCTTTCGCTCTATAGTCTAAAGTAACACTTTGCGCTTTAATGGTAATGCCACGTTCGCGCTCAATATCCATAGAATCAAGTACTTGGGCTTCCATTTCACGTTCTTGTAGACCACCACAGTGTTGGATTAGGCGATCTGATAATGTTGATTTACCGTGATCAATATGGGCGATAATAGAAAAATTTCGAATATGTTTCATAAATGAGAAGTCAAATAAGCTTGTAGTTAATTCAATAATGGCGAGATTTTAGCTAATTTAGCGCGCTGGGGCTATCTTTTGTTGCGATTCAATCAGTGATTTCTACAATCGCGATGTTTTGGTTTTCACGACGTAAAATTTTGGGGGCCAGTTTTGCACAGGTAGCACTTTTAATTTGCTGTCTTTTTGCTAAAGAAAAGCCACAAAATCCACCTGTTAAACCGAAGACAATGGCAAAAACTTCATGACCTAGCATGTCATTGATAACAAGCCATTGACCGAGCCATGAAGCCATTATCAAACCTAAAAGCGGCCATAAGTAAACCTGCCAGGCTGATTGTAAAAGTGCGCTTTCATTCAACCCTAAAACAACTTTATCGCCCAGCTCTAACGCTAATGGTGATTTTAACGTTAACGAAAGTTTTTTCTGAGGAAATGCTTTGGCCACCTGACCGCTGCCACAATTATCGATTTGCTGACAGCCACCACATGCTGACTTTATGTCACTGGTGACCGTAACATTGTCGTCATCAATAAAGGTAACTGTTGCTTGCTCTTCTATCATGGCGCAGCTTTTTTTGTTAAGACAACAGAGTCAGCAATAGTTTTAGCGGTTTTCGCTGGTATTTTACCTACGACACTCACTTCAAAACCATTAATAACTTGGTTCAACACAACAGTCGCGCCATCCATCACATAATCCGTCGCACGTTGAGCATCATCACTTGGGTTTACATACACTGAAACATCAACTAAGCCGTCATTGAAAAGCATAAATTCAACAGGCTTTTTTGTCGCAGAGATACGATGACGATTAGCATTTATACGTTTAAAGCCTGCAGGTAACCATTTAACTTGCCATTGTAATGTTTGCTCTTGGTAACCTTCTGGTATTTCAATCGTTTTTGGTAATGTTGTCTGCTGTAATTGCTCAAGACTCTCACCCAAACCATCAGTTATATCTAAATGGGTAAACTGTATTTGCTCAAGTAATTGCCCTGTACGATTAACTAAGGCAAGCTTTAATAACATACCGGTTTTTTGATCTAACCATAACCAATGACCATAACGGTACGGATCTTTAGAAACAATACGAATTAATTGTGCAGGACGTCCCAATACACGGCTACGCCCCACTGAAATAAATTCATATGTTTGGGCAAGTTTACTCGCATCACCACGTAAAATAGCTGGGATAGGCCCAGATATTTGTTGTGATGTCACCGAATAGGGTGGTAGCTCAGGCTCGATATAGCTAACAATATTTTTTTTGCGTAAAATATCCCTACGTGGGCCATTTAACAAAGAAAGAATTTCTAACTCATTACCACTTTCATCAACACCATGGAACCAATGATAAGGTTCCGCCTGATTGTTTTTAACGACAACAAAAGAAGTGCTAAAATTAAGTGTTTGCAAGGATTGTGCTAGGCGCTCAAGCCAAGGTTCAGCTTGTTCATTTTCAGTAGCTGCTACTGATGTGCTAATGGTAACCAATAGCAACAGACGAGATATTAATTTCATTTAGCTGGTTCTTCAGCCTTATCTTGTGGAGCCGTGTTATTAACATCAACTGAGCTTAACTTAATTTGTTGTTGATGATCTGATAATAGTGCTTGAAAACGGCGTTGTTGTTCAATAAATGCTTGTTTTTCATTGGTACGGCTAGTTTGCTCAAAGTTTAAACTTACCGGTTCTGCAATGCCACCAAATGGCATAGTTTTAACAACCTGACTAGCCGGCAATATATCGTTGCTATCAGCGGTATTTTGTTGCACACCCATTACCATAAGGCCAGCTGCAGATGCTGCAATAGCCATTTGACCAAACGGTTTAGCAAATTGTACCACTTTAGCTTTTACTTTCCCGACAAAGTTATTACTCTGACGCGGCGCTAAAATCGTGGTTTCTTTGGCAATAGCTGAAGCTATTTGTGCCGATAGATCAAGATTGATCACATCGGAGGTTTCACCGCGCATAACATCACCCATTAAATGGTAACGTTCCCACGTTGCTGACAAATGAGCGTCATTGAGTAATTCCTCAAATGATTCATCATTGGCTTGATAATTATCAACGACCGACGACACTGTCTCAGACTTATTTTCACTCATAATGGCACCTTTAAAAACTAACATTTTATAAATTACGAATGTTCAATAAATTAATTTTCATTAAACAATACTCTATTTATTATTGCTGTAGCAATGGTCTAATTTTCTTATCCACGGCATCACGTGCCCTGAATATTCTCGAACGTACTGTCCCAACAGGACAATCCATAACCGTTGCAATTTCTTCGTAACTTAAGCCTTCTAACTCCCGCAGGTTGATTGCAGTTCGCAAATCTTCCGGCAATTGTTCTATGGTCTTAAACACGACATTTTTAATTTCATTAGTCAGC
Source organism: uncultured Colwellia sp. (assembly GCA_913061475.1). Taxonomy (GTDB): domain Bacteria; phylum Pseudomonadota; class Gammaproteobacteria; order Enterobacterales; family Alteromonadaceae; genus Cognaticolwellia. The sequence goes on along the minus strand of CAJXUN010000002.1, from coordinate 131,908 downwards.
AATAACTTTTCTGGCGACGCATTTTCTCTCAGTGCATCACCAGAGTCGTACATCTCTGCATCTTCAACTTCTATATCTGAACCGGGCGGCTTACGCCCTCCAGCAACTAAATGGTTTTTCGCACAATTAACAGCTATGCGGTACAACCAAGTATAAAAAGCACTATCACCTCTAAAATTAGGCAAAGCTCGATAAGCTTTAATAAATGCTTCTTGAACTATGTCAGGTACGTCACTATGGTTTTTTACATAGCGTGACACCAAGTTTGCTACTTTATGTTGGTATTTAATTACCAGCAGGTTAAATGCGTTTTTATCACCACGTTGTACCCGCTCAACCAACTTTTGGTCAACGTTCTGTTCGCTCATCTGAGCCCTATCTCCTACTCACCATTATTTAACTTATCTACATCTGGTTTACATCTGGCTCATAGCAAACGCAACAAGTAGGACTAGCCTTGTGTTAAAAAGTTCGATAAATATTGAAAAAAATTAAAATTTATTTATAAAAATAGTTTTATGCTGTTATGGAACGGCAATAAAAGTTAATATTGCCTTATCAATTATTGTACCTCAATTTCAAGAATATATGAATCAACAACACAATTGTGACGTTTTAATTATCGGCAGTGGCGCAGCAGGGTTATCGCTTGCTTTACATTTAGCTAAAAATGCTGACGTTATTATTCTCAGTAAAGGCCAGATTAACGATGGCTCAACATTTTACGCACAAGGTGGTATTGCAGCGGTATTCGATGAAAATGATAGTGTTGCATCGCATGTTGCCGATACCCTAATCGCAGGTGCGGGGTTATGCGACGAAACCGCGGTACAATACACAGCTGAAAACGCCAAAAACTGTTTAGAATGGTTAATTGATAAAGGCGTAGATTTTGATCAAGATTTGCCGGCAGAAAATGGCGATATTCGCTATCACTTGACGCGCGAAGGCGGCCATAGTCATCGCAGAATTCTTCATTCTGCCGATGCCACCGGCCAAGCTATTCAAACAACCTTAGTATCACAAGTAGAAAATCACAATCGTATTCGTATCTTTGAACGCTACAATGCTATTGATCTGGTTTATCGGGAAAAACAAAACAGCACCAAACGAGAATGCATTGGCGCTTATGTCTGGAACCGAAATGACGAGCACGTTGAAAGTATTTATGCACAAAAAATAATTTTAGCGACCGGCGGCGCAAGTAAGGTTTACCAATACACCTCAAATCCTGATGTGGCTAGTGGTGACGGTATTGCAATGGCATGGCGTGCCGGATGCCGTGTTGCCAATATGGAATTCAATCAATTCCATCCAACATGCTTATTTCACCCTGATGCAGGAACCTTTTTATTGACTGAAGCGTTGCGAGGTGAAGGCGCTATATTGCGTCGGCCTGACGGTAGCCGCTTTATGCCGAGCTTTGATGAACGCGCTGAGCTAGCACCTCGTGATATTGTTGCACGCGCCATCGATTTCGAAATGAAACGCTTAGGTGCTGATTGTATGTATTTAGATATCAGCCATAAATCAAGTGACTTTATTAAGCAGCACTTCCCTACCATCTACGAAAGAACCTTAGCCCTTGGCATCGACATTACCAAACAGCCTATGCCGGTAGTACCGGCCGCCCACTATACTTGTGGTGGTGTGATGATTAATCAACAAGGCAAAACCGATATTGATAATTTATATGCTATTGGCGAAGTTGCCTATACAGGACTACACGGTGCTAATCGCATGGCAAGTAACTCGTTGCTTGAATGTCTGGTGTACGCGAGAGCGGCAGCCATTGATATAGAAAAAAGCCTAGCAACGAAAAAAGCTTGTATTGAGCTACCATTATGGGATGAGAGCAGAGTCACTGATTCTGATGAAGAAGTGGTTATTCAGCATAATTGGCATGAGCTACGATTATTTATGTGGGATTTTGTCGGTATTGTCAGAACAACAAAACGCTTAGAAAGAGCCTTGCATCGCGTCGAGTTATTACAAAGTGAAATCGACGAATATTATTGTAATTTTAGAGTCAGCAATAACCTATTAGAATTAAGAAACTTGGTGCAAGTTGCAGAATTGATTATTCGCTCAGCCTTAGATCGTAAAGAGAGTCGAGGTTTGCATTATACCCTTGATTACCCTGATTTACTGACTGAGGCAAAAATCACCATTCTTAGCCCTTAAGGTTTTTGACGCGCATTATTGTTCGAGCCAAACGCGCTTGATCTTGACTCGACAGGCTATCTTTGAAAATAAAGAATTTGGATAACTTGGTATCGTTTGGTTTAAAAATCAACCAATAACCCCACAAATTAAGGTGGGAGTTCGCTGATAATTGCAGCCTTTGTTGAGCAATAAACTGGCACTCTCCGGTCTGAGATAGCACAAAGCTTTTTACAGATGTGTGCTTATGCGATGTCACTATCCGCAAATATTGCCTTGATAATGTTACCCCAGCTTTGCGGTATAAAAAAATCCCCCCGCAGAGCAAAAAAACAATAGCGAGACCAAGCCAAAGTTTAAAGCCGATAAAAATACTTAAACAAAGGTATGTAAAGCCAAAATAGAATAGTAAGTTAAATATCGCCCTATGCTGAGAAGGCGATAGGTTAATATTATACTTTAACTCGCTGTAATATAAACTGCACCATGGCGTTAAGGTCTTTATCTTCACAAGCTTCATGCCCCATAAACCATGCGAATAACTCTGGATCTTGACATTCTAACAAACGTTCAAAAATAACTTTATTTTCAATAGATAAGTCATCATATGCCTCTTCAACAAATGGCATAAAGAGCACATCTAATTCTAGCATTCCACGTCGACAAGCCCAGCGAAGTCGAGGTTTATTATCTGTCAATGTCATACATCACTCTAATTTAGTAAAATCTCACTGTATTCTAACAAATCAGCAGTAAAAATAGCCACGAATTGATCATAAAATTAATAAACGCTCACTTAGTAACGTAGCAGAAAAAACCAGATATTTTCTTGTAATTTGAATATATGTCCTCATTTATGTTGGTAATAGTCTTTTTTAGCAATATTGCCGGATGTCCAACATTATGAATAATAATTTACCTAGTTATAGCGAATTACCCGCAGTATTTGCAATTAATCTTGATAATATAGCGGCGATCACCCTTTCAGGTGAAGAACAAATAAAATACTTACAAGGTCAGGTAACTTGCGATGTAGGGAGCTTGGCAGAAGAAAAACTGTTAAATGGTGCGCACTGTAATGCGAAAGGTAAAGTATTTTCCGCTTTTCGTTTGCTCGAACGTCAAGGCAAGTTTTTATTACTACAGCCAAACAGTTCAATTGAGCAATCATTGGCTGAATTAAAAAAATTTGGTGTATTCGCTAAAGTTGAAATAGCACAAGATAATGAAAATGCCTACCTTGCGGTTGCCGGTGAAAACGCCTCGATAAAAATGGCTGAGCTTTTTCAACAAATACCTGACACGCTATCACCGGTTGTGCAAGTTAATAACACGACGCTAGTTTATATTGCAGGAAAAGTTAGCCGTTACCTTATTATTGATAGTACTGACGCCATAGCAGCAATTTCTGCAAAATTAAACGTGCCAACCTATAACGAAGCGGTATGGAATTTACTCGAAATTACCGAAGGTTTTCCAGTGCTTTCGCCACAATATGTTGCAGAATATGTACCCCAAATGCTCAACCTACAAGCGATCCATGGCATTAGCTTTACTAAAGGTTGTTACTTAGGGCAAGAAACCGTTGCTCGCATGCAGTATTTAGGTAAAAACAAACGCGCGCTTTTCGCCTTTACTGGCAAAGATATGAATGTCGTAGCTGGCGATATTATTGAGAAGAAGTTAGGTGAAAACTGGCGCAAAGCTGGTGACGTACTCGCGGCTTATCAAGCCAGCAATATGCAAAGCTATATTCAAGGCGTTTTAGCAAACGATATAGATGATAGCACTGAGCTACGAATTAAATCTCAACTCTCTACTTTAGCCATACTACCTTTACCTTATAAATTAAACACAGACATTGAATAGGACATAATATGAAAATAACCGACAATAAAGTTGTTGTACTGCATTACGCAGTATCGGATAGCGATGACACGTTAATTGATAGCTCATACGACCATAGCCCTTTATCAGTAATTCAAGGTTCAAACTACCTTATTCCTGGTTTAGAAGAAGCTTTAATCGATCGTCAAGCCGGAGAAAAATTCGAAGTTGAAGTTAGTGCAGAAAATGCTTACGGACAACGTGAAGATGGCTTTGTACAAACGGTACCTAAAGAGATGTTTGCCGGTATTGAAGATTTAGAAGTGGGTAGCCAACTACGCGCAACGACCGACGACGGCGAACAGACCGTTATCGTTATTGAAGCGACCGAAGATGAAATTACGGTTGATGGCAACCATCCACTGGCAGGTATCGACTTAAAATTTGACGTCGAAATCTTAGAAGTGCGTGATGCCACAGAAGAAGAGTTAGCTCATGGCCATGTGCACGGTGAAGGTGGATGTGGACATAGCCACTAACCTAAAACAGTCTTAAGTCTGTAGCACTCATCTTAAGCATCGTCATTCCGTGTCATCATGACATTACCTACATGGATGTAGGTACTAAATTATTGTCAGGAACAAAATAATTGACCCTTCGTCGACGTGCACGGATGCACTAATGCCTTGATCGTCATTCTTTACGCTAAGCAATTCATTGCCTGTGCTTTAATGTCACTGTAACGCATATCCTGACAGACACCAAAGTAACTCAATTTTCGCACTTTTGCACGGGTAAATAGTGGCACACTCATACCAGACAAAAACCGACAAATAGTCTCAAGAGACAAGGCTTCAGGTAATTCTGTGTTAGGTTTTTTTAATGTTGAGAAATGCTGTTGTAATTGCGTAATTGCCATTGCAATAATGTCGGCGCTAACACTTTGCTGATTGTTTGAATAAGGTAATACAGCGATCTGGCCACGACAAACGGAACAATGCCCGCAGTTATCAGGCGCTAACTTATCATCAAAGTATTCTGACAACTGTTTGGTTAAACAACGATCACTTTGAAAAAATTCGATTAAGCGACTAATACGTTTAATTTCTGACTGTTCTTTTTCTACAAAGTAGTGATAAAGTCGTTCAACTAAGTCATGACTATCTAAAGCCGTGCTATTAATACTATAGACTTCTGTGGCTTTTTTCGTTTCCAAAACAATATGCTGCTGATCAGCTAAATACTCAAATGCTGAAACAATTCTTTTTCTTGGCGCATTATAGCGATTATGCATCAACTCAAAGTCAGGTTCCCCCCAGATTTTTTTCATTTTTGCACAGCTGAACAGTTGCGCTAAAAATTCTGCTCTGTCGGCATTAAAACTACTAATGATTTGCTCTTTAGGGGTGACAAACTTGAATTTAAAATCTGCAAAATAACTAAATTTAGCATCAATCACACCGAGCAATTCTAATTGAACTAATAATGTTTTTAACGGTAGCTGCTTAATATTACTGGCATTTGATAAGCTAAGTACTTGTAATTCCCATTGACCATTTTGCATTTCGTTACGAATATTCTGTAAAACATAAGCAATACTGGAACGTTCAGGAGTATCCGCATAAACAAAGTTCTCCACCGTATGTAAGCCATCAAGGTTCGCCAAAGTAAAACAGGCTGAATTTTTGTTATCTCTACCAGCACGACCAATTTCTTGGCTATAGTTCTCGATTGATTTCGGCAAATCGTAATGGATAACAAAACGAATATCAGCTTTGTCGATGCCCATACCAAAAGCAATCGTTGCCACCACAATACGTGTTTTACCTTGCATAAAGTCTTGCTGAACTTGCTGCCTAACATCGTCTTTAAACCCTGCATGATACGCCTGTGCTTGCAATCCTTGCTGCTGTAGAAAATCAGCCACCTTTTCCGCACTGTGCTGCAAGGTAACATAAACAATACCGCTACCGTCATGGTGGCGTATAACATTAAGTAAGCTTTGATTTTTTTGATTTTCATCGACAGGTAAAACCGATAGATCGAGGTTATTGCGATAAAAGCCCGTTTGAACAATGTGCTGCTCAGATATCGCAAATTTATTAGCCATATCTTGCTTAACTTCTTTCGTCGCGGTTGCCGTTAATAGCAGCACTAAAGGGATATTTAGCTCTTGGCGATAACGTGGGAGCTTAAGATAATCAGGCCGAAAATTATGGCCCCATTCAGAAATACAATGCGCTTCGTCTACCACCAGCATTGAGATAGCTATTGATTCAATAAACTGACGGAATCGTTCGTTTTTAAAGCGTTCAACTGACACCATTAAAATCTTAATTTGCCCCGAGCGAACATCTCGAGTAATTTGCTGGCTTTGCTCAAATGACAATGTTGAATCAATGCTAGCTGCTGGGATACCTTTGCTATGTAAAAATACCAACTGATCTTTCATCAACGCAAGCAATGGAGAAACAACTAAAGTTAAATGTGGTAGATTTATTGCCGCTAATTGATAACATAAGGATTTACCTGCGCCGGTCGGAAATATTGCTAATGAAGAGTCACCATTAAGTAACTGAGTAACGGTTTGTTCTTGTCCTGCTCTAAATTTATCAAAACCAAAAGTATTTTTTAATGATTGTTGTAACTTAAGCATATTCGTCCTGTTCTTAAGGTATTTATAATCAGTTTATTGCACTAGCGCCGCAACAACACTTATTTCAACAAGTAGTACATCTCTTGCCATTGCGGCTTGCACACAGGCACGTGCAGGGGCAAACCCCGCAGGAACCCATGCGTCCCAAACAATATTCATCTCAGCAAAGTCAGCCATAGATTTTAAATATATGGTTGCTGATAACATATGTCTCTTTGAGCTGCCCGCCTCTAACAATAACGCTTCAACCTTATCTAGCATGGTTTGGGTTTGCTCACCAATGCCTTTGCTCGCATCCGCACACACTTGGCCACATAAATACACAGTACCATTGTGTTTCACAATACGGCTCATTCGTGCTTTGGTTTCTAATCTTTCGATGGTCATGATTTCATCTTCGTTTTAAAAGAAAACCCCAAGGTTTTGCAACATTGAGGTTTTATTATATTTATTAAACAATAACTAAACGCTAAACGTTGGTAAACACTCAAGTTCAAGGCTAGAGCATAGCACCTAGTTTATGGATAGCTGCTGCCAAAGCTGAAGTTAAGTATTACAACCGTTTAATGGAAAATTATTCCCACTCGATAGTCGCTGGCGGCTTACCTGAAATATCGTAAACAACACGAGATATACCATCAATTTCATTAATAATTCGGTTCGACACTAACCCTAAGAAATCATACGGTAAATGTGACCAACGTGCGGTCATAAAATCAATAGTTTCAACACAACGTAGTGAAACTACCCAGTCATATTTACGCGCATCACCCATCACGCCAACAGAACGTACGGGTAAAAACACAGTAAATGCTTGGCTAACTTTTTTGTACAAGTCGTGTTTATGTAATTCTTCAATGAAAATATGATCAGCACGACGCAACAAGTCAGCGTATTCTTTTTTCACTTCACCAAGTATTCGTACGCCTAAGCCTGGACCAGGAAATGGATGACGGTAAAGCATGTCGTATGGTAAACCTAGCTCTAAACCAATTTTACGTACTTCATCTTTAAATAATTCACGTAATGGCTCAACTAAACCAAGTTTCATATGCTCTGGTAAGCCACCAACATTATGGTGCGACTTAATAACATGCGCCTTACCTGTTGCAGATGCTGCTGATTCTATAACGTCCGGGTAAATAGTACCTTGCGCTAACCATTTTGCATTACTGAGTTTACTGGCTTCCTCATCAAAAATTTCAACAAAAACATTACCGATAATTTTACGCTTTTTCTCAGGATCATTTTCATCAGCTAAACGGTCTAAGAAACGATTTTCTGCATTAACATGAATAATGTTCAAACCAAAATGGTCGCCAAACATATCCATCACTTGTTGACCTTCGTTTAAACGCAATAAACCGTTATCAACAAAAACACAGGTTAACTTATCGCCAATCGCACGATGCAAAAGCATAGCAACCACAGATGAATCAACACCACCTGACAAGCCAAGTACCACTTCATCATCGCCAACTTGTACTTTCATTTTTTCAATTGCGTCTTCAATAATTGACGCAGGCGTCCAAAGCTTTTCACATTGACAAATATCTACCACAAAATGCTCTAGAATTCGCAAACCTTGCTTAGTGTGCGTTACTTCTGGATGGAATTGCACACCGTAAAATTGCTTTTCTTCATGCGCCATAGCAGCATATTGACAGCTCGGTGTTTGAGCAAGGGTCACAAAACCTTCAGGGATAGCTGACACTTTATCGCCATGACTCATCCAAACATCTAATAAAGCATTACCGTTTTGGCTAATATTGTCTTCAATAGCGTTAAAGAGTGCTGATTTGGCAATAACTTCAACGGCAGCATAACCAAACTCTTTATGCTCTGAGCCTTGCACACCGCCGCCCAATTGCTCAGCCATCGTTTGCATGCCGTAGCATATGCCTAATACTGGTACACCGGCATTAAAAACATATTCAGGCGCACGTGGTGAATCATGTTCAGTGACTGACTCTGGACCGCCAGCTAAAATAATACCTGTCGGGTTAAAACCTTCAATTTGTTCTTGTGTTACGTCCCAAGCCCAAAGCTCACAGTAAACGCCAATTTCACGCACACGACGTGCAATCAGTTGAGTGTATTGTGAACCAAAATCTAATATCAGTATTCGGTGATCATGAATGTCTTTACTCATGGTTGTTTTCCTACTTTTTACCAACAAAGGTATTGTTTATAAATAACAACACCCTGAACTTAATACCAGTACAGGGCGTTTGAATGTTTAATTTTTTTACACGCTACAAAAGTACAAAAATGTTTTATTTCAAAGCTAGTTAGCGTTAGAGCAAAGAAGAAGCGCGGAGTTGACGCTAGTCAATGAGCACTTCTGATGCCGCTATTACGTTAAATAGCCAAGTAATAAAATATTCTTCTAGCCCATACGATAATTAGGCGCTTCTTTAGTGATGGTAACGTCATGTACATGTGACTCACCCATACCTGCAGAAGTGATCTTCATAAACTCTGGCTTAGTGCGCATAATTTCAATCGTCGCCGAACCGGTTAGGCCCATTGATGAACGCAAACCACCCATTTGTTGATGGATAATAGCGGCAACGGGGCCTTTGTAAGCAACACGACCTTCAATGCCTTCAGGTACTAGTTTGTCAGCTTCACCATCAGATTTTTGAAAGTATCGGTCACTTGAGCCTTCTTTTTGGTTCATCGCTCCTAACGAACCCATACCACGGTATGATTTATAGTAGCGGCCTTGATAAAGCTCCACTTCGCCAGGCGCTTCTTCTGTACCAGCAAACATGCTACCAACCATCACACAATGCGCGCCAGCCACTAATGCCTTAGCAATGTCACCAGAAAAACGAATGCCGCCATCGGCAATAACCGGAATACCCGTGCCTTTCAAGGCTTCAACCGCATTTGAAATGGCGGTTAGTTGTGGCACACCAACACCGGTAACGATACGGGTAGTACAAATTGAACCAGGGCCGATACCGACTTTTACTGCATCGACACCGACATCTGCTAATGCTTTAGCACCAGCGCCTGTCGCTACATTACCGGCAATTATTTGTAAATCTGGATATTTAGCACGCGTTTCAGCAACGCGGTCAATAACACCTTGTGAATGACCATGAGAGGTATCAATGAGTAATACATCAACGCCAGCAGCAACCAGAGCATCAATGCGCTCATCCGTACCAGCGCCAACACCAACAGCGGCACCAACACGTAAGCGCCCTAATTCATCTTTACAGGCATTAGGTTTACTTTCGGCCTTTTGATAATCTTTAACTGTGATCAAACCTTTTAGCTTAAAGACGTCATCGACCATAAGGATTTTTTCAATGCGGTGTTCATGCATCAAACCTAAAATCTCTTCACGTGACGCGCCTTCTTTAACCGTAACCAATTTATTTTTTTTGGTCATTAATGCTGAAACAGGCTTAGTTAAATCAGTTTCAAAGCGTAAATCACGCCCGGTAATAATACCAACCAACTTATTTTTTTCATCGACAACAGGGAAGCCAGAAAAACCAAGTTCATCTGCTAAACGCATAGTATCTAAAATACTTGCACTGGGATTAACCGTTACAGGGTCGGAAACAATGCCACTTTCAAATTTCTTAACTTGCGAAACATTTTTGGCTTGTTCAGCTATGGTCATATTTTTATGAATAAAACCTAAGCCACCTTCTTGAGCCAAGGTGATCGCTAAACGCGCCTCTGTCACTGTGTCCATGGACGCAGAGATCATAGGAACATTAAGGTTGATCTTTCGAGTTAATTTGGTTTTTAAATCAGCAGTATGGGGCAGTACCGTAGAATGAGCAGGTACCAGTAAAACATCGTCAAAGGTTAACGCTTCTTGAGCAATTCTTAGCATCGCAACATCTCTCTAAAATGAGTGGTTAGGGAGGAAATATTGCGGCAGAATTTTAACCGCTTTCGTTGCTAAGGTAAACTTAAAATTGCAATTAAACAAAAATAAACTGTCGATGACTAGCGAAACAAATATATAATAGCGTGCAACTTCGCGAACATTACGTATTAACAATCGAAAAAGTAACGCATTTATGGCTCAACAGCATATTTTACAGGTAAGTGAACTTACAAAAAAAGTACGTTTTATCTTAGAAAGTGAGTTAAATACCGTTTGGTTATGTGGAGAAATCTCCAATTTTATTGCCGCAAGCTCTGGACATTGGTATTTATCACTAAAAGATCAAAAGTCGCAAGTTCGCTGTGCCATGTTCAAAGGCAGTAATCGTCGCGTTAGAATTCAGCCACAAAACGGCCAACAAGTATTAGTTCGAGCTAAAGTTTCCTTATACGAGCCACGCGGCGATTTCCAGCTCATTATCGAGCAAATGGAATCGGCTGGTGAAGGTTTGTTACGCCAGCAATATCAGTTGTTAAAAGACAAATTGCATGGTGAAGGGCTATTTGAGCTGCACCATAAGCAAGCAATCCCTAAACTCATTCAAACGGTGGGCATTGTCACGTCACCCACAGGTGCGGCAGTAAAAGACATTATTTCCGTATTGAAAAGAAGAAACCCGCTATTAAATATTATTGTTTACCCTGCGCTCGTGCAAGGTGAGCAGGCTAAATATGATATAGCTCAAGCAATAACACTAGCAAACCAGCGTAATGAAGTTGATGTATTGTTAATAGGCCGCGGCGGTGGCTCGCTAGAAGATTTATGGGCCTTTAATGAAGAGCTGGTAGCACGGGCTATTTTCAGCTCAAACTTGCCGACGATAAGCGCCGTTGGTCATGAAATTGATACCACCCTTGCAGATTATGTTGCTGACCTTAGAGCACCAACACCCTCTGCAGCAGCGGAAATAGTGTCGGCTGATATTGAGGAGCGTATCAATAAAGTTACCGAACTAATCAAGCGCGGACAGCTTGCCGTTGAACAGCAACTTAAACGTTCACGGCATTTATTAACAAGCGTAAACCATAGATTAAGCCAAGTGCACCCTGAACAGCAGTTACAAAATAAACAACAAAAATCAGATGAATTAACGATACGTATGCATGGGCTGATTGCTCGGGAGTTAAACCAGCTTAAACATAGACCTAGCTACCTTAAGCACAGGTTACTCAACGCGTCACCGCTAAATCAAATAAAGCAAAACTTACAAAAGTCGGTTCAGCTTGAAAGCAAGCTCATCGGCGCGCAACAACGATTATTAGCAACGAAAGCGGAAAGTTTTGCTCATCAATGCGAGCAATTGCATATTGTTAGTCCCTTAGCAACAATTGCACGTGGCTATAGTATCACTCGTGATGAACAGCAAAAAGTCATTAAAAGTATCAAAGAGATCGCCATTACAGATAATATTACAGTTGAAATTTCAGATGGCGTTATAGAGGCTCAGGTTATCCGTGTAGCATCGAATTAGTGAGGTGAAATAACCGCTTGCTGTAGTAGCTTAGTGACTTCAATTTTACTTGAATCGCTAAATTTAACACCAAGCATAACGCCATCGGCTTGGATTTTACTATTACAAATATCAGCTTCTAACTTTAGATTTTTCAAGCCTTGAAAGTCTTCTATAATAACTTCCACTGGCTTATCATCAGTTAATGCTAGCTTTTCGCCATTGTTGATCAATAACTGACAACCTGAGACAGAAATATCAGATATTACCGAGACCCAGTATTCATCTTTAATTTTAACTTTCGCTTTAATATAAGTTTCAATTCGAATTGAAGAGCGTAAGTTTTGCAGGCTGACCTCGCGAGGAAATTCCAAGACAATAATGCGAGATGGTATTTGAATGGTTTGCTTAACATTAGACACAAAAGCAACGACAGCACCTTCATGACCTTCAATCAATCCACGTACTGTCACCCCCATACCTTGGGCAATATATTGGGAAAATTTCCCCAACTTTGAACTATCTGGATATTGTACTAAAACGTAATTTTTTGGCATATAACCAATAAATTGTGAACGAAATTTACCACGTTGCCCGGCAGGAGTAGACATATCTAAGGTAACAGTTGCCCCAGGATGCAATAGCGCTAAATTGCGACTTAATCGCCCTACTGTTTCCACTTTTATCGGATTTTCAGCCATAAATTTCCAAAGTGATTAGCCTAAATGAATCAAAATAATATAATAAAATAAACTGCTTAGCAGTTTCACAGTAGCGGAATATGAGTATTAAATCAATATAGCGAATTATTATCGCTATCGCTAACCATAAAAAAGGCTAATTTTACAATCAGCCTTTTCATCATCAAATAAGCGCTTAGCAGCTAAGGGATTGTTGATCTTTATTTATATTTTCAGCCATATGTTGTTTTTAATGTTAGCAAAGCAGAATAAACGGGATTTGGTTGTTCCAAATAAGTGAAATTCTAATGCTGCTAGCGTTAAAAATGGTCATTGCCCAAATTGCTGAGGCTAAAATCAGCTTACTTTACGTTGAAAATAGTTAATTTAGATAACTAAACTACACTACTTTCACCTTAATTAAGGTGATTTTATCTCTCAACTGAATGATTAAACAATGATCAACAGCCCCTAGTCTTTCTTATAACCTTGAGTCGCTCGAGCAAGTTTCTTTTGCTCGGTGTAATTTAGTTTCTTCTTACCGGCAAAGGGGTTAGAGGTTTCTCTAAACTCAATTCTTATCGGAGTACCCATAATTTTCAACGATTTACGATAATAATTCATCAAGTAACGTTTATAAGAAATAGGTAAATTTTTCGCTAAATTGCCGTGAATAACTATAATTGGCGGATTATAACCACCGGCATGCGCATATTTTAACTTAATTCTGCGCCCTTGATGCATAGGCGGTTGATGATCAAACACCGCCATATCAAGTATTTTAGTGACCATTGACGTTGAAATACGCTTAGTTGCAGAAATAAAGGCTTCTTCAACTGATTCATATAAATGACCAACGCCAGTACCGTGTAATGCTGAAATAAAATGAATGCGCGCGAAGTCGATAAAACCTAAACGACGGTCAAGTTCAGACTTAATGCGATCTTTTACATGGTCATCCAAGCCATCCCACTTATTAACCGCAAGCACTAAAGAACGACCCGCTTCCAGAATAAAGCCTAAGAGACTTAAATCTTGATCGCTAATGCCTTCTTGCGCATCAATAATCAGTAGACATACGTTAGCATCTTCGATTGCCCGTAAGGTTTTAATAACAGAAAATTTTTCAACTATATCGGTGACATTTTTACGTCGACGAATACCAGCAGTATCAATTAGCGTATAGGGTCTACCATTGTGTTCCATAGGAATATAAACACTATCACGAGTGGTACCTGGCATATCATAAACCACCACGCGATCTTCGCCCAATATACGGTTAGTTAGCGTTGACTTGCCAACATTAGGCTTGCCAATAATGGCTAACTTAATGGTATCAGTTTCTTGTGGCGCTTGAGCAATATTCTCTTCATCTGATAAGCCACTATCAACTTCATAGTCGCCATCAAACTCTTCATTTTCACCAGCTTTAGGTTTACCAAGCTCTTCAATATGAGGGGTAAGTGCTAAGGTTAATAGCTGAGTAACACCACGGCCATGTGCAGCTGCAATTTGGTGTACTGCGTCACCTAAACCAAGCGAGTAAAAATCAGCAACGGCTGAATCAGCATCGATACCATCGACTTTGTTAGCCACCAAGAATACTTTTTTATCTTGTTTGCGTAAGTGAGTAGCAATACCCTGATCAGCTGAGGTTAAACCTGCTCTGGCATCAACCATAAATAGCACGGCATCCGCTTCATCAATAGCAATTAATGATTGTTCAGCCATCAAAGCATCGATGCCTTTTTCATCCCCCTCAATACCACCGGTATCGATGACAATAAATGGGTGTTCTTCAACTTCCGCTTTACCGTATTGGCGATCACGAGTTAAGCCTGGATAGTCGGCAACTAAAGCATCGCGACTGCGCGTTAGTCGATTAAATAATGTTGACTTACCGACATTAGGTCGCCCAACAAGTGCTACTACAGGAAGCATGTTCACCTCAAATTTCTCTTTAAACTCAATATAACTTATACAATTATATCAGTTTTATTAATAAACAACGGCTCCAGTGCTTTTCGCGCTGGAGCCGTTTATAATTTTAGTCTAAATATTCAATCAACCATTAATCATTAACGGTTAGCCAAAAAATTTATTCTGGAATAGTAATCGCTTCTAAGTCACCGTCACGCGATTGGCTATATAAAATGCCATCGGTAACGGTTGGCGTTGTATGAATACCACTACCATCAACGTGATGACGCGCAACAATTTCACCTGTTGTTTGATCTAACCAATGCAGATAACCTTCAAAGTCACCAACAACGACATAGTTACCAATAGCAACAGGCCCTGTTACACCGCGGTTAGTCAATAATAGTTGACTCCACAGCTCTAAGCCATTATTACGTTCAATAGCATAAACATGACCTTTAACATCAGTTAAAAATAAGGTGTTGCCACTAATAGCAATCTCGCGATATGACGAGTATTGACGCTGCCATAAAACACGGCCAGAACGTAACTCTATCGCACTTAGGTTACCGCGCGAAGAAACAGTATAAATGCTATCGCCGTAAATCAACGGCGTTGAATCTACATCAATGACTCGTTCTAATTCTGTTGAACCTGAAGCTTCACCGATATCAACCGTCCAGCCTTGACGACCTTGTTCAAGCAAATAAACCGATAAAGATCCATCAGCAGAGCCGACAATAACACCGCCACCAGCGATTACTGGCGCACTAATACCACGTAACGATAATGGCGGAACATCTTGTTCAATTTGCCATTCATCCTGACCATTTGAGGCATTAAATGCCTTCATGACACCGGACGCAGTATTAACAACTAACTTACCTGAATCAAGCGCTGGGGCTGCAATCACTTCGCCTTTAACTTTTCCTTGCCAAGACAACTTGCCACTTTCAGCATCAAGTGCAATAACTTCGCCATTTTCACTACCAAAAAATACTTTATTGATGCCGGCAACAGCACCACCACTAATCAAAGCAGGATGTTTTTCATCGAAAAAACCACGTTTATTATCAACATTGCTTAAATCAATATGCCAAATTTTCTCGCCGGTGCTCGCATCAAAAGCGTAAGCTTCGCCTTCACGACTTGCACTAAAAACTTTGCCGTAAGCAACAATGGGCTGAATGCGAGAAAAATAATCTCCCACACCATTACCAACGGTAGCATCCCATTTTACGACAGGTTTAAACAGCGCTGTTATCTCAGTTAACTCTGCAACCTTTAGCTCTTCATCTTCATCATCATCAGTTGACGAACATGCAGAAATCCCTACCGCTAGAACACAGATAGCAAGGAGTTTTTTGTTAAAGCGTTTACTTATAAACATGCTTACACACTCTCTATTTGCTTAAGTCAATTACTTGCGCTAAGTCATCTAATTTCATTTGTAATGCAGGACTAGTACCGTCACTCGCATCATCTATTGCCGCCTGATATGCGCTACGCGCCAACTCCATTTTACCTTGTTTGAAGTAAATATCGCCTTTCACTTCTTCAGCGTCGGCATTAAATGACGCGGGTAGTTTTGCTGCTAATGTTGTTAATGCTTGTTCGTATTTCTCTAGTTGTAATTGCACTCGAGCTAGACGCACAGTAGCAATCGCTTTAATACCGTCATCAACTGACTTTTCAATCGCCGTCATTAAATAGCTTTCAGCCTGCGCCCAATCTTCTTTTACCGCAGCTTCTTTGGCTAACGCGATAGCCGTTAACATGGTGTAACTTGAGCTATCATTTTCAGCGATAAAAGCCTTACCTGCGGCTTCGAAACCAGTCGCATCTGACGCAGCGGCTTCAATCATAGTTTGATAAGCTTCTGAGGTATTAACTTCTTGTTGCAATTTATGATCATTATAATAATTAAGACCAATAAAGCCTGCAAAACCAATGGCTAAACCTGCAATAATTGCATTACCATTGTCACTCCAAAACTTTTTGATTGCTTCGACTTGTTGTTCTTCTGTTTGATTTATATCCAAAACTAACCCTTAAAGTAAATTTGTTAAAAGCTTGGCCACTTGTTCAAATGGTAAACTTTGTTGTTCTTGTTGTGAGCGCAAATATTTCACAGTTACCGTTTGTTGAGCTATTTCATCTTCACCAAGAATCAATGCAATTTGGGCTCCCGATTTATCTGCGCGCTTCATTTGTTTTTTCATATTGCCACCACCACAGTGGCATTGTAAGCGAATATCTGGTACTTGATCTCGCCATTGTTCTGCTAGGCCATTGGCGGTGATTTCAACCTCATTGCCGAGCATAATAACGTAAGCATCAACTTGTGATCTAATATTATTCGCTTTTTCTAAACTTGTTAACATTAAGACTAAACGCTCAATACCTAAGGCAAAGCCAAATCCGGGTGTTGATTTACCACCCAGTTGTTCAACAAGTCCATCATAGCGTCCACCTGCACAAATAGTGCCTTGGGCACCTAAGCTAGAAGTAACCCATTCAAAAACGGTACGATTGTAATAATCTAAACCGCGTACTAATCGGTCATTAACAATATATTTAACTCCTGCGGCATCTAAACGCTGACACACTGAGTCAAAATGAGCGCTAGATTCATCGCCAAAATAATCGGCTAATTTAGGCGCATCGACCAAAGCAGCTTGCACGTCTGGATTCTTGCTATCTAACACCCTCAACGGGTTTGTATGCATACGACGCTTGCTATCTTCATCTAAGAACTCTTCTTTCTCAGTTAAAAACACCACCAAGGCATCACGATATTTTGCCCGTTCTTCATTTGAACCTAATGAGTTAAGCTCTAGTGTGACAAATTCATTGATGCCAAGTTCCCGCCAAAGTCGAGAAGTTAACAAAATGACTTCCGCGTCAATGTCAGGGGTTGCAATACCAAAGGCTTCTAGACCAAACTGATGAAATTGTCGATAGCGGCCTTTTTGAGGTCGCTCATGGCGAAACATCGGCCCCATATACCATAATCGTTGCTCTTGGTTGTACAATAAGCCATGTTGATTACCAGCTCGTACGCAACTTGCCGTACCTTCTGGGCGCAGTGTTAAACTATCACCATTACGATCGTCAAAGGTATACATTTCCTTTTCAACGATATCGGTAACTTCGCCAATAGAGCGCTTAAATAAAGCTGTAGACTCAACGATTGGCATACGAATTTCGGCAAAACCATAATTACTAGCTACTCGGCGCAATACGGTTTCTACCATTTGCCAAATACCTGTTTCAGAAGGCAAACAGTCGTTCATACCTCTAATTGCTTGAATTGCTTTGCTCACGAATTTTTCCTGCTTGTGTTTATCTATTCAATTATTAATTCATTTGCCAGTGCAAAGAATAATTTACTTATTTTTATCATTGTCGCGCGCATTATAGGCAGTTTGCTAGCAAACGTAAATAACAGCGCAACAGTCAAATGTCCTGATAACTATTATTCGACTTCTTTTACATCAATCTTATTACTGGCATCTAATAACTTGGCTTTGGCACGAATACGTTGCTCAAGTTGGTCAACAAGATTATTATTGTCAAAGCGCTCTTTTTGACGGATGCCGTCAAGATAATAACCACTTTTTTTACTGCTGCCGGTTAAACCTAAATCAGAGACGATCGCTTCACCAGGACCATTAACAATACAGCCGATAATTGATACGTCCATCGGGGTCATAATATCTTCTATGCGCTGCTCTAATGCATTGACTGTTGAGATAACATCAAACTCTTGACGTGAACAACTTGGGCAAGCAATAAGATTAATACCACGACTGCGTAGTTTTAAAGACTTTAATATATCAAAGCCCACTTTAATTTCTTCAATCGGATCTGCCGCTAATGAAACGCGTAAGGTATCACCAATGCCTTCAGCCAATAATAATCCTAGCCCCACTGATGACTTGACTGAACCAGAACGCAAGCCGCCCGCTTCAGTAATACCCAAATGTAATGGATTATCTATTTGCTTTGCTAACAAACGGTAAGCACCAACGGCGAGAAAAACATCAGAGGCTTTAACGCTGACTTTAAATTCATGAAAGTTTAGACGGTCAAGAATATCAACATGACGCATAGCCGATTCTAATAAAGCTTCCGGGGTTGGCTCTCGGTATCGTTCTTGAATGTCTTTTTCTAAAGAACCACCATTAACGCCAATTCTAATTGGGATGTTATTATCACGTGCACACTCAACGACTGAACGAACTCGATCTTCTCGGCCAATATTGCCTGGATTAATACGCAGGCAATCAACACCATACTCAGCAACTTTTAAGGCGATTCTATAGTCAAAATGAATATCAGCGACTAAGGGTATATTGGTTTGCAGCTTTATTTCTCGAAATGCTTCAGCAGCGTCCATGGTTGGCACACTGACACGCACGATATCTGCGCCAACACCTTCAAGCGCTTTAATTTGTGCAACAGTTGCCGCAACATCAGTGGTAAGCGTGTTGGTCATTGATTGCACTGTGATTGGTGCATCACCACCAACAGGTACATTTCCAACCATGATTTGGCGGGATTTACGACGAATAATCGGAGATTCTTTAAACATAATAAAAATTCAATATTGCTACGTTGATTAAATGGAATTTTACCGTACTAAGGCGCTAGAGGTAACGAAAACTTGGCAATATTTCCAGCACTAAAAGCTGTCATATCAACCGAAGCGTTATTGTAATCTATTTGCACCAATTCAGGCTTACCTAAGGTAATGGAGAAAGGAGCTTGTCCAGAAATGCGCATGACATAACCAGATTTTTTTACACCCCAAGCAATTCTTTCACCCGTGGCATCATAGATATTAACCCAGCAATCACCAGAAAAGGTAAAAACAACATTGGCGATTGATGTTGCGATGTCATCATTATTAACCGCTGCAGGGCTAGTTAATTCGGCAGCTACTTTATTGATAGCAGCATTTCCTGACGCTTGTTCAACATCAAGCGAAAGCGAATCGGTTTGCTCTACTAGCGCTTGAGTTAGTTCTGCATTCTCATTTCCTGCGCGATTGCTCTCAATGTCGATAACGACATCACTTCCAGTAGTATATTCATTCGCAGTAGCTGCTGTTTGCTCGGTATTTATTTGTTCATTCAAGGTCAATGAATTTACTGCGCTAACTTGCTCAGACCGATCAGAAGTTACTGACTCGACAGCTTCAGCAACTATCGGCTCTGGTTGCGCTGAAGGTGTTTGCCACCACCACACGACCGTCGCAGTCACTAATACGGCTAAAATCAGGTAAGTGATCCACATAACCATATTGTGCTCTGCTTGCTTTTCTGTGCCTTTAGAAAAACTTTGCATTTCTGCACATTGTCGTTGAGCTACCCCGAGTTGATCATAGCTATTTAAGACATCATCTTGAGAAAGATTAACAAGCTTAGCGTAGTTTTTTAAATAGCCACGATTGAACGCCGCAGGTATCGCAAGATCAAATTGCTCGGCTTCAATCTCTTGAACTAGCGTTATTCTAAAATTCAATTTATCTGCAACTTGCTGTTGACTTAGTCCTATTAACTGCCTTGCCTCTTTAAGCATACGACCAGGTCCTACGACCTCAATATCATCGGTAAGTTCTGTTAATTGTTCAGCTTCATTTTTCAATATATTATGCTCTTGCTTCATCCAACGAACACTTAATTTTTCGTCGCTGATTTAGGGTTTGCGAGATAAAGTACATCACCAATTTTTAAAATATAAGGATGACGTAGCTTGTTCCAATGCTCTAAGCTTTTCATTACGATATTGTAGTGTTTAGAGATAGCAAATAAACTATCACCTTTTTCGACAATATGAATAGGTAACGACACCATAGGTGTGGTATTTTTTTCTTTCAGCGCGACTTTCGTTAGCGCTGCTTTATCATTTGTTGTTTCTTGTTCGATATTTTTTTCAATACTCTGTGTAGCATGGCTTTGCACAGATTCTGCATTTTGAATATTACGCTGCTTATTTGCTATTGTGACTTGCTCTTGTGAGTTAGCCTTTTGTTGCGCTGTTGGCATAACAGAATTAGCCATAATAGGTTTTAAGCCATGGCTACTCAAGCTTACAGTTTCTGGCGCAGACGAAGCTTGTGGCGAGAGCACCACAACGCGTTTTTTATTTTTTTTGCTACTACCAAGCGACGCCTTGTATTGTTCAGCTAGTTTGTCTGCGTCAATCGAGTAAAGTTCATTTAAAATATATTGCTTAGCTTCAAAAGAGTTTGGGAACATTTTAACTAGCATATTGCCATAGTTCTTCGAAATACGTTTATTTCCCTGCTGAGCAAAAATTTTAAATGCTAATGCTAGCGCATCAGCGCTAAAGCGACGCGTTGATTTCTCGTAACGATGTAAGTATGTTTGCGCTAACTTATAATCACTTTTGGCATACTGTAAGCGCATCATTTGCAATAATGAACTTGCTCTATTTGGACTATGTGAAATTGCTTTTTCAAGATAGGTTTGTGCTTTATCAAACTCTTGAGCTTTGAGTTGACATAACGCTAAGTTTTCATAACTTTGTGCGACTAAAATATAACTAGGAATGGCTATGGCCTTCAGCATTTGTTTTTCAGCTGCAAGGTAGTTTCCCTGACGACACAAGAATACGCCGTAGTTATTTAAGGTATCTGCGTCTTGACCATTAAGGCTTAACGCATGTTCGTAAGCTTTTATCGCTAAATCTGGTTCACCAACCGTGTCATAATAATGAGCAAATGCGGTGTGTACTTGCACTAAATTGGGTGAAAAGCGTTTCGCTTTTTCCAGGTTAAGTTTAGCTTGCTGGGTATTACCCATTTTTAAATAGCCCAGCCCGAGTGAAATTCGGGTCATGGCTATTTCATTATTACTCGACTCATTTTCAATTAATGGTGTGTCTTTATCATTGCCATAATTTTGCGTCACACAAGCAGTTAATATACTTGTCGTTAGCAACGCGATAAAAAACGGTAATAATTTTTTCATAATAAAAGCATAGTCACTTAGTAAGTATTGATTTAAGAGCAATTAAACCATTTTTACTGAAATTGACTCAGCTTTCACCTCTTTTTTTCCTGTGCGCTTAGTTCTATCTAAAACATCGCCCGCTAATTGCCCACATGCTGCGTCAATATCGTCACCACGAGTACGACGAGTTATCACTGTTAGACCATAGCTTTGCAGTACTTTATCGAAACGATCAATACGAGAA
The DNA here is from genome assembly GCA_913061475.1 of uncultured Colwellia sp. GTDB lineage: Bacteria > Pseudomonadota > Gammaproteobacteria > Enterobacterales > Alteromonadaceae > Cognaticolwellia. Next base: position 110,066 of record CAJXUN010000002.1, on the reverse strand, counting down.
TTACTTGAGCGTTTATAAGGCGAACCTGGGTACGGATTAAATGGAATAAGGTTGATTTTACTTGGCAAATCTTTCAACGCGTGCGCTAATTCATGTGCTTGTTCAGTACTATCGTTAACATGATCCAGCATGACATATTCAATTGTCGCTTGTTTATTAGCTTTTGAACCATCGATATAACGACCGGCTGCCGCAAGAAATTCTTCAAGTGGATACTTTTGGTTAATTGGCACCAATTCGTCTCTTAGTTTATTGTTCGGTGCATGAATAGAAATAGCGAGGGCACAATCAATTTTTTCTTTTAACATATCTAACGCAGGCACCACACCTGATGTGCTTACCGTGACACGGCGTTTTGATAAACCATAACCTAAATCGTTTAACATAGTATCAAGCGCAGGGATTAAGTTTTTCATATTAAGCAGAGGCTCGCCCATACCCATCATGACAATATTAGTAATTGGACGAGTGCCAGCAATACGAGTTGCGCCAATATCATTGGCGACACGCCATACTTGACCAATAATTTCGCTCATTGATAAATTGCGGTTAAAGCCCTGTTGAGCCGTCGAGCAAAATGTACACTCAAGCGCACAACCTACCTGTGACGAAACACATAGCGTTGCACGACCGTTTTCTGGGATCCAAACAGTTTCAATTTCTTGGCCGCCTTCTAAACGTAAGGCGTACTTGATCGTACCGTCATTTGAAACTTGTTTTTCAGAAATCTCTGGTGCTTTAATTTCGGTATCACGTTGAAGTTTTTCACGTAATTTTTTATTTAAGTTAGTCATTAACTCAAAGTCATCATAGCCGAAATGATACATCCACTTCATAATTTGATCCGCACGAAATGGCTTCTCACCAATAGATGCGAAATACTCTCGCATCCCTTGATGATCAAGGTTCAGCAAATTAATCTTCTTCTTCACTGGGTTTACTACTTCGGTTACGTCACTCATGATAAACAGTTTCTCAAACTACAAAAATTACAGAATAAATTATACGTTTTTTACTTAAAACAAACAATTTAGAGGGTATATATTAAACAAAAGTCAATGTTCTCAACAGCATGCTAATTAGCAAAAACATTCAATTTTATATTGCCTTAAAATAGACAAAAGGATTTTACCGATTAATCAGTAAAATCCTTCAAATTAATTTTTAAACAACATCAAGCTTCCAAATGTTTTGGTAAGCCCTTATGTTGGATTTAAAATTAACGAGTACGTGGGCAAATTTCTTCGTCAGAGAAGAAGTATGCAATTTCACGTGCAGCTGATTCTAAAGCGTCAGAGCCGTGAGCAGCATTTTCGTCGATGCTATCAGCAAGATCAGCACGGATAGTGCCAGCAAGAGCTTCAGCAGGGTTAGTAGCACCCATGATTTCACGGTTTTTAAGCACCGCGTTTTCGCCTTCTAAAACTTGAACCATAACAGGACCAGAAGTCATGAATGAAACTAAAGCGCCAAAGAAAGGACGTTCGCTATGTTCAGCGTAGAAACCTTCAGCTTTTTCTTGGCTTAAGTGGATCATTTTTGATGCTACGATTTTTAAACCAGCAGTTTCAAAACGGTTGTAGATTTGACCAATGAAGTTTTTAGCAACTGCGTCTGGTTTTACGATAGAAAAAGTACGTTCGATAGCCATGATAAGCCCTTATATAAATTTTAAATAAAATGGGTGTATAAATTTTGGCGCGATTATAGACGAATTAAATGCAAATGCCTAGGGATATCATATTGTTTGGATTTAACTAAAACTAAGGTTATTGATTTCTAAGATGTAAGTTGTCTTAATAAAGTGACAGTGACACTTAGCTATTTTCTATATGCCACTGAAAATTAACCAAAGACAAAAATGCCCACTCTCTGCGGGCATTTTTCATAACATAAGGCTGAATTAAATGAAGGTTATTGTTAGCTAAACTAACTAAACACTGATGCGCCGATATTGACGATATTGTGGTGTCCAGAAATTAGCTTCAATTTTTTCAAGTAGTTGCTCATCAGTAAGCGGCAAAGCTAACTCTTGTTCAAAAGCAATTTTCGCCACAGCAAACGCTATTTTTTTACTCAAATCTGCAATTTCAATTAAAGGCGGTAGTAACTCTCCTTCTGCAGTATTCGCTAAAGGTGATGCGTTCGCTAACATTTCACTTGCGCCCATTAACATTTCGTCAGTAATACGGTTTATATTAGCAGAAACCACACCTAAACCTATGCCAGGAAATACGTAACTATTATTGCATTGGGCAATAGGAAAAACTTTACCTTTATACTCAACTGGGGCAAACGGACTACCGGTGGCAATAATCACCTCACCTTCGGTCCAATTAATCACTTGCTCTGGCGTGGCTTCAACTTGGCGGCTTGGATTGCTCAATGGAAATATTATCGGCGTGGTGCAATTTGCTTTCATCGCTTTAATCACTGCTTCAGTGAACAAACCTGGCACACCTGAAACGCCAATTAAAATAGTTGGTTGCGCGCCGTGCATCACTTCTAGCAAAGTTGCATATTCACCTGCAGTATTCCATGGTGTTATTGCGGTTTGTTTTTGTGCAAGTTGCTGCTGAAAATCTCGTAAGCCAGACATGCCATCGGTCAGTAATCCAAAACGGTCAACCATAAATATTTGGCTACGGGCTTGTTGCTCAGAAATACCTTCGCTAACCATTTGCGAAATAATTTGTTCGGCAATACCACAACCTGCTGAACCTGCACCAACAAATGCCACTCGTTGTTGCGACAATTGTACTTTTTTAGTGCGACAGGCGGCTAATAATGTACCAACAGTCACTGCAGCAGTGCCTTGAATATCATCATTAAAACAACAAATTTCATCGCGATAGCGATTTAACAATGGCGTAGCATTAGGTTGGGCAAAGTCTTCAAATTGCAGTAACACATGAGGCCAACGACGTTTAACGGCGTTGATGAACATGGCTAAAAATTCATCATATTTGTCTTGCTCAATACGACGATGGCGCCAGCCCATATACATAGGATCATTTAACAGTTTTTCATTGTTAGTACCGACATCAAGCATAACAGGTAAGGTGTAGGCTGGGCTAATGCCACCACAAGCGGTGTAAAGCGAAAGCTTACCAATGGGGATCCCCATACCACCAATACCTTGATCGCCTAACCCAAGAATACGTTCACCATCGGTTACAACAATGACTTTGACTTTATTTTTTGTCGCATTACGTAAAATATCGTCTAGCTGATGACGTTGATCATAAGAAACAAATAAGCCCCTTGAACTACGATAAATATCAGAGAATTGCTCACAAGCATCGCCAACCGTTGGAGTATAAATAATCGGCATCATTTCAGCTAAATGCGCTTGGACTAACTTAAAAAATAAGGTTTCATTATTATCGTGAATCGCACGTAAATAGATATGCTTGTTTAAGTTGGTATCAAAAGTACGATACTGCATATATGCACGTTCAACTTGCTCCTCGATTGATTCAAAGCGTGGTGGTAACAACCCGGTTAAATTAAAATGCGAGCGCTCTTCCTCACTAAAAGCACTGCCTTTATTCAGTAATGGGGTTTCTAATAAACTAGGGCCCGCGTATGGAATATATAATGGACGTTGATTTTTTTCAGATGTCATAATTGAAGTAAGTTCTTTATATTTTAAGTGAATGGCGAAAATTCATCACAAGAATAACGATGGCCACATTATAGTCAAATATCATCTTTTGAAAAGTGATATAACATAAACGCTTAGCTTTAATGCGCTATTCCCCAATTTAGCAAGCGAAAAATACTTAATCCGCTTCGGAGATCCAAGCTAATTGAATAGCCTCTAGTACGCGTTCACCACAATGTTTTGGGTCATCATCAAAGTTTTCTAATGCCAGCACCCACTGCATTAATTGTGGAAAATGTAATTGCATCGGGTCAACATCAGGGTGTACTTCAATTAGATCGAGTGCGATATCGAGTGAATCTGTCCAACGGTAACTCATGGCCTACCTCATTATTTATATATTCAGATCTTTAATGAATGATCAAGCCAAACCAAAGGCTATCGGCGATCAACATCAAAATTAACCAAAAAATGATCATTCTAGATTTACGACAAAATTGGCAGTCGGTATGCCACCATTGTTTAAACGACGATTTCTTCACAGTATCTGACTTAAGTGAGTATTGATAGAATAAGTATAATATATAAATTATTAACAGACCCAAATGGAAAAGTGCCCCTATGTCAGCAATAAAATTTACCGCATTAGAGAAATCATTACTTATCGACAAATTACAGCGTTATTTTGCGAAAGAATTAGAGCAAGACTTAGGGCAGTTTGATGCCGATTTTTTACTGGACTTTTTTACTCAAGAATTGGGCGCAGTTTACTACAATCGCGGTTTATATGATGCCCAAGCGTTGATGTCAGAAAAACTTGAATTAATTTCTGAGCAAATTGTTGAATTAGAATTGCCGGTATCTTAGCAATAATCAAAGTAACTTTCACTCAATGTTCAATTACTTGATATACGGCAAAGTAATTAATCTAGAGTGCTTTATCATCGTCAACACATAAATACCAAAGGCTGCAGTATGATGCAAATTACCGATTTAGAAAAAGAACAACAAATAACCCCCTTATTTAGGTTAGGTTTTCGTCCTTTCTTTCTAGCCGGAGCTTTATTTAGCGTTGTCGCCATTTTATTATGGCTAATGCTCTATCGTGGCGCATTGAACCTGCAACCTTTAGGTGGTGGCTACTGGTGGCATATTCATGAAATGATTTTTGGTTTTGGTTGTGCCATCGTTGCAGGTTTTCTGTTAACGGCGGTACAAAATTGGACCGGACTTCCAGGCGTTAAAGGTAAGCTTTTAATGGGCTTATTTCTTCTTTGGTTATTAGGCAGAGTAAGCTTACTATTTCCAAATCTATTGGCCCCTATGCTAAGCACTATGGTAGATTTAGCATTTTTACCTTGTGTTGCTTTTGTACTGGCGAAACCAATATGGGCGATTAAACAATATCGCAATTTATTTTTTGTCCCCTTATTAACTATTTTCACTATCGCAAATGCCGAGATGCACGCAAGTATATATTACCCCGCGTCAGTATCTACGCAATATGCTGGCTATGCCGGTGTTATGTTAGTGACTTTACTGATTTCAGTCATGGCGGGCCGTGTTGCACCGATGTTCACAGCCAATGGCACGCAAACCACAAAAGCAGTACCGTTACCTTGGCTCGATAAAGTAACCAATGGCGCATTAGCGCTCATCACTATATTGTTGTTACTGCATCCACTTATTGGCGTAAACCATTTATATATGGGTGTTATATTAATTGTTGCCGGTATTTTTCAAGCCATTCGTTGGTTAAGATGGCGTCCGTGGATAACCCTAGGCGTGCCATTATTATGGTCGCTACACTTTTCAATTAAAGCTCTGGCTTTTGGCTTAATATTACTGGGGTTAAGTTATTTACTACCTGAAATACCTAGTAATCACATTTGGCATTTACTCACCATTGGGGGTATCGGCGGTGTTATTCTCGCGATGATTTCACGGGTTTCGTTAGGCCATACAGGCAGAGCCTTGCAACCGCCTAAATTGATGTCATTAGCCTTTATTTCAATGGTGCTAGCCAGTGTCGTCAGAAGTTTTGGCCCGTGGGGCTGGCCAGAAAACACCCTGATGTTTATTGATATTAGCGCTTTGCTTTGGTTTATTAGCTTTGGATTATTTGTGATTTTTTATGGCCCTATGCTGATAAAATCACGAGCTGATGGCCGTCCAGGTTAAGCTGTTTAAAGCATACGTTTGCTAATAACGACGCTAGAAACAATACGAAAAACAATGTTCATAATAAAACGCCATAGTAAATATTACTCTGGCGTTTTTCTATTAGTAATCATCAAGGATATCATCGATCAATTCATCGAATTACGCTAAGCTAGCCAAATAATTTCATCTGAGCTAGCGCTGTGAAAACCGTATTTTTAGATTATCAAACCTTTAGCCAAGGCCTCAACCTTTCATCATTAAATCAAACGGTTGATGAATTAACTTTATATACAACAACGTCGCCCGCGCAAATAATTGCCCGTTGCCAGAACGCTGAGATAATTTTAACCAATAAAGTCGAACTTACCCGCGAAATACTTAACCAATTACCCCAATTAAAACTCATCTGCATCACAGCAACCGGTATTAATAATGTTGATATTCAAGCTGCGCGAGAGCTTAACATTGCCGTAACCCATGTCAGTGGTTATGCAAAAAATTCAGTGGCGCAATATGTTTTTTCCCAACTACTGGCTTATTACAGTCAAGTTGAACATCATAATGGTAATTGCCAACATGGTTTATGGCAGAAGAGTGCAACCTTTTGCTTACACGGTAATGGCAGCAATGAACTCGCTGGCAAGGCTATCGCAATTATTGGTTATGGTGCACTGGGAAAAAAGGTCGCTGATATTGCTAGCGCTTTTGACATGCAGGTATTAATCGCTGAGCGGCCTAACACAGAGAGTATAAGACCGGGGCGCATCGACTTTTTAAGCGCTATTGAACAAGCTGACATTATTAGCTTACATTGTCCGCAAACAACAAAAACACAAGGATTGTTTAATGCTGAAGTTTTTTCAAAAATGAAGCCAAGCGCTATCCTGATTAATACCGCCCGAGGGGCTTTAATTAATAACCAAGATCTGCTCGATGCCTTACACACCAAGCAATTAGCTTGTGCTATGTTAGATGTATTGGAGCAAGAGCCGCCGCCTAAAGATCATATCCTATTAGCGGCTCAGTCAGATAAATTAAGAATTACTGCTCATATTGCTTGGGCAAGTCAACAAGCACAGCAAGCGTTGCTTGATTTAGTCGCCGAAAATATCAGCGCATTTAAACAAGGTTTGCGCACTAACCGCGTAGACTAATACTGGCATAAGCTGACTAATAGCCAGATAAAATAGACCAGTTAAAACCACTGGTCTTTTATTTTACCATAATGAAAATAGCCCCACTGCCCTACTCGCCTTAACGGCGCAAAGGGAAACTTCGGCAATGCTTTGTTGTACAAAGGCAAGTCAGGTACGGGTTTTTCAGCTACTTTTTCAGCTAAGCGTTTGCCCGCCTGCACCGAAAACGACACACCACTGCCACAATAGCCCATGCTATAAAATACCGATTTTTGCTCATTTTGATAAATATGGGGCAAGTCATCAAGCGCCATACAAATCCAACCTGACCATGCGTAACTGTAATTTATCTTAGCTAGCGCGGGAAAACTGCTTTTAAGCACCGACAGTAAACGCTGCGCGTAATAAGGATCATCAGCACTTTTGCCAGTAATCGCCCCTCTACCACCAAACAATATTCTATTGTCCGGTAACTTTCGGTAGTAATATTTCAAAGCTCGGGTGTCCATAACGACATTTGAAGTTAAAAAATTACAGGCGGCAATTTGTTCATCACTTAACGGCTCGGTGACGATAATTTGAGAAAGCACCGGCAAGGTTCTATCGGTAGTTAAAGCATGAAAATTTTTCGGTGTATAACCGTTCGTCGCTATCACCACTTTTTGTGCTTTGACCATACCATTAGGCGTGTGAAGTATTTGTTTGTTAACTTCTGAGTGCCAACTGGTAACCGGTGTTGCACAATGCACTTTTGCGCCAGCTTGACGAGCCAACTTTTGATAACCCCAAGCAAGTTTTAACGGGTTTAAGCCAAAACCATCTTGATAACGAATAGCGCCATAAGCATTGCGATCGTCCATATACTGTTGACGAACTTCACTTTGCGACAGTACTTCAACATCATAGCCAAACATTTTTTGTTGTAGCTTAGCTAATTCAACTAATTCTTTTAATTTATTGGCTTTATGAGCAACTTTAATATAGCCAGCACTTTGCTTATCGCAATCAATACCTTCATTTATCAAGCTGTTCACGGTATCAACACCTGCAGCCATTTCTTGATAAATGCCGCGCATAACCTCTTCACCCCATTGCTTGGCCATTTGACCATAGGGTTTACGACCTGAAGACTTTAAAATAAAACCGGCATTACGGCCGCTGCAACCCCAAGCGGTTTGATTAGCTTCTAAAACATGCGCTTTAATACCATGCTCACGCGCTAAATGCAGCGCACACGATAAACCGGTATATCCTGCGCCAATAATGGCTACGTCAACATCAAGATCGGCGATAACGGCACCGTCATGCTCAGGCGCAACACCTGAAACATTAGCCCAATAACTTTCGGGATATTTTTCATTACAACCAGGGGATACATCATGCAAAGGATCGTACATTTTCACTTCCAAAATTCGGTAAATTAGCTATCGTGGCACTTAATAAAATCATGCCCTTAAAGTATCTCAGAAAAAACAGTACAATGCTGCAATCGCAAAAACAAAAGTTAACTTTATGAGCATAACTCTTAATTATCAGCAATTAACCCCAACTGACTTCACAGCTGTTATTCACTTAGCAACCCAAGTTCATGGTGAGGGTTACCTTGATCAAGCCAGCATGCAAGCTTGGTATGATAAAGGGCTTAAAAATGGCATCAATGCCGGCTTTGTGGTTTATCACGAACAACACTTAGTAGGGTTTCGTATTACTTATGCCGTTCAGCAGTGGCAAATAGACCAATGGTGTTCCACTGAACTTTGGCCTGTAGCTGCTGAGCACGTATGTTATTTCAAATGTAATACTGTTGATGAAAATTATCGTGGCCATGGTATTGGTGGCGAGCTATTAAAACGTTCAATTGTTGCGGCAAAGCAACAAGGTGCTCGCGCGGGTGTTAGTCACTTATGGAAACAAAGTCCGGGTAATAGCGCGGTAAAATATTTTACCAAATGCGGTGGCATACTAATAAAAACCCATCCAGACCGTTGGCACGAGCTTAGCTTAGCCGGTTACGAGTGCCCAATATGCCATAATAACTGTCATTGTGAAGCCGCCGAAATGATGGTGGTTTTTAATTAGCTGCGACTTCACTGTTAGCTTGAATACCCAAATACACCCAAGCATTTGCGTATTCAACCGAAAAATTTACGCAGCATGGATGGAGTTTCAGGCGCTATTTCGTTAGTTGATAATAAATTTTCGGGTAACGCGTTAAAGCTAGATAAGCTAGGAAACTCAATATTGAGTTTACCATGCTCATAATCACCGGTGGCTGGATTAAAGCGGTACTCTTTGCTCCAAACCGACAAATTTTCAGTCACTTGGTTAATGGCATCAACAACAAAAGCGACTTCTTCATCTGATGTCGTTGGATGAAAAGACGCGCGGATCCAGCCAGGTTTTTCAGCAAAATCACCTAAATCAATTTGTTGAGTAATTTTTGCCGAGGTATCTTGATCAACATTTAATAAAATATGGCCATAAGTACCCGCACATGAGCAGCCACCACGGGTTTGCACACCAAACTTATCATTCAATAATCGCACCACTAAATTATAGTGTGCGCCTGGCACATAAAAAGACACGATAGCGAGACGCTCACGCAGTTCAGGCTCAAGCATCACTACCCGTTCATTTTTAGCTAAATGCTGCATGACATAGTCAGTTATTTCAGCTTCGCGTTGCTGAATATTATCAACGCCCATGGCATCTTTTAGCTTGATAGCTAAAGCGGTTTTAATACACTGTAAAAAACCTGGCGTACCGCCGTCTTCGCGCATCTCAATATTATGAAAAAAACTATGCTTGCCCCAAGGATTTGTCCAAGTAACCGTGCCGCCACCGGGATGATCAGGCACTTTATTTTTATACAGGGCTTTATTGAAAACCAATACCCCTGAACTGCCAGGGCCACCTAAAAACTTATGTGGTGAAAAATATATCGCATCTAAGGCTTGTTTAGGATTGCTCGGATGCATATCAATATCGACGTAAGGTGCTGATGCGGCAAAATCAATAAAACATAAGCCGCCGTGCTGATGCATAATTTCAGCCAGTTGGTAATACGGTGTTTTAATACCGGTAACATTGGAACAGGCAGAAAATGAGCCTATTTTAACCGTACGGTCTTGGTATTTTTCTAACAAAAGCGCTAAGTGAGAGAGCGACGGTAAACCATCATTGTCAGGCTCAACAATTTCCAAGGTCACATCACACTCATACCAAGACGTTTGATTCGAGTGGTGCTCCATATGGGTAATAAACACCACGGGTCGTTCATTTTCAGCAAAGGTGACTTGCGCTTGCATGCGCTCAGGAATACGCAAGCCTAGAATACGTTGAAATTTATTCACCACGTCAGTCATACCGGCACCAGAGGTGATCAACACATCATTGTCGCAGGCGTTTACATGGCGTTTTATAATGTGCTGAGCATCATGATAAGCATGGGTCATCGCACTACCGGTTAAATTAGTCTCGGTATGGGTATTGGCGACATACGGGCCTAATTCATTGGTTAAGTAGTCTTCAATAGGCTGATATAGTCGGCCACTAGCAGTCCAATCGGCATAAATAATATCGAGATTACGACCATTAATTTCATGCTGTAAATTTTGTCCGATGACTTGTTGTCGAAAGGGTAAAAAATATTGCTCTAATGACATGCTATGTGCTCTCAACTTTTCAGAATAAAAGTATCTTAACACCACTGTTAGCTTTTAAAATAAAAAACCAACAAATTAAGCTTAATAGCAAAATTAAACCAAAAAAACCAAAAGCATAAAAACAAAATTTCTTTTAAAGCCTAGTTTTAGTAATAAATGAAAATTCATTTTACTGATGGCGATAAAGTGAAATATTTTTCTCACATAGGTGATTTTTTCGATGGAAATAATACTGAATATCAGAGCAACGAGTGGAGCTTCATTAATGGTTGAGACGGCCAATCACTAAATAAGATTGCTTTCTAATGAGCACTTTAGCCATAAAGCGATCTAAATTTACGAGTAAAACAACCTTGTTTTGTGTTCACTTTGATACGAAAGAAGACCTTAGTCTTGGCTTATCTAGTGACATTTGAACCGATGAAAATCAGCCCTGTATTAGATAATAGAATTGTTCTAAATTTCATCAGAAATCTATAAAGTCAAAAAATTCGAATTTGATTAGAAAATACCAAAGCGGACATTAGATTAATATGATTTTCGGTACTAAATTCTATGATTCTATGGCGCTTCGGGGCACAAACCGAGATAGCTCTTGTGTGCCGACTTGAGCGTAGTTTAACCTATTCATTATTGATTGAAATTATACTCCTTTGGAAATAACTCCATCTCCCTTTTCTTTTGGAAAGCTAATCAATTAAGAGTAATTTATTTCTTTGGTCAGTCGAGGTAACATACACCAATCCAATTGATAACTATATTAATAGAGACAATAATAATATTCTTGACCGCTTTCAGTGAAATATGGTTAGTTAGTTTGTGGTCATTATTTCGAAACGCGGTCTAACTAGATACGACATTATTTCAATTCGAATTAATGAAATATGAACTAGCCCGCGCCAAGGTTCTAATTCGCTATGCGAAGAGGGGTATCTTAATTAGTTGAATGTAAATTCCTTACGCCGTAAGCGGCGAGGAATTAAACCCACAGAGATTAAAATAAAGATCGACTGAATCAGCTTTTATAAAGGTCCCATTCTTTCTGTTCTAAGAAATATCTGAGATAAGCTAATTGTTCTTTGACTTTTAAGGCTTCAGGCCGAACATTTTGAATACAGCTAATGACCTTTTCAATTGGCCAGCCGTAGCAAGTTAAAATCATTGCCGCGACTAATCCGGTCCTTCCTTTACCACCTTTGCAGTGAATTGTTACACAGCCTCCATTGATAATGGTGGCTAATATGAGTGCTTGATATTGCTTCCATTTTTTTTCAAATGCTTTATTTGGCACATCATCATCGACTATAGGTAACTGTAACCAAGTAATTTGTTGCTGTTTGCACAATTGAGGAATTAACTCTATGTGATTTTCTGTCATCTCTTCATCAAACATCAGTGTCAACAATACTGTTGCACCTGCTTGTTTCAGGTCTTTTAGCGATTCGTTTAACTCAACGCTTTTTGTTCCTGGACACGGTGTTAAAATAATTCGTGCACCATTTTCTATATTTATCGAGTAGTAAGGGTGTTTATTCATAAGACTTCTGTATCTAAAGCAAAAACTGTTTTGGGTAATACTAGGGTCTGTTGATCTTTCGAGATTATTTTTACAGCTGTTTGTTGGGTATTTATACAAGGCAGAGCCTTTGTAATGTGGTTATTCCACATAAAAAGGCGATAACGCTGTAAAAATAGCCAACAAACGCTGTCCGAAGGTTTCGGCTAAAAACGTTTTACTCTTTGTTGAGTAGTATTTGCTTAGAGTGACTAGGCTGCATACTATCCGACGCGATTAAAACGCTTTTATCTCGAACGAAATTTAACCGCGAAAGATCAACAGACCCTAGATGTTTTTCTATTTGGTGCGATTTTTTACTTCTTCATAATGCATCATCAGATTATAGGTAGAGCTATCGTGAGTGAGGGTAATAGAGTTATTATGAAGCTCTTTTTCAATTCTACTGGCTAAACCTTTACCCAGTTCTACTCCCCATTGGTCAAAAGAGCATATTTGCAAAATAATGCCTTGAACAAATATTTTATGTTCGTAAATAGCAATTAAACTACCAAGGGTAAATGGCGAAATTTTATTCATTAATAAAGTATTGGTTGGCCGGTTCCCTTTGTGAACTTTATGTGGTGCGACTTTATCTATGTAGCTAGGTGTACGTCCTTTTGCTATTAAATCGTCCCTAACTTGTTGTTCATTAACACCTAGCATTAAAGCTTGAGTTTGCGCGAAAAAATTAGACATGAGGGCTTCATGGTGCCCTTCAATGGGCGTGACACTTTCTACAGAACCAATAAAGTCGGCCGGAACAATATTATTACTTTGATGTAAATATTGATAAAAAGCATGTTGACCATTAATACCTAATTCTCCCCATATTGACGGAACGGTTGGATAAGTGATCCCTTCACCATCCCAATTAACCGATTTACCATTACTTTCCATCTCAGCTTGTTGCAGATAAGCAGATAGCATGTGTAAGGATTGATCGTAAGGTAAAATAGCTTGGGATTGCGCACCTAAAAAAGTGCAATTCCATAGGCTTAATAACGCTAATATTACCGGAATATTCTTTTCTATTGGTGTATTACAAAAATGGCAATCCATTTCATAAGCACCATCTAATAGCGCTTTGAAATTATCAAAACCAAGATTGATCGCAATAGGAAGGCCGATAGCAGACCATAATGAAAATCGTCCGCCGACCCAATCCCACATATCAAAGATGTTTGCTGCTGATATGCCATATTTCATAGCGTTTTCTTTATTGGCAGTAACGGCGATAAAATGTTTTTCAATTACGGAATGATCAAATGAAGACGCCGTTAGCCACTTTATCGCTGTTTTAGCGTTTAACATGGTCTCTGTCGTGGTAAATGTTTTACTCGACACAATAAATAGCACTTTTTCTGGGTTTAATGGCCGTAGTACTTCAGCTATTTGAGTACCATCAACATTCGACACATAATGGACGTTAACGCAGTTATCACTAAACCTTTTTAATGCCTCAGTCACCATTTGAGGTCCCAAATTAGAACCACCAACGCCAATATTTACTATATCGGTGATACGCTCGCCCGAATATCCTAGCCATAAACCTTGACGAATATCCTCACTAAATTTTTTAACTTGTTCTAGTGTTTTTTCAATGTCTTCTGAAATATTTTTGCCATCTACCCAAAGTGGTTTTTTAGAACGATCCCTTAATGCTGTATGCAAAACAGCACGATCTTCAGTTTTGTTGATATGTTCACCGCTGAACATTTTTTCACGCCATTTTTCTACTTCACACTCTTTGGCTAGATCGGTTAATAGCGTAATAGTTTCTTCTGTGATCGCATTTTTAGAATAATCTAAGAGTATAGAAGGCAGTTTTATTGAAAACTTACTAAATCGCTGACTATCTTTGGCGAATAAGTCCTTCATATGTTGATTTTTCATTAGTTGTGCATGTTTGGTTAATTGCTGCCAACTATTAAGATTTTCTCTAGATTGCATGTCGATCCTAAGTAAGTATGAATAAGTTATGTCGAATATTAGATATCAGTTAAGTGTGGTAATGCCGTGAAGGCCCCTTTTTTCTGACAGGTAAAAGCACCACAGTTAGCACCAAATAACACCGCCGCAGAAACGTGTTCACGTTGCTCAATAATTTCATATAATGAATCTATATTTTCATGATCTCCCACAGATTTGGCGAGTGAAAATAGAAAACCTGAAATAAAGCTATCACCGGCTCCAGTAGTATCAACGGGAGATATTTTAGGTACAGTAAGCATTATTGAAAAACTAGCGCAAGTTACTTGAACAGGGTTTGGACCATCAGTGATGACAATAAGTTTAGCGCCAAGTAATAGTAAATGTTGCACATAAACATTGACATCAACCTTCTTTATTTTTGCTAAGTATTCGGCTTCGTCTTTACTCAATTTGACTACATCGCTTTCTTCGATACATGCTTCAACTCGGGACATCAATAGGGATAAATCTTGCCAAAGCTGTTGACGTAAATTTACATCGAAGCTAATTAATACGTTATTTCTTTTAGCCTTTCTTATCGCGTAAAGTGTATCGCTATACATTGGCTGGCTAGTTAATGTGTTTGAACAAAAATGAAAAAAACCAATGTTTTGCCAGTTAATTTTATCAACTTGAGATATGCCATATTGCATGTCGGCAGTATTATGTCGATAGAAATTAAATGTTCTCTCACCACGAGAGTCTAAGCTAACTAATACTAATGCGGTATTTGCGCCTTCTATTCTTTTAACGAAATCGGTATTAACGCCTTCATTTTCTAGCGATTGCATGAGCATGTTACCAAAATTGTCTTCGCTAATACCTCCAGCAAAGTATCCTGATCCACCTAACTTAGCATAGGCTACTGCGACATTGGCAGGCGCGCCTCCAGCTAACGGAATATAACTTGGGTCATTGACTGACGTTGGCAGAAAATCGACCAACACTTCGCCATAACTGAGTAAAGAAAACATAGATTCACCTTGAAAAAAAAGCCCATGTAAAATGGGCTTGTTCATACTGTACTGTTACTTACATTGTTAATGACAAATTAAAAGTCGTATTTAAGCGTAATACTACTTGTTCTGCCGTTAATCGTTCTTGCTCTGATAATATCATTCGCAGGAATGTTACCTTCTTCAGCTTCTGTTATACCTGTAGTGTCAAACAGGTTATTAACATTTAAAGCAATGCTAAACGTGTCTGAAAGGTAATATTGAGCGAAGGCATTTACTTGCGTGTAGCCATCAAATTTAAGGATGTCATCTGCACTTTGATCACCACCATCTTGCGCATAAGCTTCTGAGGTACCTATTAAACTAAGACCCGCAGAGCCTTGTTCAAAGTTATAACGGGTAGTTAGTGAATAAACAAAGTCAGCTTGTCTTCTTGGTGTATTTCCCACTGAGGCTGCATTTACGCCATCTTTGGTAATTTCTGCATCAGTCCAAGTAACGTTACCGCGAATGTCAAAATCACCGATGTAGTAAGCACTTTCTAATTCAAGACCATATGATTCATATACACGGTCAAAGAATTTTTGGCTTGTTGCTTCAAAATTTTGTTCTTGTGTTTCAGCAAAGAAAGCCGTCGCAAATACTGATAGTTTACCTTGGCGAAACTTAATGCCGGCTTCGAACTGATCAACTTCATCAACAGCATCTTCATCGGCTACTGAGCCATCAGCGGCAATTTTACCAAAAGCTAAACGGTCAGCATTAGCGGTACCGCCATGGCTTAGTCGGCCAAAAACAGCTAAATCGTCATTTACAATGTAGTTAGCACCAATTGAGTAAGATGTGTAGCTCCAATCGTAATTAACAATAGAAGGTGCACTATTATTTACTGAAGATACGCTCATTTCAGGCACTGATATCTCGCCATCTCTGTTCATGTCTATTTCAGATTGCACTGCACCAGCATATGTACCTGTGGCTTCACCGCTGTCATGACGAACACTTGCATCGATCGTAAAATCACCAAAAACTGAGTTAATGGCAATATAAGGTGCTGTTACATCATATTGAAGGTCATAGTTACGTGTACAACAGTTGCCCCACGCTGGAACACCATAAGCAATTAAACCACTATCAGAAAAGCTTGTACCGTCAGTCGCTGCAACATTAACAAGTGCTGCATTGTCGCCTTTAACTTCTGATAAGTAAGAATTCCAAAGCCATGATTGCTCGATATTTTGTAATGACTTGTAATAACCAAAAGTGATGTTGGTATCACCAATAGTTTTTAAGATTTTTAAGTCGTTAACCATAAAATCTAAGTTGCTCATTTCAACATCAAAGGTATGAATACGCATTAAGTTAGCGCCAGTATAAGCACTACCTTGTTGAGGTCCATTAGCATAAGTCAATTGCGCGTCTGTACCCGCTAAACTATCAGCAAGGGTTTGGCTATCTTGAATGCTTTCTGGAAATGGAGAGGTAAAACTACCTTTAGTGCTTGACGTTCTAAATCTGTTTTCAATCGACCAGTCATTACCTAAGTCAAATACAGCCTCTAAACCAATAGAGTCAACCGTTGGGTTCATACCATCACGCATGTCTGCACGACGAAGATTACCATCACCGTCTGTGCTTAATATTGAGGTGAAATATGCTGAATGAGGCGTATCAGACGAAGGATCGAAACTACCCACTGACTTGCCATTTGAACTGGCTGGCATGGGTAAGTAAGCAATGGTTTTATCATCCAAATGCTTGTAATAAAGTCTCACGTAACCTTTATCAAATTCTTTCGTAATATTAGCTTTAATTTGTCCGCCTTTATTACCGGTATAACCCGCTTCTCTTGGGCCTTCACCTTGACGATAAAAACCACCAAGGTGGAAATACATACTGTCGTTTAGCTCACCGCCAAACTCAAAATCTGTACGGGTATGATCGTAATCTAAACCAATGGTTGTCGCTATGCTACCAGAATCAGACTCACCGGTTTTACTGATAATATTAATGATGCCGCCCGGAGCATTTGTGGCAAGAGTAGAAGCCGATCCACCACGAATTGATTCGATTGATGACATTGTGCTATCAAGTCTAAGGAAAATATCGGCATTACCAAAAGCTATATCACCAAATTGTAAAATGGGTAATCCATCTTCTTGTAATTGTAAGAATTTTGCGCCACCAGCTGCCACAGGAAGACCACGTACAGCAATATTTGCGTTACCTTCACCACCAGACGATTCAGAGCGAATACCAGGGATTGATCTAAAAGCTTCCGCTGAACTTCTTGGTGTTGTTACTTCAATTTGATCAGAAGACAAGCTACTTACTGAGACACTTGATGCCATAACAGTAGAGCCTTTACCTGCAGCACCCGTTATAACTATTCGTTCAAAATCTAAGCCTTTTTTTTCTACTGCGGCTTCATCGGTTATTTCTGCGGCACTTAAGCTTGAGCATATAGCTAAAGTTAATGTGCTCAATAGTAATTTTTTATATGTGAACTGTTGCATTTGGTCACCCCATGTTGCTTTTATAGTATGTTCTTAATTATTAAAATAGTTATGTTTTATACTGCAATCATCTTAATCGATTAAGCTTGATTATTATTTAAAATATGATTACTTTGCAAGCACTTTTTAAATTTTATTTATTTATTTTTATTATTTATTGATAACTAAGATGATTTTTAGATAGAGCAACTAGCAGCTATTGTTAGTTTATTAGCTGTAGATCAATTTTGAATAGCTATACGACTTAACTCCGTATATGCCTTGGGAGCTTATCCCTATAAAGTTCTTCTCCTATACCAGCTTATTGATTGCTTAAGCTGTTAACGAATAAAGGGCATAAGTAAATTTTCACTTATACCCTTTATATTACATAGCCTTGCTAGTTTAGCTACGACGCTCAGCTAAATCACATTCAATTTGTGTTAATTGAGCACTGTCAATTTTATAGAAAAGTATCAACACGGCTCCCAGAAAAAAGAATACGGCGGGTAATATGTTAAACATATAACGAATACCTTCAATTGATTCAGATGTTTGGGTTTGATTAGCAACAAAGCCAAATGCAGCAAGAATAAAACCCGGTAATGCACCACCTACAGCAGAGCCAAACTTCAATGAAAACATAGAAGCTGACACCGTTAAACCTGCACTATTGTTACCTGTCTTCCACTCTCCATACTCTACACAATCGGTATACATGGTGAATAACAAGGTGATTGCAATACCAAAGGTAATAATCCCTAGCGTGTGAACTATAGTCGTAAGTGCGACATTATCTGGTGAGATTGTAAAACCAAAAAATAATAATATTGCATGGAAGAAATTAGTAACAAACATTAATTTATGTTTCTCAAAGCGTGCGACTAGCATAGGGGTAATCAGGGCACCAAATAGCTGGCCTAGTAAACCACATGAAATAATAAATGTGGTTTGATCCATCCACAAAAACACATTACTTCCGTCGTCATTCATATAGTATTTTGTGTAATAAGCGATTGACGCAAAACGTGCAACCAAGCCAACAACAACAAAAACCCCAGTGCCAACCAGTATCAACCAAGACTTGTTCTTCAGTAAAGTCGACAGATCATCCTTGATACTAGCCTCATGCTTTTTAGGCATTACTCTTTCTCTGGTCACTGCAAAGGTATACCAAAAAACAGCGATGGAAAGCACTGCAAATAAAATGATAGTTAAGCGAAAACCAAGTAGTTCATCACCACCACCTAAAAACTCAACTAAAGGCTTAGCGGAGGCTCCAACCACTAGTGAGCCTATTGAGGCAAAAATAAATCTAAATTGTGCTGCTTTAGTCCGCTCGCCTGATTCAGGATGAATAACTGCCATGAGCCCTGAATAAGGAACATTAATCGCGGTATAAGCCAACATGACCAATGAATAAGATACATAAGCAAAAATTAATTTACCTGTGTCACCAAATTCAGGACCTAAGAATAAAAGGTAACCAAGCAATGCATAAGGAATTGCCATCCAAAGCAAGTAAGGGCGGTACTTTCCCCACTTAGTGGTTGTGCGATCTGCAAGTAAGCCCATAGCAGGATCACTAATGGCATCAATTACTTTTGTCACCAATAACATGGTTGCTGCCGCAGCAGCAGAAATACCGTACACATCCGTGTAATAATAAAGCAGGAACAGCGCAAAGAACCCCATATAGAAGTTTGAAGCCATATCCCCCATGCCATAACCTACCTTTTCTTTAAAAGATAATGGCTCCGTATTAAATCTTGTTGTCATAATTGTAATTCCCCCAAACTACACCCTTAACACCAAACTAAACAACACTTTAAATAAAGGTTAACCACACAGTTAACGTTTTGTACGTGTGTATATTTGACCATGCAATACGATTGATTTTTTTGTTGATGTTTTTTAAGCTAACTGAGCCACAAATTTAAAGCGCTTTATCAAATAAAGAGGCAAATGCATATAGACTCGCTACATCCTATTTATTTAATAAAGGGTTTTTAGCTAAAAAATTAACACCGTATTCAATTCTTATCATCTTAACAACTTAAAAAGTAAAAATTATTCTTGATTAAAGTTGCATAGTATATAAACATAAACCTTAATCGATTAAGATGCAACTTGAAATTAAATGGTAAAGTTATGAAAAATAATGTTCAGCTAATCACCTACATTGATAGGTTAACCGGTTCAGATACTAAAACATTAAACAATATTTTAAATGATCAACTGGCAGATTTATTCTCTGGCATTCATGTATTACCATTTTATTACCCTATTGACGGTAGTGACGCAGGTTTCGACCCGATAGATCACACCCAAGTTGACAGCCGATTAGGTAATTGGAACGATATAAAAGTATTAGGTGAAGGACATGAATTAATGGCCGACCTTATCGTTAATCATATGTCGGCTAAGTCTAAAGAATTTCAAAGTGTATTACAGTATGGTAAAGAATCTCCGTATTGGGATCTGTTTTTAACAAAAGATAAAGTGTTCCCTGATGGCTTAAGTGAAAGTGATGCTGACAAAATATACCGCCCTAGACCAGGCAGTTGCTTTACCAACTTTGCGTTACCTAATAATGAAAGTGCCGACTTTTGGACAACGTTTACTGATAATCAAATAGATATAGATATTACATCAGACAAAGGTAAAGAATATTTAAATCGTATTTTAAAAACATTTTCTGAAAATAATATTAAAATGATCCGATTAGATGCGGCAGGTTATGCGCTTAAAAAAGCAGGCACCAGTTGCTTTATGCTAGATGAAACCTTTAAGTTCATTGATGAGCTAAGTAAGGCAGCAAATGATTTAGGCATTGAAACACTGGTAGAAATTCACTCTTATTATCAAACTCAAATTGAAATTGCAGAACGCGTTGATCGAGTTTATGACTTTGCTTTACCGCCTTTAGTGTTAAATAGCATTTTTACTAAAGACTTTACCGCACTAACAAAATGGTTAAATATTTCACCCAAAAATTGTATTACCGTGTTAGATACACACGATGGCATTGGTATCATTGATGTGGGCCCTATGAATGGAAAACCTGGCTTACTTAATAATGATGAAATTGATAATCTCGTGGAAACTATTCATGTTAACAGCGCTGGTGAAAGCCAAAAAGCAACAGGTGCAGCAGCAAGTAATGTCGATTTATATCAGGTAAATTGTACGTACTATGATGCACTTGGACAAAATGACCTTGATTATTTAGTTGCTAGAGCTATTCAGTTTTTTTCTCCTGGCACACCGCAGGTTTATTATGCCGGCTTGTTAGTTGAAAAAAATGCGATGGAATTATTGTCAAAAACCAATGTTGGACGAGATATAAACCGTCCGTATCTAGATAGTACAGATATTGAAAATGCGTTAAATAAGCCGTTTACTAAAGCATTGGTTAGTCTTATTCAATTACGTAATAACAGTGATGCTTTCAATGGTGAGTTTACTGTTAACAGTGATTCGTCAGCTTTGGAAATGAAGTGGAAAAAAGATGAACATAACGCAACGTTAGTAGTTGATTTAGCTAATAGAAGCGCGCAAATTCAAATAACAGAAAAGAATGACACGCGTATTGTTTGCTTAAATACATTATTAAATTAATAATCCGTTATTAAAAGTGTAAAAGCTGTGTTAATTGGTAGTAAAATCAACTGATATTAAGACTTTGATATAAGTTACTATCAATTTATAGCTTAACTACAGAAATAAGGTAAACATGACGAACAAGAAAGTGTGGACGCTTAAAAGTATTGCTAATGAGATCGGTGTGTCTAATGCAACGGTTTCAAATGCTTTTAACCGACCCGATCAACTATCAAAGAAGCGTCGAGAAGAAATTTTAGCATCATGTAAAAAACTGGGCTATTCAGGCCCTAATAAAGCAGCGCAATCTTTAAGAAGCGGAAAGTTTAATATTGTTGCTTTGGTACTGCCAGACAGCGTTGAATATATGATAACAGATCCCGTAGCCAGTGATTTTGTTAAAGGTGTATCCTCTGTTCTCGAAAAGAGCAAAGTGAATTTATTATTGTTTTCGGGTATATCCGAGAATATAAATTCTGTTTCTGATTTTGTTGATGGCTTTATTTGTTATGGTAGTCCGCGAAACCCAGAGCTTATTGAACAATTACGCACCACAACTAAAAAAGTTGTTACCGCTGATTTTGATATTGACCGTAAAGCCTCTGTTGGGGTTGATAATGAGCAAGCGGCTTATGAAATAGCTAAACTAGCGATAAACTCACAAGATGATGATGTTGCTATTCTTGGTTTAAGACTTCTAGATTCAAACTTAACTTGTCGCGTATACGACTTACCAAACTCAGCTTATCAATTCTCCATTGCTCACCAACGTTTAAGTGGTTATAACAAAGCAATAAAGGAATTGAATGTAAATTTAAGAGCAGATCGAGTGTGGAATATCCCTGAAAACAAGCATCCTTTTGCATTAATAGCAGCTAGAGAAGCGCTAACTTCTATTCCTCGTCCGAATGTTTTACTTTGTATGAGTGATCTTATTGCATTAGCTGCTATAAAAGAAATTAACGCGATGGGTCTTAAGATACCAGAAGATATAAGAGTGGTTGGCTTTGATGGTATTGATGAGGCTTTGCGTTCTACTCCTTCAATAACAACAGTTCATCAAAATAATGTAAAAAAGGGGATGAAAGCGGCCGAGCTTTTCATTAAAAAAGCAACAGACTCAGTAATAATACCTTACCATATAGAGCATGGTGGAAGTTGTTAATCTCATACAGCTGATTTCTAGTAAAAGATTAAATTATAACGTTATTTGTGTACCTATTTTATATAGTGTGGCTAATAAAATTGCCGCAGGATGTTTTCAATTAACTTGTAGCATGAGTTAATATGCGATAGTTGCTCATAGATATCAGCTTTCCCCTTACACCAGCTATTAAAGTTTGAACGTTGCCAACAACCACTTTGCTGCTAAAGTGACGGTTAGCTTCTATCTCACAAGGGGGGCGATTCCGCCTTAGACTTAATACTCTCCGTTTGAAATTTAAATGATTCTTATGTCCGCT
This sequence comes from uncultured Colwellia sp., assembly GCA_913061475.1. Classification (GTDB taxonomy): domain Bacteria; phylum Pseudomonadota; class Gammaproteobacteria; order Enterobacterales; family Alteromonadaceae; genus Cognaticolwellia. The sequence continues at coordinate 87,449 of CAJXUN010000002.1, read as the reverse complement.
TTGGGGATTTAAGATCTAACACCATGCAAAAGTTTTAATCATAATTTTAGTTGTGAATGGATGTGAATTTTAATTGAAAAATGAAGCTTTAGGATCCTTGAACTGCCGTTTTTAACTCAAAAGCTAACTTCCGCTTATGGCTAGAAGCTGAAGTATTGATTGAGTCACTCGTAACTTCCGCAATGCGCACAAAGTAATGCTAAATATTACTGATTAAGTTTCAAGCATTATCACTGAAAATTCGTCTTTTCAGAAAAGCGTACTAGACTATATGCCTTTGCCCATAAATGAGACTACTATCAATCATTATGCGTTGTCATACGAGGATAATGAATCGTAATTTATAGCCTCAATAGCTCAGCTCATAACAAACAAAGTATAGTTACTCACTAATCTGCCAATTTATCGCGCTTTTGTTTTGTGCTACTAACCATTGATTAGCTTTGGAGAAATGTTGGCAACCGAAAAAACCTCGGTAAGCTGACAGTGGCGATGGGTGCGGACCATTTAAGACTAAATGCTTTTGCTGATTAATATTTTTACCTTTCTTCTGTGCGTGGCTACCCCAGAGTAAAAATACACAACCTTGGTTACACTCATTGAGCTCAGCAATAATGTTATCGGTAAAGGTTTCCCAACCTAATTTAGCATGCGAATGCGCCTGCGCTTGCTTAACCGTTAATACGGTATTGAGCAACAACACGCCCTGCTCAGCCCACTCCATTAAATAACCATGTTGCGGGGTTTTAAAGCCAGCAATATCTTGCGTCAGCTCTTTATATATATTGACCAATGAAGGAGGAGTTTTAATGCCTTTACGTACAGAAAACGCTAAACCATGCGCTTGTGATTCACCGTTAGCACCTAAGCCGTGGTAAGGATCCTGCCCTAAAATCACCACTTTCACCTCAGGTAAATCAACGGTTGAAAAAGCGCTAAAAACATCCGTTTCATTTGGCAATATCACTTCGCCATTCGCTCGTTGCTGCTCGATTTCTTGAGAGAGTTTTTGGTAGTAATCTTGTTGCTGTTCAGAGGCAATGATTTTCTGCCACTGTGGTTTTAACTTATTCATATCATGGCTCTTTTTAGCATTCTTCAATATCATCAGTATATTTTCGCTGTATTATGCGCTATTGACTAGGTCAATGTCATTAACGTAATACCATAACAAGTTAGCTTGAATATTTTAGCGATCACTCATCGCTATTTAACCGCATAATTTCAGCCAGTCTGGGTCTACCATAGGTACTTCAGATAGATAAAAGGCAGTAAAAACTGCCTTTTATCTATGATGATGCTATCGATACTATATCAACGCCGATACTAAGCCATTAGATAGGCTCGAAGTTCAGCAAAGTCTGTTGAACTTGTTGTTGATAAAATGGTTTCGCTAGCACAATCAGCCAACTCTTTTGGTAAGCCTATTGGTTGTCCCAAAGTGCTCTCAACGATCTCTTTAAACTTAGCAGGATGCGCGGTACCCAAAAACACGCCAAACTCGTTATCTAGGGCATTATATTGTAACGCTCGATAAGCCACCGCGGCATGAGGTTCACTAATGTAGCCAAGCTTAGCTAGTTGGATCATGGTCATTTGCGTTTGTTCTTCGTCAATCGATATTGAACTAACACAATCTGCTGGGACTAAACTGGCTTTTAACATATGTTCAACGCGCGGCCAGTTGTTCGGGTTACTTACATCCATGGCATTAGAAATAGTTGCCACTGTTTCATTGGGTGACCATTCACCGGTTTGTAAATAACGCGGTACTGTATCATTAGCATTGGTGGCAGCAATAAAACGTTTGATCGGTAAGCCCAGCGCTTTAGCAAATAAACCTGCGGTTAAGTTACCAAAATTACCACTAGGAATAGAAAAAACAATATCCGTTAGCGCATCAGGGCCTTTTTGACGATAAAGCTGTGCAACGGCTTCAAAGTAGTAACAAATTTGCGCTAACAAGCGGCTAATATTAATTGAGTTAGCCGAGTTAAGGCCAATGGTTTCTTTAAGCTCTGTATCGTCAAACGATTGTTTAACTAACGCCTGACAATCGTCAAATGTGCCTTCGACCGCGATCGTACGAATATTTCCGCCCAGCGTAGTAAACATTTTCTCCTGTAATAAACTAATTTTGCCTTTCGGATATAAAATCACCACATCAATGTTATCAATGCCATGAAAAGCGTGAGCAACGGCAGCGCCGGTATCACCTGAGGTTGCGGTTAATATCGTGACTTTTTTGCCTTCACTAAATGCTTGTAAACATTTAGCCATAAAGCGCGCACCAAAATCTTTAAATGCCAGTGTTGGTCCGTGGAATAACTCTAAAATAGCTCTTTTTTCACTGATTGGCTGCATTTGCGCTGGAAAATTAAAGGCATCAGTGACGATTTCAGTCAACTGAGCTTCGGTTAAATCATCGCTGACAAACGGGTAAAGTACTTTTACACTGCGCTCAACCATTGGCAATGCTAGTAAGGCTTCAATATCATCAAAACGAGGGATTACTTCAGGGAAGAATAAGCCTTGATTACGTCCTAAGCCTTGTTTTACCGCGCCAGCAAAACTGACTTGTTCATCATTTTCTTTTAAATTATAAAATTTCACACTCAATTCCTATCTTGGATTTTATTTCGTGATATAAACTCATGAGCCGTGGCATCAAACCGACGATTCGTTCGCGGGCAAGCTCATCGAACCTTGACTATCAACTTGGCAAATATGGACAAATCCTTCAGTGCTGCCATCAGCCGATGTTTGTAAATAATTTTCATTTAACCAATCAGCAAAGGCTTTCGCTTTGTCAGCATTATCAGTAACACAGAAAAGCGTCGGTCCTGAGCCAGAAATACCGACGGTCAAACAACCTGCTTGTTTTAAATAACTGACTGCCTCGCTATAGCCCGGCAAAATTGACTGCCGATAGGGTTCAGCCACTATATCCTTCATTACAGCAAAAGCTTCCGCTTTATCACTGCGATGACAAGCATCAACAAAGGTCGCTAAGTTCTGGCCAAAGCTAATTAAGTCAGCACGTGAATACGAGCTTGGCAAGATATCTCTTGCTGCTTTAGTAGAGACCTCAATACCGGGATAAGCCATAACGTAATAACAATCATCAAATTGTGGCAAATTACGCGCAATAACTTCAGTATCTGGCACCATTAATTGCATGCCCCCTAAGAAGCATGGCGCGACATTATCGTAATGAAGGCTACCACTAATTTTTGCTTCCATTTGCCCCATCATTTTTAACTGCGCTTGCTCTGAAAAACTGAACTGATGATATTTGCGATAAAACTCATTCAAGCCCGCAATCGCCGCCACCACTGAACACGCACTTGAACCTAGACCACTGCCGACCGGCATACGTTTATCTAAGGTTAACTTTACCTTTGCGACCGCTTGATTGTTTGCAGCTAATTGCTGATTAAATAACTCCAGACAATGCCAAACAATATTTTCTTTAGCATCACGGGGTAACTTGTTGGCAAAATGGCCAATTACCGCTAATTGATCGTCGCTGTTACTATGTGTCACCGTGACAACATCACCTAATAATGTACCATCAATGGGTTTAACCGCTACGCCTAAAACATCAAAACCAACATTAACATTACCAATTGATGCCGGTGCAAATACAGAAACACTCATGAGTGTTGTTGCTCCCATGCTAAAGTTCTTAATAAATCGCCAAAAACGCCAGCAGCTGTCACCGCTGCACCTGCGCCATAACCGCGTAAAACGAATGGCAGTGGTTGATAATAACGACTATGAACAGCCAAGGCGTTCTCTCCGTCTTTGATACTATATAGTGGATGATCTTTCCCAACGGCCTCAATAGCAACCTGACATTTGCCATCAACAATATTACCAATATAACGCAATACTTTATCCTCGGCTTTTGCCGAGTTAATGCGCTCAGCAAAACGTTGATCTAAGCTAGGTAAGTTAGTCATAAAAGTGCTTACATCGCCACTGCTATCAAATGATGCCGGTAACACCGATTCAATATTTATATCGCTTAGCTCTAATGGCATGCCAGCTTCTCTAGCCATAATCAATAATTTACGTGCGACGTCCATACCACTGAGATCATCACGCGGATCAGGCTCAGTAAAACCTTGCTCTTTTGCTAATGTAGTCGCCTGAGATAAGCTCATACCTTCATCAAGTTTACCAAAGATATAAGATAATGAACCTGATAACACGCCTTCAAAACGTTGTAGTTCATCACCCGCTTTTAGCAAATTCTGTAAGGTGTCAATAACCGGTAAACCCGCGCCAACCGTTGTCTCATATAGAAATCGACGATTAGTTTTTTGTGCCGCAGCCCTGAGTGCCTGATAATATTGCCACGAATCGGTATTCGCCTTTTTATTGGGTGTTACCACATTAAAACCAGCTTCTAGATAATCAACGTATTGCAAAGCCAACGCTTCGTTAGATGTACAATCGACTAACACTGGATTGATCAAATGGTTTTCACGGACAAAGTCTTTAATATTGTCAACGGTTACTGGCAAAGGTTGCTGGCTTAAGTCTTGCTGCCAATTCGCTGCATCAATACCTGCACAGTTAAAGACGATGCCTTTGCTATTAGCTAAACCATAAACTTTTAACGAAATATTATCCGCTTTTAATTTTGCTTGTTGACGAGAAATTTGGGTCAGCAGCTCGCTACCAACCACACCACAACCCACCAAAAACACGTCAATCGTTTGCTTGTGAGAAAAGAAATTTTGATGACTCACTTTCATGGCGTCAGTGCATTTTCTGCTTTCGATAACCACTGAGATACTGCGCTCTGAAGAGTCTTGCGCAATCGCAACAACATTGACACGAGCTTGTGCCAACGAACCAAAGAATTTAGCCGCCACCCCTTGTTGGTGGTGCATGCCATCGCCTACTAACGAAACAATGGATAATTGATGCGTTAACGTTAAAGGCTCTAATAAACCATTTAACAGCTCTAGTTCGAACTCTTCTTGTAGACTTTGTTCTGCTTTATTTGCATCAGCGGAGTAAATACAAAAACTGATACAATATTCACTTGAAGACTGACTGATCAAGATAAGTGAAATATTTTCACGGCTCATGGTGGCAAAAACGCGGCTCGCCATGCCGACCATACCCTTCATACCAGGACCAGAAACATTGACCATAGTTAAGTCATCAAGGTTTGAAATGGCTTTTACTTGCTTTTTTTGATCATTTTCATTGGCAATTAACGTACCCGGCGCATCAGGGTTACTGGTGTTTTTTATCAGACACGGAATATGATGCTGAGCGATAGGTCCAATGGTTTTTGGATGTAAAACACTGGCGCCAAAATAAGATAGTTCCATGGCTTCTTGATAAGATAAATAGTCCAGTAGTTGTGCTTCTTTTATTAGACGCGGGTCGGCATTATAGACACCATCAACATCAGTCCAAATTTCACAATATTCGGCCTCACTGCATACCGCTAACACCGCTGCAGAATAATCTGAGCCATTGCGTCCTAACGTGGTGACATTGCCTAGGCTATCAACACCAATAAATCCGGGCATAAGTGCAATGCTATTAAGTTCACTATAAACATGCTGATATTTTTCTTTACATAACACCAGATCTGCCACTGCGTTCATCGCAACATCATTAGTACGTAAAAATTGCTCGGGCTCAATAGTACTAACCTGCAACTCATCGGCAGCTAATACAGATTGAAGTAACGCTACGCTCAAACGTTCACCAATACTAATAATACGTGCACGGACATGCTCAGGACAAAATGACAATAGCGTGGCACCATGCAAGTACCGGCTTAATTGATGTTCCCAATTGGTTAACACTTGTTCGCTGTGCTGTGGACAAAACTTGGGTAAGGTCGCTGAAAGATCTTCAATAATGTTTTCAATAGCGTGTTTAAAATGCAGCAAATCACTTTTTAGCTTGGTTTCATCAGAAATATTCTCTGCCATAGCAACAAGGTGATTGGTAACGCCCTGAGGCGCAGAAACAACAACAGCAAGACGAGATGACTGACTTTTATTTTTGATGATATTGGCCACTTCAATAAAGCGTTGACCACTAGCCAAAGAAGAACCACCAAACTTTAATACACGCATTTTTACTCCCTAGAAACAAAAAAAGCCCGTAACCTAAAAGGTCACGGGCTTGATAAAATCGATAAATTCTACACGTTAGCCGATGACCACCATCCCGATGAGGGTGGTAGTGGTAATAATGGTGATTCGGCTAAGTAGAATGTTCATAGGCTATAAAGTGCCTGATAAGGATTTTTCTGTCAACTGATTTTTATGAATAAAGTAAACTAATATATGCATAAAAGAAGTTTGAATTGAATATTATCGTAAAATATTCAAGCAACGATTGTTTTTTTGTCTAGTGTTTCTTCAGCTAAACAAACCCGATTACGACCCATAGCTTTAGCTCTATACAATGCAAGATCAGCATTACGAATTAAGTCTTCATATCTAGAGTCTTGCTCATCAATAATCGCTACACCGATACTGACGGTAACACTTATGCTTCGACCTTGATAATCGACAGTGCTTTTTGCAATAGTTTGACGTATACGCTCTGCCACTTCTTCTGCGCCTACGAGATCCGTACTGGGTAAAATCACAGCAAATTCTTCGCCGCCATAGCGACCAAAAATATCTCCCAATCGTAACAAGTCATTGATAGACTTTGCAGTATCGACTAGGACTTTATCGCCTCCCTGATGGCCAAAGTTATCATTGAGCAATTTGAATTGATCTAAGTCTAACATCACGAGTGCCAATTCATGGTTATGGCGACGAGCACGAGAAAACTCTTTAGCTAGACACTCTTCCCAATGTCTACGGTTGAAAGCTTGGGTCAAGCCGTCAATACGGTTAGACAATGCCAGCTCATGCAAGGCTTTATTTAATTGAGTTTGATAATGACAAACATCCGTAACATCTTCAATTAGAATACATATACGCTCAACTTCCCCTTCGACCTCTACAGGTAAGAAGGTACAGTTTTGCGCCATAAAATGGCTATCGGTAGTGATCGGACGAGAATGGGATAGCTCAAAAAGATGATGGCGCTGCTCCCATCCGCAGAAAGACTGGGTTTTTAATTGGATTACACTGGATAATTTACGTTCAAACCACTTTTGAGGCAATTCAGGAAAGACAGTAAAAACACTTTTACCGGTAACTTGATTATCCTTTTTATTCGCATGTACTTCTAAAAATCGATTCCACATAATGATATTAAAATCATTATCTAGGATCAAAATCCCCGTATTCAATCGATTTGAAATATTAATACAAAGCGTATCTAACATGGTTAAAATTCTTCCAATATTCGGTCGATAACCGTCTTAATGTTGATAATGGCTTGCTCTGGAATTAACAGCACCATATCACAATTAAAAGAGTAATCAGTGACTTGATAGCTGATCCTCACTTTTAATGCTAGATCCCAGTTAAAAGACTGTTGTTGTAGATGCTCGCTAACGGTTCCTAAATTTGCAGATAACAGCCTAGGTGCACTGTATGACATCTGATTGTCTATTTGACTGGCAAAAACATTAAGAAACGTTGTTGTTAGAATCGAACTTAAATCGATAATTTGTTCATCAAAAGTTAATTCATCCGCTTCATAGCCAAGTAAATCCGCTAAGCGATTAGAATCTTGTGGTTGGTAAATTAATAATGCTTCGCCACGGATACCTTCATAACCAAAAAAACCTTGACTAACAACGGCGGTTTCCTTTAAGTCTTGATTCAGAGTATCGATAAGGTGCTCAGACTTAACTTGCTCAATGCTCGGTACTTTTAAGTAAACAAAGGTATCCAAATAGCGAGCAAGTTGATCACTTGCTTGTCCCATTGCAACATTAATCAATTCTTGCAAACAATCTTGCTGATCTTCAGTTAAGTCAAATGCGTTCATAGGAAGCCGTGGGTTCTCAAATTTTCATTTAAAATATCTAATTGTACAGGTTTACGCAAAAATGCTTTTGCACCCAAATCCATGACTCGATTCTGCATTTCTGGCTGAACATCGGCAGAAATAACAAATACCGCTAGCGCAATATTTTCATCTTTTAATGCTTGTAATACGCCCAAACCATCAATAACTGGCATGGTCAAATCGAGAAAGAGAATGTCAATACTTTGACTTCGTAAAATGTCTAATGCTTCTTCACCATTTTTGGCAAGCTGCACATCAGTTGATAAGCTTTCGGGAAGGCTTCTAAATACTTGCTTTCGGGCTAAGTTAGAGTCATCACAAATAAGAACATTTGTACTCACTTGATACTAATCCTTTATTATTTTTTTTATTAGCGGTTAATTTACCCTAATTTTGTCCTGCTGTTAATTACTAATACCAATAAAAGTGACGTTTTTTTCAACTTTAAAGTTTGAAAGCATGAATAAATGTCACATTTAGTCGATTAATTTAGTACGAACATGCAATTATAAAAGATAGATAGGTTTAGTAGGCTGCAACATATCAGCTCACAACCCCGCTTTTAAATAAATCGATAGAGATTGGCACTATAAGCCAATCAACAAATCGATAAAGGCTAATGACATTGCAGCAGACAATAGATAAATAATTGTTGCCTTCCAACTATAGTGAGTTAATTTCATCTTATTCCCTTTTTATATTTATTTGCTTAAACAATTTAGCAAAATGCAATATTTTCAAACGTTATAATTATTATGTCTTCTTATAGCTATCTTACTTAAGAAGTCATAATAATTAGCAGAACTCATGCCAACTAACTAAAAACATTATAAAAATAAAAACATGGGTACAAGGAAATATGAACGCAGAGCACTGGTGTAGCTGTGTTATCGAACAATTACGACCAGCTAAGGTGGGCTTGATTTTTTAGCAGCCAATGTTTGGCTGTTTGATATTCTGGGCAATACTTAGCAACCAATTGCCAAAAATTTGTCGAATGATTCATATGCTTAAGGTGACATAGTTCATGAATAATGACGTAATCAATTACCCAATCAGGCAACATTTTCAATAGCGTGTTAAAGCTTAATTCTGCGCGACTGTTACAACTTCCCCAACGCGCTTTATATTTTCTCACCTTAAAAGAAGCGGGATGAAGTGACATTTTCTGCGAGAAAACCAGCAATTTTTGCTGCACATAATGCTCAACACAGGCTTTAAACCAGCATTGTATTTGCGATTTCACTTTAGCTAAAATAACTGCTGAGTTTAGATCGAGGTTTTTATACCGTAAGCTAAGTACGACATTGAGGCTACATGCACACTTATTGTGAATAACGCTTTCTCGGCCAAATTCGATAAAAATATTGTGTGGCAAACCATCAATATAAATAGTTGGATTATTTTCTAACTTTTCGCCGGAAAATTTTAGGGTAAAGTCTGGAATTAATAATGATTTTTTTTCTTGCTCTGCAACTTTTTGCCGCAGCCAGTGCAATTTAGCTTGAATAAGCTTATCAACGTAAGCTTTTTTGACGAAGTGTGGCGCTCTAACAATAACTTTTGCATTACTCACTTGCAAAGCAATGGTTTTTCTACGAGAGCTAAGAATTAACTGATATTCCAAAACGCCACCGAGATTAATTACCTAAATAAGTACAAAATACATAACTGAAAAATAATCTAAGCTGCAGCGGTTTTAGCTTTAGCACTTGCCTTTACCTTTGCTTTTTTCGGTTTTTCTGGCGCTACTTCACTATCTTCTTTTAAGCTGACTGCGCTAGAAGTTTCTTCTTTTGTGAGTATTTTTTCATTCTTAACTACGGCTTTATTACTTACTGCTTTGGCTTTTTTAGCTTGTAAAGCAATAAGCACTTCTTCGCGGTTTTGTGCTAAATAGACACTAAGCTCTTCACGGATACTTTCAGAAAGCTCGACAGGTGCTTGTTCAAACATTTCAGATAAATTATCTGCCATATCGAGCATTTTATCATATTCATCTGCGGCTTTTTTATCCATGAACGTTTCTACCTCCACACCTTGTCTTATCACGACAAATCGACTTTCAACTGCCATTATTATCCCTTATTTTTACTATTACTAAACTCTAATCATTGGCATAATGCATTAAATTTATGCATATTTCACCATAAACAACACTGTACATAACAACAGTATCATACCGCTATTTTGTCAAATTACCAGCAGTTCTTAGTTAACTATTGAATTTTATTATTTGCGTAACACCAAACTCTATTATGCTTATATAAGCAATTTAGCAATATGAAAATTAATCTTCACATTGCGCTGTAATATTTTCAGCAGAAGCTTCAAGGTAAATAGTTAACCAACACACGAGTACTCTGAGTTTTGAGCAGAGTAGCCAGTAGATATAATTAACGCTACGGTATTTAATCTAACGCGTGGTTACTTTAATTCTCTAACCCTAAACGTGCGCCCTTTAAGCTTGCCGTGGGTGAGTTTATTTAGCGCTTTTCTTGCCACCATTTTTTCTACCGCAACGTAAGCCCAGTTGGCACCCAATTGAATTTTCCCTACTTGTTCAAATGTAATGCCATTTTCACTGGTCAGTGCGCCAACAATATCGCCCGGTCTCACTTTTTGCTTTTTGCCGCCGTCAATTTGTATCGTGGCCATTTTAGGTGTAAAAACACTACGCTGTAAAACCTCTTCGCTTGGCAACACTTCACCTTCAATAGTTCGCTCGAGATAATCTTCTAACAAACCGATTTTGTAACGATCTTTGTTGCTAAAAAGAGAAAAAGCTTGGCCTGCACTGCCGGCACGACCGGTGCGGCCAATACGATGAATATGCACTTCGCTATCATGAGCAATGTCATAATTAAAGACGGCATCAAGCGCTTCAATATCTAAGCCTCGGGCAGCAACATCCGTAGCCACAAGTACCGAAGCACTTTTATTTGCAAAACGAACTAAGGTTTGATCTCGGTCTCTTTGCTCTAAATCTCCATGCAATGCCACAACACCAAAGCCATAAGCCGCCAATTTATTGGCAACATTCTGCGTAGCGATTTTGGTATTACAAAATATAACACTCGACTCAGGTTGATGCGTTAGCAGTAATAATCGAATGGCCGTTAAACGCTCTTCATCACCTTCTATGTGGTAAAAGTGCTGCTCAATAGTGCTACTTTCATGACTAGACTCTACTTTTATCACTGCGGGTGTTTGTAAATAACGATTCGCTATTCTCTGAATTTGCTCAGGAAACGTCGCACTAAATAATAAGGTTTGTCTTTGTTGTGGTATTTTATCGACAATATTATCTAACGCCGCTTGAAAGCCCATATCAAGCATACGATCGGCTTCATCTAATACCAGGGTATCAACATGCTCTAATGACAATGTGCCACGGCCCAGGTGATCTTCAATACGTCCAGGTGTGCCAACAATGATATGTGCACCATGCTCTAATGATCCAACTTGCGGACCAAAAGGCGTACCACCACATAAGGTTAATACTTTAATATTATGAACAGCTCTCGCTAGCTTTCTAATTTCTTTTGCTACTTGATCGGCTAATTCACGCGTTGGACAAAGCACTAAGGTTTGAATTCTAAACTTTTTAACCTGAAGCTTATTTAATAGCCCAAGACCAAAAGCGGCAGTTTTACCTGAGCCTGTCTTACCTTGAGCAATAACATCTTGCCCCGCTAAAATAGCCGGTAGGCTTTTAGCTTGTATTTCGGTCATCTCATGGTAACCCAATGATGAAAGGTTATCTAAAATTGCGGGTTGCAAGCTAAGTGAGGAAAATTTGCGGTCGCTCAACGGTTAAGTCCTAAGGTGAAATATAATTGCCACTATTTTACACGCTTTCGCTCAAGCAAACACAGCTTTACGAAACTTTATTATTAGTCGCCATTTAATGAAGCGCTAATAGCGTTTAGCTCGTCAGAAAATCGGCAAGTATCGCTGCTAACGCTTGCGGAGATTCTAGCGGTAGCATATGGCCAGTATTCACTACTTCCTTCAACACGATAGTATTATTTCCTTGTAACTCAGCGCTCAAAACTCCAAGCTCTACTAAGCTATCAGCATCACCAACGAGCAAGGTAATGGGCAGCGCCAATTGCGCTAATAAAGGCAGTAAGTTAGGTCGATTCATAGAAACGCTGAGTTGATGTAGCAGCACTTCTTTGCCCAGAGCGCGATCCATGGTGACCATGGTTTTTTTGATATCTTGATAACCAGATAAGTTGAGTTGTTCAATATCAGGGTGGAGTAAGTCATTAATGCGTTTAGTTGGGATCCCTGAATAACCGCGTTGATTTATCCAATCGATCGTACGTTTTCGTTGCTTAATTTCAGCAGGTGGTAAATTTTTTGGAAAATTAGACACAATTAATAATTGCTGCAATTTACCGCCAAGCTTTAATGCTATTGCGCTGGCAATGTAGCCGCCTAACGAGAAGCCAACTAATATCGCTTGCTCAGCGACTATTTGCTCAGATAAAGCATTAACAACTTCATCCATGCTACCAGCACGAGGAATTGCTAAGTGTATTAATTGAAAATCTTCATGGCATTGTTTACGCAGCAGCTGCCAAGTTGGCAGCCACAAATCTTCATTACACATAGTACCGGGAATAAAATAGAGTGTTTTAGACACATTATTCCCCTATTACACTAGTAGCGCTGTGCATAAATAATTAAGCATAAAAACGTTCAAACAAACGCACATTAACGATTGCTCCGGCCGGCACCCGACCTTGCTCGGCGGGCAGCACAATATAACAATTAGCTGAGGCAATACTGGTTAAGATGCCCGAACCTTGACTACCTGTGCTATTAACCATTAACGCCCCATCATTATCGTAAGATAAAACACCTCGTTGAAAGTCCATGCGACCCGGTGATTTTCTTAAATCAGTTAGGGTTTTTGCTTTCAGTGTTATCGCTGGCGCTGTATGACAATTTTGTAGTTTCGTCAACGCAGGCATGGCAAGTAAATCTGCAGTCACCATAGCTGACACCGGATTGCCCGGCAAACCAAAAAACAAACTATTCGGCAGTTTACCAAAAGCGAATGGCTTACCTGGTTTCATGGCTATTTTCCAAAAACCAATTTCACCTATTTGCTCAAGTACCAGTTTGGTGTAATCAGCATCACCTACCGAGACTCCACCGGAAGAGATCACCGCATCAGCTTGCTGATCGGCTTGCAAAAACGCTGCTCGAATAGCTGCGTCATCATCAGCAATCACACCAAAATCAATGACATTTACATTAAGGTTTTTTAACATGCCGGCGAGTGCATAGCTGTTACTTTCGTATATGTCGCCATCGCCTAATGGTTGACCTAAGCTTTTTAATTCGTCACCCGTGGCAATTAAAGCAACATTGAGTTTTCGAAATACTTGAAGCTTATCAATGCCAAGTGAGGCAAGAACGCCAATATCTATTGCCGATAAGCGTCGACCTTGTGCAAAAACCACATGACCCTTATGAATATCTTCACCAGCGTAACGTACATGATCTCCTGGTTTTCGTTGTGCCAAAAACCTAACGCTTTCCCCCTCCACTTGACAGTTTTCTTGCATTTCTACTGTATCGCAACCCTCTGGCATTTTAGCACCGGTCATAATACGAATACATTCGCCTTTACCACACGTACCCTGATAAGGCTGACCCGCCATAGAGCGACCGGCCAATGTCAAAAACTCTCGGTTGAGCAAATTACTCTGAGCAAAAGCGTAACCATCCATTGCGGAATTATTATGTGGAGGGACATTAATGGGGCTAGTAATATCATTAGATAAAATCCTCCCTAAGCCCTCAGACAAGGTGATTTTTTCAATTTCGGTGATAGGAGAAATAGCAGCAAGCATGGTTTCTAGTGCTTGGGCAAAAGGCATTAATCCGGGAGCAGAACAACAATCAACCATAATAAACTCTTCCAATTTATATTGTATTTTATTTCTATATAGCCGAGCGTATTAACACGTAATTAAAGTTAATTTATTCGGCTTAATTTGGCTATCTAAAACTAAGCAAGCCATTGATTACACTATTTTCAACCGCAAATAACATTATTAGATTCTGTTATATTGATCATAATCATACTATGCTTGTGATTATATGATATAAAACAACAAATCATAAAGCCTGTTGAATTTTAACTTCATCTATCACGATAAAATTTAAAATTCACCAAGCTAATTTTCGCCGAGCTATCTTAGCTAAATTTGTTGCTTCGCAACGAACATGCTGCTTTAGCCGTAAACCAAAATTAAATTTTGTGTTTACCAGGGTTAACAAGGAAACTTGTTTACCTCCCGACATTGGAAAGGTGACATGTTAACAGACAACTTCGGACGCAAGTTTTATTACTTGCGCCTATCGATCACAGACGTATGTAATTTTCGTTGTAACTATTGTTTACCTGACGGTTATCAATGTGATCACGACAGAAAATTTCTCACTTTGCCGGAAATTACCCGTTTAGCTTCGGCATTTTCTCAAATGGGCACGGAAAAAATTCGCATTACTGGCGGTGAACCCTCGCTGCGTAAAGACTTACCTGAAATTATTGCTGCTTGTAAGCAAACACCTGGCATTAAAAGAGTCGCTATTACCAGTAATGGCTACAAACTTCCCGACCACTTATCATCTTGGATAGATGCAGGAATCGACGCAATCAATATCAGTATTGACAGTTTAGACCCTAGACAATTTCATGCCATCACCGGCCATGACAAGCTACAGCATATCCTTAAAGGTGTTGATATGGCCGTTGCGGCAGGAATTGACGTAAAAATTAATACGGTATTAATGCGCGAGTACAATGGTTACGACATTGCCAGCTACTTAGCTTGGCTTAAAGATACGCCAGTGACCTTGCGCTTTATTGAATTAATGCAAACCGGTGATAATAAAGCGTTCTTTGATGCCCAGCATGTACAAGGTTCACGGATAAAACAAAACCTGATCCTTGATGGTTGGCTACCTGTCATTAATGACAAAGCCGCTGGACCCGCACAAGAGTTCTACCACCCTGATTATGCGGGTAAAATTGGTTTGATCATGCCCTATTCAAAAGATTTTTGTAATAGCTGCAATCGACTGCGCGTTAGCTCATTAGGTAAATTACATTTATGCTTATTTACTGAGCAAGGTTTGTCATTAAAAGATTACTTACAGACTGATGATGTAGAACCGCTTAAAGCAGCAATTAGCAACATGATGACAGATAAAAAACAGACGCATTTTTTACATGAAAAACTCACCGGTGCTACGAAAAATTTAGCGATGTTGGGCGGCTAATGAGTTCGGTAAATCACTTATTTCAACCTTGTTTAGGGGTGGTATTAGCCGGCGGTAAGTCATCTCGTATGGGACAAGACAAAGCCAGCTTACAACGCGATAAACAAGATATGCTGAGTTATAGCAAAGCGTTGCTCGAAGCTGTTGGAAGCTCGCAGGTTATTGTCAGCGGTGGCAAACACGGCATTAACGATCTCGTTGCTGATATGGGCCCGTTAGGTGGTATTCAAAGTATTATCAGTCAATTTAAACCCAAAGCGCTGTTAATATTACCGGTAGATCTCCCCTTAATGACTTCAGATGAACTTTTAGCATTAAAGCGCGCTGGAGAGTTAAGTCGGCGTGCGTGTTATTTCAGCGATAATTACCTGCCATTATATTTGCCAGTTAATGCCTATGTTGAACAGTTTTTTCAACAGCCTTTATTACAATGTAAGGTAAAAACAACGCCTAATCGTGAAGCTCGCTCGACAGAAAAATCAATCAATAAGCGGAATTTATCAGGTCCTTCTGTACGAAGTTTGTTAAAGCAAATACCCCATAGCGTCATTAGCCCCAAAAATAACCGCTGTTTATTTAACACCAATACGCCTGAGCAATGGCAACAGGCGCAACATTTATTATCTTTACCAAGGAAATCTCATGTCTAGTACTTCTTCTGTTCATTGTGGTGATGACTTCGTCGCCTTAAATATCGCTGTATTAACCGTTTCAGATACCCGCGAAGAACATAACGACACCTCAGGCCAAGCGCTTGTTGAACGATTGCAAGCCGCCGGGCATAAACTAGCCGCTAAAGAAATATCAAAAGATGATGTTTACCAACTGCGTGCTGTCGTATCTAAATGGATTGCCGATGATAGTGTGCACGTGATATTAACCACAGGTGGTACAGGGTTTACTGCAAGAGACAACACACCTGAGGCACTACTGCCTTTATTTGATAAAGATATTGAAGGTTTTGGTGAAGTATTTAGAACCATTTCATTAGCAGAAATTGGTACCTCGACCATTCAATCTCGTGCCTTCGGAGGCATGGCAAATAGTACCGTGATTTTATCGGTACCCGGTTCAACCAATGCTTGCAAAACTGCATGGGATAAATTAATTGTCAAGCAACTTGATGCTAGCCATCGTCCTTGTAACTTTGTGCCACATTTAAACTTTAAATAAACGCTTTTTTCAATTGTATTAATGCTTAACCTGTTGAATAAAATGCTGAAAAAGTCACGACACAAACTGCTAGCTCTAGCAACAGTTTGCTTGGCTCTGCACATCAGCCACGTTTGTGCTATCGAGCAAACATGGGTACAAGAACGTCCTTTGCGTATTGCGGTAGCCGCAAACTTTGCTCCAGCATTAAAAGTACTGCTCGCTGATTTGCCAAATAAAGAGCAAATCAGCTATCAAATTATTAGTGCGGCAACCGGTACGCTATATCAGCAGATAAAGCATGGTGCACCGTTTGATTTATTTTTAGCGGCTGATTCGATACGCCCAGCGCTACTCGAAGAAGAAAAATTAATTACTGAAAATAGTCGTAAAAGCTACGCTTTCGGCCAAATTGCCTTGTGGTCTGCAACGCGAAAATTAACCAGTTTAAACGAACTTAATACTTATTCTGAGCATTTAGCCATCGCCAATCCTAATACCGCGCCATACGGTAAAGCGGCCCAACAAGCATTAACTTATTTATCACTATGGCCACAACTAGAGAATCAATTAGTTACCGGCATAAATGTTAACCAGACTTTTCAACAAGTGCGCAGCAAAGCTGTGCCTTTAGGTATCGTTGCTTACAGCCAGTTAAAGATAAATCAATATCAGGGTGTGCTTATTCCTGAGCAGTATTATCAGCCCATCGACCAACAATTGGTCATTATCAAAACCAGTAAACAAGTTGAAATTGCACAAAAAATCAGTGATTTTATTTTACAAACCAGCAGCCAAGAAAAGTTACAACAATTAGGCTATTTACCCGTAAAGGCACAAAATGACTGATATTTCAGCTGACCTACTAGCACTCACCACCACCTTAAAAATGGCAGCAATCACCACAGTAATACTGCTATTAATAGGTACACCACTCGCATGGTACCTGGCAAAATGGCAGAGTCGGTTTAAAGTCTTTTTTGAAGCGATAGTTGCCCTGCCCTTAGTATTACCACCAACGGTATTAGGCTTTTATTTACTACTGGCATTTTCACCGACATCATTGCCTGGACAATTTTGGCAAAGTGCAACAGGCAGTCAATTAGCCTTCAGTTTTAGCGCAATTGTCATTGGCTCAGTGCTGTATTCATTACCTTTTGTTGTACAACCCTTACAAAAAGCTTTCGAACAATTAGGAGATCATCACCTCGAAGCAGCAGCTATGTTAGGTGCAGGACCGATAGACCGATTTTTTAGTGTTGTTTTACCCTTAACAAAAGCCAGTTTTATTACCGCAACCGCATTAGGTTTTGCTCATACCGTTGGCGAATTTGGTGTGGTGTTAATGATTGGTGGCAATATTCCCGGCGAAACACGGGTATTATCTATCGCTTTATTCGACCACGTTGAAGCCTTCAATTACGCGAATGCTCACCTACTGTCTGCGGGGCTATTAATTGCCTCATTACTATTGTTGTCGATGGTTTATTTATTAGGTAATAATTTCAACAAGCGTCAACAGAGCGCAATAAACTCATGAGCGCGACACCTAATTATTT
Organism: uncultured Colwellia sp.; assembly: GCA_913061475.1. Classification (GTDB taxonomy): domain Bacteria; phylum Pseudomonadota; class Gammaproteobacteria; order Enterobacterales; family Alteromonadaceae; genus Cognaticolwellia. Next base: position 69,468 of record CAJXUN010000002.1, on the reverse strand, counting down.
AACATTAGCTTTTAAATTGGCCTTTAATGGCTTCGAAATAGCCGTTGACCAAAATATTCATCTCTCAGCGATCACCGGCATATATGGTGACTCGGGCTCAGGTAAATCAACCTTGTTACGTGTTATCTCTGGCCTTGAACAAAAAGCAATAGGCCATGTCTCGTTAAGTGGTGCATTGCTTCAAGACAGTGAACAAAAATGTTTTATTAAAGCAGAAAACAGGCAAATAGGCTTAGTATTTCAAGACAGTCGTTTATTTCCACATCTTAGTGTTTACCAGAATTTAGCCTACGGTGCTAAACGACAAAAACAATCGACGTTAAGTATTGAAAAAGTACTAACCTTAACAAAATTAAATCAGCTACAGCATCAAAATGTCACACAGCTTTCCGGTGGTGAGAAGCAGCGGGTTTCTATCGCAAGAGCCTTGCTAGCAGAGCCTAAATTGCTTTTACTCGATGAACCGTTTAGTGCCTTAGACAAAACCACAAAATCACAAATGTTGACGATTTTAAAAGAAATTCAACAACAACTTCAGCTGCCCATGCTTTATGTCAGCCATAGTTTAAGTGAGCTACAATATATCGCCGATCAATTGATAGTGGTTTCAGCAGGAAAAATAAGCCAAGCATACCCAATTCATCAAGCCATTCATCAGCTAAATAGTTCGGGCGAGACTAGCGCTAAAACCAGCTTATCGCTAACGGTTGCTGAACATTTACCTGATTATGGTTTGACGCGATTATCACTGCCGACATCACAAGATAACGTTTGCAGCATATATTTACCTTTACTAGAACAGACAGCACAGCCGAATTTAATTGGCCATCAACTCAGGTGTATTATTTATGCTCGCGATATAAGTATCAGCCTCACTAAACCTGAGCACAGCTCAATCGTCAACCATTTATCGGCTACCATTAGCGCAATAGCAAACAGCAAAACCCACGCCCTAATAACGCTGCAAGTGGCTGAACAACAGTTTTATGCGCAAATAAGCTTATGGTCGGCAAACCGCATGGCACTTACAACAAAGGCCAATGTTTATATTCAATTTAAAGCCAATGCGGTGCATAGCCACCATTATACGGAGTCATCACCTAATGCTTAGTCAACAAGAACAACTACGCTACAGTCGCCAAACAATGCTCAAAGGCATTGGTGAACAAGGTCAGCAAGCGCTGAAAAATGCACGGGTTTTAATTGTTGGGGTTGGTGGTTTAGGTAACCCAGTTAGTCTCTATTTGAACGCAGCAGGTGTCGGCCACATCTATTTAGTTGATGGTGATAGTATCGACATCAGCAACCTGCCTCGGCAAATACTTTTTAATGACGCCGACATTGCGCATAATAAAGCCGATACTAGTGCCGAAAAACTACAGCAACTTAATAGCAGTACTAATATCGAAGTGCTTGATGAAATGTTAGATACAGAGCTTGCTGATTACTATTTCCCGCTAGTAGATCTGGTACTCGATTGTAGCGATAACATCAACACCCGCTACCTTATTAATCAAAAATGTCTTGAGCATAAAAAGCCTTTGGTGATTGGGGCAGCAACCGGCTTTGACGGCCAACATATGTTTGTTAATCCTAATGAAGCTGACAGCGCATGCTATCAATGCTTATTTCCGAGAGATAAAAAAGCACCAGAAAATAACTGTCAAACCTTAGGTATACTAGGCCCGGTACTTGCCATTATTGGTGGTATGCAAGCGTTGCAAGCCATCAAATTTTTAACCGGCCATGTAGTTGCAACTAATCAACTCAATATTTTTGATGGTCAGAGTAATTCATGGCAGCAATTCACGCTAAAAAAACAATCAATATGCTCTGCTTGTTCTTGATAACGTTTGGCTGGTATAAAGAAAAATAACCGATCAAACAGCAACAAAAAGCCCTCTAAACAAAAAGCCCTCTATATGGAGGGCTTTTCATGAAAATTTTATTTATCGTTTGGGACTTACTTTATTTAAACAATCCCATACTTCTATCGGTTAAGGCTTCTCGCCAACCACCCAGCCATTCCGATTTAGTATCCGTATTTTGATAAGGGCACTTGTCCTTGGTTCGGCCACAAAGCCCAGCTTGATAACCATTTGAATGTGCTCTGCCTAATTTATCTCTTTTCTGTCTTCTCATGAATAACACCTCAACCATTAAATAAACACTGGATAATTATTAATAACTTACCTTAATTAACCAACAAAGTATTATGCCGACTGCTGTATGACATCACTTCAATCACAATTAATTTAAGAACAAGCGCACGATGAAAGCAAGTGAATATTATGATGAAAGAGGCACTTTTTTACTTTTTTTTAGACCCAAGAATCAACTCATAAAGACCATTTTTAACTATACATTGCAAAACAATTCGTTAGCAAAAAGCTATATAGCAAACAAGACTTAAAACAATAAATGAAATAACAAATTAATTTGAATAATGCTAAAAATTAACCTCTTAGTAAAGGTCTTAGCATATCTTCCAAACCATTGAGTTTAACCTCATAAATTAACGCCAGCTGTTGACCTAACTTTCCGTCTGGAAACCCTTTGGAGTGAAACCAAACTAAATAAGGCTCGGGCAATTGTAGTAATTTTCTGCCGCTATATTTACCAAAGGGCATAATTTGATTAATTGCGGCTACTAAATCGGCGTTGTTGCTTATCGACATGAATGAGACATTCCTATATGAATTGGCTAGGGTCTGTTGATCTTTCGCGGTTAAATTTTGTTCGAGATAAAAGCATTTTAATCGCGGCGAGTAGTGTGTAGCTTAGTCATTCTAAGTAAATACTGCTCAACAAAGAGTAAAACGCTTTTAGCCGAATCCTTCGGACAGCGTTTGTTGGTCATTTTTACGGCGTTATTACCTTTTTATGTGGAACAACCACATGACAAAGGCTCTGCCTTGTATAAATACCCAACAAACTGCTGCAAAAACAATCTCGAAAGATCAACAGACCCTAGATTTTATAAATTTTATCCTTGATGGTTCAACATTACCAAGGTTAATTTTTGTTATTGCAGCGGCAAAAAATATCACCGTACGCTAGGGGCTGTTGATCTTTGTTTAATAATTCAGCTGAGAGATAAAATCACCTTAATTAAGGCGAAAATGGTGTAGTTTAGTCATCTAAATTAACTATTTTCAACGCAAAGTAAGGTGATTTTAGCCTCAGCCCTTTGGGCAATGGCTATTTTTAACGCTAGCGGCATTAGAATTTCACTTATTTGGAACAACCAAACCCCGTTCATTCTGCTTTGCTAACATTAAAAACAACCTATTGCTGAAAATATAAACAAAGATCAACAGCCCCTAATTCATTAATTAGCTTTGGTGCGACATAAAAGTGTCACACCTACTGCTTATAATTACGCCTGTATCGAAACTTAAATTGGTATCAAGATGATGCCAAGCTACCTTCAGGGAATTATTATGTCAATAGTTAGGAAGCGCAACGCTGCACCAAAAGCCTATATACCGGACAATGCGCGTGATAATCAATACATTTTGGCTGAATTTACGTTAACAGATCAACTACTCTCGCAGTTGCCTAGTCAGGTCGGTCGTAATGGTGATGAAAATTACTATGTTTGTTACCAAACATTAGCCGACTTACTGTTTACTCTCAGTAATAAACTCGCTATTAAAAATAGCCTGTTTGTTGCCAACGACAAGTTAGTGCGTGTGCGCTATAGCCAAGAAATGCACCAATGGCAAACCAAACAACAAATCATCTTTTATTACGATCCACAGCAACATACATTGCAAAATTCATTTTTTGACGCCAATGTTAGGGCAAAAAAAATTACCTTAGTATTTTTAGCGTCAGGAACTGATATCAGAGCTGGAGCAGCAAAGTTTCATCAAAAGGTAAAAGCACTCTTAACAGAGTTTTCATTACAAACAAAACTCTCGATTGCTAATATACGCATGCGGGATCATCAGCATTTAACCTACGATATATTTGCCAAAAATAAAGGCTGTAATGCCAGCCAAGCACACAAATTTAGACCGATAGCTCAAAGATATGCAAGTCAGAATGTCACATTGCCTGACACTATGTCATCAATTACTTACGCCATTGTTAATTTACCTATTAACCATAGGCTCTCTCAGTTGGTCGATATAGATCCCGCATCAACAGATCCTTACAATCCCTTGTTTACCTATTTAACTGACACATTTTCATTAGTTGCTAAGCGTTTTAATTTAAATAATGGCGCACTTATCGCCAATGGCTTAGTGCCAATTGTCAGACATAGTTTGCATGAGTTAGTTTCAAGAGTCGGAGAACTACAAATGCTAGGGTATAATCCCAAGCAAAGCCCATGTGGCATTGTCAGTCGATGGAAAGCAGATGAGTTGGTTGATAACGCTCAACTCATATTTGTTGCCAATTGCCATAATGGTGAAGAGCAAAACTATGCAAAATTTGTTAATCAAATAGTACAAGCAATGCGCTTATTTGCCACCGAACTTGAAATTCCCACCGAAAAAGATGAATTGACCCTACGCTTTCATCAACATGTTGCTTATAACTTGTCACATATCGCTTGATATTTATGTCACCTAGCGCTTAATCATGAACGTTAGGTGATCTTGCCATCAATAACCTCGATTAAAGCGCAAAACTCTATTCTCTTACTGAGCGCCATACCCCCAAATTTAAAGCGTAAAACTAGCCAATAAATCACTTACTTTATCTACGCTTATTTTAGCCTCATCAAGCAAATTAATTACCCGTCTATTATTTACCATAAATCATCAAAAAACATATAGACATCTAAACGGCTGAGTGATACATTCTCAACATTAACCATATAGACGTCTATACGGTTTAAAGAACATTTAACAAAAAACATATTTGTGTAGTGGCAAGTTTTTCAGAGGAAAATGAAATGAGCATCGAAAAAATAACTTTAGGCGCTGGCTGCTTTTGGTGCGTGGAAAATATTTTCGCCCGAATTAAAGGTGTTGTTTCGGTTACAAGCGGATACGCTGACGGTGATATTATAAACCCAACTTATGAACAGGTTTGTAATGGTATTGCAAATCATGCCGAAGTAGTACAAATTACTTTTGACTCATGTCTACTGAGCGTAGAAACTCTATTAACCGTATTTTTTGCCATACACGACCCAACAACATTGAACCGTCAAGGTGATGATATTGGCAGCCAATATCGCTCAACAATTTTATTTCATAGCCAAGCTCAGCAAGTAGCAGCCAATGAAAAAATATCTCAATTGGCTGCAGAGCAATACTTCGAGCAAGATATTGTCACCTCAGTAAAAGCCATCAACAATTTTTATAGTGCCGAAAACTATCATCAAGACTTTGTTACTAACAACCCCGAAAATAAGTATTGTCAGTTAGTCGTTGCTAGAAAAATTCAAAAGTTTTTAACTGAATTTTCGCATTTATTAACTAATGAAGAGCAGGCTATAACTGCCGCTTAATAGCCTAAAAAAAGCATAACAACGTATCGTTAAAAGTAATTAAACATTGTTATGCTTTATCGGTTTTAAAATGCGACTATTTTGAAATCATTAATACATCAAAGTGTAAAGCTTACGTCGATACTTACTCGCCAACGCATCACCATCAGGTAATGATTTCAAGACATCAAGCAATAAGTCTTTGCTGCTTATATCTGCACCGTTGGTTTGCACTAAGCGAAACAAGATAGCCAAGGCATCATCATGACGATTGACTTGACTATATTGTGCTGCCAGTTTTTGTTGCAATTCAACGTTATCAGGTTCATTAATCAACTGTTGTTCAAGGGCTTGTATCTCAGGAGAGTCAGCTGCCTGATTAGCCAATTCAAGTTTTGCCATTAATGATTGATATTCACTGTCTTGATCGATCATTTTTATGCTTTGCAATAACGCCTCGGCCTCAGTGATTTTACCTGTTTGAATATAAACATTGGCTAGCACCAATTTAATATCAGCGCGCTCACTATCTAGTTGATACGCTTGGCTAATAACAGGGAATGCTTCAGAAACTTTACTTTCAGCTAGTAAATTTTTAGCTTGCGCCAATAGCGCATCTTGCTCTTTTGGTAAGTATTTGGCTAAAAACTCACTAATACTTTCGTCGGTTTGTGGTCCAGTTAGGCCGTCAAGCGGTTGACCATCTTTCACTAAAACAGCCGTTGGTAAACCTTGGATACCAAACTGCTGGGCAATTTGTCCCTGCGTTTCACAATCGACGGTTGCCAATAGTATGGTATCGCCATGATTAGCCAATGCTGTCGCTAGCTTATCTCGTAATTCAACACTTTCAGGAATTTGCTGAGCCCAAAAGTCGACCAATACAAGTTGAGCTTTTGATTCTTCGATAATAACTTGTTGAAAGTTTTCTAAGGTGATCGCAAGAGCGTTTGTCATCAAGGCAGTTCCAATAATAAATACATATAGTTTTTAATTGGGTCAAACACTGAGGATACAAGCAATTTTAGGAAATATTTATTATGCGCGTAATCACCTTTAGCGAGATAGGAGGCTTTATTTTCAAGGCTGACATTTTATTGCGTCATATCAAAGTGATTGTGCCTAACGCTTAAGGTTAACGCAACTGTATTTTTTAGTCTCATTTTTTAGTGTTTTATACAATAACTAGCCACTTAATCTCGAAATTTATAACTTACCGCAAGAGCTTGGTGATATTATTGCTACAATCTCATAAGGCGCTTGCCTAATAGCGCCGAGATAAAGAACGCCCCTGTAGTAAATACTAGTACGTGCAGGATTTAGTGAACATTATACCTAGCGTTGTTTTTTTTGCTGTTATTACAGCGATTACCAAGGTGAACTAATGCAGAAAATAAATGGCTTAACAAGAAGATTAATTTTATTGACCGGCATTTCTTTTATTTTTATTGCCTCTAACAGCGTGCCAGCAGCCTTTAGTAACAGTAAAAAGGTGATTACCTTACCACTAAATCATTGGGCTAGTCAGCGCGTAATTTCAACAGCATTAGGTCAGATGATTCAGTCATTAGGTGAGACTGTTGAATATAAAGATATAAGTGCAATCGATCAATGGGGCGCGTTGCCTAAAGGCTTGGTCCATATTCAATTAGAGGTCTGGCAAGCCTCGATGGCTAGAGACTTTAAGCGTATGGTCGCACAAGGCCATATTATTGATATGGGCCAGCATAGTGCGCAGGGTAAAGAAGATTGGTGGTACCCAGAGTATGTTGAGAAGTTGTGTCCTGGGTTACCCGATTGGCGAGCAATGAATGCCTGTTCAGCTATTTTTTCAACCCCAGAGTCAGCAGGTAAAGGTGTGTATTACGCTGGCCCATGGGACTACGGTGATGCCGATATTATTCGCGCTTTAGAATTAAATTTTACTATTCATCGATTTGAAAATGACATTCAAGTTTGGCAAAAATTAGCACAGGCGACAAAAAATCAACAGCCTATTATACTACTTAATTGGACGCCTAACTGGATTGATAATCAAATTATTGGTAGCTTTGTAAAGTTTCCAGCTTATAGCAAAGAGTGTGAATTAAACGCCAGTTGGGGTATTAACAAGAATTTAGTAAAAGACTGTGAAAATCCCACTAATGGTTGGTTAAAAAAAGCCGCATGGCCAGGATTAAAAAAGCAATGGCCCTGTATATATCAGCTCGTGAAAAATATCGATTTAACTAATCAAATGATTGCAGATGCAGCAAAATTGGCTGTCCTCGACGGTAAAAGTGAAGCAGATGCAGCTAAAATATGGATGGAAAAATATCATATCGAAGTCGATAGTTGGTTAGATTTAGCGTGTAAAAAATCATAAAACGGATATATGCTCAGCTTATATCCGTTTAAAATAGTTATTACGCTTACTTAAACGTGTTGCAACAATTCGCGAGCGATAATGACCTTTTGAATTTCACTTGTGCCTTCATAAATCGAGGTTACGCGTACATCACGTGCCATACGCTCGAGCGGGTATTCTCGAATATAACCAGCGCCCCCCATTAACTGCAATGCGTCATAGCAGGCTTTATTAGCGTTTTCAGTGGCAAATAACTTTGCCATTGACGCTGCCATACCAAAAGGTTGCCCTTGTTCTTTGGTGTATGCCGCTTGCATTAACAATAAACGCGCCGCTTCCATTTCGGTATAGCGCTCAGCAAGCTTCCACTGTAAACCTTGAAAATTTGCCAATGACTGACCAAATTGTTTACGCTCAACAATATGAGCTTTGGCATAATCGAGGGCAGCAAGACCAACACCCAGCGCTAACGAACCAATACCAATACGACCACCAGCAAGCTCACCAACAGCAACACCAAAACCTTTATTTTTCGGCCCCATCATGGCTGATGCAGGTACTCGACATTTATCGAAATGCACTTCATTGGTCGGTGACGCTTTTTGGCCCATTTTTCCTTCAGCTTTACCAATAGTAATACCTGCAGTATTGGCTTCAACAATAAAACACGAAATTCCTTTACCTTTTTTTGCTTCTGGATCCGTTACCGCCCAAACCACAAAAACATCAGAAAATGAACCACTGGTAATATAGAGTTTACTGCCACTTATAATGTAATCATCACCATCTTTAACCGCCTGAGTTTTCATTCCGGCTGGATCTGAGCCGGCTGTTGCTTCTGTCAAACAAAAGCCACCTGCACGATATTCGCCACTGCACAGTTTCGGTAAATGCTTTTGCTTTTGCTCTTCATTGCCAACAGCTTGGATAACTTCGGCAACCATATTAGTCACGGATGTCGTGACTGCGGTTGAAGCACAAGCGCGAGCAAGTTCTGTGATCGCTAAACTAAAAGCAACACTACCCGCCTCAACACCGCCATACTCAGCTTTAATGTTTAAGCCCATAAAACCAAGCTCAGTCAGTTGTGCTAAGTTAGCTAAAAACAGCTTTTGATCCATGGTTTCATCAAGCTGCGCGGCCACCGGCGCAAGTTCACTCTCGGCAAACTTTTTCGCCATATCTTGAATCATCATCTGCTCTTCAGTTAAAGACAAATCCATCAAAAATCTCACTTCTAAATAGGGTGAATATCTACCATGTTCAATTCAGAACTAAAGTTTACCTAAGCTATAAAGAAAGCCCAATAGTCCATTAGTACTGCATAAGTAGAAAAAAATGCCGGTGTTTCACGATTGGCATCAGTATATGTATAACAAAAACGCGCCAAAGCGCGTTCTAAAATTGACTATATTGTACAACTAACCAAGCACAAACCAAAGCAGACCAGCGCCAAGCACAAGACGATAAATCACGAATGGCATCATACCCACTTTACTCACTAAAATGAGAAAGTAATGAATACACGCATATGCGCTAACAAAGGCTAAAATACTGCCTAAACCCATTGCTGACCAGTCAACGACTTCAGCTTCTAAAATTAATTTTAAGGTTAAATAACTTCCGGCCATAGCAATTGCAGGAATAGATAACAGGAAAGAAAAACGGGCGGCATTTTCTCGACTTAACCCTAACATTAAACCGATAGTCATGGTAATGCCAGAACGCGACGTACCCGGAATTAACGCCACAGCCTGCGCTAAACCGATCAACATCGCACCTTTGAACCCTAAGTTTTCAATACTCTTATTTTGTTTCGCTTTAATATCAGCAAAACCAAGTAAAAACCCAAACAATAGTGTTGTTGCCGCAATAACAAGTGCTGAGCGTAAATGCTCTTCAATAAAATCTTTGCCGAGTAGACCAAATAAACCCGCAGGAATGGTCGCAAAAATAATCCACCAAGCCAGTTTGCCGTCAAAGTTATCTCGTTGACCTTTCAATGTACCAAACCAAGCCACTGCCATACTGCCAACTTCTTTACGGAAATAGAGCACAACCGCTAATAACGTACCAACATGAACTGCAACATCAAAGGCGATGCCCTGATCTTTCCAACCTAAAATAGCCGAAGGTAAAATTAAGTGTGCCGAACTCGATATCGGTAGAAACTCTGTTAACCCCTGAATAATGGCTAAAATAAAAACGTTAATTGTGCTCATTTTTCTACTACTTCCCTATGTTAATCTTGCCCAAACTAAAGGCACTTTTTTTAATTGTTGTTGCTGTTTGTCATATTGCTGCCATAACTCGTTATAGCTCTGGCTAACAACTGGGTGCATCAAGTGTCCCGCAATTTCGGCTAACGGCCATAGTACAAAGGCGTTTTTGGTAATTTCATCACGCGGTATTTGCGCTGGATATTGGGCAATAATATCATCATAAAGTAACAAATCTAGATCTAACGTACGCGGGCTAAACTTCTTAGCATGCTCACTTCGACCATGAGCAAACTCTATCGCGCGTAACCTTGTCGCTACTTCAGTTAGGCTAAGTGATGTATTAACAGCCACCACCATATTGTAAAAAGCCTTACCCGCAAAGCCAACAGCTTCACTTTCAAACAACGACGACAAGGTAAGTACACCAAACTCGTCAGTTAAGGCATTAAGACCCTGTTCAATGTGATGTTGACGATTAATATTACTACCAAGGGAAATATAAATTTCAGCCATTACAATGCTTGATCTGTTAGCTGGCTACCACGCTCAATTTCAACACCAACGGTTGTGGCATTATGAACCGCCGTTGGTTTCATTAGCTTTAAACGCAACCAAGGAATTTGATATTCAGCGATAAGGAATGTCGCGATACGTTCGGCAAGTGTTTCAATTAAGTCAACGGGATTAGCATTAGCAAATTCGACCACGGCCTCAGAAATTGCAGCGTAATCAAGAGTTTTAGCTAACTCATCATTTTCTGCAGCTTGTGCTATATCCCAGCCCATTGCGAGATCGACGACAAGCTTTTGCTTTATTTCTTTTTCCCACGGGTAAAAACCAATCGTTGTCTGAAAGGTTAAACCTTCAATATAGACTTTATCCACACTAAAACCCTTTATCTGGTTTGCTATCGCACTAATCGAAATAGTACAAACAATCACCATTAGTCGATTTACAAAATAAATGGCGAGTTTACCTGTGCAGGTCTAGAAAAACTAGTAATCAACGCGCTACAATGAGAAAAAGCTGTAAAGAAAAATTGTTTTTATACTTTTTACAGAACATAGCTTTATAAAGGAACTGAGTATCACGGGTTTATTGATAACATTTCTAATGGTTGTATTGGCTTACTTAGTAGGTTCAATTTCGAGTGCCATTTTACTTTGTAAGTTACTGAATTTACCTGATCCTCGCTCAGCAGGCTCAAACAACCCTGGTGCGACAAATGTACTGCGCATAAGCAACAAATATGTTGCTGCTTCAGTGCTGCTTTTTGATGTATTAAAAGGCACCTTACCGGTATGGGGAGGCTACTTCTTAGGCTTAGAGCCGGTATACTTAGGCATCATTGCTGTCGCGGCTTGTTTGGGGCATATGTACCCAGTATTTTTTAATTTCAGTGGCGGAAAGGCCGTTGCGACAGCTTTTGGTGTATTGCTTCCAATAGGCTTAGATTTAGGCGGGCTATTGATTATAACTTGGTTACTCGTTGCGAAAGTCACCCGCTATTCAAGTTTGGCTGCCATTGTTACTGTATCAATGGCACCACTATATACTTGGTTATTAAAACCTATTTATGTCTATCCGGTATTAATGCTATCCGGGTTGATTATCTTTCGGCATAAAGAGAATATTATTAGGTTACTGCAAGGTAAAGAACCTAAAATCACCTTCAGCAAAAAGTAATATTACACCTTCGAGCTATATTGGTTCTAAAGTGTCTAACGGCCAGCGTGGTGTGGCCTTAAAGGTCAAGTCTGTATCAACACCGGCTTTTAAACGCTGTAAGCCTGCGTAGGCAATCATGGCACCGTTATCCGTACAAAATTCAGGTCTTGGATAGAAAACTTCACCACCTAGCTTTTTAGTAATTTCAGCTAACTTTTCTCTCAAAGCCGTGTTCGCGCTAACACCACCCGCAATCACTAAGCGATTTAACTCGCACTGTTTCAGCGCCCGTTTACATTTTATTGCCAAGGTATCGACCACAGCTTCTTGAAATGCATAAGCAATATCAGCCTGTGTTTGTGCTTTTTGCTCAGGAGTCAATTGTTCACTGCTCTCTTTGCGAATAGTATTTGCCGCTGACGTCTTTAAGCCACTAAAACTAAAATCTAAGCCGGGTCTATCAGTCATTGGCCGTGGAAACTTAAAACGCCCTTTTCGTCCACTTTCAGCCATCTTAGCTAATACGGGTCCGCCAGGATAATCAAGTCCTAGTAACTTAGCTGTTTTATCAAAAGCTTCACCTGCGGCATCATCGACAGATTCGCCCAGTAACTCATAATGACCAATACCATCTACACGAACTAGCATGGTATGACCGCCTGACACTAATAAAGCAACAAACGGAAAGTCTGGCACATTTTCTTCGAGCATAGGCGCCAATAAATGCCCTTCCATATGATGAACAGGTACCGCAGGTAAATTCCAGCCATAGGCTAAACTGCGACCAATTGAACACCCGACAAGCAAAGCACCAACCAAACCTGGCCCTGCCGTATAAGCAACGCCATCTAAGTCGGCCGGCGTTAAATTAGCCTCAGCGAGCACCTCTTTAATTAACGGAATGGTTTTACGTACATGATCACGTGATGCTAGCTCGGGCACTACGCCACCATAATCCGCATGAACGGCAATTTGACTATATAATCGATGTGCAACTATACCTTCTGGCAGATCCGCCTGGCCATCATCATAGATAGCAATACCGGTTTCATCACAAGAAGTTTCAATACCTAAAATTCGCATAGTTTTTTATTTACCTAGCCGTTTTACCAAATATAAGCGGATTACTCGTTACCCATATGAAATAAGCAAGTCGTACGTGGCCGATGATTTTACCTACGGAGCAAGCAACTTTCAATTTATAGTCTATAAAAGGTGATTAAAATATTCGGCTAGCAACAAATTAGCAAAATAAATGAGTATTATAAGCAGCGCGCTACCCACCACAATTAACATTTACACAACAATCAGCACAAAACTCCGTGAAATAGTGATTACTACTTTACATTACTAAGGTGTTAGCATTAGAATACCGCACCAATTTTTAATAGAGTGGGTGAAGATGAGGCTATTTAGCTGAAATCAGACACCGATTTAATATAGATTTCTAACTAAGGTAAAACAGTACATGCCAGTAATTAAAGTAAGAGAAAACGAACCATTTGACGTTGCATTACGTCGTTTCAAACGTTCATGTGAAAAAGCAGGTATCCTTTCTGAAGTTCGCCGTCGCGAATCTTACGAAAAGCCAACTTGGGAACGTAAGCGTAAGAAAGCAGCAGCAGTTAAACGTGCAGCTAAAAAAGTTTCTCGTGAGAACGCTCGTCGCGTTCGCATGTACTAAGACCCCTTAGTAAATTCTAGGTCAACTGAGTTAACTTAAGAGTAATATAATCATGAGTCTACTTAGCCAACTTAAAGATGAAATGAAAAATGCCATGCGTGCCAAAGACAAACTTCGTCTTGGCGTAATTCGTATGGCAATATCTGCGATAAAGCAGGCAGAAATTGATCACAATACAGAAGCAACTGATGAGAACATCATTGTTTTGTTAACCAAAATGGTTAAACAACGCAAAGAATCTATCAAAATGTTTACTGAAGGTGGTCGCGATGAATTAGCAGCTAAAGAAGCTGCTGAAATTGTCGCTTTAGAAGATTTTCTCCCGCAGCCATTATCTACAGATGAAATTAACCGATTGATTGCAAATACTATTACCAACACCGGTGCCACCTCAATGGCTGATATGGGCAAAGTAATGGCGGTGTTAAAACCATTAATGCAAGGTAAAGCCGACATGGGCGCAGTTAGCGGCCAAGTTAGAGCAACTTTAAACAGTTAGTTAATCTTCCTTTTGAACTTCAATGTTCATTGAAGTATATAAACCGCGATAGCTTTGGCCTCGCGGTTTTATTTTAAATAGCATATTAAAATCCACTACTTTAGCAAATTAATTTGTGTAAAATAGAATTTTTCTGGATGTAATGAAGTTTATGGCTGGTATGATCCCTCGACAGTTTATTGATGACTTATTAGCGCGAGCTGATATTGTCGAAGTAATAGATTCTCGCGTACCATTAAAAAAAGCCGGCAAAAATTACCAAGCTTGTTGCCCTTTTCATACCGAAAAATCACCTTCTTTTAGCGTTAGCCAAGATAAACAATTCTATCATTGCTTTGGTTGTGGTGAACACGGTAATGCTATTTCGTTTTTGATGGAGTTTGAGCGCTTAGAATTTCCAGATGCGATAGAAGAGTTAGCCTCTTATTACAATATGGATGTGCCGCGCGAGCAAAACAATCGCTCTCCTGCACAACAAAAACAAGATCAAAAAGCTTATAGTCAAAAGCAAGACGACTATGAGTTAATGGCGCAAATTAGCCGCTTCTTTCAACAACAATTAAAAGTTGCCACCGATAAAGATGTTGCCATTGACTATTTAAAAGGCCGTGGTTTAAGTGGCGAAATAGTCAAACGCTTTGGTATCGGCTATATCAGTGATGCTTGGGATGGTATGATGAAAGTATTTGGCCGCAGTGGCCAAATAAATCAGCAGCTTGTCGATTTAGGCATGGCCATTCAAGGTGATAAAAACAAACCTTATGATCGCTTTAGGGGCCGCATTCAATTTCCCATTCGCGACAAACGCGGTCGGGTGATAGGTTTTGGTGGTCGCGTACTCGGAGACGGTACGCCTAAATACCTTAACTCACCTGAAACGCGTATCTACCATAAAGGCCAAGAGCTATACGGCCTGTATGAAGCCAAACAAGCTAATAAGCAATTAACACGGCTAGTGGTGGTTGAAGGCTATATGGATGTGGTAGCACTGGCACAACATGGGGTTGATTATGCCGTTGCTTCCCTAGGCACAGCGACAACGCCCGAACAACTGCAAACCTTATTTCGAACAGTAAAAGAAGTTATTTGTTGCTATGACGGTGACCGTGCCGGTCGTGATGCTGCCTGGCGTGCAATGGACAATGCGCTGCCGATGATTCAAGACGGTTATAGTCTAAAATTTGTCTTCTTGCCCGATGGTCAAGATCCAGACTCTATGATTAGAGAGCAAGGACAGGCAGCGTTTGAAACAATATTAGATAATGCTACCCCCTTATCACAGTTTTTGTTTGAACATTTATTAAGCCAAATTAATATGAGCTCCCCTGAGGGAAAAGGCGCAGCTATTGGTGCTTTCCAACCTTATTTAGCTAAACTTCCAGAAAGTAATCTTAAGGACGCCATTGTCACTAAGTTAGCTAATCAGTTTGGTGCAAGTAACGAAATACAATTAAAAAAACTCCATAAAAACTTCGCTAATGCCACTGAAAATATTACCAAAGCCAAACGCACAAAAATCACACCGATAAGACTTGCTATTGCATTATTGCTCGAGCATCCCCATATAGTAGAAATATTGCCCGACCCAGCAATTTTAAGTGAATTGAATATGCCGGGTATTCCTTTGCTAAATACCTTGCTAGCCTTGTGCAAGCAAAACCCAAAGGTAAATGGTGCGCAGTTAATTGAGCACTTTAGAGGTCAAGAAGCCGAAAAGCAGTTAAAGAAAATTATGTGTATAGAGCATCATATTGAAGCTGAAAATGCTGAAAATACCTTTCTAGATATCATAGAAAGTTTTCTTAATAAGTTTTTAGAAAACCGTTGCAATGAACTGTTTGAAAAACAACGTACGGTTGGACTGACTAATATTGAAATAGGCGAATTACATGGCCTACTAAGCGAACAGAAATAGTATTTATTGTTGAAATTATTTCAGCATATAATTAACAAACACAAGAACAGTTTACCGCTGGTAATTTAGCAAATATTTCGCTATAATTTCCGGCTTACTGTTGTAATTTTGATAGCCATAAATAGGTGGACACTCGTCAATGGATCAAGCCCCACAATCTAGACTTAAAGAGTTAATAACCAAAGGTAAAGAGCAAGGTTATTTAACTTTTGCAGAAGTTAACGATCATCTCCCTCAGGATATTATCGATTCCGATCAAGTTGAAGACATCATTCGAATGATTAACGACATGGGTATTCAGGTGTTTGAAAACGCACCGGATAACGACACGTTAATGATGAGTGAAGCCAATACTGATGAAGATGCTGCTGAAGCTGCAGCACAAGCACTTGCTACCGTTGAAAGTGAGATCGGTCGCACTACAGACCCAGTACGTATGTATATGCGTGAAATGGGAACCGTAGAGCTACTGACACGTAAAGGCGAAATAGTTATCGCCAAACGCATCGAAGAAGGTATCAAAGAAGTACAACGCAGCGTTTCTGAATACCCACCAGCAATTAATTACTTGCTTGAGCAATGGGATAATTTTGAGGCTGAAGAAGTACGCTTGAGCGATATTATCGTTGGTTTCTTAGACCCTGATGCAGAAGATGAAGAAATTCCTGCTGCTGCTACTCACATCGGCTCTGAACTGTCTAAAGAAGATTTAGCCGATGAAGATAAATCAGATGATGATGAAGACGAGGAAGAAGAAGATACCGGTCCTTGTCCTGAAGAAGCGCGTGAAAAATTCACTGCCTTACGTGCAGCATACGAGCATGCCAATAGTGTAATTAAAGCTAAAGGTCGTGGTCATGCCGACGCACAAGCTGCAATTGACGCTTTAGCTGAAGTATTTAAAGAATTTAGAATCGTACCAAAAGTATTTGATCGCCTAGTGAAAAACATGCGTAGTGTGATGGACCGTTTACGTGTTCAAGAACGCTTAATCATGAAACACTGTGTGGTTGGTGCTGGTATGCCAAAAACGACTTTCATCAAAATTTTCCCAGGTAATGAAACCTCGAAAGATTGGTTTGATGAACAAAAATCTGCTGGCCTGCCACATTCTAAAAGAATGTCTGACATCGAATTAGATGTTGAGCGCTGTATCTATAAACTGAACATGTTAGAAGAAGAAACCTATCTTAACGTTCATGGCATAAAAGACATTAACCGTCGTATGTCAATTGGCGAAGCAAAAGCTCGTCGTGCGAAAAAAGAAATGGTTGAAGCTAACTTACGTTTAGTTATCTCAATTGCGAAAAAATACACTAACCGTGGTTTACAGTTCTTGGATTTAATTCAAGAAGGTAACATCGGCTTAATGAAAGCGGTTGATAAATTTGAATACCGTCGTGGTTATAAGTTCTCAACTTATGCAACATGGTGGATTCGCCAAGCCATTACTCGTTCAATTGCCGATCAGGCTCGTACTATCCGTATTCCTGTGCATATGATTGAAACGATTAACAAACTTAATCGTATCTCACGTCAAATGTTACAAGAAATGGGGCGCGAGCCAACACCTGAAGAATTAGCTGAACGCATGATCATGCCGGAAGACAAAATTCGTAAAGTGTTAAAGATCGCTAAAGAGCCAATTTCAATGGAAACGCCTATCGGTGATGATGAAGATTCTCACTTAGGTGACTTTATTGAAGATGGTAGCGGTGAATTACCCGTTGACTCAGCAACGTCTGAAAACTTAAAAGATGCGACACATGAAGTACTTGCTGGTTTAACAGCTCGTGAAGCAAAAGTTTTGAGAATGCGCTTTGGTATCGATATGAACACCGATCATACCTTGGAAGAAGTGGGTAAACAGTTTGATGTAACACGAGAACGTATTCGTCAAATTGAAGCAAAAGCATTACGTAAATTGCGCCACCCTTCTCGTTCTGAGCAACTAAAAAGTTTCTTAGACGGCGAATAAGTGATACGGCTATAACAAGTACATTGTTATAAACATAAAAAAACCAGCTTAATTAAGCTGGTTTTTTATTGCCATCAATTCTATATCAAGCATATATTATTTAATACTCAACGTTAGTTAACCTGAACTCTGGATAATGGATAATGGATAATGGATAATGGATAATGGATATGCGAATGAAGTTATAAAGCTTTTATTTTCATAGGCATACAAATAGGCTATTAGTAGCAAGCTTAATGCTGAGACGATAAAAATCTTGGCATTGACGGACATAGCTTATCCAGAGTTCAGATTAGTTATAATGACTAGAGTCGATGTTTCTCTGTCGTTAGAAACTCTTCATCTGTCAGGGTATGTAAAAACTCTAATAAGTCTTGCTTCTCTTCAGCCGTTAGCAAAAAACCTTTAATAAACTGGCTTTTAAGTGGATTAACACGACCATCGCCTTGATACTGCCCATGCTCAATATTACGGCCACCGGCAGCATAGATATCAATAACTTCTGACAATGTTGCGACACTACCGTCATGCATATAAGGGCTGCTATATTGAATATTTCGTAATGTCGGCGCTCTAAAACGGCCATTATCTTTAGGTAAAGTCGATATTTCAGCCAAACCAATATCTACTTTAGGATAGTCGCCACTATTGTTTACATTGTATAGACCGGTATTATGAAACGGCCTACGATCAATCAATTGCTGTTCATGACCCGTTGATTGGGTAAAGTTAAAACCACCGTGGCAGTGATGACACTCTAAGCGCTCAGAAAAAAACAAGTTCATACCACGAATAGCCGACGCAGAAATAGCATTGTCGTCGCCATGATAAGCATAGCGATCGAAAGGTGAATTTAATGAAATTAAGCTTCGAACATAACTTGCTAACGCTTTCACTATCAGCTCAAAACTCAACGCTTGGTCTTCGAATGCTCGTTTGAACAACTTTTGATAAGCCGGATTATTAAATCGGGCTAACACTTCAGCTTCATGGCCAGTGATACCAAGTTCAACAGGAGATTCTCCAAACATTGGTAATAGAATTTGCCGTTCTAGGGTGGTGATACCATCGTGCGCCCACGTTAATGTTTTGTTGTAGGCGATATTGACTAAAGCTGGAGCATTGCGGCGATGCATTTCTCCTGTTGTGCCTACTGACACTTTAAGCTTTTCTGAAAAAGCCAAGGCCTGTAGATGACATGACTCACATGATTGTTGCTGATTAAATGATAAATTTTTATCAAAAAATAATTGTTTGCCTAACGCAACCTTATCAGCACTCATCGGATTATTTTCAGGTACTTGTGGCTTTGGAAAGCCAGCAATAATCGGCCATTGATAGTTATTTTCTCGCTTCTTTACTGAATCACAGCCTAAAAGCGTCAAGACTAAAGTTAGGTAAATTGCCGTGCGGGTAAATTTATTCAACATCAGTTCCTTGATTCATATCCTTAGTTTTAATAGCGTTAAATACGCTGGACTGTGTTATGACAGGCGCATTTGTATTTCCAACGGATAAGTTAGTCAATAATTGCTGACAACGAATATTATCGTGCTCTGATTGGCAGCTAGATAAGGCACTTAAATCTACATTACTCAACAAGGCTGCTAAATCCATATTCAACCATAAATCACCGTCATTTTGCTCAGTAATAGGTAAGTCAAATGTAAAGCGATTAGGGTAACGACACTGTTGTTTGGGTGGGCGCATAACACTTGTTGATTGGCATCCCGTAGAGCCTAAATGAAATAACCACTGTTCATTATTCGTCGCAAGCTCTATCCGCATAAATTTGTGACCGGTTTGCCAAACCCAGAACATAGAAGATAAATTTAGTGGGCTAGGTTGGTGAATAGGATTTAAATGATTTACCTCAAAAGGCACACCTAGCGTAAAACGAATACGGCTAGCATTATTCATTAATACCGTAGTTTGAAAATCTACCGCCCAATTATCGGTATTTCTAGCGCCATTTTTATGCTGAGTATCTCGACAATTTGTGCCGAGTAAAACGGTATTATTTGCCTGAAAAGCTGTGTTATTTAACATAGCTTTCTGCCAACCTAAATGCTCAGAGTGAAACTCAACATCACTAATAAAGAATTGCAATTGCTCTATAAACCAAGTTTTACTTCCTGTATGAGCATTAAAGGCTGCTTGGCAACCTATTTTTTCACCCTGCCAGAGCAACTGCACGTTCATTTGACGATTGTCCGATGACGCTAAACTAAAAAAATAGCTAGCCACACTGGCTATAAAAATAAATATCGCTATAAATATATATGATTTATTACTCAACATAAGTCCTGCTTAATCATTATTAAGCTTAAAAGATGAAAATGATGATTTTCATAAAAGTTAAAAGTAAAGCAACTGAAAAGCAATGATGTAAAAAGTAATTCAAATGCGCTAAAGTGATATATATAACATTTTATTAACATAAGGACTATCTGATGTTGCGGTTAACATGGATATTTTTTGTTATGGTGGCAGTCGTCAATAGCCAGCTAACATTTGCACATTCTGAGCATGATAAAGCACGTTTTGTCGCCCAAACAGG
Source organism: uncultured Colwellia sp. (assembly GCA_913061475.1). GTDB lineage: Bacteria > Pseudomonadota > Gammaproteobacteria > Enterobacterales > Alteromonadaceae > Cognaticolwellia. Next base: position 49,146 of record CAJXUN010000002.1, on the reverse strand, counting down.
CAAAGACACTGGAAAATGCGATCAAGTACTCAGGCCTTGTCAAACAATTGCCTATGCTGTTCAGCAAGCCAATAAAGGCGACAAAATATTGGTTTCTGCTGGCGAATATAGCGTTAATTCAAGTGAAGAGCTATTTTATTTGAAAAGTGCGTTAGTACCCATTTTTGGTGGTTACAACCGTTTCGATCATTTTCAGAGCCAAAGCCCGAACACCAACCCAACTGAGCTCAAAAACATTCCAGTTGATATGGCCGAGCCTTTGCGTCAACAAGGTTTTGTTGTACTGGCGGATGGCAAGTCACTATTTGCCGAGAATAGTCCTGAAAGCAAAGCCTTAAAAAGTAAACTTGATAGTTACTACACTTTAAGTGAAGCACAAAGTGGGGTAGATTGTGTTGGCGGCTCAGCTGGAAGTTTTGACTGTAACAATATCGACTTGCTTGCCCATATGCCATTAAGTGCATTTTCTAGCCGACCGAGCTCTGCTAACGATATTTGGGGCCATGTTGATTTAAATACCGGTGACGAATATGCCCTGATTGGTTTACGTAATGGCGTAGCTGTCGTTAATGTTACCGACCCTGAAAACCCTGTGGAAGTGGGTACTATTTCAGGCCTTAATTCCAGTTGGCGTGATATTAAAGTTTATCAATACTTTGATAGTAACATTAACGCGTGGCAAGCTTATGCTTATGCCACCGTCGATAGTGCAACTGACTACGTTACCATTATTAATTTAAATCAACTGCCGAATTCAGTAACTTTGGTTGAAAAAAACAGAGTGGTGACTAAAGCACATAATGTTTACATCACCAATGTTGACCACACTCTCAATATTGCCTTACCGGGTTTAACTCCGAGTTTACAGCTGATCGGTAGTAACAAATTTGGTGGTGCATTTCATAGCTATTCATTAAAAACGCCAGCAACACTTAGCGCATTAAGCAATAATTATTTTGGCTCAGGCTATACGCATGACGGTGCGTCGATAAACATTACCGATAGTCGAAAAGACAGCCAATGTAATAGTCAAAGTGATAGCTGTACGGTTTTTATTGATTTTAACGAAAAAGAAATGAAACTATGGAATATCACTGACGCTTCGGCAACAACCTTACTAGGTACTGGTGAATATAACGACGTGTCTAAAAGTAATCAGTATGTGCACTCTGGTTGGGGCACAGAAGATAAACAGCATATATTTTTGCATGATGAGTTTGATGAAAAAGATGGCGGTTTAAATTCTACCGTACGTATTTTCTCCATTGCGGATCTGAATAATCCGACACAAGTAGGCCAATGGACCGGCCCTACACGTGCCATCGACCACAATGGCTTTGTCCGTGGCAACCGCTATTACATGTCAAACTATGAACGCGGCTTAACAGTACTTGATATCACAGATCCGGCAAACCCTGTAACCATTGGTTTTTTTGATACTTATACACCGTCAAATAATCCGGGGTTCAATGGCGCTTGGGGCACTTACCCTTTTTTACCTTCTGGCAATTTATTAGTCAGTGACATTGGCAGTGGTTTGTATATTTTAAAAGACCGCACACAAGAGTCTAGTCAAGGTAAAATAACCTTTTCGGACAATGCTATAAACGCGAATCAAGGCGAAACACTAACCGTTAATGTGCAGCGCAATAACGCTAGTGCTCCAGATCAAGCCATCAGTGTTGCATATCAACTACTGCCAGGCAGCGCACAAGAAAACAGAGATTATACCCCGATATTTGGCACATTAACTTGGGCCGCAAATGACGTAGCAGATAAAACCATCGATATTGATATTGCAAGCGATCCAAGCGGGCAAGAATTTAAAGAAACATTCTATGTTCGCTTAAGCCAACCAAGTAATAGCGCTACATTAGGCAGCAACAGCTACTTAACTGTTAATATTGATGGCCTCGATAACACGGGTTCGTTAGCCTTCACAGCAACCGAAACCACAGTACCTGAAAACCAAGGTACGCTCGATATAGTCATTGCACGTCAAGGCAGCGCTTTAGGTGCAGTATCAGCCTCTTATTTACTAAGTTCTGGTACAGCTGTTATTGGTGAAGATGTTGAATCGGCTTCAGGAACCGTGAGCTGGGCTGATGGTGACTCAGCAGAAAAAAGCATTAGCGTCACCATTATTGATGATATAGAAAATGAAGATAATGAAACCTTTACCGTTACTTTATCTCCGATCGCAGGCAGTAACTTAGGTACCATCACACAATACACGGTCACTATTTCAGACGACGATAGTAATTCGGCGCCTGCCGTAACATTATCTGAAAACAGAGAAGTAAATACGGGTGCTACGGTTAACATAACTGCAACAGCAGCAGATAATGAAAATGATCCAATGACCTATTTATGGCAGCAAACAGCCGGCACGAGTATTACACTAAACAACGCTACTAACTTAACAGCAAATTTTGTCGCCCCAACGGTAGAAGGTGATGTAATGCTTTCATTCACAGCAACCGACTCTAAGGGCTTATCTAGCGAAGCAAGCATAACATTGACAGTTATTGCCGTCCCTGTCGCATTGCCAACACCGACACCAAAAGAGGACAAATCGTCAGGTAGTGGTTCATTAGGCTATTTAATTCTGACACTAACTTTAGTATTTATTAGACGACAGTATAAATAAGCTATTTTTATAGTTGAGCGACTGGGTTGGCGCCTAAATCGCTCAACTATTGAACTATCAGACTCATTTATCAGGTTTTTTAACATTATAGTGGTGACAATAAAATAAAAAATGCTTATACTTCTCGCCGCTTTGATAGACCTCTCGCGTATATTAAGGCATGTAGAAAGTATGGCCCCTTAGCTCAGTTGGTTAGAGCATCCGACTCATAATCGGCAGGTCCCCTGTTCAAGTCAGGGAGGGGCCACCATTTCATTGTTCTCCTTTGTTCCAAATCGCCCTACAAGCCAATAAAAACGTTTAAAACCCAACTATTTAGTGTTCTTCCATGTACTTTGCCATACGGTGACATTCGCATTTTTTAGTAGTACAGTTAGTAGTACTACTAAACATAACGATTTCTGGTACTACTAAAATGGCAAAATTAGCAACTCCGTTAACGAATACAGAAGTAAAACAAGCCAAACCTAAAGATAAGCTTTATAAGTTATCTGACGGTGAAGGGTTACAATTAAGAGTAAAACCTAATGGCACAAAAACTTGGTTACTCGATTACTTCAAGCCATATACCAAAAAACGCACAAGTATTAGCTTAGGTACATACCCTAGCGTGACTCTTGCAGATGCACGAAAAAAGAAACGCGATGCTCGTGAATTACTCGCTAAAGATATAGATCCTAAATCTCATCGTGAAGAAGTAGCCGAGTTAGCCAAAGAAGAATTAGAAAGTACTTTTGGCAAAGTTGCGGGTAAATGGTTACTGCTGAAACAACAGCAAGTAAAAGTAGAAACCGCAAACCATGCGTGGCGAAATTTAGAAAGACATGTATTACCTGAATTAGCAAACATCCCCATTCATTTAGTTAAACCTAAAATGGTCATTGATATTCTGAACCCAATTGCTAATAAAGGTAGTTTAGAAACAGTGAAACGTCTTTGCAGCATAAAAGGGGTCAGAGCCGTTTTAAATTAAGCATTCAGTTTCCCTCCTTTTTCCAACCGACAGGCCTTCCTCTTTTTCGTTCAACGACAGACCTGCCACTTAACGCTTGCACTCTAAGCTTAAAGCTCTCACTTCCTAGGGCTAACCCTTTATTCGTCGCTTTTCTAATATCTTCAATTAATGTTGGTTCAACATGGTGAGTAAATAACGCCCGATAAGCCGCCAGTCTCAACTTAGTATCCTCGTTGATGCCCAAGTAAATAGGGTGTGCCGTGAGTAAATCGCTTTGCTTACCCAAGGCATTACATTGGTAACTGGACCAACTGTATTCTCTTGGCTCTTGCACCATGCCTGCTCTGACGGGGTTAAGTTCAATATAACGATATAGTGCCAGTAAATATTCTTCATTTTGAACCAGACAAGAGCGATATCTTCCTTCCCACAGCGTACCGGAGCGTTTGTAAGATTTATTGAAACACATTACATACATTCGCCCTAAGGACTGCATCATTTGTGAAATCGCAGAATGAGACGAGGGACTACACAATATATGCACATGATTGGTCATCAATACCCAAGCATGAATAGCCACTTTATATTTTTTGCTGTATTGCTTTAACCAAGTAACATAAGCTTTCATGTCATCTTCGCAAGCAAAAATGGCTTGGCGATTGTTGCCCCGTTGGATAACATGTTCCGCTACCCCTGCTAATGATACCCTTGGCTTTCTTGGCATGAAATAACCCACTGTAAAGATTTTTCTTTCAGTATAGGTTACTTAAAACGGCTCTGACCCCTTTTATTCCTTTTCTAATATCTTCAATTAATGTTGGCTCAACATGGTGAGTAAATAACGCCCGATAAGCCGCCTGTCTCAACTTAGCATCCTCGTTGATGCCCAAGTAAATAGGGTGTGCCGTGAGTAAATCGCTTTGCTTACCCAAGGCATTACATTGGTAACTGGACCAACTGTATTCTCTTGGCTCTTGCACCATGCCTGCTCTGACGGGGTTAAGTTCAATATAACGATATAGTGCCAGTAAATATTCTTCATTTTGAACCAGACAAGAGCGATATCTTCCTTCCCACAGCGTACCGGAGCGTTTGTAAGATTTATTGAAACACATTACATACATTCGCCCTAAGGACTGCATCATTTGTGAAATCGCAGAATGAGACGAGGGACTACACAATATATGCACATGATTGGTCATCAATACCCAAGCATGAATAGCCACTTTATATTTTTTGCTGTATTGCTTTAACCAAGTAACATAAGCTTTCATGTCATCTTCGCAAGCAAAAATGGCTTGGCGATTGTTGCCCCGTTGGATAACATGTTCCGCTACCCCTGCTAATGATACCCTTGGCTTTCTTGGCATGAAATAACCCACTGTAAAGATTTTTCTTTCAGTATAGGTTACTTAAAACGGCTCTGACCCCTTTTATTTGGCTCTATATCAAGCACTAGCAAATCTGTAGGTAATACATCAGGCATTACTTCATTTTGATATGTAACATAGCCAAACATAAAAGCACCGTCTTCACCTGCGTGAGAAAGATAGTCAACAAACCCTTGCTCTTTTTCAGTTTTATCTTTCTTAGCCCGAAGTTCGTTAAAAATTGCCTTAGAAGTTTCCGCTTCTTTTCTGCAAAACGGTGTGTACTCAGTCGCTATTGACTCTGATTGGCTAACCAATGCGTATACAATGGCAGCTGCTCTTGTTGGCGATAACCCAAGCTTTTTCTCAAACCATTTATCAAAGTTGCCTTGAATAGTTTGTATTTTATGAGCCGTTTGTTCTGGAAAAGCTGAGCCTCTAACAACTTCAGAGTGCATTTTCATTTGCAACGCGAGTGGCGTCTTAGCTTTTTCTTTTTCAGGGTCATCAAACCCTTCAAACATTTTGCTGTGAAATATTTTTTCAAGTAAGCCGTAACAGTGTTGGGTAATAGGAGCTGGTAACTTTGTATCATTATTATCCCCAAATTTAGGGATACAATGTTTAGCTAATGTTTCTAACATAGCGGGGTGATTACCATACTTATCACCAAAGCCTGAACCAGTAGGTACGAAAATAAGTTGAGCAATCATGGAAGACAGCAACGCTTCTGCATTTACCGATGATACTAACTCTTGCAGTTCTCGCTCGGCTTCTTGCCTTTCTTTTGTGAGGTGTTCAAATGGATTCAAGGCTATACCTTTTAAAACTTACTAAAACTTTATATAAACAATATGTGTGATGAATACATCACCATAATTAAGAAAGCCAGCAACTGCTGGCTTTCGTTTGCTTGGCTACGCTTTAACTTTGCTCCCAAAGAAGCCAAACCTTCGGGCAACTAATTTGGTGGGGTTAATCTTTTCCCACGTTGGCCTAGCCAAATTCCAGCATAAAAAAACAATCCCCAAAAGAGACTTTGCCACAAGCTACTTGCAAGAAAAGCTGTTACCAAAACAGTTATTGTAACTATTAGAGTACTCCCTATTATTAAGAGAGTTTTACTTAAGAAAAAACTGAGTAATAACAAAATAATCATTCCAAAAAGCAATGTTCCGTAAAATTTATTTTGTCGTTCCGCTCTAGCCTTTGAGTCATTAATATAGGCTTGTTCAAGCCCTTTTAATTCTCCGACCTCTTTTTCTGTTAAATACCCTTTTTCAAACTTAGATTCATAAGTTTGTTTATACTCACTATTAGAGTTCATGTATTCCAACGTGACGAAATTAACTCCTTTCACCAAGCCGAAGGTTGTTAGGACTAAAAGCAACAATAAAATTGATTGATTTCTAATTTTCACTTTATCCACCATTTCCGAAAACTCCAGCTCCGTATCCCTCACATGAGAATATACACCCTCTTACATCAATAGGTGAAAAGCCTGTTGATTGCCCCGTAAACATCCAGCTCGTTTCCCCTGTGGGTATTTCTGGGCCAATATTCAATATTTCACTATTGTAGTCATAAGTACCATCACGAGAAACCTTATAGGTGTATTCGACTTCAAAAACTTCAACCAATTCATAAGTACCATATTCTTGGACTAAGACCTCTAAATTCACAGCTAGGGTTAAATGACTTGGCAATTTAGCAAGTTTATCAACTAAAGGTCCCGCAGCCTGAATACCTACCCATTTTGGCTTGCCTAGCTCTCGTTCTGAAGTAACTCCTTTGCCATTCCTGAAGACGCGTCTCGTTATTTTCTTTTTAGTTTTTCCAAATGTACTCTTAGCTACTTGGTTAAACATATACTGAAAAGCTGCGGTTGATGCTCCATTTGCAAATTTACCGCCTGAAATTTTAGAAGCAGTACCCCCAATTACCGCAGAAATTACAGTGCCTCCAACAATTTCACCTGTAGTCAAGTTTTCACCACCTGGTAAAAATGCTCCACCTAGTCCTTTAGTTACACCAGCGGAGAAAAATCCATGTCCAAACTTTCCTCCACTTAATGTAGAAATTACACCGCCTGTAACTGCATGACTTGCTATTTGGCCTGCTATTTGACCAGAAGTGAGCATGTTCCCACCAAACTCATAAGTTACTGCCTCTGCACCGTTTGCTGCTGCAAGCCCTTTGAAGTGCTGGCCTATTCCATAGAATGCGGCAGCGCTAAACGCCCCAACTACAGCTCCCTTAAGGCTTCCTGTAGCAATACCACCAGCTAGGAACCCCTTGAGCATTGCCCCTCCAATACCTTGCATACCTGGAATAAACATTATTGCTATCCCTACAAACGGAGCAAACTTCCCAAACATTTTATTCAGTCCTTTGAATAGTTTATTAAAGAAATATCCACTCGGATCGGTATAACTCAACGGATTATTCAGCACATAAGCATAACGATTATACGACTGTGAATTACTCGGTGCCTGAATATGCGGATCTGCTTGAAGGAATCTCCCTAATGTTGGATCGTAGATCCGACCGTTCATATGAATAATATCCATATCATTGACCATTTTGTGACCGGTATAACCTCTACTTATGCCAGGGCTTGAGTAGGCGCTAAATATACCATTACTATGGACATTGTATTGCTTGCCCCATGGGTCATAAATAAACTGTTGCACCACCATGCCACTGGCATTCGTAATTGAAGTGGTAGAGCCTTGATGGTCTTTATGTAAATAAAACTCATCGTTGGCATTATTACTACGTTCGGTAATAACCACGTTGCCAACATAAAATTTATGCTCGATAACGCCACTGGGTAATTTAACTTGCTCGTAACCGCCTAAATACAAGGTTTTTGTTTGCTTACCCCCTCGGGTATCAAGCCGTTTATAAACTTCTCTGTTCGGCCCGTAACTAAATGCGGTTTTACTGGTGTCTTGGGTGATTAAATACGGTTTATCAAAATTAGTATAATCTGAGGTGCGTTTACCGTCATTTTTGACATTGCCATTATTGTCATAACTAAAATTGTAAGACTGTTGACCGGTGAAGTTACTGTATTGGTAAACCCCTAATAAGCGGTTGGTTTTATTAGTATCATACTTATAATAGCCGGTATTTTGCTTGTATGTAATATTACCCCAATCGTCGTATCTGTAGTTTTCGTTCATTCGATAACTACTCGGCAATTGATAATACTGATTATTAGTATTGTCAGATGTCGAAGCATTAACCGTATTGACTTGTGCGCTGAGTAAACATTCTGGTGGTGGTGTCGGTCCTGGTATCGCAAAGCCTTTATTAACACCTGATGTGACCTTCATCATCGACTGGCTTAAAAGTAAATTACCTCCACCACTGCCATCACATGGGTCTGTCGGGTCAATGGGGTCAATGGGGTCGACTGGATCCAAACCAGTACCACCACCAGCATTAGAAATTGCGATACTGCGGCGAGTTACTCGGTTTAAATCATCATAACTATAGTGCTCAGCAAAGTTACTGCTGCTGCCGACGCCAAAAAACACGTCTCGGTCGGTTAAGTTGCCAATAGTATCGTAGTCATAATCAAAACCATGTAAGGTTAATGTGCCACTATTAGCATCAAGGCCTTTAAGCCAACCTGTACTGGCTTGGTAGCTTCGTGATTCGCTTGTGCCATTGCCGTATTTTACTGTTGTGGCTTGTCCTCGGCCATTTACACTTTCAACATGTTGATATACCCGACCTGTGCGGTGGTTTAATTGCTTAGTCATATAGCCGTTTTGATAAATTTTTCTAACGGTAAAGTTTTTTGCTGGGTAACTTTGGGTATAAACGCGATGATAATTGTCATACGTGGCAGCAGATGTATAGTTTGCGCCATCAACTTTTAGGGTTTGTTGATAGGGTAAACCGTAGCTGTAATACGTTTGGCTTTGCTGATAACTTGGACTGCTTGTTGTGCTACAAGACTGATTTTGACCTTCAAAATAGCGCAGTGTTTTAAGCTTACCGACGCTATATGTGGCTCTGTCATTGTTATTGCCCATATCCCAACACACAGTGCCACTAGCATCATAACGTCGTACCTTTCGCCCTAAAATGTCATAACTAAAACTCACAGTTTGTGATTGGGCATCGGTTTGACTTAATAATTCATTAAAACCGCTGTAGCTATAGCGCCATAAACCTTTATCTTGGTCGTTTGTGGTTAATTTTTCTCCGTAAGCCCCGTAGGTATTCGTTGTTCGTAAGCTATTAATATTACTTCGATTAATCGCCCTAACGTTTAGCAATTGGCCGTAAGCATTGTACTGATAACGCAGTTCATTCCCAATAGTGTCAAACACACTGCTCGTTTGCCCGAGATAGTTTTTAACGGTTTCTGTGCGTTGTCCTTTAGCGTTAGTGGTAAAGCTTTGCTTACCGTATTGCGCCATTTCAACAAAACCACCATTAGCTTGGCGGTTTGAGGTAACTCGCCCTAAAGCATCATACGTTGGTTCGCTGTAATAACTGCTGGCACTATTTTTACCTGGCTCGTAATTGCGCTTAACACGTCCTTGCTGATCGTAAGTCGTTTTTGATACGCGCCAACTGCCGTCTTGTAGCTTAACCCGTGATTCAATTTCTCGCCCCCAGGCATCAAGGAATTTTTGTTTTTCTGGTTTTCCATCAGCCAAGGCTCTAATTCGTACAAAAGCGTAGGTATTAGCACAACTGGTATTCGCGCAGTAGTCTTGATAAGTATAACTATTGATTTGTGCTTTGCCGTAAAGACGACTTTGCGTTACTTGGCCTAATAGATTTTGATATTTACGACTTTTTATACCATTGGCATCGGTGGTGTCTGCATAATCAATTAAGCCTGTTACTGAGCTTGCCGACACGCCATTGTAAGTAAAGGTTGCGCTCTCATTTAAGTGGTTTTTGACTGACGAGATGTAGCGATATCTACTACCATAGTTGGTGTAGCTTTTACGTGTTTCAAAGCTACTACCGACACTATTTTTTGCTGCTGTCGACCAAGTCTCTACTTTATTACCTGCAGGGTCATAAACATAAGCTGTTGTTTGCTTAGTTTTATTATTTTCAGGCGAAATAGTTGACGATTTTAGTAAGAAACTTCCTGCATAGTAGTCAAACGAACTTTGACGACTAATATTGCTATTTAAACTGCTATTTTGGTAGAGCTTTTTATTAACAGTACTGTGGGTTAGTCGTCCTTTTTGTTGATATAATACGCTACTTCCATAAGTATTAGTCGTGGTGGTTATTAACTTATTTTGACTATTTTCCGCATCTGACACCGTAACGATTGATGTTTTAACATTACCAAAATTATCGTAAGTAAAAACATTTTCTGTTGTGCTTATTTCATATGAGTTATCGTCACTACCCAAAATGTTACTTTTATCCGTACTACTATAAACATAAGGCATTAAGCCACCGCTAGCAGTGCCACGTTGTTTTAATTCATTTTTGGATGAACTTAATATCACGTTGTCTTTCATTTGCAATGTACTTAGGGGCATGCCGGTAAAAGGCCATTGCTGGTGGTAAGCGGTTTCTGTGACAATACCTGATTGGTTATCGGTAGTTCGCAATGCTTCGAACCCTAATAAGCCACGACCTTTTTTATGTAATAACAAACCACCATATTGATAAGAGACACTCACGTTACTATTGGTTTTGGTTTGTGTATTTACGTTATCAACAACATAGAATGCAGCTTTTGGAGAAAAATAGTCACTATTAGCGTTAAAACTCGAGTTTTGTCTAAAATACACCTCAGAATCGGTAATGTTTTTATAAGATATTGCTGTTTCAACACCCCAGCCACTGGTGATTTTATCTATAACATGATCTTTGCGGTTAGGATTACTTGCTAGGTAAGTTTTCCAACCATTATCATTGGTGGAAGTTAATAGATCGAGCTTGCCATCAGCGTTCATATCGCCAAAGCGAACAGCAGCATTTTTATCAACGGTTTTAGTGCCACGCTTTTCAAAAATAACTCTATCAGCTGACGTACTAGGTCGCGACAGCATTACTTGCCAGTTGGTTGATGAAGTGGGGTAAAGCACATCGGCACGACCATCACTATTTAAGTCAATAAAATGCATCATGTGACTTAAAGCATCACTGGTATTAAAACTTGTTGATTGTTGGCTGAGAAACTCTATGCCATTTGATAAACGGTAATACCACCGTGAACCTTTTTGATACATTATGTCGGTGTAACCATCGCCATTTAAGTCTGCGGCTTTTAAGGTTTTATAATTACCTAGCGTTTGTTTATCGTTATAGTTTGAACCGTCAGAAACCAATAATTTATATGTACTGGTGTTTTCAACTGTCCATACACCCTGAATACTTTCGCAATCATATTTTGTATCTATAAAACTATTAAGGTTGCAATAGCCACTCCTTGTTCCTACTTTAATAACTAAGTCTGTGCGTCCATCACCATTTACATCAATCCCTGATGCTGTTTTGATATTCGCTGTTTTACGGGTAATATTACCTTCAAAAAATTTACTAGATGAGCTTGATAAATTACTGATTGAGCTATCATGAATAAAACTGCCATTTCCGCCATTATTTAAATATGCTTCCAGATGGCCGTTTTTACGAAAAACAATATCTTCTAACCCATCACCATCCACATCAGCAACTTGCGCATTTCCTTCTAATCCTGTGGCACGAACACCAGTATTAACAACGGTTAAATTTGAGTTCTGCGTGAAGGGATGACAGACATGCTCATAACCAGCTTCTGTTTCGCAGCCCTCAACTAAATTAATACTTGGTACATAAGAAATGATCATCCAATTGCTGGTTTCACTGTTTGCGACAAGTAAATCACGTTGACCATCGCCGTTATAATCAATAGTTTTGGCGTATGCTTTTTTAGAAACTCCGGTGCTGGTTAATCTGATATTGTTAGTATAGGAAGGTCCTAAACTGGCATACCAATAACTACCCGACGTATAAACAATATCTGAATAACCATCACCATTTAAATCGATAACGTGGTTATAGTCACGGTTGTCTGATCGGCCTTTAGTTGATGGGTATTCATTAAAAGGAGCAAAGTTTTCAGTTACCGCAACTTTATATCGGTAACCCGTTTCAGGCTCGGTTCTCCATATATAACTTGTCGATTTTTCTGCTGGCTTTTGCCAACCAAACATCGTAGCTGGCAAACAGTTATATTTATTTTTATCAGTACATTCTTGAATAGCTTCTAGGTAATTTTTTTCTTCTAATACCGATGATGTAAAGTAATCTAATGCGTAATGGCGGTAAACTTCATGGTCTTGGTAAACCGTAACGCTATCAAGCAGTTTACTCATTGAAACAGGGGACCCAACGGACCAGCCGACAAATAGTTTGGGGTTATCAATATAGTTTAATAACACCCGAGCAAACGGTGATTTTCCATCTGTACGGCCGGTATAATGAACTTCTTTCAAATAGTGTTCACCTTTTACAGCATCTTCGTGGTACCGAAAAACAATATAATTGCCTTTTACATCTTTAATGGCTTTTAATGCCCATGTTTTTGCTAAGTTTGCATTACCAGCATTGACAAAAGCGTCACTACTGCTTTCACTAGCTCCACCGTAAATTTTAAGGCCAATGGTCATTGGCTGCCCCATGCTATCGTTACCAGTGACATTTGACGCTAAACCATAATAATGAATCTCACCTGACTTGGTTTCAACTGTGAATGCGGAAGGACCTTGGCTGGTATTGCCATGAGCGGTAACAATACTAAAGTTATCAATTTCGGTGTGGTACTTTCCTGCAGCCCAATAACTATTGTTTGATAAATTTTTATTGTGTTGATTACCCCAAGTTACTAAACGTTGACCATTCAAACACAATCGGTCATTGGCTGAGTGGCTTATATTGCCTTGTTCATTGTCTGAGGTTAGGTTTTTAGCACATCTTGAGATTGCTGAAGCGCCAGATAAACTCCAACCGCGGCCCATTAACCCGTCACCACTATTGCTGCTATAAGAAAATCCAAGTTGGGGCTGTACGCCGGCAATACCAGCAGGTATGTTTAACGGAATGCTATAAGTCGCGCTGCCCGATTCGTCAACACGGAATGAGCCATTGGTTTGACCAACATAAGTGCTAGCAAAAGAGTTTACGCTCAAAGAAGTAAGGAATAGGAGGAGTAAGGAAATACGACATTTCATAGTAAAGTCCATTTATTCATGTGTATCACAATACACACTGTACGTTTTTTACTCACACTAGCACATATTACAAATTTGTAAATATTCATTTCAAATAGACGTACCGAGAAAAATAATAAAGCCTTTACTCTGGTCTACGATAAAATTGAATTTTTATCTATAACGACCAGCGTCTTCGTTATTAATTTTCGTTATAAAACAGCACTAGCCCAATAGCTCTAACTTTTTCCAATAATCTTAACGTATCTCCAGTTTAAATTACCAACCTTCAACATGACTAGCATGAGATTTGTACTCACGTTTACTCTTCAAAACACCTCGCGATACGCTATTTGATGACTCAGGTAGAAATAAACATGTCATTGAGCATACGATAACTGACATTAGCACTCAATTTATTATTTGATTCTGTCACGCAATGTAAATATTGATGTCGACATTTGTAGTGATGAATACATTTTTTTAATAATAATAAGTAACTTACAGCATAATAATTTATTTAGTGACTTGTTTTTTTGTTACATCCATCGCTAAGTTCAATACAACTTTTTAGTTCATTTAGGCCACTATTAATAAGTACATTCGAGTACAAGCATGACAAAAATTTTAATTTGGAGAGTACTAATGAATAAACTAAATGTAATTAAATATATGACTTTTGCACTTCTTCCTCTGCTATTTACGAGCACTTCAAGTGCGGCAACTATCGACCCTACTTTAGAGCGAGCACTGGTAAATGTATGTGTTGCAGCCGCAAGTAATAAACCCGTAAAATTAAAAAATGCCCTTTCTGATTACAATTTAACTGAATATAACGTTGCACTGAACTTAATGTGTAATGACGTTGATGTGATCAGCTTTGCTGAACAGCACCATGCGACAAAAACAGCGGGACGTTTACAAAATAGTATTGGCCGAGTTGGGATTGTTGATGTAGCCGCCCTGACTAAGTTTAACGTCAGATTTTAAATGGTAATATATTGGAATATCGCTTGTTAAGATGAGCTAAGCTTAATGCATTCTTATTTGACTTGGTTAGTATCGATTACCCTATCTCTGCAGCGCATACAAACTATCCATACAAAAAGGCCTTTGAACAATCAAAGGCCTTTTATTATGCTAGTAATTATAAAATAAACTTTAGAACTTATAGCTTGCTTTTACGTAAACAAAACGACCTTGGCTGTTATGAGTTGAATTAACAAAGCCCATGAAGTCATGGTACGAAAACGGTGGTTCTTCGTTAAACAAGTTTGTTGCACCAATGCTCAATGTAGTGTTTTCAATACCAATATAGTTAACTGTTGTGTCAACGGTTGTCCATGAATCTATATCGCTCATCCCCTCAGTTGCAACTGATGCATCTTGTTTAAATTCACCGATATAGTTTACTGCCATGCTGGCATTCCAGTCACCTTGCATCCAAACTGTGTTGAAAGTCCAGCGTACTTCAGGTTGTTCAAAGTCTCCTTCACGTGTGTCTATACGCATACTGCCGTCAGCGTTCGGGCGAGCATCTTCATAAGATAAAACGTAGTTAACCACATAAGAGAATCTGAAGTCACCCATATCAGTTTCTAAGCCGTAATTCGCTTCGATATCTAAACCAGACGTGGTGACATTACCTATATTTTCGAACTGATCAAAAATACGTACCACTTCACCCGGATCGCCAGCGATAGTTGATGGTAAACGTTCAACTACACTTGGATCATTACCTAAGGTACTGAATTTAAACTGGGTATCTTTGGTGATGACATTTTCGATATCATAGTTATAATAATCAATTGAAAAATCTAGATTTTCAGCAACTTCATAAATGATACCTAAGTTATAGCTTTTCGATTCTTCCGGACCTAAATCATCATTACCTGACAGTACGGCGGTATATTCTTGCGGTTCACACGCTTTATTGATATTACCCACTGCAGCGCAGCGTACAGTATCAACTAGGTTAGGCGATTCATCCGTATTACCTAAGCCAATTTGATGTAAAGATGGCGCTCTAAACGCGGTGCCATATGAACCACGTAATGATAAAGACTCTGTTGGTTGCCAAATAAAGGCGACTTTCGGATCAGTGGTGGTACCAAAATCACTGTAGTCTTCAAAACGTGCCGCTATCTGTACTTCTAAGTTATCAAGTACAGGAATGGCCAATTCGGCGAAAACAGCGGTATTGTCACGCGAACCATTAGCTTGCGTTGCCTCAGTACCAAATACTTCGCCGCGTAAAAATTGATCATCTGGATTATCAGCAATGCTTTCTTCACGGTATTCAAAACCAACCGCTAGTCCTAAATCACCATGAGCCATTTCCATCAATGAACCACTGATTTTACCATCGAATGATTTACTGGTTGATTTACCAATACGTGAAGTGGTTGTTTCAATAAAGTCTAATGACTCTTGAGAGTTGCTTGAAGGCTCAAACGGATTCCATAGACCACTGTCTATTGCTTCTTGTGTTCTTCTTGAGTTTGGAAAACCATTTACGCCACGCTCAGTAGAGGTACTTTTAATGTAGTTATAGGCAACTTCCCAACTCCAATCTTTTATTTCACCTTGCAAACCAATAATTGCACGATAGTAATCTGAAGTGACACGTTTTTCTCGATTACCAATATCGACCATACGACGACGCATGGTTAAATCTTGCTGATAAAACTCATGAGTTGGCATATCGGCAAATGGGTGGTTTACATTATCGCCAGCCATAAACAATTCATTAAAACTTGGGCTACCGGCACCACGAATAGTGGTTTTTGAATGTTGACCGTTTAGTTCCGCAAAGCCGCGTAATTTGTCATTGATTTCATATTTACCCATGTAAATAAAGCTGGCTCGCTCAGTTGCTGGCACAGAAGTCATCATCGGTGCATAGTCATAACGACATAAGTTGCCAACAATTTGTTCTGCAGGACACACGTCATTACCAAAGGTATCTGGCATGCGATTTGTCGAATCACTCGCTAATGCGATGGTACCAGGGAACCCTGAAGAACTTCTAAAATCAGTAGCAAATGGGTCGTTAGGGCGCGCAGCCGCTTGATTAGACGTTTTTGAATAATCTCGATCACCATACAATATTTCTTCACGTTCAAAATAATCTAAGGCAAACGTATGACTAGTTTTTTCGGTTGAGTTACCCCAGACAATACTGATGTTTTTTTCTTCGCCACCACCATCAGCCGTATCACCAAATTTCGCTGCTATTTCAGCACCTTCAATATCATCACGTAAAACAATATTAATAACACCAGCAACTGCATCAGAACCATAAGTTGCTGACGCACCGTCTTTAAGAATATCAACGCGCTTAATTGCTGCTAATGGAATATTGTTAATATCAACAAATGCCGTATCAATATTATTCGCGAATGGCGAAACAGATACTCTGCGACCATTAACTAATATTAATGTCGAGTCAGCACCTAAGCCACGCAATGAAACGCTTGAACCACCATTACTGGTATTATCACTGCTGTTTCCTTGTGTTGAAAAGGTTCCTTGACCTGCCATCGGCAACTTGGTAAAAAGTCCAATCAGATCAGTAACACCGGTATTAGCAATATCTGCAGCACTAATTGATGTTAACGGCGACGGTCCTTCCATATCGGTTCTCTTGATATGAGAGCCTGTGACTTCTATTCTTTCAATAGCTTCTTCGGCAAAAGCCGAGTAACTTTGAGAGGTTAATAATGCAGCGGTAATACTTAAGGCGAGAGCATGCTTTCTACTGTTTAAGATTTTCATATTTCATTCCTTGTTTGCTTTTATAATTATTTGTTTTTTCTATATTTTTTATTCTTACAACATTAAAACACTGTTTAACTAAAACAAATCAGCAGGTTTTTATAACAAATAAAGCTAGGTTTTAACAGTTAAGTTGTATGTGGTATTTAACTCAAATGTAAAGTTATGTTAATCCGTTAGCGTTGAAATACGAAAATCTTCGGATGTTTTACTTCACGTTTCCTAAAAAACAGTGATGAAAATGCGAGATAAATAAAAAAGGAGCCACTAAGGCTCCTTTTGTTTATCTGCGGTAAATGAACAGCAACATAATCTACTTATTATCTATATATCTTACTCAACACCTTACTCATCAGTCTTTCTAGCGCCAGCTTTACTGACTAATCTAAAGACAATTGCACTTAACGCTAAGGTTGCAACAATAGCCGCACCACTAGGTAAATCAAAGCTTGCTGATAAATATAAACCGAGTAAATAGCCAACTAACCCGACAGCATATGCGTAGAGTAAAACGTACTTGCCGGTTAATTGATTAATGGCCAAAGCGGGCAGTATCAAACTACTGAATACAAGATACACACCAACAAGTTCAACCGATAAAGTGATCACCAACGCAAATAGTAGGTAAAAAGCAGCACCATTGAGTATTTTAGGTTTGATAAATATCAGCGCTAAAATAGCACTATAAGCAATTGTTGGTAAAAGCAATTGCTGCCAACTCACCCAGAGGATCTGCCCTGACATTAACTGTTTTAGTAACTCCGCACCGTGAGGATCGTTTGATAACATCAACATCGCAGCCACAGCAGATAGCACATAAAAACAGCCGATCATAGCTTCTAACTCTTCGGCCATATGTTTAGCTAACCAAGCAATAACACCGGCTCCTGCTAAAGCAAACAATGCTGGCATCCAAACATGGGCATAAGCAAGCTCGGCAATATCATGATCCATATGCACTACCATAGCGCCTAAAGCGGCAATTTGTGCAATCGCTAAATCAATAAAAATAATGCCACGCTTTAATACTTGCCTCCCTAAAACAACATGGGTTGAAAGTACTAGAATGCCGGCGGCAAATGCCGGCAATAATATGGTGAGCAGTTCATAATCCATGGTTAATTACCTATCACAATATCTGCGACTTTTGCGCTTGGTATGTTTGGCTTAACAAGTTAAGTACATTGTCAAACAAGCTAAATAAGTCACTACTCTGCTCGTTACCACCAACAGAAAGCGGTAAAACCATAACTGGCAAATTGGATTTTTCAGCTAGCCAATTTGCGCCACGTTGATCTTGATAAGAGGCAATAACAATCGCCGTAACATCGTCTTTTTTAGCTTGTTTTAACAAACCAGCAAGATGACCACTGGTCGGCGGTAAACCGGGTTTAGGTTCTAAATCTGCCACTTGCTCAATGCCAGCAAAGTCAAATAAATAGCGAAAGCTTGAATGGTAAGCAATCACTTTCATACCTTTTAAGCTGCTTGCAATTTTCTGCCATTTTAATGTCGCTGTTTGCCAACGATGGCTAAAAATTTCAAACTGCTGTTGGTAACGGTTGCTATTTTCACCATCAAGCTGAATTAACTTTTCAGTGAGTGCTCTTGCAATAGCTAACATACGTTGTGGCGAAAAATGCAGGTGCGGATTGCCCTGACTATGGACATCGCCCATACTGCGATCAACATTAGCCAATTTGTCTAACGTATCGATATGCTCTGCAGCAAAAAACAAGCCTTTATCAGTGCTGCGTACCTGTGCATTTGCAGCCTTCATTTGCAACATAGGCAACCAACCAATTTCTAGTTCAGCACCAGCACATATGACTAAATCAGCCTGGCGCATTTTCGCGATCAAACTAGGACGAGCCTGCACTTGATGAGGATCTTGCATTGCTGTGGTTGCTGAATATATTCGTGCATCTGGCGCAAGTTCTTTTGCTAAAGCTGCATACTCAGGTTCACAGGCAAAGATATTGAATTGCGCAAAAGCGCTTTGACTTAATGTTAATAAAACACCTGACAATAATAGTTTAAAATTGATGCGCACCGTGAGCCCCCAAAGCCATAACATATTGTAGAGTAATTACATTATCTTTTTCAGCATTTTCAAAACCCGTATTGTTTTGATGGCTAAATTCTAATCGCACTGTTGAGAAATGGCTATTGTGCCAAGCAATACTTAGTTCAGTTTCTTTTAGTTCCTGTGCATCAAAATGCTCTTCATGTTGCAATTGAGTATCTAGCTCGCCGTAGCGTAAACCCGCTGACCAGTTTGGCGAAAACTGGTATACACCACTAACATACCAAGCTTGATGATAATCTTTGCCGCCTTCATCATGATGCTCTTCTTCATCGTGATGATCTTCTTCCTCATGTTCATCATGAAGCTCAGCAGCCATAAAGTCATTCACACGGAAGTATTCAGCGCTTAAGGTTAAATGTTGATATTTGTAGTTACCATTTGGTGCCCACTTAAAAACAAAGTCAGCAACATAGGTATTTTTTCCGGTATAACTAGCAGAGTGACTATGTCCATGCTCATCTTCTGCATGTTCTTCCTCTTCGTGATGCTCATCTTCATCATGTTCTTCTGGGGTTGATTGGCCATTTTCATTACGCAAATAACTAAAGCCTAACTGCCAAGAACTTTCAGCCCCAATATCGCCACCCAATTTTGTAAAGGCGGTATAAACACCCGTACTATCAAATTCACGCTCACCATGTTCATCTGCAGCGCGCAAGCTATCACCTGAAAAAGCTTCAGCTCCTATTGCCCAATACAAATCTGTTGGTGCAATATAGCTAACTCTTAAGCCATCGTCATAATAATGGTTGCCCAAAAAGGCACGGTACGCGCTAGGACGACTGGTAAATGAATCAGTATGAAGATGCTGATTATTCAAGTAGCCAACATCTGATAAAAATCGCCCCGCTCTTACCGTAAAACCGTTTGGCAACGCCATGGTTTGAATAAAAGCTTCTTCGACATTGACTTCACTTTCACCGTCATGTGATTCAAATACTGTGGTTAACTTGCCATAAAACATGTCATCAATACTGGCACTAAAGGCTAACTCAGTTTCACCTAAGCCAAAACCTTTGGCACGCTCAGCCATTAAGCGATCATCACTTTGATAGTAACCATCTAAAATGGCACTAACCGTAGGGTTAGAAAGCGTTGGTGTTTGGGCTTGTACAATGACAGGAACCAATGCAGTCACGACTAAAGCAGCACTTACTTTTGCAGATAAGCGAGCAGGAGAAAATTTCAAATTTTTCATTTCTTTAAATCTCTAAAATAAATTAAATACGACAACACAGTCCATTTGCTGAATGGGCAAATAGAATTGTGGATATAAAAGTTGTTAAATAATGAGTTTTAAAGAAAAGTAGGTGGGGCGCGACTAAGGTAAGTAACACGATGAGAAAGTGTTAACGTCGGTTGAACAGTAATCGTTGCATCATACTGTTGGCAAATAAATTCAAGATTGGCATCTTGCTGCGGTAGTACTTGATCAAATTGATGCTGGTGAAAGCACAAAGTACAGTGCGTTTTAGCACCTTCATCGAGATGTTCAACACTATGCGCAGAAACAGCCACAGACATCACTAACAATATAGCACTGAGCCATATCGCAATAAGTCGTCTGTTAGTTACTGAAAAGTACATTTCTGCTATCCAATGAGTGAATGAAACAAGTTCCCCATTAGTGTACGCGACTTATAACCTACCTTGCAAGGCACGCTAAAGCCATTTAACACATAAAAGCGCACGTTTAACGCAAGCCTATTAAATCATGTCATTAATTTAAGGCTTAACATATAAACTTTTATTTATTTTGTGCCGTAATCAGCTCATATGCCGCCTGAATGTCTTGTGCTTTTTGTTTCGCGGTTTCCATCATTTCAGGTGGCAAGCCTTTCGCTACTAATTTATCAGGGTGATGCTGTGACATAAGTTTTCGGTAAGCTTTTTTAATGTCACTGGCTGAATCTTGCTCTGTTACCCCCAAAACCTTATAAGCATTGGCAAGTTGCTGTCCTGATTGCGCGAAGCGATTATTGCCACCAGCTTGACCTTGTTGATGAAAATTTGCACCTGCAATAATCATTTCTAATAATTTATCTAATTCTTTTGCTGAGTAACCTAAGC
Source organism: uncultured Colwellia sp. (assembly GCA_913061475.1). GTDB lineage: Bacteria > Pseudomonadota > Gammaproteobacteria > Enterobacterales > Alteromonadaceae > Cognaticolwellia. The sequence goes on along the minus strand of CAJXUN010000002.1, from coordinate 28,043 downwards.
CATTAGCAATTTGATGTAAGGCATCACGTTCATCTTTATCAAGGTTACCATCAGCAAATGCGACTTGAATTTGAATCTCTAAGAACAACAGAAGAAGGTCTTGGCGATTCGCGACTGCGGATTTCAATTTTGTTAATCGCTCTTCAAGTGGGAACCCTGTAGTTTTACCGTCTCGAAAGGCCTCTTGAGCTTGTTCACGTAATGCACCTTTAAGTCCAAGCTTGTCCATATACGCCGTAGCAAAAGCGATTTCATGCTGAGTAACTTGGCCATTCGCTTTCGCGATATAGCCCATGACCGAAAAGGTACTATAAAAAAATGCTGCTTGACGCTCTGTATCACTTTTTGCCCCGCCCAAACCACTAAAGTCTAGCCCGATGCCTTTATCGAAACGATGACCAATCCAAGCTCCGATCAAAGCACCAATAATATTCTTACTGAGCATCAAGCCAAATAAGAAACCTAAAATTTTACCCCAAATTCGCATGTTAAAACTCGATAATTAATTAACTGTAAAACTGTTTAAATAGTGTTTAGCTTAGCTAAACGCTCTGGTGTGCCAACATCAGTCCAAGCCGAATACATAACACAAGCAGACACTTGTTTTTGCTCAGCCGCCGCTCTTAACATCGGTGCTAAAGGTAACACGATCTGTTGCTGCTTAAGACTTTGATACTCCCCTTTTTTTGTGTTTTGCTGAAAAAATTTTTTTCGATAGAGTGCAATACCACTAAACGTATAAGTATTTTGTCTATTACTTTTTGGATTGGCTAACATCCCCGCTTGAATTTGAAAGTCACCCGTTGAATTATGTTCTGGATTTTCGATTAGCATCAAATGGGCGCTACATTTTGTCGATAATGGCGGTAAATTATTGAAATCAAAGTCACAGTATATATCACCATTTATGACCAAAAATATCTCATCGTCTTGCTCTGCTAACAAAGGTAAAGCTTTGATAATGCCTCCGGCCGTTTCCAAAGCAACAGGTTCTTCACTGTAGCTAATTTGGGCAGAAAACTGCTTACCACAACCCAAATAATCAACCAATTGCTGACCAAGCCATGCATGATTGATAACGATATTTGTTATCCCTGCAGCGACCAAGTTTTTTATGTGATATTCAATAAGTGGTATACCATTAACTTTTAATAACGGTTTAGGACAGTTATCCGTTAACGGCCGCATACGTTCGCCACGCCCTGCTGCCAATATCATCGCTTTCATGAAAACCACCTAACTCGAACTAAAAAACACTAAAAAAATCAACCAACGGCTACTCACTTAATGCAACTAGCGCCGGAATAACGCGAGTTGATACTAACTGATGAAGAAAATCGAGTTTATCATACTGGCTGCTAACATCTTGAATGTAAGCCAAGGTTAATGGAATATCAGCTAAGTATCCTGATTTATTGTCCCTATGGTATAAACGAGCAAAAATGCCACTGGCTTTTATATGACGTTGCAAGCCAGTTAAATCAAACCAATATTGCCATCTTTCTTTGCTGATGTTTTCATTGGGTAAATAATTTTGTACCTGCTGTCGATAATCCTCAACTAACGGCGCCAGTAATTCATTAGGCCAACGTATGTAACAATCTCTGAGTAGCGACACTAAATCATAAATGACAGGTCCTTGCACGGCATCTTGAAAATCGATAATGCCAAGTTTGTCGTCATCTAGCAGCATAATATTTCGACTATGATAATCTCGATGCATAAATACTTTAGGCTGTTCTGCAATGGCAGAAATTAGTATATTAAAACAATCACTTAATCGTTTTTTTTCATCATCGTTCAAATGGATAGCTAAATGCTTTTCTAACAACCACTCACTAAATATGGACAGTTCGGTATTGACGAACAACTTATCGTAAAGCGGTAACGTTTCAGTCAGGGAGGTTTGGCAGGTGAGCATTTTTTTCAGCTCGGCTATCGCATTGCGATAATATAACTGCATATTTTCATTTGACAATTTATTTGCCAATAAGTCATCACCAAAATCACTTAAACAAAGAAAGCCTTGTATTAGATCCGCAGCAATAATTTCAGGCACATTTACATCAACTTGCTGCAAAATTTCTTGTACAGTCAAAAACGCAAGGTTATTTGAGAGTTTTACTGGCGCATCGACGGCAATATAAGTAACCCCTTGGCATTGAAAGCGAAAATATCGTCTAAAACCAGCATCTCCCGTCAATGGTATTAAGTTAATGTGGTCGACTGAAAAATGGCTTTCTAGCCATATAAGTAACTCGGTGGTTCGTAAGTTGTTCAATGAATGATATCTCTAAAAATACTATTTATAATTATTAAGCTACTGGTAAGTACGCATATTTAACACCACAAGTAAGCCGTATTGAAAGCGCTGTATTTTATTATTTATCATCCTGATAAAAAAATGCCGCATAGCCGCGCATATTGCTATTGAATATTACCTTGACGCTATCAAAAAAATGATTTTAGCTAAGCTATTGATTTAAAAATATAACAGGTATTTAGCGGTTATAAAGTTTGTGCCAAATAGTCTAATAATAGCCATTGATCTGAGCAATATGTTTTGCCGTTTAAAGTCGTTTGAGTATAACTAATTAGCAGGCTAATGAAAATTGCTATATTATTATGGCCTTTAGCGGTAAAATGCCGCTCTGAATCTAGGCTTTGTATTTTTTAAAGTTAATTATCCGGACCATAAATGCGTTTTCCCTTAAACAAAATCCCTCTTGTCTTTCTGTTGCCTTGTACCTTTACTAGCAACGCGCAAAATACTGAAATAAATACAAATAGTGTTAGCATATGCCCGATTCCAAGTTACGCTAATATTGCCGATAAGACGGGTAAATCTCCAAATGAAAACTTCACTATTTTATCGTCAACGTCAAGTATTAAAAAAGGTGAATATGCCACATTCACCGGTGGTGTTACCTTACTAAATCAAGATAAATCTGTGGTAGCTAACGAGTTATCAGTTAATCGCAAAACATCGACAGTCGATGCAAATGGTGATATTCACTTTCAAAATAATGGCATAGATATTTTTGCCGACTCACTTAATATTAATCAGCTACAAAAAACCACTTCATTGACTGCAACCTCGTATCAGTTAACTGGCTCTTCTGGGCACGGTAGCGCAGAAAAAATTAATATTAATGGTAATGGCAAAACGCTGAGCTTTATCGATTCAAGCTTTACCACTTGTTATGGCCCCGTACCCGACTGGCAAATGCGCGCCAGTGAAATTACCATTTCGTCTGATGAAAAATCATTAGAGGCTTATCATGCGCGTTTTAGCCTGTTTGATATCCCTATTTTCTATGTTCCTTATTTAACTATGCCTATTAGTAACGACCGACAGTCAGGCTTTTTATATCCTAAAGTGAGTACGTCAAATAGCTCAGGCATAGAAATTGAAACACCGTACTATATTAATATTGCAGAAAATATGGATGCGACTATCACACCACGTTATATGTCGGATAGGGGCACGCAACTAATTACGGAGTTTAGATATTTAGATGGATTACAATCTGGAAAAATTGATATTGAATACCTTAATAAGGATAAAAAACTCACTAATAGTGATGATTCACGTTATTTAGCACGATTTCAGCATATAGGTACATTTTCACAAGGATTTAGAGCACACGTTGATTACACAACGATTAGTGATGACAACTATTTGGTTGATTTAGGCAGTAGTCAATTTAACGCTAATGACTCATATTTATATCAAGTTGGCGAAATTTCCTACTTTGCCGACCACTGGCAAACCACATTAAAACTACAAGATTTTGAAGTACTAGGTAATCATCAACGCAGCTATAAAACCTTACCGCAAATTGAAATAAGTCGTCAGCAAAAGTTATCAAACTTCGATGGCATTATTGATATTTATTCTGAATTATCAAGTTTTGATACTCCAGATAAAACTAAGCCAAGCGCAGAAAGATATCACGTAGAAGCGGGGTTGTTATATCCAATTGCGACCCCAGCTTGGTTTTTAAATTCGGAAATAAAGGTACTTCAAACCAATTATCATCAGAAAAACATCGGTAATGACAGTCTGTTAGAGAAAAATGTCAGTAGAACATTACCTAAAATTCGTTTTCATGGTGGCGTTAACTTTGATCGAAGTTTAGCCCTTTTCAATACCCGCTATAACCAGACCTTAGAGCCACAATTGCAATATCTATTTATTCCAGAAAAAGAGCAAAATAATATTGGCATTTACGACACAACTAACCTGCAAGACGACTATAACGGTTTATTCCGCGACCGTCGCTTTAGTGGTATTGATCGCATAGCTCAAGCTAATCAAATATCTTGGGGTGTCACAAGTAGATTATTAACCGAAGAAAACAACGAAGTATTGCGCTTTAGTTTAGGGCGAATTGTTTACTTTAATGAGAGTAATTTTAATAATAGCGACCAAGATGCGCTAGTCGACAAGTCTGCACTCGCTGCCGATGTTTTTGTCCATTTAAGTCGCAATTGGCAATTTAGTTCTGATATTCAGTACAACACTGATACACGTACCACCAATAAAAGCCAAACGACAGTGGATTATTTATTTTCCAATAATCAAACAATTCAATTGAACCATCGATATACTCGTGATGTCTCAGGAGAGTCATTAGAACAAATGTCACTGGCTACTAGTGTTAAAATTGCTCATCATTGGCAATTTGTTGGTCGGTTTACCCAAGACTTACAAGGGAAACGCAGTATTGAAAGTTACGCTGGTCTTGAATACAGTAGCTGTTGTTGGGGGGTTCGCTTCACCTATCATCGCAATATTAATTCAAAAATTGACGACGCAGGTAACTTAAACGAAAATCGTGACGCATTTGATAGCAGTTTTAACATTCAATTTGTATATAATGGTATAAATAGCAATAAATCTTCCAACAGTGTTGGTGATATGTTTAATTCAAGTATATTTGGCTATAAACGCCCTTACTTCCTCAATAACTAATTAAAAGAAATTTACGTTACATGAAAAATTCATTGAAATTATTACTTCTTGGCTCGGTGTTTATTTTTAGCTCACTAGAGCAATCTCTAGCTGTGGAAGTTGAACTAGACCGAGTAGCGGCAGTTGTTAATAGTGGTGTGGTACTAGAATCTGAAATAAAAGATCTTGTTACATCTGTGAGCTTACAGGCCAAAAAGAACAACAAAACCTTACCTTCAGATCGTGCTTTACGTATCCAGGTCATGGAAAAATTAATTAATGATGCGATTATCTTGCAACTTGGTGAGCGCATGGGCGTTCAAATCAGTGACGCTCAGCTTGACGAGACGTTATCGAACATGGCAAAAGACAGTAATCAATCGCTTGAAGAGTTTCGTCAAATGCTTATTGCAGATGGCTTAGACTATGAAAAATATCGTGAAAGCGTGCGTAATGAACTTATCTCGGGTGAAGTACGTCGAGCGAGTTTACGTCGTCGTATCTACATATCACCACAAGAAGTTTCTAATTTACTAGATGTGATGAAAGAACAAACCAATGCCGATGTCGAATATCGATTAGGCCATATCTTAATTGAATTTCCAAACAATCCAAAGCAAGCGGATATCAGCGCTGCTAAAGTTCGTGCCGAAAAAGTGCTTGAACTATTAAATAACGGCAGTGACTTTACTAATATCGCCATGACGTCATCAAGTGGTGCTAATGCGCTTGAAGGTGGTGATTTAGGTTGGAAGAGTATTAATGAAATACCCACTTTATTTTCTGAATTAGTCGATGGCCAGACCAAGGGCAGCATTTTTGGCCCAATCCGCACAGGCTTAGGTTTTAGTATTGTAAAACTCGTTGATGTTCGTGGCCGTCAAACTTTAGAAATAGAGGAAGTAAAAGCGAGCCACATATTAATTAAACCATCAATAATACTGAGTGAAGCAAAAGCGGAAGCGTTATTACAAGGTTTTGTTGACCAGCTTAATGCCGGTGAAGCTGACTTTGCCGAACTTGCTAAAAAACACTCTGAAGGACCTACATCTGTTCGTGGTGGTGATTTAGGCTGGGCTGAGCCGAGCAAATACGACCCCGCATTTTCTGAAGCATTAGCACGTTTAAGTATTGACGAAGTGCATAAGCCGTTTCGTTCATCGTTTGGTTGGCACATTGCTAAATTAACAGGTCGTAGAACATTAGACGCAACAGAGCAAATGAATGAAAATCGCGCATACCAGCTGCTTTATAATAGAAAATTCGGTATGGAAGGTGCGCGTTGGATAAAAGAATTACGTGATGAAGCGTATATAGAAATACTCGAAACGGAACAAAAATAGTGTTAAAAAGAATTGCCATAACACCGGGAGAGCCAGCAGGTATTGGCCCTGATCTGATGATCAAAATAGCGCAACAAAATTGGCCTACGCAAATTGTTGCTGTCGCATCTCCTGAGTTATTAGCAGCAAGAGCAAAGCTATTAGATCTACCATTGACCATTAAACACTATGATGCCGATGAAGCCGTCACTGCGCACCAAGCAGGTACGCTAATTGTATTACCTGTACCGTTAGATGATATTTGCCAACCTGGCGTGCTTAACGCCAATAATGGTCATTACGTTGTTGAAACGCTGCGTATTGCTAGCGAAAAAAACATTTCAGGTGAATTTGATGCTGTGGTTACCGGACCAGTTCATAAAGGTCTTATAAATCAAGCTGGTATCGCATTTAGTGGTCACACAGAATATTTTGCTCATCAAGCTAATTGTTCTGATGTGGTGATGATGCTCGCAACTGAAGGATTAAGAGTTGCGCTAGTCACGACACATATTCCTTTAGCTTATGTTTCAAAAGCTATTACGCATGAACGCCTACAAAAAGTAACCCGCATATTAAACCAAGATTTAATTCATAAGTTTGGTATTGCGAAACCAAAAATTTATGTTTGTGGTATTAATCCACATGCCGGTGAAGACGGGCATTTAGGACGTGAAGAAATCGATGTGATGATACCTGCCCTAAACGAATTGCGTTTAGAAGGCATGAACCTCATTGGTCCTTTGCCTGCAGATACTATTTTTCAAGCAAAATACCTCGATGATGCTGATGCTATTTTAAGCATGTTCCACGATCAGGGGTTACCGGTACTTAAATTCAAGGGCTTTGGCGCTTCTGTCAACATTACCTTAGGATTACCGTTTATTAGAACATCTGTCGATCACGGCACCGCCTTAGACTTAGCCGGCACCGATAAAGTAGATATGGGCAGCTTCAATGAAGCCATAAATACTGCAATAGCATTAGCTAACAATCAAGCATAAGATTAATTCGAGCAAAAAACATTATGAGCAAAAACTCCCATTTAGGTCACCAAGCGAAGAAACGTTTTGGACAAAACTTTCTGCACAATGACGCAATTATCAGCAATATTGTTGACGCCATTAACCCAGAGCCCAATGACAACTTAATTGAAATAGGTCCTGGATTAGGTGCACTTACCGAGCCTGTTATAGAACGAGCGGGTCATTTAAGCGTGGTTGAATTAGATAGAGATTTAGCGCATAGATTACGTCATCACCCGTTCTTAGCACCTAAATTAACCATTTATGAGGAAGATGCCTTAAAGTTCGATTTTGCTCAATTAGCTTCAGGTGAAAAGCCACTACGTATTTTTGGTAACTTACCGTATAACATTTCGACACCACTTATTTTTCACTTGTTAACGTTTAAAGATAAAGTCAAAGACATGCACTTCATGCTACAAAAAGAAGTTGTGCAGCGTATGGCATCAGGTGAAAACTGTAAAGCTTATGGCCGCTTATCAATTATGACGCAATACCAGTGTCAGGTGATTCCTGTGATGGAAATTGGCCCAGAAGCCTTTAAACCCGCACCGAAAGTCGACTCTGCAATTGTTAGGTTAATACCACATAAAACTATCAAAAACCCGGTTAAAGATATCAACGCATTGAACAAAGTGTGTTTAGCGGCTTTTAATCAACGCCGAAAAACCATTCGTAATAGCTTCAAAAAGCTTATTTCAGCAGAGCAGTTAACGTCATTAGGTATTGATCCTGGACTTCGTCCTGAAAACTTATCATTGGCAGATTTTGTCATGCTGGCTAACTTTGTTACCGACAATCCGATAGAAACCGACGATGAATGATGAAAACACATTAATATCAACTGAGGTAATAGTATCGGTTGTTAGTGAATATATAGCTCAGCAATCAGTCGAGGCTGAGCATCAATTTGTCTTCAGTTATACCATCACCATTACCAACAATAGCGCCGAAACAGTGCAACTACTAAGTCGCTATTGGTTGATTACAGATGCTAATGGTGATGCTAATACTGTAACTGGCGAAGGTGTTATCGGTCAGCAGCCCTATATTAAAGCCAACGAAAGCTTTACCTATACCAGTGGTTGTTTATTGAAATCGCCATTAGGTAATATGCAGGGGCATTACCAAATGCAAACAAAGTCAGCAAAATTGATCCAAGTTGAAATTCCCGTATTTCGCTTAGCAAAACCTAATATATTAAACTAAAGAGCGCTTATGGCCGTTTATTTCGTCGGTGATATTCAAGGCTGCTATAGCGAATTAGACGCGCTATTAACTCAAGTCGGTTTTTCGAATAATAGTGACCTACTTTATGTCGCTGGAGATCTCGTGGCCAGAGGACCAGAGTCATTAGAAACATTGCGTTTTATTAAGTCATTAAATAACAACGCAAAAGTGGTGCTGGGAAATCATGACCTTCATTTACTCGCTGTCTATCACGGTATCAAGAAAGTAAAAAAGCTAGATCACCTCGATGCATTATTATCGGCACCCGACTTATCCCAACTAATGACATGGTTAATTCAGCAACCGCTTATTCAAAAGTTGCCCTTTGAAGAAACTTACATGAGCCACGCTGGGCTTTCTCCGCAATGGACGCCCAAGCAAGCACTAATACAAGCCGCTATAGCGCAAGCTCACTTAACATCATCAAACGCAGTTCATTGGTTGAGCCTAATGTATGGTGAAAAGCCAACAAATTGGCATAACGCAGAAGACGACGTCGACCGCTTTAGATTTACCATTAACGCACTAACGCGTATGCGATATTGTTATGCCGATGGTAGTTTAGATTTTGTTTGTAAAGAACATCCTAACGAGGCAAGTAATGAGCTATCACCTTGGTTTGAATTTGGACACATTAATAACAATATACAATGGATATTTGGTCATTGGGCTGCTTTAATGGGACATTGCCAACCTAGCAATATACATGCACTTGATACTGGCTGTGTTTGGGGACAACATTTGACCATGCTAAGGTGGCATGATAAAAAGCTATTTACTGAGCAATCACATAAAAACTAATATAACGCATGACTTTAGTTTAAAAAGTGACTCAGCTTGTTATACTAGCAATAAGAATTACCTGTTTTCCTTTGCAGTCTAATAATTAATGATTACTCATATGGTAATAACGCTTATTATCTATGTGACAATCGACGAGTGATTTAATTTACCTATTGGTGGGATCTATGAAATTAACAGTAGCAATGAAAATAATTGGTGGCTTTACCATTATTTCACTTTTACTCTTTTTAACCAGCGCAATATCTTGGAATAGTTTAAATACTATTGGTGATGCCACGCAACAGCAAAATCAACTTGCGATACCGACGCTAAAAGGTAGTAACAAATTAGCAAACGATTTAACCGGCATTGGCAACTTAACCCTTCGCGCCTATTACCAAACATCACTAGCACCACTAGCAGAAAATCAAAGCGCTTTTAATAGTGAAAAAAACAACTTTAGAACACAGCTAAAAAAACTAAAAAGCATAGTGCAAGACGAAGAAAATTTAATTGCAAATTTACGTAAAGTCGACCCAGTGTACGACAGCCTAGAAAATGAAATTGACAGCGTACTGAGTAACCGACAACTTGCTATAGAGCAACGCCTTGAGTTAATTGATAAAATAGACGTTATTGAGGAGAAAGCGGACGATACAGCAACGGTTCTACTCGATTTGGCTGATCACGACCTTGCTTCAACTAAATTACAACGAGCTATAGAATTAGGCTTGCGCTTAGAAACCCTGCTAAACAGTATTGTTAGTTCATCTTTTGAATACCGTGAACTTAAAGATCAGCAGTCGGCAGACTTGGTTACCAGTGAAATAGAAAATGCCTTTAGCGAGATTGAAAAATCAATTACTGACGTTGTTAGTGAACTAAGACTACAGGGCATGGAAGATATTGCTGACGAGTTAACCGACAGCTTCAAAGCATTGCAAGGCTACATCACAGGTAACAATAAAATATTTACCAATAAAAGTAGTCAACTTAACGCCATTGCAGCTGCAACTGCAAGCTTAAAATTAGCTGAAAATGGTATAAGTAATGCAAATGCCATACTAGACAAGCAAGTAGAGTTAGCAAATCAAGCCACTGTTGTCACAGGCGCTTTAGTAAAAACCTCGGTATCAGACGGCACACGTAATACCCTTGTCATCACTTTAGTTTCAATTGTTTTAGCAATAGTCATTGCTTGGATTACTTTAACCAGTATTACTCGCCCATTAAGTCGAGTTAATGAAATGCTAAATGTCGTTGCTTCTGGCGACCTATCTCGCAAGTTAGATGAAAGCGGCAATGATGAATTTGCTCAACTTTCACGTAATTGCAACTTGTTGATTGATAGCCTACGAACCTTAATTCAAAGCATTGTTAGCCGTTCTACTCAATTAGCAACAGCTGCTGAACAAACATCTGCAGTAACGGCTCAAAGTACTTCGGCGATTGAAGAACAGCGTACCCAAGTGGAACAAGCTGCTTCTGCAACAACAGAGATGAGCAGTACGGCACAAAGTGTATTATCGAGCGCGAATGATGCGTTAGGTGAAATTAAGCAAGCAGACGATGAAGCAGAACGTGTTAAAGTTATTTCTGGCCGTAATCGTGCAACGATTGAACTACTCGCTAACGAAGTTGAATCTGCATCACAAGTTATTAATAAGCTGCAGCAAGATAGTGCGTCCATTGGTGGCATTCTTGATGTTATTCGAGGCATTGCAGAGCAAACTAACTTATTAGCGTTAAATGCTGCGATTGAAGCGGCTCGTGCCGGTGAGCAAGGTCGTGGTTTTGCTGTTGTGGCAGATGAGGTTAGAACTCTGGCTAGCCGCACACAAGAATCAACGCAAGAAATTCAAAATATGATTGAAGTGCTACAAGGTGGTGCTGAAAAAGCTGTTTCAGTGATGGATACTGGTAAAAAACAAGCAACTAACTGTGTTGAGCAAAGTGTCGAAGCTGAAAAAGCACTTGATACCATTACTCATGCAGTTCATGAAGCATTCGACCGCAGTTCTCAAATCGCAACCGCAGCAGAAGAGCAAAGTGTTGTTGCCCATGAAATAAGCGAAAACTTAGAGTCTATTGTTGCTATTGCTGAGCAAACTACAGCCGGTTCTAAGCAAACGGCAGAGTCAAGTAGCGAAGTCGCACGTTTAGCGGAAGAGTTACAACAATCAGTACAAGAGTTTAAACTTTAGTTTTACTCGATGTAAAATGCAGACATAAAAAAGAGCGCTTAAGCGCTCTTTTTTATACCAAAATGATGGCTATCTATACTTTTTCATAGACCGAAAAATCTAATTGATATGGGTTTTTCTCATCGCTAACACGAAGTTCACTAGAGACCTTTTTCCAAACATTTAAATCATATTCAGGGAAATAGGTATCGCCTTCGATATTAGCATCGATATGAGTGATATAAAGCCTTTGCGCTGCCGCTAAGCAATGTTGGTAGATAGCGCCACCACCAATCACCATCACTTCATCAACATTCTCTACAAGCGCTAAAGCATCGTCGACAGAACTAACGACATCAACACCTTGTATTTGATAATTAGAATCACGGGAAATAACTATATTTTGGCGCCCTGGTAATGGACGACCAATAGACTCATAAGTTTTTCTGCCCATAACAATGGGTTTACCTACAGTTGTTTTTTTAAAATAAGCGAGATCAGCAGGCAAATGCCAAGGCATAGCGTTATTTTTTCCGATAACGCGGTTATTAGCATGCGCTACTATCATTGAAAGTATGGTCATAAAGTTTATTGAATTGTCTTATGGCTAAATTTTAAATATTATACGTTATTAGTCGTAACAAAAAAGGTGCAATTGTATTGCTACAAATGCACCTTATATTAAGTTGATTAAAAATTGCTGGGAAATTTATTTGCGATATTCAACTTCTACGTCGTAATCGTCTTCATCCCAATCTTCATCATCTAGATCATCTTCCAATTCTGCCATTGCATCTTCATGATAAGTATCCCATTTAAATTCAACAGTTTTACCATCAATTGGCGCTTCTTCCTCTTCCGGTGGCAAGGCTTCAATAAAGCTCATCACCCCTTGGCACAAGTCTTCAGTACCCGTACGATTATACGCAGAAATACTGCGAACCTCACCTTCCCAGCCTAAGCCTTCAATAATGCGGTCAGTGATCTCTTTTGCTTCTTCTTCAAGTAATAAATCTAACTTGTTAAAGACTAACCATCGTGGTTTTCCTGCTAGCTCTGAAGAATGTGTTTCTAACTCTCCAATAATGGTTTTAGCATTCTCCAACGGATCTGAGCCATCAACTGGCATCACATCAACAACATGCAATAAAATACGACAACGCTCTAAATGTTTTAGAAATTGCGTACCTAAGCCAGCGCCGTCAGCAGCACCTTCAATTAGACCTGGAATATCGGCAATAACGAAACTACGTTGAGCATCTAAACGCACAACACCTAAATTAGGTACTAAAGTGGTGAATGGGTAGTCAGCAACTTTTGGCTTAGCCGCAGAAACACTACGAATTAAGGTAGATTTACCGGCATTGGGTAACCCCAATAAGCCAACGTCTGCTAATAGCAACAATTCAAGTTTCAAATTGCGGATTTCGCCTGGCGTACCATCAGTTTTTTGACGTGGCGCACGATTGGTACTACTTTTAAAACGACTATTGCCTAAGCCATGCCAGCCGCCTTTAGCGACTAATAACTTTTGCTCATGTTGCGTTAAGTCACCTAACTGTTCACCGGTATCAACATCAACTGCGCGCGTACCAATAGGCACCTTTAAGTATAAGTCTTCTGAGCCTTTACCGGTACAATCTCGGCTACGACCATTTTCACCACGTTTCGCGCGATGAAATCTTTCAAAACGATAATCGATTAGTGTATTCCAGCTTTCATCAGCAATTAAGTACACATCGCCACCATCGCCGCCATCGCCGCCATTTGGACCACCGAACTCAATATACTTTTCTTTACGAAAACTAACTATTCCATTACCACCGTCACCGGCTTCTACGCGAATTTCTACTTCATCTACGAATTTCATGGTGTTTTAAAACACTCCAAAATTTTATTTTCTGCTGTGTATTATAAATGATTTATTTCAATTAGGTTGAACAATGTCATTTTTTATACAAAATGTAACGATTGGCTAATCTACCTGCAAAAAAAAACCCTGCGTAACAGCAGGGTTTTATAAGTTTGCGTATGACTACTCAGCAATAATGCTTACAAACTTGCGGTTTTTAGGACCTTTAACTTCAAATTGTACTTTACCATCAGATAAAGCAAATAGAGTGTGGTCTTTACCGATACCCATGTTGTTACCAGCGTGGAAACGAGTACCACGTTGACGAACAATAATGTTACCCGCTAAAACAGCTTCGCCGCCAAAACGTTTAACACCTAGGCGTTTAGCTTCTGAATCACGACCGTTACGTGTACTACCCGCAGCTTTCTTATGTGCCATTGTAAATCGCTCCTAATTAGCCGTTAATGCCAGTAATTTTCACTTCAGTGAACCATTGACGATGGCCCGCTTCTTTACGTGAATGCTTACGACGTTTAAATTTAACAATCTTAACTTTGTCAGCGCGACCTTGGTTTACAACCTCAGCCACAACTTTACCACCAGCAATGTAAGGCGCGCCTACATTGATGCTCTCGCCATCGGCGATCATTAAAACGTTTTCGAATTCTACTGCAGCACCAATTTCAAGTTCAATTTTCTCTAAACGAACTGTTTGGCCTTCAGTTACACGATGCTGTTTACCACCGCTTTGGAATACCGCGTACATAGCTACTCCGTACTGCGTCATCATCTAAGGACGACGCTTAAATTTAAAATTATAGGGCGCGAATTCTACGCGAAGAAATCGACGAGGGCAAGCATAAAAGCAATGATTTATTATTATTTTTACTTAACTGAAAACTTCTCGCTTGGAAAACTTCTATCGTCATGAATTTCGTGTAAAATTACCCCGTGAAATCGCTAGTATTCTAACACTAAAGTCCATTTAAGGTAACTCGTTACGCTTTATGAATATCAAAAATATCCAAGCTTTAGCTCAACAAGACATGACAGCTGTCAACGATCTTATCTTTTCAAAACTGCATTCCGATGTTGCTCTTATTAATCAATTAGGTGTTTATATTGTTAATGGCGGTGGTAAACGCATGCGTCCACTGCTCACCGTATTAGCAGCGAGAGCTATAGGCTATCAAGGTAATGAGCACTTACAGCTAGCCGCAATAGTTGAATTTATTCATACCTCAACGCTCTTACATGACGATGTTGTTGATGAATCAAATATGCGTCGTGGCCGTGAAACTGCTAATGCACTTTTTGGTAATAGTGCCAGTGTCTTAGTCGGCGACTTTTTGTATTCGCGTTCATTTCAAATGATGAGTGAGCTAAATAATTTGAAAATTATGGATATTTTATCCGATGCAACCAACATTATTGCTGAGGGTGAAGTATTACAATTAATGAATTGTAATGATCCTGATACCACAGAAGAAAGCTACATGCAGGTTATTTACTGTAAAACGGCAAAATTATTTGAAGCGGCAACACGGCTTGCTGCTGTTATTGCAAAAAAAGATCAAGTGATTGAACTTGCCATGCTTAATTACGGTAAGCATCTCGGCACGGCTTTTCAACTTGTTGATGACATTATGGATTATACTGCCGACGCACAAGAAATGGGCAAGAATGTTGGCGATGATCTGGCTGAAGGCAAGCCAACGTTACCCTTGTTATATGCCATGAAGCACGGTAATGAACAACAACAAATCATGATCCGCAGTGCTATTGAAAACGGCGATGGTATGGACCATCTCGATGATATTCTCATGGCAATGAAACAAACTGGCTCATTAGTTTACACTCAGAAAAAAGCTGAATTAGAGGCTGATAAGGCGATTAATGCTATCGCTGTGCTACCAGAATCTGAACACAAGCAGGCACTTATTGCTTTAGCACATATTGCAGCTAACCGCAGTCACTAGATTATTTAAGCAACAGTTAGCTTTCTTGCTGTTGCTTAAATAAGCACCTTTTATAACCCCAACAATCATTCTCCTACGCTAGCATTTTTACAAACGCATTTGGTATAGTCTCGTTACTTGGAAATACTAAAATGAAAAATTCATGCCGAGCGAAACTTTAAATAAACACCTACGTATTAGTCAAAGCGATTTTGGCACACTGAGTTCAGGCGAAAGTGCACAACTTTATACGCTGTCAA
Source organism: uncultured Colwellia sp. (assembly GCA_913061475.1). Lineage (GTDB taxonomy): Bacteria > Pseudomonadota > Gammaproteobacteria > Enterobacterales > Alteromonadaceae > Cognaticolwellia. The sequence continues at coordinate 12,470 of CAJXUN010000002.1, read as the reverse complement.
ATACCCAAGGTATATGCATTAAAATCAGCAATTACGGTGGCATTATTGTCGCATTAGAAACACTGGATAAGCACGGAAATTCAAGCGATATTGTCCTGGGTTATGATGACATTAGCGCTTACGAAAAAGACCCTTACTATTTAGGCGCCATTATTGGCCGCTATGCGGGGCGTATCGACCAAGGATTATTGTCAATTGACGGCAAAAGCTATCAGCTTTGCCTTAACAATAACGACAACCAACTCCATGGTGGTTTTCAAGCATTAAATAAACAACTTTGGCAAGCAACCACAGAGCATACTAGTGATAAAGTGACTCTCACACTCCAACACCACAGCCCTGATGGTGATAATGGTTTTCCTGGCAACGTTGGTTTCAAAGTAAAATATAGCCTCAATAATAGCAACGAATTATCTGTTGAATATTTTGCCTGTACAGATAAAGTCACCGTTGTTAATTTAACTCAGCATAGTTATTTCAATTTAGCAGGACACAGTTCAGGTGCAGTTTATCAGCACAAAATCCAAATAAACGCCGACTATTTCTTGCCCATGGATAACCGTATTTACCCAACCGGTGAACAACGAAACGTTACCAATACGGCTCATGACTTTAGACAATTAACCGTGTTAGATGAAAATATTACCAGTAATGACAAGCAGGTAACTATTGCTAACGGGTTTGATAATTATTGGCTCAGCACTGCCGGGGCTATTATTGGTGATACATTTGCTGCGCAAGCTACTGAACCAGAATCGGGGCGACGCTTAACGCTATATTCAGATCAGCCCTGCTTAATTCTCTACACCGCAAATTATATTGATGGCAGCCAAACTGGCAAAGATAATTGTGTTTATCAAAAGCACGGCGCATTCTGTTTTGAGCCCCAACGATTAGCTAATACAACATCAAGTGCCGATATTAATAACACGATTTTACGACCTGAAAAGCCTTTTTGTAGTAAATCTCGTTACGTTTTTGATACTGTCTAATCCTAATAAACACTATTCATTCACCGACCTGAATGGATTCACTAATGCCGAGTAGCCATGTTCTTACACAGAAGTAAGTCATTAGGATAATGCTGGAGCAGTTATCGAGATGGCTAAGAACAGCCTGAACATAAACGCTCTTACGCATCCATGCGTCCGCGAAATACCGTTCGTCCTGAACATAAACGCTCTTACGCATCCATGCGCCCGCGAAATACCGTTCGTCCTGAACATAAAAAGGGTAAACATTGCTGTTTACCCTTTTGTTTTTATAACATCGACTATGACTTACCCCTGCGTTGAGACACCCAGTAATAAGCTGATATCTTTAGTAATTTCCGCAATGCGATTAACATCGGTCGGCGCAATAAATATGGTATCGTCGCCAGCTAGTGTGCCGAGAATTCCGGTCGATTCACCTAAACTGTCTAACATTCTCGAAATAAGCGGTGCACCACCAATACCTGTTTTAAGAATAATTTGCATATTGTTATGCTTGACACTGATCACAACCGATTGAATCGCTTGTTTTGACTTAGGCACAGCTAACTCATCAGGTAAAATATAAACTACCTGCTCACTGGCATTACGCATTTTTACCGCACCAAGCTTAGATAACAAACGTGATATTTTCGCTTGCGACATATTCTTAAAGCCTTGCTCAGCAAGCGCATCCGCTAGCTGGCTTTGCGAACCATAGCATTGCTCTTTTAATAGCGCTTTAAATGCTAAGATTAATTCTGCTTCATTTCTTTTACGACTTGTTGTCATTATTTAGCTCAATACGAAAATATCTAATGCCCATTGTATAAAATAAAAAAAAATTCAGCCATTTTTTATTTTATCCCTCATAGTTGTCCAACAACTTGTTGGCGCTGCTCGGTTAATCCCATCGCTAAAATAAACGGATCTTGCTTTTGTTGAGCAATAAAATCGGCCTTAGTTTGTAAGTTTAACCATTGATGCGAAATTAAGCTTTGCGCTACTGCACCGCCTAACGTTGCTCCTGGGCCCAAAATAATTAACTTGTCAGGAGCAAATTCTTTAATCGCCACTTCTATCGCTTTTGAAAAGTTGTACGGCTCAACCACTTGGGTATCAAGTGTATAGTGATACAATTGCTCAGTGTCGCAACTATAGGGTTGCCAAACTTGCCCTAAACCATCAATTAATGGCACTTTTGGCGTCGTGAACATATCAGCCGACATTAGCGACATTGCACGTTTAGAAACGTCGTTAAGTAGTGGGGTATGAAAAGCTGCATGATTAAACAAATTCATTGGATATCTGTCTTGCACCATAGGTAATAATGCTTCTAACGCCTTTAAGCCCGCCTTATTGCCGCCAAAAACAAGATAGCCACCTAAGTTAATCGAGACATAAACCTCACAACCACTTTGCTGATTTGCTTGTGCTAAGCATTGCAGTACTTGCTGCTCTTTTTCGCTATCAATTTGCCAATCATCATTGATGATGGGATAAATCATCTGACCGCCGATCAAACCTTTGGTCATCATCGAGCCCATCGTGTTAATTAGATCAATGGCCTGTGGTTGTGCTAAAGCGCCAGCAACCGCTAACGCGATATACCAGCCCATTGAGTTGCCGGTAACGGCAACGATATCAAACTTATCTTTATTAATGGCTTGATAATCCGACAGTGCACAAGCATAAATCAGCGCTGAAGCATTTTCGCCGGCAGTATGCACACGCATACTATAATTTTCCATGCTATCAAGCTCAGCAACTTTCATTTGTCCTTGGCGGTCTCGATAATCATCAATAAGAGCAATAATTTCGGTCTTATCACTATGTAAACGCGTTAAGTAACCGAGCTCTTCTTTGTTATAGGTACCGCGCCCTGGGCAAATCACCACTGCCCGCTGCTTTTTGTTATTCATTGCTGTTACGGCCTTTTTTTCTGATGAACTCATTGGCAGATCTCCATTGCCGCAGCAATAATATTGTCAACTGACGGCAGCACTTCATACGCCGCGGCGCCTAGTGGAATAAAACTATCACTGGCAGTCACTCGTTTTAGTTTCGGCATTACGCTAGCCTGTTCATGAATCAAGGTCACTAAAGCTTCACTAATTGAACCGGTTTGACGACATTCATCAACAATAAGTACACCCTCGCACTCGTTAACTTGTGCCAAAATTCCGCGTTCATCGAGCGGTGCCAACCAACGTAAATCAACAACTCGCGCCTCAATGCCCTGCTCTGCTAATTTAGCTTGTGCTTGGCGAGATAAATAATTGCCATTACCGTAAGTTAAAATACACAGCTGCTTGCCTGTGCCTGCAACTTTAACCCCTAGGTCAATATCACGGCTTTTCAATGCTGGCGGCTGATATTCATAAGTCCATAAACCATCCCCCTCTTCGTGCAAGTCTTTGGTCATATACAAGGCGATAGGCTCTAAAAATATCACCATACGTTGTTGCTCTTGTGCTAAACGCACGCTTGCTCGCATCATTTCAACCGCGTCTGCACCATTGGATGGACAGGCAATAATTAAGCCCGGAATATCACGAAATACCGCAAACGAGTTATCATTGTGAAAATGACCACCAAAGCCTTTTTGGTAGGCAAGTCCGGCAATTCGGACCACCATAGGGTTAGTAAACTGACCATTAGAGAAAAACGGCAAGGTGGCCGCTTCACCACGAATTTGATCTTCAGCGTTATGGACATACGCTAAAAATTGAATTTCAGGCATAGGTAGGAAGCCATTATGCGCCAAGCCAATCGCGGTACCTAAAATCGTTTGTTCATCTAATAAAGTATTAATGACTCGGTTTTTGCCAAAGCGCTCGCATAATTTCGCGGTCACGTTATAAACACCACCTTTTTTGCCAATATCCTCTCCACACATAACAATGCTTGGATACTCAGCCATTAAGTCCATCAGCGCCCAATTGATCAGTTTGGCTAAATGCTGTTTTTTAGCGAGGTTATGTTTTTCATGTTTAAATATTTCCTGACGAGCTTTGTCACTCACCGTGATTGAGCTACGCGCTTTAGTTAGCTCAGGCACAATGCTGGCCATCACCTCATCAGCTGATGTCAGTTTTTCTTTACTGGCAGCATTTTGCGCAATAACGGCAATACGACTTTCAACATTTTGATAAATTTCAATCAGTTGTTCTGAATCCAAGATATTGTTTTCTAAAATAATTCGTGCGGTGTGTAATAGTGGATCTTGAAATTCTGTTGCGGTGATGTCGGCCATATCCCGATACACAAATTCAGCATCAGAGCCCGCATGGCCCAGTAACCTCACCGTACGCACATGTAAAAATACTGGCTTACGTAGTTCTCGGGCAATGCGCTCGGCTTCTTTAGCGGTTTTATAAGTGTCTAAAATATTTAAACCATCACAATAAAGGTAGATTAAACCGGCTCTATTTTTATAGTTCGCCGCAATCCAACCTTCAGGTGTTGAGGTTGAAATACCAATGCCGTTATCTTCACAAACAAAAACAATCGGCATAGGAATCGATTGATAAGCCGCCCACGCCGTGCTGTTGATAGCACCCTGCGTTGTTGAATGATTTGACGAAGCATCACCAAAATTACAAATAATCACCCCATCGTTGGGTATTTCACCTTGATGACCTAAGCGCTTAGCTAACGGAATGCTAAAAGCAGCCCCGATCGCTTTAGGTAAATGCGAGGCTATAGTACTAGTTTGCGGCGGTATCGACAGGGCTTTGCTACCCAACACTTTATGACGGCCACCAGAAATAGGATCATCTTTTGAGGCAGCAAATGACAATAACATGTCGTATAACGGCGTTTGACCGGGAACTTGTTTACCACGTTGGATAACAAATGCAGCACTGCGATAATGTAAGAAAGCCATATCTGTTGGGCGGAATGCCTTGGCATAAGCAGCGTTACCCTCATGGCCGGAACTACCTATAGTATAAAAGCTTTGACCTTTTTTCTGCATCACACGCGACTGCAAATCAAGATGCCGACTCATGGCTTGCGTTTCGAATAGGTCAATAACCTCAGCAGCATTTAATCCGACATCACTCGGACTTAAAGTACAACTTGATTCGGGTAAAGTTCGGGCTCGAACAAAATTGATGAAATTTTCTTTCACCAATTGATTACGATCAGACATCATATCTCCACGGGTATTTTTATTATTGCAGTGGTTAACACATAACTTTGCTAGGCAAATTAAACTCAGCAAACAGCAGATAAACAAAAGGCGTATTAACTACGCCTTTGCTTGATTACCTTGTTAGAAAAATGCTTGTAAGCCGGTTTGAGCTCTACCAAGAATTAAGGCATGAATATCATGCGTGCCTTCATAGGTATTAACCGCCTCAAGATTCATCATATGGCGAATAACATGAAATTCATCAGCAATACCGTTACCACCATGCATATCACGGGCGATGCGGGCAATTTCTAATGCCTTACCACATGAGTTGCGTTTGATCAGTGAGATCGCTTCTGGCGCCAATTGCCCCGAATCCATTAAACGACCAACCTGTAAACAAGCAAATAACCCGGTGGTAATATCGGTTTGCATATCGGCTAGTTTTTTCTGCACTAACTGCGTTGCCGCTAATGGACGACCAAACTGCTCACGATCTAAGGTATATTGACGGGCGGCATGCCAACAAAATTCCGCTGCACCTAATGCGCCCCAAGCGATACCGTAACGAGCCTTGTTCAAGCAACCAAAAGGTCCTGACAGCCCTTTCACATTAGGTAATAAGTTTTCGCTTGGCACAAAAACATTATCCATAACGATTTCACCGGTAATAGACGCACGTAATGAAAACTTCCCTTCAATTTTAGGCGCACTTAATCCTTCCATACCTTTTTCTAAAATAAAGCCGCGAATAACGCCATCAAGTTTGCCCCAAACAACAAAAATATCCGCCACCGGTGAATTGGTGATCCACATTTTATTACCTGTCATGCGATAACCGCCTTCAACAGGCTTGGCATGCGTTAACATACTCGCTGGATCTGAGCCTGAATTAGGCTCAGTTAAACCAAAACAACCAATATATTCACCGGTTGCTAGTTTTGGTAAATATTTCATTCGCTGTTCTTCACTGCCGTAAGCATAAATAGGGTGCATAACCAATGATGATTGCACACTCATCGCACTGCGGTAGCCACTATCTACACGTTCAACTTCACGAGCAACTAGCCCGTAAGTAACGTAGTTGACACCAGCACAGCCATATTTTTCTGGCAACGTTGCACCTAATAAGCCCAACTCGCCCAACTCGCGCATAATTTTCACATCAAAAACTTCATTGCGATTGGCCTCTAAAACCCGTGGCATGAGTTTTTCCTGACAATACTGATGGGCACTGTCCCGGATCATTCGCTCTTCTTCCGACAACAAAGAGTCAAATAAAAGAGGATCTTGCCATTTAAACGACGGACGGTTTGCACTGCTTGAATTAGACATGAAATTACCTGTTTTTAACGTGTGAAAATGAAAGTGCAAAAATAATAAGCAAATACTTGCCAAAGTTAAAATATTCTTTTTCTTTATCTGCTATAGTTTTTTTCTATATCAATACAAACGTAATCACCATGGATTTAAAGTCACTCAATTATTTCATTTCAGTCTATGAACTAAAAAGCTTTAGCGCTGCAGCCAAAGCCTGCTTTATTGCCCAACCTTCGATATCGGCGGCAATAGCACAGTTAGAGCAACAACTTAATGTAAAACTTTTTATTCGTCATGCGCGTGGCGTAACCCCTTCCGAACAAGGTAAGAAACTTTTCCCATTAGCCAAAAAGCTATTAGGGCAAGCGGGGGCGATCAAAACCGTTTTTGCCGAGAAAACCAATAAGCAACCATTTAATCTGGGGGTTACTCGAGGTTTGGGTGTTGAGCGCATGAGTTTATTGCTCAAAGACTTCACCGCAGCAAAACCTTATGTCGAGCTTACCTTAATGCCGCATACCGAAAATGTTGACGCACGCATTATTTTAAAAGATGAGCTAACTGAAAATGAACAATATATCGATATGTGGCACGAAGACTACTTATTAGCTTTGCCCTATGACCACATATTGGCGTTAAACGACACGATAACGCTCAAACAACTAGACGGCCTGCCCTTTATTCAACGCACACCTTGCAGTGCTTGGAGCAATTTACAAGACACCTTAGCACTAGCGGGCATTAGTCTTGATGTGCGAGCTAAAATCACCACTATCGACTATGCACTGGGCTTAGTTCATGCCGGCTTAGGCTGCGCATTTTTACCTGCACACAGTGAAATTATTAAGCAAGCAGATATCGTTTTTAGGCCTATCGAGGGTTTACAACTAACACGAGAAATTGTCTTAGCTTATTCAAAATCATCGGCGGCCATTAATAACTTAAAGCGTTTAGCGAGAAAGCATGCGCATTAAGCATTTTAGGACAGTAATCAGTAAAGGTATCTGCTTACATTTTTTAAACACTTTTTCAGTGTCTTGCTATGCCGTAACGCGTCTACATTTGTTAACATGTCACTTCAAAATAATAACAATATAACCAAAAATAAAAACATGATGACTCACAAACAAAAACTTCAAAGGTCTCATTATGCGAGCTAAATGCTTTCTCGTACTGCTTGGTATGATGTTATTTGCCAGTGCTTTTTTTAGCCTTGCCAATGAAAAAATCCCCGAAAACGAAACAACCGTATTCAATGAAACCTTTAGTTGGCAAGCCATGGGGAATATATCTGCTATTTATAATCCGTCATTACTCAAAGGCAAAGATCAAGAAGACCCTCTCGATTACCTCGGTATTTCCTTATTACTCGATGTTTATTACAAGGGCTTTTTCATTCAATCCAATCACCGACGCACGTCAGGGTTGCTACAAGGTGCAGAATTGGGCTACCAACTGGTTGTCACACCCGAATGGGAGCTGGATATTATCAGTAAAACCTATATTTCCAGCTATACCCCAAAAGATATTATTGAAAATGCCGACAAAGATATTCCAACCTTAGCCGGTCTAAAAGAGCGCTCAGCTGGCGAAGGTATTGGTTTACGCTATTCAAGGTATCACCGTAATTCGGTATTATCTGTCGACTTTGCCACCTTGGCGCCATTAAGTGACGCCAATGGCTGGATTATTGATGTATTTTATAGCTATGTATTGCCTTATCGAAATTGGGACATTTACCTGAGCACTGGATACACCCATTACTCTGAAAAAGTCATGGACTATTATTACGGTGTAAACTCAAATGAGGTGAGCGCTGCACGTCCATACCATGAATCTGACGCTGGTAATCGCTTACAGCTAGAATTATTTGCCCAGCACCCTATCTCTAAAAAGTGGTCATTTTCTGGTGGTATAACCCATAGTTATTATTCAAAAAGCACAAAAGAAAGTCCGCTAGTAGACACCCAACACGTAACTCAGATCATGTTAGGGGTGGTATATGTATTCTAAATGGGACATAGGAATTGTCTTATTGATATGTGCATTAAGCACGTCATTTACGGTTTCTGCACAGCAAGAGCCTGCCGAAATGATTGCCAATACGGCACTGTCAGCCATGCCGGCTAAATGTATTACATTAACCCAAGGACGACAATGTTTTGCTACCGTAACCTTACGTTGGAAGACGCCAATTAAAGGCAACTATTGTCTTTATCAAGTTGGCGAAAATAAAGCGCTAGACTGCTGGTATAACCAACAACAAAACGTTACAACGTTTGAATTTGAGTCCAGTAAAAGCGTGCAATATAAATTGGTTGCATATGACCAAGAGCAAGTCATCGCACATACCCTTATCGAAGTCAGTTGGGTACATAAAGCATCACCTAGAAAACGTCGCTGGCGTTTGTTTTAAGAGAGTTATCATGAGTGAATCAAAGCAAATTTTATTAGTTGAAGACGACTTAACCTTAGGCGATTGGGTGCGTGAATATTTAACTGAGCAAGGATTTATCGTCAAACATTGTACACGTGGTGACGAAGTTATCGCTTGTCTTGAAGACTTTCAAGCAGACTTAGTGTTACTTGATGTCATGCTACCCGGTTTAAATGGCATTGAAGTTTGCCGCCAAATTCGACAAAAAATGCAAACCCCCATTATTATGCTAACCGCCCGCGCTGACGAGTTTGATGAAGTTATCGGCCTAGAAGCTGGCGCAAACGACTATGTCATAAAACCCGTACGACCAAGAGCATTATTAGCAAGAATTTCAGGTGCATTAAAACAAACAACCCCCGTTGTTCCTACTTCTTCAGATATCCAGCATGGTGGACTGTTAATCAACATTGAAGCAAACCGTGTCACTTATCAAGATGTCGAAATTGAGCTTTCAACCAGCCTCTTCGCATTTTTATGTTTCTTGGCAAATCATGCTGGTGAAGTTGTTGATCGCGATACTGTATTCAAAGCCTTAAAAAATAGAGAGTATGACGGACAAGATCGTCGCTTTGACGTCATGCTATCAACGCTGCGTAAAATATTTAATGACGATCCGCAAAAACCAAAAAAATTCAAAACAGTATGGGGTAAAGGCTATTTATTTGTTGCTGATGCATGGGATGATGAAGTAGAGAAAAACAGCTAGCCATGCGTCGTTTATACATCAGTATTATTTTAACCGTTATCGGCTCACTGTTTATTATTACTTGGGGCTTAGATAAAATTGTTGCCAAGCAGGAGCCTGAACACGCACAAAGTGAATATGCCATTTATCATCAGCTAATAGAGGGTTTTGATCAGCAACTTTCAGCGACTAACAGCGAAAGCCTAATGGCTTTTAGCGAAGAATTAAGCCAAGCCTATCAAATAACATTACAGTTAGATAAAAGCGAAAACATTGCCTTACCTAATGAACTCAGTCGTCAATTAACCCAAACTGGCGGCTTATTGCTAGCATCAGAAAGCCATCCCTATTTATTAAAAAAATTATCGCTACATCCAGATTATGTCCTGCAATTATCCTTACCCGAAATAGAAGTCGAAAATCAAAATATTAATATTTTGCTTACCACGATACTTTATTTAGGGGTTTGCATTATCCTATTAGCCTGGTTATTTCCATTAACGCGTCGCTTATACTTATTAACCAATACCGCGGCCCAAATTGGTGCAGGAAACCTAACCGCCCGTATGCCACTGAGTCGTTTTTCATATATTAGCTTGTTAGAAAACAGCTTTAATCGCATGGCAACGCAAATTGAAAAGTTAGTCGCCGATAACAAAATTCTGGCCCGCAGTATGTCGCATGATATCCGCACGCCCATGTCTTGTTTGCGCTTCGGTGTTGAAGCCGCGATTGACGCCCAAGATATTGAGAAAAAAAATCACTACCTTGCCCGTATGGAAACAGAGCTAACCCGCATGGAAGACATGACTTCAGCATTTTTAGAATATGCCGGTATGGAGCGTCAAGGTTTTAGCTTAAAACGTGAGTTAATTAACGTTAATGATTTCCTCACTACCCTCTGCGCTGACTTTCAATCACTTGCTGAGCAGCATAAGGTTGAACTGACCTATCAAGCCAGTGCTGAATTTATCAAACAACCGATTAATTTGTCGTTAGATTTTCATTGGTGCTACCGCGCTATTCAGAACTTGCTCGGTAATGCTGTGCAATATGCACAAAGCCATGTCGTCATTGCAACGTATCAAAAAGGTCATCATTTATACATCACCGTCGAAGATGACGGCAAAGGGATCCCAAAAGAAAGTATCGATAGCATTTTTGCTCCCTTTGTAAAACTCGACGTCGATCGTTCTCGAGAATTAGGACACTTTGGCTTAGGGCTCGCAATCACCGCAAAAATTATTCATTGGCACGATGGAACTATTCACGCAAAAAATAGAGCAGATTGCAGCTTCCAAAGTCCATTAAGTAGCGCCATAAAAAATCATGAAAGTGAATTAACTGAACAGGTGGAACAGTCTGGTGCTTGTTTCATTATTTCATTACCCATTCAACCACAGGAAGGTTAGTTTTGGTGAACACCGCAATGAATAACTTCCCATACGGTTAGCTATGCCTTACCATATGGCTAAAGTTAGGCGCATGTATGTGTAAAATCAGCCAAGAGTAAATCCAATTAGAATGACCCTCTCTCACGAAAATAAATCTTTGTCATTAGTCTTAACTAAATTTGGTTATGCTTTAGAAAACTGTCAAGTGACATCACTCGGATATGGCCTGATCAACAGCACATACTTAGTGCAATCAAACAATAAACGCTTTGTACTGCAACGCCTTAATCGGCATGTATTTAAATTTCCTCAACAAGTTACTGATAACGCTGACCTCATCAGCGAGCACTTAAAAGCAAAATATCTTGCAAATGAATACGCCTTACAACCCATTTGGCAGCACCAAAGTATTGAACATAAGAGCCATGTAGAAGTAGCAGGCGAATACTGGCGCAGTTTGCACTATGTCGAACATTGCCAAACCTTAGAATCGATTGAAAACATCGAACAAGCGCATGATGTTGCCAGCTCGTTTGCACAATTTACCGCCGCATTGAGTGATTTTAACAGCCATCGTTTAGCTGACATCATACCTGATTTTCATAACTTATCAGCACGATTAGCGCAATTAGAAAAAGCACTTAAAGCAAGCGCCAATGAGCGTATTGAACAAGCGCAAAGCACGCTTAACTTTATCGATTCTCAGCAGCCATTTTGCCGTGAAATAGCGATATTAATTAAACAGCTTCCGCTTCGCGTCACTCATAACGATACCAAAATTAATAACTTATTATTTAATCGCGAAACAAATAAGCCTGCCGCCGTTATTGACTTAGATACCTGTATGTCAGGATATTTAATGCATGATTTTGGCGATATGGTGCGTAGTTGTTGTTCATCTATTGCTGAAGATAGTGCTGAATTAGCGGATATGTCGATTAATTTTCATATTTTAAGCGCATTAGCCAATGCTTATATTGCTGCTTTTAACGGTTCATTAAGCGAAGCAGAACACAAAAGTTTATTATTTGGTGTCAAACTCATGCCTTTCATGCTCTGCATTAGGTTCTTAACTGACTTCTTAAATGGTGATAAATACTTTAAAACCAGTTATGCCACACACAACTTAGTCCGAGCTAAAAACCAATTACAGCTGTATAAGCTATTTTGTCAGCAACAGACTCGCTTAGAGGAAATAGTATTATCCGCGCCGGCATTAAACGCTATTGCGTAAGCTGTAACCGCCAATATTTAACTTAATATTTTAAGCGTTGCCCAAGTTAATCATTCTATTGAAGCAGTGAAAATATAGTGATTTTTGAAATTAACGGTCGCTAACCTAAGGCTTTACCTCTGCCTTGGATTCAAATAGTTTAGCAGGTGAAAATTGTTCTGCTTTATCTATGCTAATCGCTTTTTCTCCGGTAAGGACTAGGGTCTGTTGATCTTTCGAGATTGTTTTTGCATCAGTTTGTTGGGTATTTATACAAGGCAGAGCCTTTGTCATGTGGTTGTTCCACAT
>CAJXUN010000001.1 GCA_913061475.1 uncultured Colwellia sp. | reverse complement strand
TTTTCGCTTCGCTCAAGTTTAGCCCACTATTTTTAGCCTGTTAATTGGGCGTTAGCAGTACAAGAGTATCAATCAACATGGAGGTGACATTTTGCTTATAATAATTACACTTCCTTTGCTTCTACTAGTAATTTTCTATTCAGCTTTTAAAATTGTGAAGTACTTAATTTCTAGAAATAGAACACATCTAAAACCTGTGTTTCTCATTTGGATACTTCCCGTATGTTTATTTGTGTATGGAGGGATAAACTCACTTAAGTCTATTGATAAAAGTGATATCGTCGGAACATATGAAGTTGATAAAGAGTTTTATCCGGGTTCAAATGCTAACTGGCAAAACAGCCTTTTTAGCTTTGTTATAAACGAAAAGCATGAGTTTTTCTTTTATGAAAAACTCGCTGACGGCAACTTTAAAGTCATTGAAGGTAAAGTAGAATTTTACCGTGATAGTAATCCTGCTATGTTTCGTATTGTTGTCGCTAATCCTCATAAATTAATTGACGTTTATCCTGCCTTGTACAGGCAAAAGTTTGATTTCTATTATGTATTTGAGTCAAGTTTCGGTAATATGTTTTATCGTAAAGTTTCAGACAGTACTGCTAACAAGCAAATTAACAAGGACACGTAACAGTTGGCTACGTTTCGCTTCGCTACACAATTTTAGCCAACCATTACTTAGCCTGTTATTTGGGCGTTAGCACTCAATGAGGATCTAGCATGTCATCGGTACCTGAAAAAGATTGGAAGCTATTTCGAAAACTTCAAAACGACTTAACTGCAAAAGCTTGTGAACTTATATTTGTTAAAGTTGAGGAGATAGCTAAAAACAGAGAAGGGACAGAACATAAATCATACCTCGATCTGTATGACTTAATTCAAGCTGAAGATGCAAAGATTGCTGAGATGTTTAATAATCCAACTCGTAATAACATACTGCTTAAACTGGTTTCGTTGAAAAGTTATGGTGTTTTTTCTGAGGAGCAATTTCAAATGTTCAGCCAAGAAACACAAGATAGAATTGCTAGCATACTTGAGTTGAGGTGCTAACAAGCAAATTAACAGGACTAAAAACAGTTGGCTTTTGCTCCTGCGTCGCTTATTTTAGCCAACAATTTTTAGCCCATTATTTGGGCGTTAGCTGTAAAGGCGTATTTATGAAGTTAGGCGATGAAATTGATTACATCGAAATTGATGTGCTAGAAGAATCAAAAATGCCTCAAAACTTTGGTGATATTAGAGTATCTGTAAAGGTTTGCATGTCAGGTTTCTTCGGCGAGTATGACCAGGTATGGATTGAGGCTCATGGAAAAAATAGATTCATATCCGCGTTGGTAAATTTAGAGAAAACAAGAAATGGATCAGCAAATATTGAAAGTATGTCGCCGAATGAGTTCATACTCAATATAAGTTCTATTGATTCTTTAGGTCATATGCAGGCTGATATATTGTTATCTAAATATAGCCGTACAACTAATAGTGGGTCTAACGTTATATCTCTGACTGGCGATTTTGAATTTGACCCAGGGTTGTTGCCAGGATTTACAGAAGAGTTTAGTGTGTATACCAACTAATACAGCTAACAAGGGTTTTCAAGACGGACAAATTACAGCTGGCTTTTTGTTCGTGCCTCACTTATTTTAGCCAACTGCAATTTGCCGCTTAAAACGGCGTTATGTGTTTAGGGACGTTTGGAGTATGAAAAAAATTAAGGAAGCATTTCCATACTTAGCAACTCTAATAGCTTTAGAAATGGTTATATTTTTCTTAATATATTTCTTTCATAGCCTTATTTTTAAAGACTTTCCTATTACTGAGTCTTTGGCTAAAGGAATATATGCGATCTTTTGGCGTGTAATTTCATTACAAATATTTATTCAAATAATCCTAATGTTTTCACTGGCAATATTTAAAAGATATAAAGCGCTATTATTTTTATTAATTGCCGTCACAGGGAGCTTGATTATCTCAATATCAATAGTCTATTCACCAACCTTCATACCAAAACTCTTGTCGCTTCCTAACAAAGAAGAAATTGGAGAGGGGACTGCATTAATTCTCAGCATCATAATAGCGTGGCTTTTTATAACGCACTTTAAGTTGTTTAATAATAGCTATGGTGCTAAAAACACATAACAAGCTAATAAACAAGGACAAAAAACAGTTGGTTTTTGCTCCTTCGTCGCTTATTTTAACCAACTATTTTTTGCCTGTTAATTGGGCGTTAGGCAACAGGAGAAAAATTCATGTTATTTCAAATAATTGCACTGTTTTGTTGTGGTACCTTTTTCGGAGCCGCTTTATATATTTCACTTGCCCAGCATCCAGCTACTCTTGAGGCCGGTGTTCGTGTGGGAGGATTGTTTTTTCCTCCAATGTACAAGCGTGCAGCACCCTTACAAATTGTACTTGCATTAATTGGTTTTATTGCAGGGGGACTTGTTTGGTTTTTAGGCGGGAATATTCTATGGCTTATAGGTGCTGTTTTTCTTATTTCTGTCGTACCAATTACTTTAATTCTTATAAAACCAATAAATGATGTACTGTTAAGCTCTGATAATGATCCCGAATCAGAAAGTACGCAAGCCTTATTATTAAAGTGGGGACCACAACATTGGATTAGAACAATTGTAAGTGGTATATCTTTTTTCCTTTACATATACGCAGTAGTTGCCTAACAAGTTGCTCAAACGGACAAATAACAGTTTGCTCGCGCTCCGCGCATTATAGCAAACCATTATTTGCCCCTTAGCAAAGCGTTAGCAGTACAGGAAGTTTCGAGAATAAATCATGGATACGAGTTCATCTAAAACTAAATTTTCCTTGCTTTGGGCACTAGACATATCTAAAGGTATTCTATTTTTAATCTTTGCTATTGCTGGAATCAAAGTTTTGTTATCGCCCGGAGAAGATCCTTTAAGTGTTATTCTTTGGCGCTTAGCTGAGGTCTCACTAGTTGTAGTTCCTGCGATAATCCTTTGTGCCTTTGTCTACGCCTTAATCAACTACGATAGTTTAGTCGCAAGTGAAATAGAGTCTCAAAAAAATAGCAAAAGCAAATAGTTAAGTGGTAATGTACTGCTAACAAGGCTTTCAAACGGACAAAAAACAGTTGGCTGTTTTCACTTCGTTCAACATTATAGCCAACAATTTTTTGCCGCTTAAAGTGGCGTTAGCAGGCAACACTTGTTCAAGTTTATTTAGTTGCTTTGCTTGGTACTTCACATCAAATGATTGGTGTATATTTCCCTTCCTTTGTTGTTGCAAATCAATTAGTTTAATAAAATTGATAAGCATTCTATGTTATTGTTTATCAATCAAGTTTAGTGGCTAAGTGTTGCCGTATTTATGGCTTCTCACTTCCACTAATTTAATTTTAGTGTTAGCAAAAAGTGTAGTGATTTAACTGCCTTCTGCTAACAAGGTATTCAAACGGACACGTACAGTTTGCTCGCGCTTCGCGCAGTTTAGCAAATTGTACTTAGCCGCTTAATATAAGCGTTAGCAATACAGGAAGAATCACTGGTTATGAGTCAAAACTCTGTAAGGTTTCCATTTAGAATTTTAACTTTAGGGTTAAGTGCTTTTTGTGCGTACGGAGTGTTCCTTTTTTCTAGTGTAACGATTGAGCAAATTACATCGGATATAATTCCATTTAGCTGGTTTTCTCTTATTGTTTCATTACCTGTTATATTTTTTATGCTCATTGGTATTATTGCTTTTGGCTACACAACGGTTACTGGTTATATGCCAAATAGGCTATTTAAATTACTGTTCGGGCAAAGTATTGCTAACAAGTAACTAAAGCGGGACTGCTAACAGTTGGCTCGGTTTCGCTTCGCTACACATTTTAGCCAACAATTATCAGCCCCTTAGTTGGGCGTTATATTTTTATGAAATGTCTAACTTGTAAAATTCTCGAGCCATTCAAATCTAAAGGTTTTTCGACTTTTAGAGATTTTGATAATGTTGAGAGTTTACTTAAAGAGTTAAGTGTTACTAATCAACTTAAGTTTGATAAAGTTGCTACATATTTGTGCACAGCGTGTGGCGCAAAATGGGAGCTTTCAGATCCTGATAATGCTTATCGAGGTTGGTTAGAATATGTATCTCCACAAAAGCAAAAAATAATAGAGTTACGCGCTAAGTTAAAAATATAACAAGAAATTAAACAAGGACAAAAAACAGTTGGCTTTTTGTTCACTACGTTCACTTATTTTAGCCAACTACTTTTTGCCTGTTAATTGGGCGTTGGTTTAATGTTCGCCCTAATGGTGCTAAATTAAATTTTTGAAATATAAAATGCGATAAGGAAGTTACAAATGTATAAATTATTATTGATACTTATTTTTTCTTTTTACTTAAGTGGTTGCAGTGTACATGAAGCGTGGACTGGGGATGTAAAACCAGGATTGTCTTATGTTTCAATAGATAGGGCAGGACAAGTCGTTTCTAACAATAAAGGGGCAGCCCATCTTACTGAGGTATACAAAGAGTATGCAAAGCTAGAAAAACAAGGTGATACAGAGGCCTTAAAAACATTTCTAGCTGAAAATGCTGATAGAGCTACTTTGTTTATTTGGAGCTCAGAATATAATGGTGCGATGACAAATGGTGCAGGTAAAACGTGTTTACAAGCAGCTACTTACGCTAAGAGTACAAATGTTAAAGCGGATGTTTCAGATTCACTTTTAAGCGTACTTGGTAAAATTGATGTTTCTTCAGAAGCAAGCGAAGCTCAGCAGTTATTAGCCTTAGAAATAACCCAAACTATTACAAAGCTAAATGAATCAACAGCTGAAAGTACATATTTATCCGCTGGCTTATTTGGTCTTTGTGTATTGCAAGCAAATGGCGGTATTGATGCAAAAGAAATTGAGAGCTCAATCAAAGAGTTAATAAAAGCTTCGTCGTTAAATAAACATAACAAGAAATTAAACAAGGACTAAAAACAGCGGGCTGTTCGCTTCGCTCCATTTTAGCCCACTATTTTTAGCCTGTTAATTGGGCGTTGGTGCCTAAGGATGGCTAGTGGTTAATTTTCCAAAACTTAAATTTTCACTCAAAACGTTACGACTTGCTCTTTTATTAATTGCTATAGTAGTCGTAATAAATTTGGGTGTTAAATTGCCTTTGCTGAACTCTATTCTGTTTTCAAGTTTTATCATCTTGTTAGGCATAATTCTGAAAGGAATATTCAGAAGAGTTAAATACAATAACTTTTTAAACAATATCGGTACGTCTGTTAGCCGAGCAACGTTTTACAAAGACAAAAATATTATGTCAGTTGTTCCTTTTAACAATATAGCGATAGCATGTAGTGCCCGAATAGATGATGAAGCTCTGTTATTCGGTAGGGCTAAGGCTTATAGGTCAGTACAGCTTAACTCAATAGAAAATATTGAGTTTGAAAATTATTTTGGGCATCAGATTGCTAGAGTAACTCTAGTTTCTAATGACTCAGAGACGCAAAAATCTTTCTATATTCCATGGTCAGATTTACTAGAAAGCGAAGTAGAGGTGTGCGAAGGCACCTAACTTCCGCTTAAAACGGCGTTATAAATAATCAACGTATAGGTTGAACTATGGATTTTACAATTACATTCATCAGAGTGTTTTTTTGGGGGGTATATTTAACCTCTCCAATTCTTGTTGCGATGGCTCTGCTAATAATTTTTCTCGGTCTTATTGTTGGCCGCGTAGAGTCATGGACAAAATTCGACTCCATATATTGGTCTTTCATCACAGCATTAACAGTTGGCTATGGTGACATTAGGCCGATTAGCAAAGTTTCAAAGGCTCTCTCTATAGTTGTAGGAGGAGTTGGCCTTATGCTTGGAGGTATATTGGTTGCTATTAGTTTACAAGCGACAACGATAGCATTTGAAATTCATACTGACCCTAAAGTAATAGAGACAATAAAGGAAAGTTTTAAATAAATGTATAACCAGACGTATCAATCGGCCTTTATAAAGCCATTGTGCTATGCGTTAGATGCTCGACCATAGAAAGGAGTCTTGATTGAACTTTACTAAAAAAAACCTTGAAGATGCTGTAAATGAAAACATCCTTTCATTTGAGCAGTCTAAAAAATTAATTGAGTTTTTGAATAAACAACCAAATACATCTCCTAAGTTTGATTTTACACATGTACTTTATTACGTAGGAGGAATGATTGCTATCGGAGCAATGACCCTTTTTATGAACTTAGGGTGGGAGTCGTTCGGAGGAATAGGGATTGTTTTTATTTCTCTATTTTATGGTTCGGTTGGATTGAAACTTACCAACACTTTCAAATCCAAAGGATTAGCTATCCCTGCGGGAATTTGTGGAACCTTTGTTATAGCATTAACACCATTAGCAGTTTATGGATTACAAAACGCTTTAGGCATTTGGCCAGATGACAGTGTTTACCGCGAGTACCATCGATATATCACATGGCATTGGCTTTATATGGAGTTAAGTACCCTAGCAGTGGGAATCATTATTGCTTGGAAATATAAATATCCATTCTTAATCATGCCAATTGCAGTAACTCTTTGGTATTTAACCATGGATATTGCCGTAATGATTAACGGGGGCGATAATAGCTGGGAGCTAAGGCAATTAGTTTCTATGTACTCTGGACTGCTCATGATAGCGCTAGCTTTTTGGATTGATATTAGATCTCATAATAAAGCTGATTATTCATTTTGGATATACCTTTTCGGTGTTATTGCTTTTTGGGGAGGAATGTCACTCCAGCACTCTGACAGCGAATTATCTAAGTTTATCTATTTTACGATCAATTTATTAATGATTTTTACAGGTGTTCTAATTGCCAGAAAAGTATTTGTTATATTTGGAGCTATAGGTTGCTCTGGGTATATAGGCCATTTAGCTTCAGATGTATTTAAAGATAGTTGGCTATTTCCGATGACTTTAACTCTGCTTGGATTGTTTGTTATTTATCTAGGTGTTCTTTGGCAAAAAAATGAATCAGTAATCACGTCAAAAGCAAGAAGCTTTTTGCCTAAAGGTCTACGTGAAATGTTAGAATCTAAGCATGTATAATCGCATCATAAAAGCACTTTAAACGAAACAAAAACAGTTGGCTCTTTGTTCTTGTTTTAGCCAACAATTTTTCGCCTCTTAACAGGCGTTATACAAGCTGAGATTAATATGAGTTTGTCTGATGAATGGTTTAACGAAACCGAGATAAGAAAGCGTAGAAGAGAATTGGAAGGAGTTTCTTTAGAGGAGGCTAAATGCTCCTTAGGATACTTCAATAGCTCGGCCTATCCTATTGCTGTAGAAATTGCTGAGTATATATTTCACCAATGGAGTGCAGAGCGTTTAGCTCTATTAGATCAAAAAACAATAAATATTATTTTTGAAATATGGGGACGACACCCACAACACCAAAAGATTAAATATTTAGCAGTATCTGAGGATAGTTATTTGTTTAAAGGTACCTTTTTCAAAGTAGATATAGAAGCTCCTTGGTCTGATAATCCATTTAGCTAAAACTTTGGTGTTTATTGCGCGAACTGTTGTATAAGCTATGAAGCAGGACAAAAAAATAGTTGATTTTAGCTTCTGCGCCGCTTATTTTAACCTGCTATTATTTGCCTCGTTGTGGGGCATTATGTGTTTAGAAAAGTATCAAAGTAATTTAACGAAATTTATAAAAACTTGGAGAGACAATGAATAACAAAATTTTAGGCATCGTTCTAGTCATTGCAGGTGTTGCATTAGCAATATGGGGTTACAATATTTATGATTCAGCTAGCTCTCAAATTAGTCGTACACTAAGTGGGGATACGCCTATTGAAGCTTGGGCAGGTATGGTTGGTGGTGTTATTAGTGTTTTAATTGGTATCACCAGGTTAAAGTAAAGCAGTTTGGTAGTATTAAACACATATCAAGCCAATCGAGGGAAATGATCCTTCGTCGCTTATTTTAATCCATTATTTAATTTGTTGTCTGTTAACAGGGCGTATAACTATTAGTGAATACCCAAACTATGCGTATTATTCTAAATTTATTAATATTACTCCTTTTAAATGGATGTGTTTCTACAAGCAAAAATAATAATCTGCCTCAAGTTGTAAATGACTATTTTGATCTCTACTCAAAGCGAAATGATTTCAACAAATTTATGACATACTACGCTGATAATGCCCAATTCAAGGATATAATTTATGGTAATAGTTTTAGTAATAAAGTAGAAATAAGAAAATTTTTAGATTGGGATAAAGGCAATTTTAAAATTCTTGATGGTAATAGGGCGTTAACTGTTATTCGTCATACTTTTGGAATAAACACTGCGATAACAGAAGGATTTTTCCATAGCTTTAGCTACGATGGACAAAAGCTTGGACCATGGCTGTTTGTTATTACTCAAGAGTTTGATTCCAACAATAAGATTATTCAGCAAACAGATTGGATTAACTATACACCCAGAAGTAATTTTTTAGGTGGTAAAAATATGAATGATGAACTTGAAAACAAATAGTTATTGCAAGTAACTAGAGCTTATTACTCTCTAACGAATTCCCAATGATTGCTTTCACTTTGATAATATCACTTTGGTTAACAAACTTAGTGCATATGCCTTTAGGAGAAAATTGTTTATTTAGTTGAGGTGTTCGACGCGTTATATATCGCCATATTTTAAGGAATAGCAGCGTTGATAGCTCTCAGAGGATAATCAAACTCTCTCGCATAATGTATGTAAGAGAGTATAAATTGTTGGTAGTTACGCTATTATTCTAGGCCACCACATAAAAAGCGTCGCTGCCACAACACCTAGGGTGGTTATCAGTAAACCAAGCAACATAAACAAGTTGGCAATAGCTACGCGATAAACGCTTTTTTGCCGCTTGGCCCAAAAGTAAACTTCGGCGATTAGCATGGGTAACAGATACGAGGCGAATGATAGCGTGATATCAGCTGGACCATCAATGGTGGCTGTATTGCCGTTTGCACCTTGGTTTAACATAAACCAGGCCATTAAATACAAACGAAATGTCCACACACCGTTGATCAAAATAAAGGCATGAATTGCCCAACGCATATGCTGTTGATATTGCTTTTTTATGGCGAACTTCCACGCTAGTGTCACCGCAACCATTATTAATAAACCGTTTATTGTTAACCCGATGGAGCCTACATCGCTCAATCTAGAGCCTCGCACCCAGGTTAAATAAAGTCCGGTTAGTGCCCCCAATAAGCCTAAGGTTAAAAACATTCTGCCGTTCCAACGATGAAACGCCGGATAATGCTTTCGTAAATAGGGCAGTAATTGAAATATACCACCTAAACTGAGCAAAATTGCGGGCAGTAAATGCATCATCAAAATACCATTTCCTAGTTCGTCACCGTTCACGTAACCTTGGATCATTCTCGAGGTATCAGCGCTTGATGGACTACCACTTAATGCCGGTATGCCAAATGAAATAAAAATGTATAGCGCAAATATCCACTGTCCTAAAAGGGCAACAAACACCCAGCTTTTAGTGAGGTAGTTGAGCATAAGGTGTGGATGAATAATGTTGCGACGAAAATACGATTTTTCAGTCGCAGTTATAACGTGTTCGCTTGTGTGATCCATGATGACTCCTTTAATATTTAGACCCCATTATTAAGCTTCTCCATAACCAGTTCTCATCATATTCGGATTTTGAGCTACATAACTTATGCTTTGACGTAACAATTATTTACATAGAGTTTTTGCTTGTGAATAACCAAGAGATTAAAATAGTGGCACGAAATTAAGAAGGAAAGTGGTGATGACTTTAAGTAACGCGTACTTCGCACTGTTGTTTGTCAGCTTAGCGCTCATGCTAGTTCAACTTTTGGTAAAGCAAAAAAGACTAGAACACTTATTCTTCGCAATATTTAGTGGTTCAATGGCGATGGTAGCAGCACAACAACTTAGTGCAGCAACACTAGGGCCGTATCAATATTTGATTGCTTTAGGTGCTTGTGCAACATGTAACGGCATGTGGTTAACGTCAAAAGCGATGTTCTCGGGTGAAAACTCCATAACCAAAAAGCACATTTTTTTTGCGCTTGTTATTGCAGGGCTTGTTATCATTAATAACTCTGTGCATATGGCCTACGAATTTTCGGCGCTTGCAAAAAACACCTATACGCTACTTGATAATGCCTTAGGTGAACTTACCAATCTACTTTCATCTACCGTGTTGGCTTTAACATGCTGGGAAGCACTTAAAGGTACTTTAGATAAAACTAAACACGATTTTTGGCCCCGTATTCTCTTTCTTGCGGCATTCTGCACCGGCGTCATGTTATGCACAGTTGTTGCCAAAGCCTTATTTGCACCTGAACAGCTTGCTCAAGTTCGTCCGTGGTTGGTGGTTATTTCTGCATTGCAAATCATGCTGGTTACGCAAATTATATTATGGTGGCAGCAATATATGCCGCTAGTTAAAGTGATAGCGCCAGCAGCTAATATTAAATGTCTGAGAAATGATGGTTCAGATATTGATCCGTCTTTGATTGCTGGTATCAATTCACTGTTGATCGACAATAAAAGATATCTTACGCATAACCTTAAAATGATTGATTTAGCTAATGAGTTAAAGGTATCGGAATATAAAATTAGTCGAGCGATTCGACATCACTTTGCGGCACCCAATTTTAATAATTTTATAAATAGCTTACGAGTTGAGCATGCCAAAAATTTATTAGAACAACCCGAGTCACAACAGTGGACCATTTTAGTCATTGCGCTAGAGAGTGGTTTTTCATCACTCGCTACGTTTAATAGAGTATTTAAAACCCAGCTAGGGTATGCACCAAACGAGCACCGAAAAAGTATTCGCGTTGCTTGTTTGAATGAATAAGCACTAACGGAGTTAACTTTGTCATCAATACAAATTGCCCGATTCATTATTTCCTTTAGTTGGTTATATCACGGACTTTTTCCAAAACTGGTTCATATAGCACCCTTAGAAAAATTGATCACGGCTAGTTTAGGTTTATCAAATGAACTTTCTTATTTGGTGACAAAATCTGCAGGG
The DNA here is from genome assembly GCA_913061475.1 of uncultured Colwellia sp. Taxonomy (GTDB): domain Bacteria; phylum Pseudomonadota; class Gammaproteobacteria; order Enterobacterales; family Alteromonadaceae; genus Cognaticolwellia. The sequence goes on along the minus strand of CAJXUN010000001.1, from coordinate 259,386 downwards.
GTTTCAGAAATTATTTTCGGGCTATTATTCTTTGCCTTTTATCGTAATAAAATCATTGTTTTATTAAACATTATCGCACTAACGGGTTTATTAGGTTTTGTCGCAATATTTCAGCCTCAACTACTTATTGAAGCATTTAATCCCGTTACCACCAACATTGCCTTAATTGGCTTTAGCTTGATAATACTAATGGAGCTGAAAAAAGACTCAAAGGTTGTCTGCAGCAAGGACAATGTATGAGCGTTTTAAAATATCCTCCTCACGTTGGTGCAAATGACGGTGTAATTTTATTTGATGGTGTTTGCAAGCTTTGTAATGGCTGGAGCCAATTTATTATCAAGGTTGACACTCAACAGCATTTTAAATTATGCAGTGTTCAGTCACCCGAAGGGCAAGAGATTTTAACGCATTTTAAACTGCCAACCGATCACTTTGATACCATGTTATATGTTGAAGGCAACCAATGTTTTGATAAAAGCGATGCCTTTTTGAATGTTATCAATAAACTGGCTTTGCCATGGCGTTTGCTCTACCTGTTCAAAATACTTCCTAAAGGCTTAAGAAATTGGCTTTACGATCGCGTCGCGCTTAACCGATATACTTTATTTGGTAAATACGACCGCTGTATGTTGCCAAGTAAAGAAAATGAACACAGATTTATAAAGGTGAGCAATAAGCCCAACGTTAATACAAAATCATCTCGAACTATTTAGCGCTTCGATTTAGCATTAAATAACTACTTAACATCGGCTTTAGTTAAAATTCCTTTATTAATAAGCTGAGTAAAAATTTCAGCACATTTAATTTTCAAATGCTCTCTCAGTAGTCGAACGGCAGGGGTAATGGTTTGTCTACTGGGGCAAATAAGCCATAGCTCTTTCGGTTTAGCGACAAACTCGCTCAGTATCGGCACAATACGTTCATTAAGTAAATCATTCGACATATCTAAACTCGACTTTGCCGCTATGCCTTTACCGTTTACGCACCAACGCCTAACCAGTTCTGCATCGTTCGATGCGCGGTTACTTTGCATTTTTACTTTAATTGATTTTTCTTGGTAACTGAACTGCCAAACATCATGAATAATGTCATGAAGTTGATATAAAAGGCCGTTATGGCTGGTTAAATCATTGGGGTGTGTGGGTAAACCGTGATTTTCTAAATACTCCGTTGTTGCGCAAATCACTCGTGGTACATTACAAATTTTAAAGCCATAGAGATTTGCATCATTTGGCGTACCATAACGCAAAGCAATATCGACAGGATCACGATAGAAGTCGATATTACTGTCGCTAATATGCACCTTCACACTCACGCCAGCGTGCTCATCCATAAACTCATCAAGCCAAGGTAGAATTAAATTTCGACCTAAATCTGAAGGCACTGAAATTCTTAATTCGCCATCAATAACATCTAAATCGTCTTTAACACTTTGTTTCGCTAAATTAAGCATTTGTAATGCTTGCTCGCAGTTGGGAATGTATTTTTCACCGGCAACTGATAGCCTTAAATGCCGAGTTGTGCGTATAAACAGCTCAACGCCAAGAGCGCGTTCAACCCGTTTAATGGCTGCGCTTGCTGTTGCTGTGCGCATATCTAAACTTTCTGCGGCGGCGGTAATACTGCGAAATTCAGCAACTTTTAAAATGACATTAAGATCTTCTAGCAACATGATTGTCAAAAATTATTTGATAAAGATTCAATTATTATGATGTTTTTCTTTTGTTAAGCAAGCTCTATAATTTATCCCAAGTTAACAAATAGCCTTAATTAACAACTTTTACTCACAAAGTTAAAGCACAGCAATACACCCATGAAAGCAGTTGGCTACAAACAATCATTAGCTATTAGCAACCCAGAATTTTTAATCGATATTGAATTGCCACAACCTACGGCCGCAGGACAGGACTTGTTAAAAAGCTTTTAAAGTAACACTTCAACAATAAATAAACGCCATAAAAAGCACAAAGGAAATAGCATGACTCAATTAACCATAGTAGCAAATATTAAAGCGAATACAGACAAAGTGGCTTTAGTGAAAGCCGAGCTTTTAAAGCTTATAGATATTACACGTAGTGAAGCCGGCTGTATTAACTACGATTTACATCAAGATAATGAAAATCCAGCACATTTTATGTTTTATGAAAACTGGCAGACCCGTGAACTATGGAAAACACATATGGCTAACCAACATTTAGCTGATTATATGGCTGCAACTGAAGGTTGTGTTGAAGAATTTGTGCTCAATGAAATGACACTTATTTCTTAAACGTGTTATTGAGATAGTTTTATTCACCTTATCAAAAAATATAAAATAACTGAGAAGCATATGACACACCCAATAATTACTGACTTAACCACACGATATACCACTAAAAAGTATGATCCCTCGAAGCTAATTTCACCAGAAGATTTACAGGTGATATACGAAGCGATAAGACTTTCTGCTTCTTCAATAAATTCTCAACCTTGGAAATTTATTGTTATCGAAAGTGATAAAGCAAAGCAACGCATGCATGACACCTTTGCCAATAAATTCCAATTTAATCAACCACATATAAAATCAGCATCACATACTATTTTGTTCGCACATAATCCTAACTATACTCGCGAGGATTATGCAAAAGTCGTTGATAAAGGTATCGAAGACGAACGCACGAAAGCTGAAAATCGGGACAGTGCTTTTGGAGGCTTTGCATTTGTGGAGTTAAACACCGATGACAGTGGCAATAATGCTGCTTGGACTAAATCTCAAACGTATTTAGCGTTAGGGAATACCTTACATACATTGGCGCGTCTTGGTATTGATTCTACCCCAATGGAAGGGGTTGATAGTGAGCTCATCAGTGACATTTTTGCAGACGAACTCGATGGATATATTTGTGAAGTGGCTTTGGTGATGGGCTACCGAGATCAAGAAGCCGATTACAATTTTCCACTTCCTAAGTCACGCTTAGCAATAGAAGCTATTTTAGCGGTTTTATAAGCCTCGTTATTGTTGATTTCTTGAGTTAGTGTTGTGCTATTATGCCGATAATATTGAGTTATCGGCTCAAGACATTAATTTAAAAAAGTTAAAATTCGTCTATATTAAACACTTTGCGTAGTAACCATCCAACAAAATCTTTATTATGCAATATTTGGCATATGCGATGCCATAACGAATAATTTAACGTGGAACTTACATGAATTTAGCAGAGATATTATTGGCACTAGGTAATACAGATGACAGCGAATTACCCATTTCAGCGCTTGAAGCTGCTAAAACTAATTGGCCAGAATTTTACCCTGAATTAGAGCAGATAATAGAGCAATTTATTGCCGATGATACCTCGTTAACTGAAGAGCAGCAGGGCATTTTATTTTTTGGTACGCTGCTAGTCGCAGAATTAAAATATTCGCCAGCGTTAGCTAAGTGCTTGCAACTTTTTTCGCGTAGTGACACATTTTTAACGCCTATTGAAATGGTATTTGCTGATGCCCTTACTGAACTAACGCCAAGCGTATTTTATAATGTCGCCGACGGTCGTACACAAGCATTGTCTGATTATATTATTGACGGTCATCAAGCGATGTATTGCAAAGCATCGGCTATTGAAGCGGTGTTTGCCCAATACGAAGTAGGGGTTATTGATAAGACTGAATTAACTGGCCATGTAACTCGTTGGTTAGCGGCATTTTTAGCTTTACCTAGTTCAATCAATCGGTTTTTACTTAGCGCCTTGGCCGACGTTTGTATTACCTATCAACTTGATGATTTCAAAGCGCAATTTATTGAACTATGCGACAAAGGTTTCGGTGATAACAGCTTATTTGATGAAGACCGTTTTAGTCATGATGAGATAAAAGCCTGGGATAGTGCTGATGCACGTAAGTTGGTTGAATTTGGTACTATTGAAACTGAATTTAATGTTGCTGATACCTTAAAAGCCTGGGCTGATGATGATTTAACCGACCAAGCGCTAGAGAGTATGTCAAACGACGATCATGACGCGTTTGATTCATTAATGGCAGAAGGCGGATTATTGTCCAATATTCTCTACGATGAAAATACAATTTTAGAGCACAGTGTGCCAGTGAGTTCATTAGCTGCGGCTGGGCGTAATGATCCCTGTCCGTGTGGCAGCGGCAAGAAATACAAGAAGTGTTGTTTACAGTAAAGCAACAAGCTTAAAAAAATGCCGTGATGCTCAGGGTTTATCGTTTACAGTGAGTGTCCAGTTCGCTTTTATCTTAATTTATGGCATGAATCCTTACTTATTATGAAGAATATGGATTGCTCGGATCATTCATTATCATTTTTCTGTTATAAAATTTTTGCTCTAGCCCCTGTTTTTTTTATAGTAAATAAGATTACTGAATAAGCTCAAAAATCACAGTATAATGGCGCCATGAGTATTAATGGTAATAAAATCCCCGCTATGGCAGAGCAACAAAACTTCCCTGAATTAATCGTTACCCATAACCTATTGGCTAAAGAGTTGACGGCCGAGACTATCAAACAAGAGTCGGTTGTGAGTGACGACGCTACTAAATTGGCAGCTAAAGTAGCACCTAAAATTGTGCTCGCAACACTTAACGCACGTTACTTTCACACCAGTTTTGGTTTACGTTATCTTTATGCCAATTTAAAAGAATTACAGCCATATTGTGAAATTAAAGAGTTTATTATCCAAACTCGTGCCATTGATATTGTCGAGCAGATACTTGCGACCAAACCCGACATTGTTGGTTTTGGTGTTTATATTTGGAACATTGTTGAAACGACCGATGTGGTTAGTTTACTTAAAGTAATTGCCCCCGAGATTAAAATCGTGCTCGGCGGGCCAGAAGTTAGTTATGAAACTGAGCAACAAGCCATTGTTGCTAACGCTGATTATGTTTTAACCGGCCCGGCAGATTTAAGCTTTTATCAACTGTGTAAAGATATTATCAGTGCGACGCCACCCGATAAAAAAGTGCTTAACTCGAAACCCGTCGCGTTAGAAGATATTGCCTTGCCGTATCAGTATTATACCGATGAAGATTTAACTAATCGTTTGCTTTATGTTGAAGCGTCACGCGGTTGCCCGTTTAAATGTGAGTTCTGTTTATCGTCGTTAGACAAAGCATCGACACCGTTTGAATTAACCTTATTTCTCGAACAAATGGAAATACTCTATCAACGTGGAGCGCGAAACTTTAAGTTTATCGATAGAACCTTTAATTTAAACATTAATACCACTATGCATATTATGCAGTTTTTTTTAGATAAAATGACTGACGATCTTTATCTGCATTTTGAAGTGGTACCTGATCACTTACCCAGAAAATTAAAGGCCTTGTTAGCACAATTTCCTGCCGGCAGTTTGCAATTTGAAATTGGCATACAAACTTTTAATACCGAGGTACAAGCAAATATTAGTCGTAAGCAAAATAACGCTAAGTCAAAAGAGAATCTGTTGTGGTTAAGGGATAATACCCACGCCCATATTCATGCTGATCTTATTTTTGGTTTACCCGGTGAGACCTTTGATACCTTCAAAGACAGTTTTAACCAACTCTATCATTGTCGGCCACATGAAATTCAAATGGGCATATTGAAACGCTTGAAGGGCAGTCCTATCATCAGGCATACAGAAGAATTTGATCTACGTTTTAATCCATTGCCTCCGTTTAATATTTTAAGCACTGACAGAGTCAGTTTTGCAACTATGCAACGGATTAATCGCTTTGCACGCTATTGGGATATGATTGGTAATTCTGGGCGCTTTAAATATGCACTGCCGCATATATTGTCTGACGAACCGTTTGATGACTTTATGGCGATCACCGAATGGATTTTTAACAAAACGGGGCAAATCCACAAAATTAACCTGAAAAAGCTCTTTGAGCTAGTGTCACAAGCGGTTGAAGCACTATTTCCAGAACAGCATCAATTGGTTATTGAAAAAATTGAACTAGACTATGAAGCCGCAAAATTAAAAAGCTTGTTTAGCGGCCTCAAGCTTTATGCCGTACCTCAGGTGGAAACCGTTAGTAAAAACAAAGCATTAAAGCGTCAACAACAGCATATGAGCTAAAGACTTGATTCGTCACTTTCTTGCTTAATTTTAAAAAGCCGATAGTCATTACTATCGGCTTTGATCTATTTATCTTGTTATCGACCTTAAACCCAAAATTATTTCGGTAGTAGCGAGATAAAAAAGCTCATTTCTAAGGCTTTATCTTTCAAGCTTTTAAAGCGTCCCGATGCACCACCATGACCCGCATCCATATCGGTTTTAAAGAGCAATAAGTTATCATCCGTTTTCAATGCGCGCATTTTAGCTACCCATTTCATGGGTTCAAAGTATTGTACTTGCGAATCGTGTAAACCCGTCGTCACAAGTATATTGGGGTAGTTTTGTGCACTGATATTATCGTAGGGCGAATACGCTAATATATCTCGATAGGCTTGTTCGTTATTCGGATTGCCCCATTCATCATATTCATTGGTGGTTAGCGGTATGGTTTCATCAAGCATAGTGGTTAGTACGTCTAAAAATGGTACATGGACACCAATACCTAAATACAGTTCTGGTGCTTGATTAACTACTGCGCCCATTAACAAACCACCGGCACTTCCGCCTGAGGCAAATATTTTATCTTGCGCGCCATAACCTCGTGCAACTAACGCCTTCGTTACGTCAATAAAGTCATTAAAGCTATTTTGCTTATGGCTCATTTTACCGGCTTCGTACCACTGACGCCCAAGCATTTCGCAGCCTCGGACATGGGCAATAACGTAGACAAAGCCTCGGTCAAGTAGGCTTATGGTTTCACTCGAAAAACTGGGATCTATGGTAATGCCGTAAGCACCATAACCGTACTGCAATAGTGGATTAGTAGCATCTTTTTTAAAGGTGTCTGTGCGATAAACTAGTGATACGGGCACTTCTACGCCATCACGGGCGCTAATAAAGAAACGCTCTGATTGATAATTTTCTGGGCTAAAATCACCCAACACTTTTTGTTGCTTAAGCAGTTTTCGCTCACCGCTGGCTAAGTCAAACTCATACAAAGAGCCCGGTGTGGTTAAGCTTGAGTAATATAACCGTGCCATTTTACTGTTTGGCTCTGGATTATCATCAAGACACGCAAAATAGCAGGGGTCTTCAAAAGACAGTGGATATTGCTGACCGGCATTATCACCATGCGTGCTGTGAACAATAAAACGAATTTGTCCATGTTCACGTTCAGTGATAACAATATAGTGCTGAAATAACTCAATACCTTCAAGCAATACATCAGGCCTGTGGGCAATAATTTCTTGCCAGTTATTGATATCAGCTACTTGATCAACGGCTACTTTCATTAACTTAAAGTTTTTCGCGTGATGATTAGTCACAATATAAAAATAGTCGGCCATTTTATCGGCGTGATATTCATGTTGCTCTTGATAAGGTAACAGATCGACAAATTCGCCATTAGGCTGATCAGCACTTAACGCTAAATAATGCGTTGATTCAGTGGCATGTAAGCAAATATAGATTTGTGAATCGTCTCGGCTTTTATCTAAACTCATGTAAAATCTATGATCATCGGCTTGATAAACTAAGACATCGTCAGCTTGTGGTGTGCCTAATTTATGACGAAAAACTTGCGTACCTAACAGGGTGTCTAAGTCTTTTTTAACATAAAACAGGGTTTGGTTGTCGTTAGCCCAAACAACTTGTCCTTCAGTCTCAACTAGGGTATCGGTTAAATACGCGTCTTGTAATGCGGGAGAATTTACGGTCGTTATCTTATTTAGATCTTTAAAGCTAATGGTATAAATTCTGCGGCTGTCGGTATCTTCTGATATCGACATTATTTCATCGTTAGGGCTGATAGATATATCACCTAAGTCATAAAATTCATGATCTTGTGCTCGCTCATTAACATCTAACAATAGCGCCTTGTTTTCACCCGAAAAACTTGTACAACGGTAATAATTTGAAAATTCTTGCTCGCCATTAATTTCGCTGTGATACCAATATTTTCCGTCTTTTGCTGGCACGGTATTATCGTCTTTTACTATCCGCGCTTTTAGCTCGTTAAACAGCAATTCTTGTAAAGGCTTTTGCTCAGCTAGCATGGCATCTGCATAGCTATTTTCATCATTTAAATGCGCCAATACTTTTTCATCGCTACGTTGGTCATCACGCATCCAATAATAGTCATCCACTCGTTGGTGGTGATGTATTGCCATTTTATGGGGAATTTTTTTCGCGATGGGTGCGCTGATATTTGTGTTTGACGTGGGTAAAGATGTTGGCACTAAGTGCTCCTATTAAAATAATAATTTTTTGCGACGTTAGAAAGCGTCGATGCACAAGTTTATCGGGCTTTTAACCTTAACGTTAGTTAATTGTTGTAAAAGTTAAGTGCAACAGACTCAATTGCGTAAATAACCACTTAATGAACGGGTTATGTTTTAGATCAAACTGTTTAATGATTCATCATGCTACAAAATATATAAGCAATTAAAGGAGAATATGATGAGTTCAACATTTTATATGCCGTCTTTAAACGTTATGGGTATTGCTAGCTTAGCTGAGGCAATTAATTATATAAAAGCACAAGGGTTTAAGCAGGGATTAATTGTTAGCGATAGTGTTTTAAACGAAATAGGGCTAGTCAAAAATTTCACAGATTTACTTGAGCAAGAGAAAATAACCAGTATCGTATTTGATAAGGTTCAGCCTAACCCTACCGTCAGTAATGTTAATGATGGCTTAGCGTTACTGAAAAAACATGATTGTGATTTTGTTGTCTCTTTAGGCGGTGGTTCGCCACATGATTGCGCCAAAGGTATTGCATTAGTAGCGAGTAATGGTGGTGAAATTTCAGATTATGAAGGGCTTGATCAATCTAAAAAACCTCAATTACCTTTGATCGCCATTAATACGACGGCAGGCACCGCTGCTGAAATGACACGGTTTGCCATTATTACTGATGAAAAACGTCATGTAAAAATGGCCATTGTTGATAAGCACACCACACCAGTATTGTCTGTAAACGATCCATCTCTAATGTTGGGTATGCCAGCATCATTAACCGCGGCGACAGGAATGGACGCACTAACGCATGCCATTGAAGCTTATGTTTCTACGGCTGCCACGCCTATTACTGATGCCTTAGCACTAAAAGCGATAGCGCTAATTCAAGCTAACTTACTGGTTGCGGTTAAGCAGGGTGGAAATATTGTTGCACGGGAGCAAATGGCTTATGCCCAATTTATGGCCGGCATGGCATTTAATAATGCATCTTTAGGTTATGTGCATGCCATGGCTCATCAATTAGGCGGCTTTTATGACTTGCCTCATGGCGTTTGCAACGCGGTGTTATTACCCCATGTTCAGCGTTATAACGCACAAGTATGTGCAGAGCGTTTAAAAGATATTGCCCATAGTATGGGCGTAGATGTTAGTGCCATGTCAGCAGAGCAAGGCGCAAGTGCTGCAATTAATGCGATTGAAGACTTAGCAAGCAAAGTTGGGATCCCCGCAGGGTTAGCAATACTCGGTGCAAAGGCAAGCGATATCGCTATGTTAGCGGATAACGCTTTAAAAGATGTTTGTGGTTTAACTAACCCTAAACAAGCAAGCCATGAGGAAATTTGCCAGATATTTATTTCTGCTATGTAATAAATAGCATAAGACAGAACACGTGTTGACGATGCTTAACGTTATGTTTCGTTATATCATCTTGACAAAATCCAGTTAGGAATTAACTGGATTTTGCTTTCATTAGGCTTGGATATCGACAAATTACATCAATAAGCAATCAATAAGCAGATCAATAAAAGACCGCATAAATTTGCTTAAGCGCTTATGACATAATGTCTACACAGAAATCCCATTTAACGGCATAACTTGACTTTTTACCCTGTTGTACGATTATTAAGCAGGTGCAAAAAAAGACCACAAGGATGCGTCGATGTCTTCTAAAGCAACCACTGAAAGTAATAAAGCAGTTAATCAACCAAAAAAAATAGCTCTCGGTAATGTTGTCGTTGTTATTAGTTTGATGGTATTAACATTTATTTATCACAAATTTTCAACAGTCAAAGATAGTGCACTCAATCAAGACTACTATCGTGTATTGTATGAAGCCTCTAATAAACTTAACATTTCATTAAATCAACTCAAAAGCTCGGTAAATAAAAATGCCAATTTCAACGCCATACGAGCAATTTTACCAAGCTATCGGGACAACGGCTCTAAGTGTTTGAGCAAAAAATTTGAATACAAGTTGGCCCACGATCAAGTCGTGGTTTTTTGTAAAGCTAATGCGGGTGATGAAAAGAGCAACGCAGATAGCAATAATTCGAAGAGTATTAAAACCGATAATTCCAAGACTGATAGCATTCCCCGCACCGAATACGCCTACTTGTCATTAACATCGATTATGCCAGCAACAACACAAGGTTTTAGCCAGTACTTACTGGTTAATGCTGACAAAAAAGTGTTATCAAGTGTCGGTAAAGACAAACGCATTTCAATTGTCGATATTGCGTCAATTCAAGAAGCTATTGCAAAAAACAAAGCGCAATCACGATGGAATTTCTCTAAAGAAAAAACTAAGAATAATGAACAAAATCAAGCGTTATCCAATATGAGTACCGATATCGATTTAACCTTGTCTAGTGGTGATTTTCGTGTGTTTATGTTTCCATTTAAAGTCAATATTGGCATCTTTGATCAGGCAGGAGCGCTGGCTGATAACCAGCATTTGTACTTGGTTGGTTTACTGCCGAAACAAAAGCTGGCCATTAATGGTACCGGTTACTGGGATTTAACGCTGTTAGTTGTCACTATCGCCTGTGTGTTATTTTGTTGGGTGATTTTAAGGTTATTTATGTTACCTAAAAATCATGTTGTCAGTCGAACCCATAGGTATAGTATTCAGTTAATCAGTTACTTTTTATTTATTGTTTTAGTCGCTTTGCTCTTGGCTAATATGCAAAAAGCCATTCTTCAATCGGATAAAGATCAACAAGCTATTGATTATTTGACGGCAATTGATAGTAAATTAGCAAAAGAGATCGACGCGGCTTTTAGCACACTAGAAAAATATCGAGGCTTTTATCACAATGTTTACTCAAACTTAAAAAACGCAAATATAAATTTACCAGATGTATGTCAAACAAAAGATAAATGTCAGGATAATGTTGGAGATAAGGATGAGTCTCTGACTTATAAATTACCCAGCGACTTAGTCGATAAAGCGTTAGGGATAGATAAAATATTAATCAACCAAAGCGCTGCGTTAAAAGACGAAGATAACGAAATAAAACAAAATATCAACATTGATGAGCTTAGTATTATATTACACAAGCTTAACAAAAACGCTAAAGGTGGGGCCAAAGCAGCAAGTTTTTATAAAGACAACTTAGCAGTAAGTATAGAGCCCTTTCAAAGCCATCTTAATTTGCCTGATCCGCGGGTATTTCCTGATCTGCCCGTATTGCCTAATGGACTGCTGTCTATATTTACCGTCAACAGCGAAGGTATTACCTCAATGCCTTCTATTTCATTCAGTGAAATAAATAATCTTCCAACAGCAGATAACCTTTCTCATCGTGCCTATTATCAATTGGTCAGAGATCAGCAGGGTAGCACAATAGCATTTAAAAAAGATAACGATTCACCTGATAGCGATAAAAAATCTCGCTATAAAAACGTCCATATCCAACGTTTGTTAAATGTTGCAGATGGCACGCTTGGCACCACAATCTCTATGCCGATGTGCAATATCAATGAATGTACAACCACAGATACTAATGAGCTGAAAAGTTATGTCTTAGGCGCAGATGTATTGTTTAAAAGCTTAAGTCTAGCGAAGCCGAGTACACTTGATTTTACTTATATGATCATCAATCGAAATGACGGCGATGTACTTTTTCATAGTAACGAAGACCGTTCGATGGTTGAAAATATATTTTACTCAAGTCATGAGACTTCTAACGTTGAACATTGGATAAAGGCGGGCTTGGACAATAGTCTTGATGTAAGCCTAGCGGCGATCAAAGGCTTTTATCATGGTAAAGAAGGGCGTTTTTTTATTAATGCCAGTACATTTGATAAGTGGTCAATCGTGATTTTTTACCCTGATGATAGCTTAGATACTTTAATGACCAATGAATTTCTTTACATCGTTATTTGCTTCAGTCTTATCATGCTTTTCATTGTTTGTTTTTTATTTAGCGTTAATTACATTATCTATAATTTTAATCTACCGATTCGAAATAATAACCCTATTCTACAAAGGTTAAAATTGCTATTAGATAAATTGAATACGTATCCTGAATTGAAGAAAATCAAAAAATCAAAACTTAAAAAGTGGGCGAAAGTGTTCAGTATTTATATCGCTTGTGGTTATATGCTGTTTTTTTTATTGAATCAGGTTTATCTATTATGTACCGATAGTGAACTAGGTATATATCACGTGTTTTACGCGGTTGTGATATCGGAAGTTTTAATCGTATTTTTTCACGCGCTTAAATATAAAATCAAAGAAAATAGAAGATTATGGCAAGTCTTATTGCTGATTTGCATGACCCACATTATTTATTTTCATATTACGGCGTTATTACCGATCAAAAGCTTAAATGCTTATTATCACAATTATCAATGCAGTCAAACTAATCTTGAACTGACCGAACTTAATAAGATAGCACTAATGTTGTATCCAAACACGGTAACGCAACACAATGTTACACCTGATAAGTTGATAAAAATTGAGGATTTAGAACGCTGTGAAGGATACTCCAGTGAAGTGACTCCTGACGATTTACCAAGTCTATCTAGCCTAGAAGGCACCAGATATTTTTGGCGATGGGCGCAAATGTATTTATTTTATCAACAAGTTGATGGCGGCATGAAACCAGAAAGTACCAAGGGTCAAGTGGTTGCGATTAGTGGTTTTATCATCTTTAAATATATCCTGCTATTTGCACTACTTGTGGTAGCTTGGGAGTATTTCCAACGCAAAGTGTTAATTGGTAGAGTTTACTGCCAAGAAGACTTTTTAAAATATATTCAGAGTATAGTAGCAGCAAAGCTGACCAACAGTCAGAGCTCAAACAGCAGGCCCACTATTAGTCCAAAACTTGAAATAGATATGAATAGGCCACAAACACAGGGGATAAATGTCGACTGGCTTATCTCTATTAATAGAGCCAACTTTGATGAAAATGAAACACTAAAATACTTTCCCAAACTATACTCATTAAGTCCATGTTTACAAGAGTTAAAAGCTAACCGCAAGCAGTTGAAAAATTTATGTATTAGCATTACCCGTGATAAAGAATGCGGGTTGCTTAATATTTATCTCTGTGAAATTGAAACATGCTTAAATTATCGCAATTCAAGGTTAGCGCTATTGACACTAATAACCGATCTAAAGACCTTAGTAGATACTCAACTCCTCGCGTCTTTTACCGTTGTAGTCGGCTTTAATAGTCTGCAAAAAGTCGAAATGAAAGCGCTATTGCCTGAGGTTAACGTGGACATAAATCAAAACATTGAATATATAAGCTGGTCAGAATGTTTAAAAGATTTTAGCGTTAAAGTGCCAGTGGAATTAACCTTGTCAGTAAATAAAAGTGTATTAGATGAAGAGCTTGAATACTTTCCTGAGCTTAGTTATTTAAAAAATCAAGTCGCACAAAACACTGATGTAGAAGCGAGTGATAAGCCACATTGGGCGACATTGCATTACATTCATTTGTGCTCAGAAGCTTTATTCCGCTTTAAATGGGAGCTGTGCTCGAACGAAGAGAAGCTTGCCCTATATCATTTAGCAAAGGGCAACAGACTAAATCCTATGAATAATATCGTTATCGAGCATTTGGCCATTAATGGTTTAATCAAAGTTGATAATGACCATTTGAAAATAATTAACCAGAGTTTTGCTGAATTTGTTCTTAACGCTGAGTCACAAACAACATTAAATATGATTGTTAAAAGTGCCGATCAAGGTCCTTGGCGTAACTATAAATTACCGCTAACCTTGATGATTTTTCTAGGGATAGCGGCAATTGCACTCACCTCTGGCGAGTCACTCTTCATCATATTTGGCTCTTTAGCTGCCATGGCTACAACCTTAGCCGGCTTTGCTAATAGTGCTAATTTAATCAAAGGCCAGATGAAATAACGAATGACATACCTTGATGCGCGAGTTAAACCACAGCTTACATGAAATGTACCAACTCAGCGCTAGCTTAGCGAAACTAACGCGACGAAGTATTATTCTGATAAAAACGGTTTTTTACTAACTTATAGCGCCATAAATACGCTAAAATAGCGGCAATTATTTTAGCTTTGAGCCCTTTATATTAATGACGTCTGATACCACTACGCTTACTACACCTGCCAGCTTTTCAGAGCTTGGCCTTATTACACCATTATTAGCTCGATTAGTTGAGCTGGAATATCAACAGCCAACGCCTATTCAAGCGCAAGCTATTCCGAGTGTGTTAGCAGGACGTGACTTAATTGCTGGGGCAAATACCGGCTCAGGTAAAACCGCAACTTTTGCACTACCCATGCTGCAATACCTAGCGCAAGTAAAAGACACTGGAAAGTCAGTAAACAAAAATAAAGGCAACTATGTTTCAGGTTTGATATTGGTGCCAACCCGAGAGTTAGCGAAGCAAGTCGCCGATAGTATTAAATCCTATGCGGCACATTTTAACGGCGAAATTAAAACCGTAGCAGTTTTTGGCGGTGTATCGGCAAACACTCAAATGCTAGCTTTGCGCGGCGGCACTGATATTTTAGTGGCCACACCCGGTCGATTACTTGATCTCATTTCAAGCAATGCTATTAAACTCGATAAAGTTAACACCTTAGTGCTCGATGAAGCTGACCGAATGTTGAGCTTAGGCTTTACCGAAGAGCTAACGGCTTTATTAGCTTTATTACCAAAGAACAAGCAAACCTTATTATTTTCAGCAACCTTTCCCGAACAAGTAAAAGCCCTAACTGAAAAGTTATTGAATAATGCTATTGAGATTCAACTGCAAAGTAGCGATGCCAGTACCTTGGTACAACGGGTTTTCACCGTCAATAAGGGCGAGAAAACAGCAGTATTAGCGCATTTGATCATACAACATTCATGGCGACAAGCACTGATATTCGTTAATGCTAAAAATAGCTGCAATCACCTAGCTGAAAAGCTTTTAAAGCGCGGTATTACCGCCGAAGTATTTCATGGTGATAAAGGTCAAGGCGCTCGTAGTCGGGTGCTTGACGGCTTTAAAAATGGTGAAATTGAAGTATTGATAGCGACCGATATTGCGGCTCGTGGTCTTGATATTGAAAAATTACCCGTAGTGATCAATTTTGATTTACCGAGAAGCCCCTCAGATTACATGCACCGTATTGGCCGAAGTGGTCGAGCAGGCGAGGTTGGTTTAGCATTATCACTTATAGATCATGAAGATTATCATCATTTTAAGGTTATCGAAAAGAAGCACAAAATCTGGCTAGATCGAGAGCAAGTTGAAGGCTTTGAAGTTGATAACGATGCCATTGAGACATTATTAACCGCAGAAAAACCAATGGCTGCGCCAGAAGGCACAGGCAAGAAAAAGCGTAAAAAGAAGCCACCATCAATAAATGCCGATATCTGGTTAAATAGCCCTGATGATTAATCTGTTTTAAGCACTATAGGCGTACAGCAATTATTGTCGTAATTTAATATGTGTGCCAGTAAAGCGTCAAACACTCGTTACCTAGTAAGCGATGTTCATGGCTGAGCGGTTATTTACAACGGACTAAATATTATATTTTGCATAGATTTTCTCAATCGTACCATTAAGCTTTAATGCTTTGATCACATCATCTACAACATTTTTCAATTGTGGATCTTTAAAAGCCATATGTGAATAAAGGCTAGGCCATAAATAATGAATGTTAAATTCGTCAGACGTTAGATTTTTTTGCTTACTATAATATTTATGGCCTAAATCATACCAAAAAATGTTGAGGTCACCGACTCGAATATCCTTTTTTCCGCTCAGCATTAGCAAGGTTGTTTCATTAGGATGAGCGTGTTCAGAATAATTAGCGTTATCATTAGCCATTTGTTGAAATTCATCGCCTAACATCTCCGTTGCCCCTTGATATGCAGCAATATGTTTGCCCTTTAAGTCTGCCGTGGTCGCTACTGTTAAATGAGCAGACTTCTTTGAAATAGCTACATCTATATAGCGAAATATAGGCTCTGATAAATGTGCTTTAAGTTTTGAACTAGGAAAAATATTACACGCAACATCAATTGATTGGCCGTAATTAATTTCATGCAATATTCGATGATTGCTCATAAATATATATTCAACTTTGTATTGCGGAAGTTGTTTAAATATTTCATCGATTATTTCAATAAATATACCTCTTTCTCCTTCTTCAATAAAAAAAGGCGGAAAGTTCCCCACGCCAACTTTTAGTGTTTGCTCTGCTGTTGAAGCTGCAGAACATCCTAATAGCACGATAAAAACAAAGTAATTTAAAGCTTTTAACATAGAAATAACTATTAAAGAGATATTAAAATTTAGTATAACCAAAGAGTGCCAAACAATAAAACTTGATAACGAGTTACTTTCTCAACATTGTGAACATAAGTCGTACCCAGCGCATTACACTGTATATTTTTGCAATTATGATAGTGAACAAGACCACAAATATAATTAACAAGGTATAATCTCCAAAAAACCATGTTATGCATTCACATTACAACGTGTGATCTATTACTAACTATCTGGAATATATAAATCATGCGAGTAGCCGTTGCTCAATTTGCCACAACTATTAATTGCCAAGAAAACCTAGCAACTTGCCTTAGAATGATCAATGAAACAGCAGCGTGTAAACCCGCGATTATTGTACTGCCAGAGTTTTGTAATACACAACCTTGTTATGCGGATCATAACGAGGCCTGGCATCAAGCGTTGGCAACTGATAGTGAATTTTTACAACAAGTAGCACTGCAAGCTAAACAACATGGTTGTTACATCGTACTTAACTTGACACTACGTCGAGATATGACGCGCGATCATCAAAACGCCTCGATTAAATCAAATATTAGTATCACTTCTTGTTTATTTTCGCCTCTTGGCGAGCTTGTTCAGCAGGTCGATAAGAAAAACTTGAGTGAGCAGGACAATATTTATTTTACTTGTTCACATGAAGCTTCAACAACGGTATCAACCGTTTTTGGTGAGTTTGGAATGTTAATAGGTGATGGTCATACTTCTCAGCCATCTCGTGATTTAGCGCTAAATGGCGCCCAGTTATTGTGTAATTCTGAGCACTCATTCGCGTTGGATCAAAGCAAGATACACGACTTCGCTCGAGCCACTGAAAATAACGTATTTACCGCTACGGCCAATAAAGTTGGGGCATTGCTTGCCATCACAGACAGCGAAGATGTTCGAGACAGCGCGAAAATTATCGATAGCTTTTTAGCATTCAGTACTATTGATAAAAACTATCATGTCGGTGCCGGTCAAAGCCAGATCGTAGCACCAGATGGCAAGACATTAGCAAAAATAGCGAACAATAAAGAAGGTTATACCTTTGCAGATATTAACTTAGCTGAAGCAGGGCTAAAAAAGAAGCTTCGTCCTGATGGTACTCGCTTTAATCAACAGCAACGACCAGAGCTCTATATCGAAAAAACCTTGGTTAAACAGCCAACAACGCGCGATGACGAATATGGTGATAAGGTTCCAGAAAGCGCTAATGTCGCTATATTTGCCACTTATAAAGCAAACGAGCAAGCCGTTGAAGACGTTTGTCATTATATTGAAAATAACCTCAGTGACATCATTCAATTACCTGAGTTGTTTTTTATCGGCGATAAAACCGTCACTCAGAACAGCGAAACGTTAAAGCACATCGAGCGTATGAGCACTGAACTTATTCAACAAGTCAGCGCGGTATTACGGCCTTTTCAATATGTTTGTACCAGTTTAGTACTTAATGGCAACCATCATGCGGTATTAATAAGCCAACATGGGATCTTTGCGACACAACAACAATTACATTTTTGCCAACGATATCAGTGGACTGCCTTAGCTGATAGGATAAAAATTATCGAATTACCTTTAGAGCAAGGTAATATTAACCTTGTGATGTTAACCGCTGACGATGCAAATATAGCTGAAACGGTCAATGTACTCGCCCTAAATGATATTCATCTGTTGCTCGTGCCTTTTGATATTCAAGAACCACAGGAAGTAGAATATAATTTAGTCGCGAAAGCTGCGGAAAATAGCATTTGTATTGTTGCCGCAAGCAGGGAAAAGAGTTTTGCCATTCAGCAATCTAGTAATGAAAAAAGTCTTAGTGCTAACCAAAATAATAAAAAGATCAAGACACAAAAATCAACTGGCCTTATTGCCAATTTAACCAGTAATTCAGCTTTATTAGCGCAATGGCAATCAGGTAAATTTAACGGCTATATTAACAGAGCAATAGTTAAGCACCAACACGGTAAAATAACCAAAGCGCTTATTCACCCAATGTCGGCCACAGAGAAAAATATAATAAATTGAATTTTATAGTAGGGCGGGTAAATCTATTATCTGCATGATATTATTAATATTATATTTTTTTAGCTGCTAACTGAACAAAGTAATATCTGCCTAGTATAACGATTAAAATCCCGCCAAGGACTAAAGCCGATGACTCGATTAAGCGTAGTGTGATCAGTTCACTGGTGAATATTACACCGCCAATAGCGGCGATTATTGGCACAAATAGTTGCACAACAGTCCCTTGAGTAACGGATAGTCCAGTCAACGCAATATACCAAATAAAATAACCAACACCTGAAGCTATTGCACCCGATAGTACCGCTAGAATAAGTCCTGTCGATGTAATATGTGCGCTGTTATAAGCCAATATCATGAGTACTAATATGAAAGGGCTAGTACGTAAAAAATTATAGCTGGTGTCACGTAATGGGTTCTTAGAGCTTCTACCTAGCAAGGTATAAAATGCCCAAGCCATACCTGAAATACTCATCAGTATAAAACCCATAAGTGAAGGTGTAGTCAAACTCGGAAAAACTAAATATACAAAACCGGCAAAGGCAGTCGCTAAGCCTAGCCATTCAGAAATATGAAGTTTATTACCTGAAATGACACTGCTGATGATCATGGTTATTTGCACAGCACCAAATAAGATCAAAGCGCCGGTGCCGGTATCCAAAGAAATATAACCAAATGAAAATGCCACCGCATAAATAAACAACATACACCCTGCTAACCAGCTGCCTTTAGAGGTATTAACCGCTTCCACTTTATTGAGTTTATTCGTCAAGGTTACTAACACTAATAAAATAATAATACCCGAAAACAGGCGTATAACCGTAAAACTGCTAGCATCGATAGCATTTTCACCGAGTGCCATTCGGCATAATACTGAATTTGCTGCAAAAGCCAAAAGTGCAAATATCGTGCTTGCTATAATTTTTATGTGGTTGATAGTCAAGAATAAAGACCTTATTAAAAATGGAGCATTAAGAGCTACTTATAGAAAATGGTTAATGAATAAAGAATCGCTAATGAAATAGGCAACTTACAACACAATCAACACATCATATTGAAATTATATATCCATTCATGCAAGCCGTTAACACTTATATTTAATAACTGTCCAATAAAAAATCACCTTGTAGATGCAAGCCACCAATAAACCAATATTCACATAGCAAGAACAAATCGAGTTAGCTTTAATGCCGATAAATAAGTCTCAAAACTTGAGCTAGGTCATAATATACAGCAATAACTTCTCTGGTAAGTTAGCGATAAACTAAACTTCTTATATTCTCTTCAAATATTTATTTAGGCGTAAATATGAAATATTTAATGTTATTGATAATTGTGCTCATTGCTAATGGCTTAATTGGTTGTGATTTAGGGGCTGAATCTCCGCAAGGTTTTAATTTACCCGCAGGAAATAATGATGAAGGTAAGCTTGTACTGGTAAAGTACAAATGTTTGGCATGCCACACTATAAATGGCTTAGAGCCAGCAAGTGATTTAATAGACAATGCTGATTTTTCGATTGTGCTCGGCGGAAAATCTAGCCAAGTAAAAACCTATGCTGACCTACTAACCTCGGTAATAAATCCGTCTCATAAGTTTGCTCGAGGATATAAGTTAGATTCTATTCAAACTGATGGCGTATCTAAAATGACCATTTATAATGATGTAATGACCGTAACTGAATTGATAAATTTGGTGACTTTTTTACAATCAAATTATCAACTTATTCCATATAAAAGAAATGATTATCAATCTTATGGCTATTAAACCATCTTGTTTTAAAAGATAAATTTTGGAGAAACTATCATGAGTAAAATATTGTATGTTGTTGCAGTTGACGGCAGCGATTGGGGCGATCGAGCAGCCGATAGGGCAATAACTTTAGCTGAAAAAGTCAATGCTAGCGTTAAGTTAATCACCGTGGTCGATTGGTCATATTTACAACAACCTATGATAATGGAAGGAGGGGTAAATCTTCCGATATTAGATAAAACAACTGAAGAAAAAAATATCACAAATAGCGTATTAGTACCGTTACTTGAGAAATATAAGCATTCGGATGTCGGTCTAACTGCCGAATTAATATGGGGAGACCCGGTTGATGAAATAAATGAACACGTAAAAAAAACTCATGCCAATATGTTATTTGTCGGTCGTCAGGGGAGGTCACGTATTGTTGATATGTTGTTGGGCAGTGTAGCGAATAAACTGGCTCATACTGTAGGTATCCCCATCGTATTAGTGCCATGATTTGAGAAAAACAATAGGCGTTGGTTGGATGTATCAAGTGCGTCCCCCTGACTTCTCACTCAATAACTTTATCGCCATCGACAGTAATAATCTAACACTTTCAATAGATTGTAAGGATTTTCAATGAACATTACCTTTCTCGGCGGAACAGGAACAGTAACTGGGTCAAAATACTTGGTAGAAAAAAGTGCAAGTAAAGTTTTGATCGATTGTGGACTATATCAAGGTTATAAATGGTTACGAGCACGGAACAGAGAGCCATTGCCGTTAGATTTGCAAAAGTTGGATGCGATAGTGCTTACTCATGCACATTTAGATCATTCCGGTTTTATACCTGCTTTATATAAACAAGGTTTCCGCGGACCGGTTTATGCGCATCCTGCAACAATCAGTTTATGTTCAATAATATTAGTCGACAGTGGGCATATTCAAGAAGATGACGCTAAGTTTTATGGTAAGCATAAGATAAGTCGACATAAAAATCCTGATCCTTTATATGACAAAGCAACTGCCCAAGCTTGTTTGTCACTTTTTCAGCCAGTCGATTTTGATGAAACGTTCACAATTGGAGATATTGAGGTCACACTGCAAAGTGTTGGCCACATATTAGGCGCTGCGAGCATCATTCTTCAAGCGGATGGCAAGCGCGTTGGTTTTTCAGGTGACGTGGGTCGTAGTAATGACAGTATTATGTTGCCACCAAAAACGCTTCCTCCACTTGATTTATTAATGCTAGAGTCGACTTACGGTAATCGACTGCACGACAAAGAATCATCTTTAGACCAGCTTGCTAAAGTGGTAAACGCAATGGCTAAAAAAGGAGGGGTGCTACTAATACCAAGCTTTGCGGTGGGAAGAACTGAATCAATATTACATATGTTAGCGACCTTAATTAAGGCAGATAGCATCCCTAAGTTACCCATATATCTCGATAGTCCCATGGCGATAAATGTCTTCGATATTTACCAGCAACATTGTGACTTAAACAGGCTCAGTAAAGAACAATGTTATGATATGTGCCATGTGGCAAGCTTCACTAAAACCGTTGATGAATCTAAGGCACTTGCTGAATTAACACTGCCTCATATTATTATTGCCGGCAGCGGCATGGCAACAGGAGGGAGAATTTTGCATCACATGAAACGTTTGTTAGGCGATTATAGAACCACAATATTATTCACCGGATACCTATCAGGCGGTACACGCGGAGCAAAAATGATAGCAGGACAGAAGGCGGTAAAAATACATGGCAAATGGTGGCCGGTTAAAGCCGAAGTTGAGGTATTGCATGGCTTGTCGGGTCATAGTGATTATCAAGAAATTACCCAATGGTTACAATCATCGCAATTAAAAGCAAAAACTAAAATTCGCTTAGTCCATGGTGAGCCTGAAGCCAGTGAAGCGATGCGCGATCACCTAAAACAAAATACTAAGTTCGATGCTGAAGTCGCCAGTTACCACGATATATTGAGATTATAGGTTTTAAAGAACAAGTATATTTTTTAAGGCCGTGAGTATTTGGTGATCGGGTGTATTAATAAACTTTCCCTAGTAACTGAATAACGTGAACAAGTTTTTAATGCCTGGAGCAAAACAGCTAACTTTTTAGTAAAATAATGTACATAGCAAAAAAGCGTTATAAACGGTGTTATAAGCCAATTTCAGATTTTAAAATCTGACGGTAATCACAAGACAGACACTCACATCAAACAAACACCCCACTATGTCCGATACTCTTCAGTATTGGACATAGTGCATATAATGCATTAGACTGGCTTCATCTGATTCTTGATAGCTAGAATGCAAAATAAAATGTTATTAACTAAACCTGTTCCTTTATATCCGCCATATCTAGATTTATGCGATTTCGATTTTGATGACTATCCTGAGCTAGATAAAATATTCTCTTCAAATGAACCCTGGTGGCTTGAGCAATTTAATTGGGGCAAAGTTTTTCTGACTTACATTGGCAGAAACAAATCTGCACATACCTATGACAGATTTAGAAATGACGTAGAACGTTTTCTTCTTTGGTCTTTTATCGAGAAGAAAAAACCGATTGACCAATTGCGTAAGTCTGACTTTCTTGAATATGCTGACTTTTGTTGGCAGCCACCGGTAACGTGGATCGGTACGTCAAATCAAGAACGCTTTAGGATCACCAATGGTTATTCGTCAGCTAATGAACATTGGTTTCCATTTAAAATACAAGCGCCTAAAAGTCTCAAATCTCAATATGTTGTTGATAAGAAAAAATATCGTCCATCACAACAAACACTGACATCAATGTTTACCGCGGTTATCGCTTTTTATAATTACTTAATGTCCGAAGATTTCTGTATTGGTAACCCCGCACAAATTGCTAAAAAAGATTGCCGTCACTTTATCATTGACTCACAAGTTAAAGAAATCAAACGTTTAACCGCTAGCCAATGGCAATATGTTTTAGATACTGCTGTAGACATGGCTAATGAAAACCCTATTTTTGAACGAAATTTATTCGTTATTGCTGCCTTAAAAACCCTGTTTTTAAGGATTTCTGAGTTATCTGAACGGCCGAATTGGTCTCCTGTTATGAGCCATTTTTGGCAAGATGAGGATGAAAACTGGTGGCTTAAAGTATTTGGCAAAAGTAGAAAACTCCGCGATATAACCGTTCCTATTGATTTTCTGCCCTTTTTAGAGCGTTATCGTGCATCACGCGGCTTATTAGGTTTGCCATCTAGTAATGAAAATACGATCCTTGTTGAAAAAGTACGAGGTCAAGGCGGCATGACTTCTCGGCATTTACGACGATTAGTACAAAGTGTTTTCGACCACGCTTATGAAAATATGCGCCGATCGGAAAGTGCTAATAAGGCATTAAAGCTAAAAGAAGCATCTTCACACTGGTTAAGACATACAGGTGCAAGTATGGAAATTGAACGTGGGCGCCCTCTCAAAGATATTTCAGAAGATCTAGGTCATGCAAGCATGGCAACAACTGATACGGTTTACGTTCAAAGTGAGAATAAGAAGCGTGCAGAGAGTGGTAAGCGCCGTAAAGTCGATTAATAATTAAAAACTACATTTATAAACAAGTTACGAAAATTACAACAAAAATATCAAAATGGATAAATTATGTTAGAAATTGCTTTGATCTACCTTGCTGCTGCGATAGTTGCCGTGCCCATTGCGAAACGCTTAGGCTTAGGCTCTGTTCTGGGCTACTTATTAGCCGGCATTTTGATTGGGCCTTTTCTGCTAGGCATAGTTGGCGACCAAACTGATGTTATGCACTTTGCTGAATTTGGTGTTGTTATGATGCTTTTTTTAGTCGGCTTAGAGCTACAGCCTTCTAGACTCTGGAAACTTAGGCATTCGATCATTGGTTTAGGTGGACTGCAAGTCACCCTTTCAACATTAATTTTATTTGCCGGATGTTTTTATATTTTGGAATTACGCTGGCAAACCGCTATGGCTATTGGCCTAATGCTAGCACTTTCTTCTACAGCCATTGTATTACAAACACTTGCGGAAAAAGGTTGGATTAAACAAGAGGCCGGACAAAATGCTTTTTCGGTGTTACTTTTTCAAGATATTGCCGTTATTCCCATATTAGCCCTATTACCTTTATTGGCGTTTGCTGACTTATCAGGTGTTACAAGTGTGCAATCGCATGGTAATTTAATTGAGCATTTCCCAGTTTATGGCCAGGTGCTAATTTCTATAACGGTTATTGCAGCGATAATTTTTGCCGGTAAATATATTTCAGCGCCGGTATTTAGATATATCGCCAATACGCAGTTACGTGAATTGTTTACCATTTTTGCGTTATTTTTGGTGATTACCATTGCCGTTTTAATGCAAAAAATAGGTTTGTCTCCAGCCTTAGGCACATTTTTAGCAGGAGTGGTTTTAGCGGAAAGTGACTTTAGACATGAATTGGAAGCAGATATAGAGCCATTTAAAGGCTTATTACTGGGCTTGTTTTTTATTACTGTTGGAGCTTCAATTGATTTTGAATTGTTCGGACAACAGTTTGGTACGATTTTAGCGTTAGTTTTCGGCCTCATTGTGATTAAAGCCTTGGTGCTTTACTTTTTAAGCGTAATGTTTAAATTATCAGGAAAACAAAAGTATCTATTTACCTTAGCGCTAGCGCAAGGTGGTGAATTTGCTTTTGTCTTACTTTCGCTCACTTCATCATTGCAAATACTAGATGTAACACAAACCAAGTTTACGACATTAGTTGTCGCCATATCGATGCTGTTAGCACCTTTATTGTTAATCTTTTACGATAAAGTTATCGATAAAAAGGCAATTTCAGATCATGCTTATGAATCAACTGAAGAAATAGAGCCAACCACTCAAGTTATAGTTGCAGGCTATGGTCGATTCGGACAAATAGTTGGACGTTTATTATCAGCACAAGGCTACCACTTGTCAATTTTGGACCATAGCCCAAGCCAAATAGAGCTGCTAAAACGCTTTGGTAATAAAGTGTATTACGGCGATGCATCAAGACAAGATTTATTGGAAGCAGCGGGTGCAAACGAAGCGCAACTTCTGGTTATTGCTATTGATGATGCGGATAAAATCATTGAATTAGCGAAGTTAGCAGCCAAGCATTTTCCTAATTTAAAAGTTGTCGCCCGCGCCAGAGATAGACGACATGCCTATGAATTGATGAACATAGGTATTACGATATTTAAACGCGAAACCTTTGATTCTGCACTTAATCTGGGGATTGAAGCGCTTAAATTACTTGGCAATGATGATAAAACCGCTCAGCGTGCGGGCAAACTATTTTCAGATCATGATCATGAATCACTACGTTTATTGGCAAACTTATGGGGTGACGATCATAGTTATGGTGTTGCGGTTAAGCAACGAAAAGAAGATTTGCAACAAGTCTTAGCAAAAGATAAAGCCGAATTAGCAAAGCTTAATACCTGTCATGGCGAAGAATGTGACGATAAAAAATAGTTATTATTCCCGACATTGAGCAAAAGTTAACAAGGGTAACAAGATTGCTACCCTTTTAACGTAAAAGTTTTACTCACTGGATATTTCAGGACAATTCGACTTATCGACTCTGCTGTCACAAAGATAAATTTTTTGAAAACGTTCTTGCCACTCAGTTATTTCTTGGGCAACAATGTAGCCCTGCCAAATTTTCTGAACATGATAAAAACTATCTTGCCCTTGTAAAATAAGATGTAAAATTTTTGCTTCACTGCCATCCTTTTTTTTACAATATGTTTGCCATAACTCGCTTGGATAGCTGCTATTTGAAGTTGACGATAATGTTAATGTTGAGAATTTTACACAGCTATTATAGCCAGGCATGTCTATAACGCTACGGATCTGAGACAGTGCCTTACGTTCTGGTGTGCTAACACTAACGACATAGGCGTCATTAAAACCATGAACAGGATGTTGCCACATTCTAGAGTGGTAGTTTTCTTTATCTTCAATCAACAAACGCCAACCGGATAAAAACCCAGAATAAGGCGTGATAAGATTTTCACCTTTAAATATCCTTGTTTTATGCTCGACAATATTTGCACAACCCGCTAATACACTTGCCAGTGCAACAGTGAATAATATTTTTTTGCTTATGTTGATACTTAAGTTGGTCACGCTAATACCATCAGTGATTATTATCATTATATTTTTTGCTAATATATGCTTTTTGTTCCTGTTTTCATATAGCGGCTTTTAGTTTAAAAGTTCATCATCTACAAAGTTTATATTATTGCGATTAAGCTCCAAGCCTTAGCAACAAGGTTAATACTAGGATTATTATCAGAAAAAAATGTTATCTGGAAACAAAAGAATCGTTCTTTATTGTCTAACTGATAGCAATAAGGTATTAAAATATCAAGGGAAGTACTAGTATTTGTAAAGTATTGCGCTTAACGTAGTAATCGTATCATTTAACAACTATTTGGAGATGGCATGAGCGACGAAAATTCCTATATTCCACCGAAAGTTTGGCAATGGAATACTGATAACGGTGGTAATTGGGCAAGCATTAATCGCCCTATTTCAGGGGCAACACATGATAAAGTGTTAGCCAAAGGCAAGCACCCTTTTCAGCTTTATTCTTTAGCAACACCTAATGGCGTTAAAGTAACCATTATGTTTGAAGAGTTGCTAGCACTGGGTATAAAAGAAGCAGAATACGATGCTTTCCTCATTGATATTAGCCAAGGTGATCAATTTGGTAGCGGTTTTGTTGAGATTAATCCAAATTCTAAAATACCGGCTTTGCTAGATCAAAGTAGTGAGCAATCTATTCGTTTATTTGAGTCTGGCTCGATTTTATTTTACTTAGCGGAAAAGTTTAATGCCTTTATGCCAGGTGAAGAAAAACGCGCCGAGTGTATGTCTTGGTTATTCTGGCAAATGGGCAGTGCACCTTATCTAGGTGGTGGTTTCGGTCATTTTTATGCGTATGCACCTGAAAAAATCGAATATTGCATTGACAGATTTTCAATGGAAGTTAAGCGTCAACTTGACGTATTAGATAAGCATCTTGAAAATAATCATTATATGTGTGGCGATGAATATACCATTGCCGATATTGCAATTTGGCCTTGGTATGGTGCCCTTGCATTAAATCGCCTATATGAAGCTGCCGAATTCTTAGATCTAGCATCTTATAAAAATGTTATGCGTTGGGCGAAAGAAATTGATCAACGCCCTGCGGTAAAACGTGGTGTTGTGGTTAATAAAACATGGGGTGAGTTGTCAACTCAATTGCATGAACGCCATGATGCAAGTGACTTTTTAGAACGTACGCAAGATAAGCTTACCGAAAACGAATGATTTACACTAACGATTGAAATTTAAGAGAGCGTACTAACATACGCTCTTTTTTTATCTGATAAATAATACTAGACACCCAATGACTTACACCAGTTACTGGCACTAACAAATTCTTTATGAATAAAATTGCCATCAAGGCCATACAAGTCAGTCAATTGCTGAATATTTTCACCACTACCGGTAATATAATTTGTGGTTAACTCTAATAACTTCCCTAATAAGCCACTATGATTGACTAGTGCTTCTTCAATGGGTTTGGCTAATGGCATTGTCTTTAATATTTCGTCCATTGGCATACTCAAAATAACTTCAATAGCACTTAATAAACCGGTAATAAAGGCAAAGTCGCTAATTTCGATAAAAGCACTTTCTTTCGCCAGATTTGACATCAGCTTTGCGGTTATCAATGACTGTCTTGATACTTCACTGGTTTTATCAGAAGTAAGTTTTGATAGCGCTAAAATCGTAACAAATTGCTTGAGCTTTTCTTCGCCTAAATAAGCTGCCGCTTGCTTTAATGACGTTATTTCAACGCGTGTTCCGGTTGACACATTGTTGACTAATTTAAGCAAACCTACGGTTAAATTGACATCATGGCCAATAATTTCAGCGATATGGTCAAAATCTAATGGCATATTAAAGGTTTCACTGATCAAATGTAGCATCTGTGACTTAATGGGAACTAAGGTTTGCCCCTCAATAATTTCAGGCTCATGATAGAAAAAACCTTGATAATAATTAAAGCCTACTTCTGCTAAAGACTGGAGCTGAAAGTTGGTTTCAACTTTTTCGGCAATTAATTTAATGTCGAACGACTTAAGACGTTCAATAACTGGGCGCAAACGCTTGGCATTGATGACTTCAACATCAACCTTTATCATCGCGATATAAGGAAATAACACATCCCACTTTTCGTTTAAGTCGTATTCCGTAAGCGCTATTTTATAGCCTTTGTCATGGTAATATTTAACAATCTTTAATAATCGCTCACTGGCTGACTGATGCCCTACCAATTCAATGACAATTGTCGCTTTATCAAACATCAACGGATATTTATCAATTAGGCATTTTTCTGTGAAGTTAATAAAGGCTAATTTACCTAAACTAACCGATTGAATATCACCCTGGAAATGGTTTTGTATGATGAGCTTAGAACTCGCAATATCCTGATCAATTTCAGGAAATTTGTTTTCAGGACTATCTCTAAATAAAAGTTCATAACCAACAGTTTGATTATTTCGGTCTAGAATAGCTTGACGAGCAATATAACTTATTTGCATAGGGTAATTATTTAAAGATTCGATGTAGATAAAACATACCTTATTATGCATGTTAATGAAAAGTAATTTTAGTGAAAACCTTCGATGTGGACGATATTTTTTGTCGGAAATGATGGCAAGTGGATCACAACCCACAAAGCATCGGTAATAATGTAACTTGATTAATGGACATTACCCCTCAACCATTGTGATAGCTGAAGGTAAAACATCTAACGTTAGCGTATCACCATACCTAACATCTTTAATAAATGGTGCCAGTATTTCTAATTGATTTTGGGGCTGAAAATGCTCTGTTTTAGTCACTACTTGTGGTTGATAAATTAGTGCAGAATACGATTTTTTATCTAGCCAAATATGGCAACGACAAAACTTAAAGTCTTCTGCAGGCATTTTCGGATGCCACTTCACTTGCTTAAAATGGTAATCGCATTGTTTTAATGTAATAGACTTACAATCAAATTCAGCGTTTAACGTTGCTCGATGATAATGTCTAAGCGATAAACCTAGATCATTAAAAAATGGTAATTGTGCAGCAATAGTACCATCGACAAAGCGTGGATCATTGGCCCTTCCTGACGCAACTTGATGCCCTTTAACGAGGGTAAACGTAAATAGCATCACCGACTCATCATCTTATTTTACTATCTGCTCGGCAATTCGATAATTACCATCAATATTACTAACGTCATTTAATCCAAGCGCTCTGGTCAATATTGGTAAAATATGAATATTTTCAAACGCGTTTATTTGTTTATTCTTGCTAAATGATGGCCCTACCGCAATAAAAATCGCGTCAAGATCACGTTGAAATTTAGGATCATAACCATGTGTTTCAGGATCGATATGCGAGTCGCCTTTGCTAAAAATATATGATGGCGAGGCATCAATAATAGCATTAGGCACCACAGAACTTTCACTATTTAGATGCCAATGCTTGGGGAAATTTGGATATTCGAATATGCGATAATTCAACTGTTTATCCGTGCGTTGACTACTTTTAAATAGCGCGATACTTTGTTGTAATTTAGTCTTGTTATCACTATATAAATACAATTGAGTAGAGCCGTTAATTACCTTTACCCCCTCAACGTTATTTTTATTCCAGTCGATAACATGACGTTTATCTATTGTAGTCATACCATGATCGGAAACAATGACGACATTTACATTACCATTAAACTCTTGATTTATTTGCTGAATAAAATTCCCCAGTAACTTATCGAGTTGACTAATCGCATTAATCAGTTCTGGTGAGTTTTCACCATAGTCATGACCGGCGTCATCTACACTGGCAAAATAGCCGGCAATAAAGCTTGGTCGTTCTGCCTCAGGTAAGCGCAACCAGGCAAGTATTTGTGCTAACCTTTCGCTATTTGGCGTAAAATGTTTGTAGGGGTAATAGTAACTTGCTGTTTTATTATCTCTAGGGGTTTCCGATTCGGGCCAAAAATAAACTGCTGACTTATTACTTTGCATTTCATTAATATGCCAAAGCGGATCAGCGGTTAACCAACGGGCATCGTTTTTTCCATCACCAAGTTGATACGCTTTATCAATATCGCGGTGATAAAAATCATTATGAATAATACCGTGATTTGCTGGATAGCGACCGGTAATAATGCTGAGATGATTAGGAAAGGTTTTACTTGGATACACCGGTAATAATGCTTTTGCGCTCGTGCCATTTTCAATGAGTGAGATTAAAGTGTCGGGTTGATATTGCTCAATGTAGCGTTGAGCAAAGCCATCAATAGACAATAAAACCAGTGGTGTTTTTGCCCAACTAGTACTAGTTACCGAGAAAAGGCAGCTAAATAGTAGAGTTATTTTTATATTCATGCGTTACGACCAAGTAAAAATACGCTTTATATCAAGTAACATAATGCATTAGCCAGTATTGAACAAGTTTGTAATTTCATCTGCCAGTTATTTTTCGCTACCGCGGGGCTGACACTAAAACAACTAACGCAAGAAAATGCTTTTGCGTTAGTTGAAGACGAGTAAGACCATAAAAGCTATTCGAATAAATCTAGAATATTGGCTAAATCTTTTTTACCGTGTGATATTTCTTCAGGGGTTAATCCTGATAATTCATGCGGAAAAACCAACCATTCGGTTGACTCATGCACATAGTAGTCAGGTACTAAATCAACTTTTGAATTTTTTGGTTTATACCAAGGACAGGCAATTCTGACGTCTTTCGGCATATTATTACGTGTTAACTTTTTCATTTGACTTATTAAGGCTTCAATACTGCGACCAGAATCAAAAACATCATCAACAATTAACAAGCCATCATCAGCATTTGCGTTCTCAATGATATAGTGTAAACCGTGCACCTTTATCTCTTTACTTTGCTGGTTAATACCATAATAAGAAGAAGTTCGAACGGCAATGTGGTCAGTTTCCACTTTTTTAAAGTCAAAGTATTCTTGTACTGCAATACCAATCGGTGCACCGCCACGCCAAATACCCACAATAAACTGCGGTCTAAAACCGTCTTCATAAACTTTTGCAGCAACACGAAATGAATCTTCAAGTAACTCTTGCGCTGTTATAAATCGCTTTTCCATTGATGAGTTAACCTCATTTTAATTAATTTTAAGAGTAATCAGCATTATAACGTGTTTTTGACTCAGCTGAGTAGCCCCGTTTAATAATTTATAGATTTTGATCAATAAAGCTAATTTGCTGGTATATCGTAGCGACAGCCAGTAAAAAAAACGCTTGGTTTATATTTTCATAAATGTCAGTCGTTTGATGGTAGTGCTTATGAAGGCCAACGCCATAATAGATAAAGGGTATTTTTTGTTTATAAAAAGCACCATGGTCACTTGCTAATTCCCAGCGTATAAATTTTTCTACCCCGCGGCTTTGCTGCCTAAAGCCTTTTTTTAAAGGGAGCGCATAGTTTTGTTGTCGCAACGCGATTATCTTATCTGGTGTTAATACCTGCTTTAGCCCTCGGCTTATATAATGCAATTTTTTAGTAGACCCTGTGCCAGCCAGCATATCGAGGTTAATATTTAACAAAATATCAGGCAGTAATTCTGTGTTTTCACGGATAAAAGCTTTTGCCCCAGTTAAGTTTTCCTCTTCACCATCAGTAAATAAAACGATGACACTGTGTCGCAATGGCGTTTGCTTGATAAGCTTTGCGTAGTGAAGTAACGCTGAGGTACCAGAAGCATT
This sequence comes from uncultured Colwellia sp., assembly GCA_913061475.1. Lineage (GTDB taxonomy): Bacteria > Pseudomonadota > Gammaproteobacteria > Enterobacterales > Alteromonadaceae > Cognaticolwellia. The sequence goes on along the minus strand of CAJXUN010000001.1, from coordinate 227,283 downwards.
GTCATCAGCGCCATTATAAATTTGACGACCTTTACTACCGATATGGTCAAAATGTGCGGACAAAACAATAAAGCGATTTGGAAATTGTGTGCCCTTAATGACGCCAATAACGTTTTTTCCCCTGATGTACTTAAAGCGATTTTTAATGGTAAATGTTGCAAAATAATTTTCCGACAATGGCGCTATATTGTGTTGTTCGAGCTGACTTACAATATAGTTTTGCGCTAACTTTCCGCCTTTCGTACCAATTTTTCGCCCCTTTAAGGCATCAGAAGATAAATAATATAAGTGCTGTAACACGGCTTCTTTTGGCACGTTAACCGTGTGACTAACACCCGAATTTTCAACGCTACAGGCATTAGATAAACTTATAACAATAAGTAAGAAGTAAGACTTTAAAGGCATTGTTGTCATATCGATACTTAGTTCATTTTCTGTAAAATACTTAATTTTGCTAAGTATTGTTCTTCAAAATGAGCTACGCGATTTTTTCTTATTGCTTTACGCATGTAACTTTCTGCTTTATCTATATCCTTCAACATATAATAAACTCTGGCTAAACCAAAATAGAACTCATGGATGTTATTATTGAGTTTTATTGCTTTTTTATAATGGTTTATTGCGGCAGAATATGCACCTTGATGAAACTTTTCATCAGCCAGTAGTGAGTAATAATATGGATTGTTCGCACGTCTACGCATAATATGTGAGTCTAGTTGCTTTGCTTCGTCATAAGCGCCGTTTACATGTAATAGCATGCTTAAATTTGCCATAGCGGTTAAGTTGCTGTGATTTAAATTTATAGCATAACGATAGATTTCCATCGCGCTTTGCTCATAGCCTTTGAAGCGATATAAAATACCTAAATTGCCCCACGCAGAAGAAAAATCAGGGTCAACGCTAACGGCGGATTTCAAATAAGCATATGCCTTAAGATAATCTCTTTTGATGAGAGCGTTAGCGCCTTTATTATTATAAAACATCGCAAGAACAGTATGTTTATTGATCCTTTGCTTAGGGAATGACTTTTTCAATACAAAGGGATCAAAATCAATTTCAATTTGCGAACGCTCAAAAAACAATAGCGTTTGAGCTGTTTTTTGCTCTAACACAGTTAAGTTTATATGGCCGGTTAACATATTAACATCACCATTACGCACCCAATACTCAGGAATATCAACACTTTGAAAAGCAACATCTAACTTGGCTTCTTTAGCAATTGCGTACGCCATAATGGTTAATGACAAGCAGTTAGCTTCTCTATTTTTAAACGCTTCAGTCGCAATCACATTAGCGCCTGTACGGTAGGTTAGGTTGATATTTTCGGGGTTAAAAAAATGATTGATTAGCGTTGTCGCTTTGTTACGAGCCCCACGCTCCAAACCGACTCTTTTCGCCATTGTTTTCATTTCTTCACTTAAAGCGAATATTTCATTTTCACTCTCTATAACAATATTTTCATAACCGCTAAATTCATCATCTAAGAAGAGGTTAGTTTTTGCGGCATTACTGTAATTATTTTGTGGTGCATTCATAGATTGACAGGCTGCGAGCAAAAACAATGTCATGATTAAAAATGAGTGGATTATTAACTTTTTCATATGCACTCCAATAAAATATCGAGTTTATTTAACCTGAAATCGAAATAATTGCTGATATACCAACGCTATAACGTTATAAATATTAAATGAATCAAATCAAATTTACGTGCTGAACACCCCATTGTTAGTGGTAAACTTATGGTTATCAGTTCCAGATGAGTACCGAGTAAACACCTTTGAATGCAACGTAGATAGCATTAAAAATAGTGGTATTAGCGTATATAATTTATATGGTATTCAGGTTACTTATTTTTAAGCATAGTGTTATTTCTATAATGCAGCGTACTTTTCGCCATCCATTAATAAACAATTACAAACTATCTTGTTGCCGCGTTAATTGCATTAAAGATGAACTGCTACTGCTTTTTACAAATTGAGACAAGTAATAGTGCCATTTCCTTGCTATGCTTGCGCGCTATTAAATTTGCTACACTTTATTGGTTTTAATATCTATGAAAAAAACGCTGGCTGGATTTTTTACCGGATGTGCCATTGCGGTGTTCATCATTATAGCGGGCGCAACCTACCAGCTATATAAAAATAAATATGCCACTATTGACGAACAGTTAAAGGAAATATCGGGCATTGAATTTGATAAGGATTTAAAGCTTTGGGCCATTAATGATGGCGGTGATCAAGCTAAGTTGTATCAACTTAACAAAACCGGTGGTATTGATAAAGAAATCAGGGTCTCAAACGCTAAAAATATTGATTGGGAAGATATGACTCAAGATGATTTTGGGCACTTCTTTTTGGGAGATTTTGGTAATAATGACAATCTGCGCAAATGGCTAACTATATACAAGATAGAGAACCCTATTGATATCAAGGGTGAAACTACACAGGCAGAAATAATTAAGTTCAGATACCCTGAGCATACTAGCTTTCCTCCTAAAGCAGATGAAATGGAGTTCGATGTTGAGGCGTTCATTTTCTACAAAAGACATCTTTATCTTTTTACTAAAAATCGTACAGAGCCGTTTAACGGTATAACAACTTTATATAAGATTGGTGATCACGCTGCTAATTATGATGCAAAAAAGATCAGTAAGTTTGAAACCTGCACTTTCGCTGAAAAACTTTGTTGGGTAACATCTGCTGCATTAAGTCCAAACAGAAAGCGACTTGCGCTACTTGATTCTCAGCGCATTTGGTTATTTGAAAATTGGCATGGCGATGATTTTTTCTCTGGTGATAAATATCGCATTGATCTAGGTTTAGTAACCCAAAAAGAAGCAATAACTTTTCTGGATGAAAATACCCTTGTTTTTACTGATGAAGAGTTTCACGGTATTGGTAGAAACGCTTACATGATCAACCTTGAAGAGGTTGAAAAGCACAAGCTTTAGCTAGGCATTGAGATAAAGTGCGCTTGCATTTTTACGCGCTCTAGCCAATCATTGAGCGCAGAAAACTGTGACAAATCAAATCCACCTTCATCGGCAACATGTGTGTACGCAAACAAGGCAATATCAGCAGTTGTCAATTGCGCTCCGGTTAAGAAGTCACTGTACTGTAATTGTTTATCCATTATTTTAAGGGCTTTATAACCCCCTTCTTGCTTAGATTCATATTCCGCTTTCTTACTTTCTGGTAAACCTAGGTACTTAGCTATAAATCGGGCAACAGCAATATACGGCTCATGGCTGTATTGTTCGAAAAACTGCCACTGTTGAACTTTTGCTAATGCAAAAGCGTCATTGGGTAATAAATGACTTCCCTTAGCTAAATAATTAATAATGGCATTCGATTCAATCAAGCAACGGCCATCGTCTAACTCCAGTAATGGAATTTTTCCATTAGGGCTTTTGCTGAGAAAAGAAGCGGTCGCATTATCGCCCTTTAGAATGTCAATGGGTAACCATTGATACTCAATATTAAGCAAAGCACAAGTAAGTTGTACTTTATAGCAATTTCCTGATTGATTATCACCATAGACTTTCAAATTGTGATCCCACTTTGATAAATAATTTCACATAAAATAATACGGTAGTTCTATAGTTAAGCATATAACAATAACAATGAGTTCGATAGGAGCACGCTATGACTACCAACTTAACGGGCTTTACCAAGGGAGCAGTCGTTCGTCACCAACAATGGACTGAAAATGAATTCTCTATCACGGTAAAAGCTGACATTGGCGACTACCTCGCTGGACAATTCACCAAGTTGGCCTTAAAAGACGAAAATGGTAACTGGCTTAGGCGTGCCTATTCATTTGTTAATTCGCCAAATCATCACCTTGGCAAAAATCAAATGGAGTTTCTAATTATTGATGTACCTGACGGTGATTTAAGCCCTAAGCTTGCCCATTTAGCTATTGGAGATGAGATTTACGTTGGTGAGAAGCCAAGTGGCTTTATGACATTAAACGAGATCCCTGACCCTGTTAGCGATCTTTGGCTATTATCGACAGGGACAGCAATTGGCCCTTTTCTTTCCTTGCTAGCAGAAAATGAAACTAAAACGCGCTTTAAAAACCTGGTTCTAGTTCATGCGGTGCGTACGCGCCAAGAATTAGTCTATCAAGAGCGGATCGTAAATTTACAAGCAGAATATAACGGCAAACTCATTTACCTACCGATAGTATCTCGCGAAAAACACCACGACATACTTTCAGGTCGTATCCCTGAATTACTTCAAGATGGTCGCTTAATAGCAGCGGTTAAACTATCAGCCAATACAGAAAGTAGTTTTTTTTACTTATGTGGCAACCCGGCCATGGTGCATGACACTCGAGATATGCTATTAGCCCTTGGTTTTAAAAAACACTTAAGACGTTCATCTGGACATTTTAGTTTTGAAAATTATTGGTAATTCCACCTTACTAGCTTTATAAAACAAAATTATTTTCGGAAATTAATCAGCGTCGCGTGCCATAGCTAATCGGAAACTTACAAATTTTTAGATACCATAAGTTACCCTATTCTTAGTGCTAACCATGCTGGTTATTTATAATAAACAAGCGGCCAAATTTTTAAATTTTACCTTCACAGTTATCCGTATGGATGCTGATATTTAACATGATAAACGTCATGTTTTTTTCTTGATATTGATACGATTCCCGACTTAAAACGTCAGGTGTGCATTCCTATATAAAGCTTTTTCGACGCTGCCATATAATTCAATAATATCGTTTATGAGCACTCTAGCAACCCTATTTTCTAATTGTTTTCTTAATATTTTATTTACAGAGACAAAAGCCAAAAAGATTATCAATTTAAATATAAATAAAGTCATAAAGAGTAAGTGAACAGTCACTCCAAACAAGAGTGGAGTTACAGGGGTTGCAATTTAAAGCCTTCAAGGGGTTTTCAGGGTTATAATCGACAATCAACAAATAACCCTTAGGGTTGTTTCGGCGTGGACATTTGAGGTTAGCGGGGTTATAGTGGTTTATTGTTGAAATAAAGGTGAAAGACATGAAATACCCGGTTTTAGTTGTACGTAATCCAGAAGAAAATAATTACCTATTTTCAGTAGTAGATTTACCCGGTTGTCAGGTTAAAGCCCTGACCATGGATGAGGGGCTGTTGCTGTTAAATGAAGCGACGGCCTCACACTTGAAAGTATTGGTTGAGTATGGTGAGAAAGTGCCACATGCAAAGACGATTGAAGAGCATATGTTACTATCTTCAGTCGCATCACCTATTTGGGCAATACTCGATTTTGACATTATTCCTTACATGGGGAAAAGTCATAAAATAAATGTGACCTTACCAGAGCTATTAATAAAGCAAATTGATGATCGGGTGGCTAAATCTTCAAAATACAAAACCCGCTCTGGCTTTATCGCATTAGCCTGCTCGGCTGAATTAAAACATTAAAGGCATAACTTTCAAATTATAAATCGGGTAAAATGCCACAAGTTAACGAAATGAAATAAGGGGAAAAATTTGACCATTGAAAATGCAAACCTACTACTGCTGAGCAGTTCACGTGTTGGTGAAACAGCATATTTAGATCATGCTTTAACCATGATAAAGGCCAAGCTTAATGGGGTTACCGAACTGCTATTTATTCCTTATGCCGGTGTTACGGTAAATTATGATGACTATACCGCCATGGTACAAAATGCGCTGAGCAAAATTGACGTTAAAGTTCGCGGCATACATCAATATGATGACCCGATCAGCGCAATTAATCAGGCGAAAGCCATCGCCGTTGGTGGCGGTAACACATTTCACTTATTACACCAGCTGTATCAAAACAACTTAATTGCGCCCATTCAGCATAAAGTTGCTCAAGGCATGCCTTACATCGGCTGGAGTGCGGGCTCTAATGTCGCTGGACTTTCTATTCGCACCACTAATGATATGCCAATTATAGAGCCAGAAAGCTTCAATGCCGTTCAATTGGTAGATTTTCAACTTAATCCTCATTACACCGATCATAATCCACCGGGCCATAATGGAGAAACACGTGCACAGCGTTTAGCAGAATTCATGATACTTAATCCGACAACGCCGATAGTCGCTATTGTTGAAGGTACGGCATTAGATATCAAAAAAAATACCATGACCTTAGCATCAGGCGTAACAGATAAAGCTTCTGGTTATTTATTTAAAGCCGGTGAAAAAGCGGTGATTAGTTCAGATGACAACTTAGCCTACTTATTGTAAATTTCACTAAACGATTAGCATAAATCTGTATTATTGATGAAAAAAAAAGACTGTAGATTAGAGGTTTTGAAGGCTCTAGCTTAAATAGCCTGAAGCATAGATAAACTTTATAGGCTGATGTTATTATTTTTGCAGTATCAGCCTTTAAGTTAAATAATTTATCGCAGCATGGTTAATGGCGAAAGGTCTATTTTCTTTGCTGCGATGCTAATATCGAGTTCAAAAGGCAACTCTGCGAGTTTAGGTATCGGCAATAGTGCTGTTAGCTCTTGAATGTTTTCTGTTAAATAAGGCATATTTTCAGGGCAATTCGCTATCCAACCTACACAATTAAGGCCATCTGCGACAATTGACTCATAGGTTAATATTGCATGATTTAAACAGCCAAGTTTCATATTGACTACAAGTAGCACATTCTGACAACTTTCTTGCACAAATTCAGACAAGTATTGCCCTTGGCCTAAAGGCAGTCGCCAACCACCAGCGCCCTCACAAATAACAACATCTGCATCTGCAGTTATAACTTCGTCATAGCCTTTTTTTATATCCGTTAAACTTATCACTTTTTGCATTTCAGCGGCAGCAATATGAGGCGCAATAGGCGGTTCAAATGCAATAGGGTTTACCTGTGAAATTTCTTGTTGGCAATTTGACTGTTTTAGTAATAACAGCGCATCTTCGTTTACTAACTCATTGTTAACACGCATACAGCCCGCCGAGATAGGCTTATAAACAGCTACTTTTTTATTTTCAGCAACAAAAGCCTTGACCAAAGCTTGTGCAGCGTAGGTTTTCCCCGCATCGGTATCGGTGGCAGTAACGAATATTTTCAACATTTTTCTTAACTCTTTATAAGGGAGCAAATAGCTATAATTTAGTTAAAATTTAATCGCTTAGTTTAACGACTAAACCAGAAAACACTTTATAAGTAGCAGGATAGATATTATTAGGCTCGATAAAATCTTGATAACTTGTGGTCATTTTCTGCCATTTATCTTTGCCTGCTAAACCTTTGCTCTTTTTGTTAGGTACATGATTTGCACCAAGGCTTTTTAGTTCATGGGCTAAATGTAGAACGTTTTCATATTCTAAAATAATGTCTTGTTGCTTAGCATTCAATAACTTACGATCTACACCATCAAGAAATGACCTGATGTGCTGCTCGGGTTTAAAGTCAACCACGTGCTGATCATCATCAACTTGCGCCCAAGAAGATTTTAATTCAAACAAAGTACCCTCAACGAGCGTGCTAAAGACAAACAGCCCACCCGGCTTTAAAACTCGCATCACTTCGTCCAATACTAAGTTTAATGGGTCACACCATTGGATCATCAGATTTGAATAGACAAAATCAACACTGTTATTCTGTAACGGTATTTTATAAGCGTCGGCTTCTAACCAAGAAATCGCTTGGTGACGATTTTCTTGGGCAAATTTCAGCATGTTTTTAGATATATCTAAGCCGATCACTTGTTGATATCGACTGGCTAAAATCTCGGTAAAAAAACCTGTGCCTGAGCCTAAGTCTAAGACGGTTAAATCATTACGATTGGGTAGCCATGGCATTAAATGCTTACCACAATAACGCTGTAAACGCGCTGATATATCATAAGAATCACTGGCTGAGCCAAAAGATTTCGCTATTTTATGGCGGCTCGTAATTTTGGCCATTATTCTATAACCTCATTGATACAATTAGCTAAGTAATTGATATCTTTAACTTCATGACTCGCTGTTATGGTAACACGTAACCTCGAGCTGTTATTTGGAACGGTCGGTGGGCGAATAGCAGTGAGCCAAATGCCCTTATTCCGTAATTTTTGACAAACATTGAGCGTTGCTGTTTCGTCGCCTATAACAATCGCGTGTATTGATGATGCGTTTTTTAATAATGGTATGTTGCCAGTTAACTTTGATGCGAGTAATTGGCTAAGCTCTGCAATTTTTTCACGACGCCAATGTTCGTTTTGAATAATGCTAATACTTTTTTTAGTCGCCCAAGCTAACGCCGGTGATATCGCGGTAGAATAAATATAATGGCGAGAAAAATTGATCAAGTATTCTGCAAGCCCGTTATCACAAGCGACAAATGCACCACTGGTGGCAATGCTTTTACCGAATGTTGCCATAACAATATCTACATCAGCGACACTGCTACTTCCTTCACCAGATTCGCCGATAACACCAATACTATGAGCGTCATCTAAATATAACAATGCTTGATGCTGTTGCGAAATTTTGGCCAAATTAGCTACATCGGCCTGATCACCATCCATACTAAAAACGCCTTCAGAAACAATAACGTTATTTGTCGCATTAACTTGGTCGACTGAGTGTTGCTGGCATTGGGTTAAAAATTTTTGCAGCTGGTTCATATCGTTATGTAAAAAGCGCTTTACTTTTGCATCACTGCTAAGCGCACCATCAATGAGCGAGGCATGACTAAGTTTATCTAAATAAAGCTGACAACTTTTATGCCCTAGCGCCTGCATCAAGGCGTTATTTGCCGAGAAGCCGCTAGCAAATAACAAACAATTGGCTTTGTTGAGCCAATCACAAATGTCATTTTCCAAGGCTTGGTGTGCATAAGAATAGCCAGTAATTAAGCTAGACCCGCTAGCGCAGGTACCAAAGCGCTGAGCACCTTCAAGTAAAGCGAGATTTATTTCTGGATGATGATTTAAACCGAGGTAATCATTTGATGAAAAATTTAAGTAATTTTCATCGTTAATTTTGACATGACGACCATTTTGCTCAGCAACACATTGGCGCGCACGATAGCGTGTACGCTGCTTTTGTTGCTCAACATCTGCAGTTAAAAAATCAAACGCCATTGTGTTTAATTAACGGCGTTATAGAACAAATCGCTATGTTGCTGATCAACAACGGCGGTTTTAATTTTTGCTTCGTCAATCTCTGAGCTTGCAATCGTTTCCGTGTTAATTCCTAAACGGTCAAATAGCATCATGTCTTTGTTTGCTTCAGGGTTGCCTGTGGTCAACAATTTACAGCCGTAAAATATTGAGTTTGCACCCGCTAAAAAGCACATAGCTTGCATTTGCTCGTTCATTGCGTCACGCCCTGCCGATAGACGAACATGGCTCTTAGGCATCATGATACGTGCCACAGCAATACAACGAATAAATTCAAAATGATCTAAGTCAGCAACATCTGATAACGGCGTACCTTCAATTTTCACTAACATATTGATAGGAACACTTTCTGGTTGTGGTGAAAGGTTTGCCAACTGGGCTAATAATGATGCTCTGTCTTTGCTTTCTTCACCTAAGCCAACAATACCACCACTACACACTTTCATGCCTGAACTGCGGACATTAGTTAAAGTGTCTAATCGGTCTTGATAGGTACGTGTGGTAATAATTTGATTATAATGCTCTGGCGAGGTATCTAAGTTGTGGTTGTAGTAATCTAAACCTGCACCTTGCAATTCATCGGCTTGGTCGGCAGATAACATGCCTAATGTCATACAGGTTTCAAGCCCGAGTGCTTTTACACCTTTAACCATTTCCACCACTAATGGCATATCTCGTGGTTTTGGGTTACGCCAGCCTGCGCCCATACAAAAACGCGTTGAACCTTGGTCCTTCGCCACTTGTGCAGCTTCAAGTACTTTTTCAACAGCCATTAAACGTTCTTTATCAATGTCAGTTTTATAACGTGAACTTTGCGAACAATACTTACAATCTTCTGGGCATGCACCGGTTTTAATTGACAATAATGTACTTACTTGCACTTCATTAGGATTAAAGTTTTCGCGGTGGATAACTTGTGCTTTAAACATCAAATCATTAAATGGCATATCAAACAACGCTTTAACTTCATGCGCTTGCCAATTATGACGAATTTCACTATTAGCTTGTTTGCTATTATTCGCGCCGGTATCAAGCATAGATTCATTTACTGCTGATGTTTGCTGTGTCATAGGTATTCACTCGTTTTTGAAAATTGCATATCGTAATATTAACGGGTAGTCTATGCGCCAATATCAATATGTCAACTAATTTACCTAAGCAAGCTTTACATATGAACAATAAACAATCAGAAATACTTGAATTTGATAAAAACCATGTTTGGCATCCCTACACTTCTATGTCCAACCCTTTGCCTTCTTACTTGGTAGAATCAGCTGATGGGGTTTATATTACCTTAGCGAGTGGTGAAAAAGTTATCGACGGCATGTCGTCTTGGTGGTCTGTGCTGCACGGTTACAATCATCCTGAACTCAACCAAGCCTTAATAAAGCAAAGTGAGAAGTTTTCTCATGTCATGTTTGGTGGTTTAACTCATGAACCCGCGGTTGAATTATCAAAGTCTCTGATTGAGATAACACCAAAAGGTTTAAACAAAGTCTTTTTAAGTGATAGTGGCTCGGTAGCGGTGGAAGTCGCATTAAAAATGGCAATACAATACTGGCACAGTAAAAATAAACCACAAAAGCACAAAATATTGACCGTAAAAAATGGTTACCACGGCGATACCTTTGCTGCTATGTCAGTGTGTGATCCTGTTAACGGTATGCATCAGCTATTTGAACCTGTGCTCATGAAAAACCTCTTTGCTCCCGCGCCGGTGACTGGCTTTAATCAGGAGTGGGATGCATCTGACATTGAAATATTAGCCACTATGTTCGCGCAGCGACATCATGATATTGCTGCCTTTATTATTGAACCCATTGTCCAAGGCGCTGGTGGCATGCGTATTTACCACCCAAGCTATTTAAAAGCCTGTCGTGAATTGTGTGATCAGTATAATATTTTGATGATCGCCGATGAAATCGCGACCGGTTTAGGGCGAACAGGGAAATTGTTTGCCTGTGAATGGGCTGACATTAGCCCTGACATTATCTGCCTAGGTAAAACATTGACTGGTGGTTACATGACGTTAGCCGCGACATTATGTACAGACGAAATTGCTAATACGATTAGCAACGGTGAAGCAGGTTGCTTTATGCACGGACCAACATTTATGGGTAATCCATTAGCCTGTGCGGTTGCCAATGCTAGCCTCAACATTCTAAAACGTAATGAATGGCAGCAACAAGTAGCAAATATTGAAGCCGTTTTTAAACAACAGCTATTGCCATTAAAAAATCACACGAGAGTTAATGACGTCAGAGTTTTAGGTGCTATAGGTGTTGTAGAAGTGACAGAAAATGTAGAGATGGCAGAAATACAAAAACGTTTTGTCGAATTGGGCGCATGGATACGCCCTTTTGGTAAGTTAATCTATATCATGCCACCATTTATCAGCAATACTGAGCAAGTCACTTTGCTGATCAATGCAATCGCGATGGTATTAAATGATGATAACTGTTTTAAAGCTTCTTAAAACGTTTCAGTAGCTAATATTAACCGACATTGGCTTCAGAAATTTGAACTAAGATAAAACTGACCCATGCGATGGTAATAACCAGCAGCAATAAAATATTAAAATGCTTACCATCGCTTTTACGTCGGCTACGATATTTGTCGAGTATTAAGCAAAAGTAACTGCTTAACGCACTTAGCCATAAAACGATATATAAATAGCCGGTTAATGGTGTTAGCCAAAACTTTCTAATTTCAATATTATGATAACGCAAAATACCATAATCGGAATCTGGCGCTGCGTAGTATGAGACAATCAACGCAAAGACAAATAATATCCAACCAATAATAGCCAAGGCCCTAACAATATAAGTCCATATATCTGCAGCATTCCTTCGCTCATTTATCGATATTTTCATACTAGCACCGCCTTTTTTCGCTAATTTCTAATTTTTCTTTTTATATAGACCGGATTTAGCAACTTTTACTTGTTAAACCTTACAAGCAAGGTAACATATCAATCCTTAAAATTTGAGTACAATTTTGACAGAAAAGAGGCTTTTAAATGTCAGTCATCGCAATTACTGATATCTTGGCAGGAAAATATCCGGTCAATGAATCAATTACTATTCACGGTTGGATCCGCACACGTCGTGATTCCAAAGCAGGTATTTCATTTTTAGCGATACATGACGGTTCATGTTTTGACGCTATTCAAGCAATTGCTCCGAGTAATTTGGATAATTATCAGACTGATGTATTAAAACTTACTACTGGTGCTGCAGTAAAAGTTACTGGTATTCTAGTTGAATCTCCAGGTAAAGGTCAGTCGTTTGAGCTACAAGCAGAAAAAGTTGAAGTACTCGGCTTAGTTGAAGACCCGGATACTTACCCTATGGCTGCAAAACGTCATAGTATTGAATTTTTACGTGAACAAGCTCATTTGCGCCCACGCACCAATATCGGTGGCGCGGTAACACGAGTTCGAAATACGTTAGCACAAGCGGTACATCGCTTTTTGCATAGCAAAGGTTACTTTTGGATCAGTACACCACTGATCACCGGTAGTGACTGTGAAGGCGCGGGTGAAATGTTCCGTGTTAGTACACTTGATATGGAAAACTTGCCGTTAAATGATCAAGGTAAGGTTGATTACGACCAAGACTTTTTTGGCAAAGAAACTTTCTTAACGGTTTCAGGCCAGTTGAACGTTGAAACCTATTGTTGTGCCCTTTCTAAAGTTTATACTTTTGGTCCAACCTTCCGTGCAGAAAATTCAAATACTACCCGCCATTTAGCGGAGTTTTGGATGATCGAACCGGAGATTGCCTTTGCTGATTTAGCAGACGCAGCTGATCTTGCTGAAGAAATGTTGAAATATGTCTTCCAAGCGGTACTTGATGAACGTGCAGATGACATGGCTTTCTTCCAGCAGCGTGTTGATAAAACGGTTGTCGATCGTTTGAATTCTGTCATTAACAATGACTTTGTGCGTTTAGATTACACTGATGCCATCACTATTTTAGAAAACTGTGGTAAGAAGTTTGAAAACAAAGTGGCATGGGGTGTAGATTTAAATTCAGAGCACGAACGTTATTTAGCTGAAGAGCATTTCAATGGCCCGGTAGTTTTACAGAACTACCCGAAAGATATTAAATCTTTCTACATGCGCTTAAATGATGATGGAAAAACGGTTGCAGCCATGGATATTTTAGCGCCTGGCATTGGCGAAATCATTGGTGGCAGCCAACGTGAAGAACGTTTAGATGTTTTAGATAAACGTTTAGCTGAAATGAATTTAGATCCGGCTGATTACAGCTGGTATCGCGATTTACGTCGCTACGGCACCGTACCTCATTCTGGTTTTGGTTTAGGTTTCGAACGTTTAGTTGCTTATGCTACCGGCATGCAAAACGTCCGTGACGTAATTCCTTTCCCAAGAACGCCAAACAATGCAGCATTCTAATCGAAAAAATAGCGATTAGGTAAATAATTCAGCACTAAAAAAGCCCTCATTTGAGGGCTTTTTGGTTTATCAGTCTTAAGATATAAAGTCATTTTTCGCGATAGTCGATATAGCCTAAAATTGCGAGTAAAACCCCTTTTGTCATTAAAAATACTTAACGTAGTCGTTAAGGTCTTTGCTGTTTTTTAACGGTAATTCTTTGGCCTTGTCGCCAATATAAATAAAGCCAATAATCTCTTCATGTAATTCAATCGCTAAACGTTCTTTCACGAGTGGATGATAACTCATTTCACCGGTACGCCACATGGCACCAAGTCCTAAACTTGTCGCGGCCATTTGTATTGCATGAGCGGCACAGCCTGCGGCTATCAACTGTTCCTGTTTGGGAACTTTAACATGTTGATGAAATCTGGTGCTCACCACAATAATCAAAGGGGCGCGAAATGGCATTTTAGTCGCTTTTTCAACTTTAGCTTCATCGCCACCGTCACTGATAATAGCTGACTTAAATGCCTTACTTAGCTTGGTCAGCCCTTCTTCTTTTACGACAGTGAAGTGCCACGGGGTCAAACCTGCATGATCAGGTACTCTCATGCCCGCTTTAAGGATATTATTAATCGTCGCCTCATCTGGTGCATTACCTTGTAAATGAGGATTAGATTGGCGTGTGTGTAAAAACTCCAAGATATTCATAAAACTGCAACTTCCTCTGGTGTAATCCTTTAATTAACTGATGCGTCTAGCGGTCTGTGCAATTAAATTTGAACACTACTTTAATATTAATAGTATCTGACTATTTGTTTATTATCATGCAGATAAATATATAATTTTCATTAACATTGCACAAGTTAAACAAGCGAGTTATTTATTATACGTAAACATTGTATAAATAGATCAAGCAACAAAGCCTTCACAATTATTCAGAGCTTATTAGCCCAATGCTTGCTCTGACAAAAATATTTACATTTTCGACTACTTAAACAGGAAGATTTTCAGTAGCATGTGGTTATCAAATGCAAAAGTAACCCATAGACAACGTTATATGAAAGAAAACAAGCATATATTAACTAAAATAACCTTAGGGTTATTTAGTTTGCTCAATACATCACGAAAAATCATTATCAATTTAGTATTTTTTACCGTATTACTAATTTTATTTATTGCCATTAATAATGATGAAGAAAATATTAATGTCAGACCTGGTTCGGCACTGATATTAAATATACGTGGTGATATTGTTGAACAAAAGCATGATATTGATCCAATGGATGCTTTTATAAGTGAGGCACTAGAGCAACCGGATACAGCACCTGAAGTGCTACTGGCTGACATTTTATCGGTGATAAAAAATGCTGAAACTGATGAACGCATTAGTATGATCGTACTAGATTTGAAGCATATGCAAGGCTCTGGTATCACCAAGTTAGCGAATATAGCTAAGGCCTTAGAAAAGTTCAAAGCTAGTGGTAAAAAAGTGATCTCTGTCGGCGAGCAATACAGCCAAAATCAATATTACCTCGCGAGCCATGCGGACGAAGTATGGCTTAACCCTAAAGGTTGGATGCTATTAGATGGTTATGGTCGTTATCAAATCTACTTTAAATCAGCGCTTGAAAAGCTTGCGATTAGCCAACACGTTTTTCGCGTTGGTACCTATAAATCTGCAGTAGAGCCTTATATTCGTGACGATATGTCAGACGCAGCTAAAGAAGCTAATCAATTATGGTTAAATGATCTCTGGCAGCAATATAAAATTGATGTGGCAAGGCAGCGTAATTTTGCCATTAGCAACTTTGATGAAGATGTAGATGTATTAGTGACTAAACTCAAAGCTGCCAACGGTAACGTTGCTGAATACGCTTTAGCAAATGATTGGGTTGATGCCCTAAAAACTCGTGAGCAAGTCAACCAAGATTTAATTGAACTCGTTGGCAGTGATGGCGATAAAAGCTTTAAAAACATTACCTTTAATGACTACCTGAGCGTGATGAATTCGATTATTAATATAGAAAATAAGGACAGCGATAAAATAGCAGTTATCGTTGCTAAGGGGACAATTTTAGATGGCAAGCAAAAGCCCGGTACTATTGGCGGTGAAAGTACTGCTGCGCTGCTGCGCGAAGCGCGTGAAAATAAAGCCGTTAAAGCCGTTGTACTTCGTGTAGATAGCCCAGGTGGCAGCGCATACGCTTCTGAAGTTATTCGCCAAGAAGTTGAATTACTCAAAGCAGCTGGTAAACCCGTTATTGCGTCAATGGGTACCTATGCCGCATCAGGAGGTTATTGGATATCAGCATCAGCTGATAAAATTTATGCATCCCCGACTACAATTACTGGCTCTATCGGCATATTTGGTTTTTTTATGACCTTTGAAAATACCTTGAGTAATTTAGGCATTCATACTGATGGTGTGGGCACCACTGATATTGCAGGTTTTGGTATAACACGCGCATTAACCCCTGGCATGGCAAGCATTGTGCAATTAAATATCGAACGCGGCTATCGTGACTTTATCGAGCTAGTCGCGAAGAATCGTCAAATGAGCACTGAGCAAGTTGACGCTATTGCACAAGGTCGAGTATGGTCTGGCGCAAAGGCATTAGAATTAGGTTTGGTCGACGCGCTAGGTGATATAAATAGTGCGATTGAAGCGGCGGCTGAGCTTGCTAGCTTAGATAATTATGACACCTTATTAATCGAAAAAGAAAAGAGTTCGCGAGCATTATTTTTACAAAATTTACTCGGACAAGCTTCAGTAATGTTAGGTCAGCCAGCTGAGCAACACATATCTGCAAACAGTCTTACGCAAATAATTAAGACCTTATCACTTGAGCTTAAGCAGCTAGCGCAGTTAAATGATCCTCAAGGGATTTATTCATTCTGTTTAGCCTGCGAAATTGAATAACGGCAAGTAGTAGTTTTTTCCGAAATTAAGCCTCGATCGTTCGGGGCTTTTTTTCGTCGATATTAATATTTTCTCCACTCGTATATCTTTCCCTTTGTGTTACAATCTTGCGCAATTTCTTCACTACTCCGGCTGTTTCTTAGCCATTTTATATTAAGACTTTAGTTATGAGAAAACGCATATATATCGCTTATACTGGTGGCACAATCGGTATGAAGCCAAGTGAAAATGGTTATATTCCGCAAAAACAACATTTGACTGATGCGATTATGAAAATGCCTGATTTTCATCGTGAAGAAATGCCAGAGTTTACTATTAATGAATACGATCCGTTAATTGACTCATCGAATATGTCTCCTGCTGATTGGCAACATATTGCTGATGATATCAAATTGCATTACGACGAATATGATGGCTTTGTGGTTTTACATGGTACAGATACCATGGCTTACACCAGTTCTGCATTATCATTTATGTTAGAAAACTTGAGCAAACCTGTCATTGTAACCGGCTCACAAATACCCTTTAGTCAATTACGCTCAGATGGCAAAGAGAACTTACTAAATTCACTATTTATTGCCGCTAATTACCCGATCCACGAAGTCGGCTTATATTTTAACAATAAACTTTTTCGCGGTAATCGCAGTATCAAAGCCTATGCTGATGGCTTCAATGCCTTTGACTCACCAAATTTACCACCTTTGCTAGAAGCCGGTATTAATATTAAATTGATCCAAGGAAAAGTTTCCGAACCAGTTTCGTTACCTTTAACGCTTGCAAAAATTACACCTCAGCCTATTGGTGTCGTGCATTTATATCCAGGTATATCGGTAGAGCTAATTAAAAATATTATTAAGCAACCGGTTAAAGCGTTAATCATTCGAAGTTATGGTGTCGGTAATGCACCACAAGATCAAGCTCTGCTCGATTGTTTAAAACAAGCCAATGATGATGGCATAGTGATCGTTAATTGTAGCCAGTGCATTAAAGGTACGGTAAATATGAAAGGTTACGCAACGGGTAATGCCTTGAGTAAAATTGGCGTGATCAGTGGTAATGATATGACATTAGAAGCGACACTAACCAAATTGCATTATCTACTTAGCAAAGGTTATAGCCATGAAAAAATCTGCCAACTGCTTGAAGTGAGCTTACGTGGAGAGCTAAGCTGATAATTAAGCTAGAGTTAGCTAACAATTAAACTAACAATTAAACTAACAATTAAACTAAGCACTCAATAAATAAAGATTAAATCATAGAAAAGTCAGCAACATTATTGCTGACTTTTTTATATTGGCTTAACCCTACTCCGATTGAATTATCATATGTTATTGAAAAACAGGCTTAATACGCGCTAATAAGTCAACATCTTGTTGGGTAAATTGTCCAAGCATTAGCCACTGAGAAAATTTAGCTGGTAAATCTATCGACACACCAGATGACATTTGCGCTTGCATCAATTTCACTTGCACTGCCATACGACGTTGCTGCAAATCACTCGGTGACGGTAGCCCGGATAAAATTTCAAGTTCTAATGTCGCTTCTTCTCTATTTACGTGTCGCGTTTTATTAGTTAGCTCTTTTAATTTTTTCTGCCAATAAACACTTAATTGTTGATAATCAACCTGTTCAGTGAAATCTTGCTGCGTTGTTGTCGCTTGTTCAAGCGTGGCAAATAGATAATTCCATTGCTGTTTTTCAATGGCCGTTTTGCAATCAACAATTTTATTAGCTACTGTCTTGTCTTTTGCAATGATTTGTTTTTCAAGCGCAGGCATTTTCGGTTTTTGTTGCACTACCTCTTGATGAAGAGTTTGTAGCGCTTGAGCATATTGTTGTAGATCGTTTAATTGTGTTGCTTGAGAAAAATTTTCTTCAAGTGTTTTTAAAGCAGCTTCTAACTCAGCAACTTTCGCCGTTGATAATGATTTTTCCAAAACACTTTGTTGCTCTCGCTTAGCAAAAATATCATCATTAATTTTTCTAAAACTTTGCCACAATTTATTTTCAATTTTTTGACCGGCATAGCCAATGTTACGCCATTGTGTTTGTAGGGCCTTTACTTCTTTAACCGCAGAAAAAACATCTTCATCATTAAGCAGTTTTTCCGCTCTACTGATCAATGCTTGTTTTGCTGTTCTATTTTCTTGATGGAAAGCCTTGATTGCAGATTTCACTGGTTGCAATATTAAATTAAATTGATGATTAATTTCTTGATAAACCCCACGATCCACTTGTCCTGCATTTTGCCATTGCTTTACGAGCTGGTTTAATTCTATTTCTAAGGTTTTAAAATCTAGCTTGATACTATCATCAGTCATATCGCTAACGGCTACTAGCTGTTCAGCGAGCTTTTGCGCTTTTAAAACAAAACCTTGACGGGTATTCAAATGCTGTGCTCTTAATTTTTCTTGCTCAGCAAAGTATAAACGACAAGGAGTAAATGCTACTTCACATAAGTGATTAAACTCATTATTTAACTCTTTTTCAGCGTCATCATCAGCATGGCCTAAACTATTCCAGGTTTTGCGATATTGCTTAACCTTTTCAGCTTGTTCATTGGGATTATCAAGCGGTGTGTCAACCAGTAGTTTAATGTCAGCTAACAGTTGTTGCTTGCGAGGTGTCGCTATGTAATGCTCCCAGTCGACTAACTCGGTAATTTTTTCATTGATCGCGTCGTAATCTTTTTGAATACGATGTTGTTGATATTCTGATAATGCATTAAACAGTTGCTTTGCCTTTTTGAACACACCAAACGCCGCATTAAATTTCCCGGCGGCAATTAATCGTCTTACGTCATGCAATTTTTTTTGTGTCGCAGCAAATTCCTGTTTTTGTTTAATTTGCAGCGGCTTTAGCGCTTGTCGCCAATTACCCTGGATTTCTTGTGCTGCATTCTTTATTGAATCAGGTAATGTGCCGGACGATTTTTTCTCAGCACTTTTCCAGTTACCTAACCATTCTTGGTAAATGGGTAATCGTTCGTTCATTTCTAAAACACTAGTCGGTAAACCTAACTGTGAAATTTTTGAAATTAAATGTGTCGCATCGCTAACCGATTGCGCAATTTCCGGCAGTTGTTGTAGCTTTTGTTGTTGCTGACATATTTTAGCAATAAAACTATTCTGCTCATCTTTACTAAGTCTTGAAGCAATAATTTCACTGGTTAATTTATCAAATAGCGTTTGGTACTGGCGCTCATCTATGATGTCATTTTCAAAAATACTGGTGGTTAATGTTTGGTCGATAATAACCAGTGTTTTATCAAAATGAATACGAGATTGCTGTTTTTCTTCTTCAAGCTCTCGTGCTAATTCAGCCTGTATATATTGTTCGGCTTTTACAGCAAATAGCTTATCAAGCTGTAATAATATGGTAGATTTTTTTTCATTAAGCGCGACAACTTCAGCAGCTTCTAGGTAATAAAAGTCAGCGGCTAAAGTCTGCCACTCATCGCTTAGTGCTTCACGCATTTGTAGATATAACGGGTAGACATATTGATCTTTTAGTGCTTGAAGTTTAGCAAGCACTAAGTTAACTTTTTTACGCAATATTATCGGTTGCTCAATAGCATGTTGTAACTGAGCAATTTTATCAACCAGCTGCTGTGTTATCTCTACTTGCACAGACTTCTTTTTAAGTTTTTCTAAAGTATCTAAATCTTCGACTTTATCAATAATATATTGTTGAACATCGATGTTTTGCTTTTGGCTGAATAAATTAATTAATAACTGTGGCTTAAATGCTAGCTTGCTATGTTGATTATTCGTATTAGTTTTTTGCGCTAACTTTTCAAATAGTGCAATTGTTAAATGGCTATCATCGGTGATCTTTAACCACTCTTCATACAAACTATAATGATTATAGCTAGCTATATAGTGCAATTTCTCTTGCTCAGACAGCTTAATTTCATCTTGTTCTGTTAATATAGCGGCAACTTTTTTACTGGCATACTGCTTTATTTTCACCATAGAATTTTCTTGGCTATGTAATAACCAAGCTTGATAACTTGCTAGCTTGATTAATGCAGCCCGACGAACATTTTCACTATCGTCATTTAAAGCAAGTTCAGCGATAATTTCTCGTTGCTCTGGCTGCTCAAGCGACAAGTCATTATTTATTGCTTCAACTCGTACGGTGCTATTTTTATGCTGCCACTTCTTTTTTAAAAATTTAGTAAAAATCATAAATTTGAAAACCTAGCAATATCATTGCTATCTAACGCTGGCGGAAAATCTGAACGTAATTCACTTTTTGTCTTAATGATCATTTCGCCTTTAGGACTAATAGACAGGGTTTGATCTGAATTTAAATGTTTAGCTTGATAAGCCATGGTAATTTGTACCGCACTAAGTTGCTGTTCTTTATCAACCTGTGTACCTTCAGGCCATTTGCCGGTTTCTGCGGCACACTTTAAACGTAAGTACATTTCTTCTGACATAGTGTCGACTAACTGAATTAGATCCATGAAAATCTCTTTAAATAATGTTAATTATGAGCTGCTACGCTTGGTTAATATAAGTCTGACGCGAGTCACAAGATATAGAATAAAGCCTAAAATAGCACTGGTGATTGCAACAACATATTGCCAAGTACCTGGTTGAGCGTCTTGCCAATATAGAAAAAGAAAACCACCACAAAATAGTAACATGGCGATAAACGAATGATTCATTAATTGCTGTGACTTTGCCACGGCGCTAACACGTTTCAAACTCGCTATTTTATCTGCGTCCAATACGGTTAAATCTAACTGACAATGCTGACATATTTTTGCTTTATCTGATATTTTTTTCTTACAACCGGGACAATTTATAACAGCCATATTTATACCTCTTTTAAGATGCTATATTTTACCTAAAAAAAACGCCCTTGCGGGCGTTTTTTTATCATAAATATGATTTATTTTTTATTTTGCTTAGCTAAGCGCTTTTCCCAGAAGTCTGCGTTTTCTATTTCCAGACTTTTCGGATCAAAGCTGTACTTTTCTACGCCGGCTTTTTGCTGTCTCTCGTAATCCTTTAACGCTTTTATAGCGGGTTTAGCCATAAAGAAGATAGCAATAATACCAATGATATTTAACCACGCCATCAAACCAACACCAATATCACCTAAACCCCAAGCGGCGCTTGGCTCTGCAACGGTCCCATAAAAAACCGCGGACATAAGGACCAGTTTTAGAACAAACCTAAGTATCGGCATTTTAATGGTTTTATTAATATATGAAACATTGTTCTCTGCAATAAAGTAATATGCCAACACTGTCGTAAATGCAAAGAAAAACAATGCGATAGCAATAAATGGTTTACCAAAGCCCGTTAATACACTGTCAACGGCAATTTGCGTAAACGCAGGGCCATTCATGACTACGTCACTTGCTAAGTTCTTTACTACAAAGCTCGTTGCACCTTCAGGCATTACATTGTATGACTGAGTGATTAAAATCATAAATGCAGTCGCAGAACAAACAAACAAGGTATCAATATAAACTGAGAATGCTTGTACTAAACCCTGTTGCGCAGGATGTTCAACTTCGGCTGCAGCTGCAGCATGAGGACCGGTACCCTGACCCGCTTCATTAGAATAAACACCACGTTTAACACCCCAACCAATTGCAGCACCAAAACCTGCCATAGGTGTAAATGCATCGGAGATTATTAACATGAAAATATCAGGCAATCGGTCAATGTGTAACGCTATGATGGCACAAGCAATAATAATGTAGGCTAATGCCATAAACGGTACCACTACTTGAGTAAAACTCGCGATACGTTTAACACCACCAAAAATAATAAATCCAAGCAGTAAAACAATAAACACCGCAGAATAAACTTTCGTTAACGGCAACTCACCCATGAAAGAGTTAACCGAGCCGCCAACACCAAAAACGTTTACCATTGCATCGCCAATACCGTTTGATTGCACAACAGGTAAAAGTACCCCACATGCTAATATTGTCGATAACGCGAATATCCAGGCATACCATTTTTGTCCAAGCGCTTTTTCAATATAATACGCTGGGCCACCACGATATACACCGTCTTCCTCTTCCTTGTATATCTGGGCATTAGTTGATTCGATATAAGCGGTTGCAGCACCTAAGAATGCAACTACCCACATCCAAAATACCGCACCTGGACCACCAAAACCAATGGCTGCAGCAACTCCAGCGATATTACCCGTACCAACGCGACCAGATAACGACACCGCTAACGCTTGAAACGACGAAATACCTTTCTCGGAGCTTTTACCTGATAAGAGTAAACGGAACATTTCTCTAAAATGACGTATTTGGACGAAACGCGTAACAACAGAGAAAAAAACACCGGCCCCTAAACACAGATAAATTAAATATGGACTCCATATATAACCGTTAATGTTATTTACAATTTCTTGCACTCTATACTCCTAATAATTATTATTTTTTTAAAGTTAATTTGCTTTGTAAATCATTGCTAATTTTTGTCAAAGACTAGCGTAAGTCGCCAACGACGTGATAAATAGCGGTGAGAAAATCGCGTCCAAATAAGCTACTACGCTCATCTGACCAACCAACGCTAAAATCAGGTAGTAAGTCGTTATCTTTAAATGGCATTTCCACGGTATAAGCTAAACATTTAAATTGTTCACCCACCCAGTTCGCCGCCACGGTTAAGTTTGCTTGACCAGGTTCGTCTTTATCGTAGCCTTTGTCGTCTTGAAATTCTGGTGTGATCGCTAACAGCACATTTTTGAATTTTTCTTCAAGGCTTTTAATACGATCATCATAAGAAGGTACGCCTTCACTACCAGCAACAAAATTAAACGGTAACGCTTCATCACCATGAATATCTAAATGCATGTCTACGCCTGTAGCGAGCATTTTTTCACGCACAAGGTAAACTTCAGGGCTATTTTCCATTGATGGATTTTGCCATTCACGATTTAAGTTAACCCCTTTAGCATTAGTACGAAGATGGCCACGAACTGAACCATCAGGATTCATATTTGGTACGAGATAAAATACTGCACTATTGAGTAATGAACGTGCGACACCGTCATCTTCGTCCAATAAACGATCAATAAAGCCTTCCATAAACCACTCGGCCATTGACTCACCAGGATGCTGACGCGCTGTTATCCAGATAGTTTTTTTGCCTTCGCCCTCTTCACCCACTTTTAATACCGACATATCACGGCCATCAAGTGTTTGACCTAACACTTGTAATTGGCAATCAATATCTAACTGTGCGCTGTGAATCAAGTCTTGATGACGCTCGTAACTGTAAGGGGCAAAATAAGCAAAATAAGTCGCGTCAAATTCTGGCGTGAAAGTAATCGTAAGCTTTTCACCATCGAATGTTGTTGGTACACGAAACCAATGTTGACGGTCATGAGATGCTACCGCTTGATAGTTCTCCCATCCTTCTACATAAGCTGACTTACCCGCATTGTTCAAATGCATAACATGTTCAACATGCTCAGTGTTGTGCAGTTTGAAGTGAAACCATTGGTAGAAGTCTGATTGGTGATCTTTTTTTATTGCTAGTTCAATGTTACTAGGGTCTTGTGCTGAGATAACATCGATATTACCAGAGTCAAAGTTTGCTGAAATTTGCATACGGATTATTGCTCATTATTTTTATGATTGCCTTAGTGTACACAAAGCAGTAAAAGATCAGAAGACTAAAAACTCCTTAAATACAGGCCTATTTCCGAAGAATAGCCAAGAGAACGTGCAATAATAGTATTTTCTTCATCTAAAACATAATAGCTTGGGTAACCCATGACTTTATAATCCGCTTTGACTAGCTCGTTACCTAAGGCAACAGGAAAGGTTAATTGATGATTCATCGTGAAATTTTTAACTTCGTCTGCGTCAACAAAGTCTAATGCAACAGCAATAACATTAAGGTTTGGCGTTTTCTGATAAACATTTTGTAAATTTTCAATACTGAGATTACAGACCTGACACCAAGGCGCGAAGAAGTAAAGAATCGTTTTTTTACCGTCCGCGTGTAGCACTATATCTTTGTCCATAATGGTTTTTAATTGATGTGATACCGGCACAACATCGTCACTAGCGGAAAGCATACTGGTTTCTCGCAGCATAGCGACGCCATTAAATATAAGCAAAAAGACTACGGTTTGTATTAAAATACTGCGCAACAAAATAAAAGCGTCCTAATAAAATCACCTGGTAGTTATTAAGACCTGATAAGTTATTTTATTGTTCATCAAAAACGTAAAATCTTGTAAATAATAGCCTTAGCGGACTAATTTTTTGATTATGAGCACTCAACAGCAGAATATTTTATCTATTTGAGTTTAACGCGTAACAAAGATATACCCTAATAAGGTAAGCATTTACGTCATGAACGGGTGCCTTGTTTAACTAATAACATCGCTATTTCATGTTGAGCATGAACAAATGAATTGATTTTAATATCTGACATTGCCGCTTTTTCTTCTAAGGTGTTAACTTTCACGATTAAGTTAGCATTAGGATAATAATCCAGTACGGCTTGGCAAATAATTTTTTTATCTTTTAATGTGTTAACCGTAACAATAATACTGCTCGTTTGTTCAACTTTTAATGACTCTAATACCGGTTGTTTATCTAAATGACCAAAATAGGCATCATAGCCACGTTTTCTTGCCAGTAATACATGCTGCAGATTATCTGAAATAATTAAAAATTTAACACCTCCATTGGTCAGCTCTTTAGCAACAATTCTGCCTAAAATAGCAAAACCACAAACAATGATGTGATTACTAGCATTGACGGTGGCTATTTTGTCAGCTTCAAAAAACTCTACAACAAATATGGCAGCGAGCTTATAAATATTACTCACCATAAATGGCGTTAAAACCATAGATAACACAGTGATTAATATTAGAAAGCTTGCCAAATTTTCTGATAAAAGGTTTTGATTTATTGCCAATGCAAAAATAGCAAATGAAAACTCGCCTATTTGACACAATGCAATAGCAGATTTTACAGATTCGCTTTTATTCGCTTTTATGCGCATCAGAAAATAAATGATAATAGCTTTTATCGTCATCACCAGTGCTAATACACCTAATACCCAATGTAAATTACTGATAAAATAAAAAATGTCTATTTTTGTGCCAATAGAAAAGAAAAAAGCCCCTAATAATAGATCTTTATATGACGCAATATCTGACTCTACTTTAATGTGAAATTTAGTTTCGGCAATAATCATACCGGCAATAAATGCCCCTAAAGAATAGGTAAAGCCCATTTCATGGGCAATAAGGGATGTTCCCAAAACAATGGTAAATACCGAGCTTAAAAATAATTCTTCCATACGAGCATTTGACGAAAAATGTAGTAGCCAACTAATTATTTTTTTACCTATGGTAAACATGAAAATGATGATGATACTGGCATACAAAAACGTTTTTAATAATATCTCGGTGAGTGATAATTCATTATTAGATAAAAAGCCCATTAATAACAAAATAGGGATCACCGCTAAGTCTTGAAAAACTAAGATAGCGACTGATTTTTTTCCGTATGGCGTAACAATATCTTTCGATTTTTTTAAGTAAGGTAACACGATTGCGGTCGACGATAAGCTGAACGAAAGTGCAATAATTACTGAAGGGATCGGTTCAATATTAAAAATATAGAACGCCATAAGGAAAATAACGATAGAGCTAACAGCGACTTGCATAAAACCATTGAAAAATATTAATTCCTTCATTTTACCTAGCTTAGCAAAAGACATTTCTAAGCCGATGGTAAACATAAGAAAAACAATGCCAAATTCACCAATTAAATCAAGAGAATGAAGGCTTGTACTACCATTAAAGTCAAAGAAATTACTGACAATGGTACCGGTAATAATATAACCGATGATATGCGAAATTGAGAATTTAGCTAAGGCGATATTTATCACACTCGCAAGCGCTAAGGATACAGCAATAATAATAAGTATAGAGTCCATACAATCCTTTAGGTCAACCTTATGATTTACATCAGTAATTTAAAATATACTTGCTAAATATCATGCATATTACAGACCAGAAAGCCTTACTACCAATCGAAAATAAATAACTTAAATTCAATTAGTTACGAAAGCAATATAATTGATTTCTGTTTATATGCGCGTTAACTTTGCTAAATCAGGGCAAAAGCACCATCATAGTGCAAAGATTTTCTCTTATCAGTTCTAGAGTTCAAAAGCGCGTAACGATTAAGACAAGAAATCACTGACAGAAATTAATCCAGATTTCATTATTCATTAGATAATTAGCAATAAAACTAAGCAAAAATGCAGTGTAACGTGAATAACAGCGTTACCAATAGATTATCGATTATGGGGATAAAATCTATAAAGTAAGGCAAAAAAATTATCATGATGTTTTTTTAACCCTCATAAATGATAGTAAATGCAATATTCAGACAAAAAAAATCCAATACTTAGTATTGGATTTTTTATCTCATTAAACCATACCTTTCAATATTGTAGGCTTAACTGATATTAGTACAACCTTTCATGTAAGGCTGTAAGACTGTTGGCACATTGATACTACCATCCGCTTGTTGATAGTTTTCTATCACAGCAACTAAGGTACGCCCTACTGCTAAGCCTGAGCCATTTAAAGTATGAACCAGTTCAGGTTTATTAGTTTCACTGCTACGGTATCTTGCTTGCATTCTACGGGCTTGGAAGTCACCCATATTTGAACAAGATGAAATTTCACGGTAAGTATTTTGTGCAGGTAACCATACTTCAATATCAAACGTTTTCGTGGCGCTAAAACCAATATCGCCGGTACATAAAACTACAGTGCGGTAAGGTAATTCTAATTTCTCGAGAATTTTTTCCGCATGACCGGTTAAGTCTTCTAGTGCTTTGAATGAGTCTTCTGGTTTAACAATTTGCACCATTTCAACTTTATCAAACTGATGTTGACGAATAAGTCCGCGAATATCACGGCCATATGAGCCGGCTTCACTACGAAAACACGGTGTGTGTGCACACATTTTGATCGGCAAGTCTTGCTCTTCAACAATTTCATCACGCACTAAGTTTGTTAGTGGCACTTCAGCGGTTGGGATCAACGAAAGTTTCTTGTTGTTTAATTCAGTGTGGAATAAGTCTTCACCAAATTTGGGTAACTGGCCAGTACCATATAAAGAATCATGATTAACTAAATAAGGTACGTACATTTCTTGATAGCCATGTTCTTCACTATGGACATCAAGCATAAATTGCGCTAATGCACGGTGTAACTTGGCAATTTGTCCACGCATCACGGCAAAGCGAGTACCGGCAAGCTTGGCGCCGCTTTCAAAGTCTAAGCCTTTATCTAAAGCAGTAGCGACGTCAACATGATCTTTGATTTCAAAGTCAAATACGCGCGGTGTACCCCAACGTTTAATTTCAACGTTATCATCTTCACTGGCACCAGCTGGCACTGACTCATGAATTAAATTAGGAATGGCTGAGGCGATATTGTCAATTTGAGCAAGTACTTGCGTTTGTGCTTCTTTCGCTGCTTCGAGCTCGTCACCTAACTTACTAACTTCCGCCAACAAGGGCTGAATGTCTTCGCCACGAGCTTTGGCTTGTCCTATCGACTTAGAGCGAGTGTTACGCTGACTTTGTAAATCTTGCGTTTTCATTTGAATAGCTTTACGTTGCTCTTCCAACTCAATTAATTGAGCGGTATCTAGCGTGTAGCCGCGTTTAGCAAGTTCAGTTGCGGTGTTTTCTATGTCTGTTCTAAGTAATTTTGGATCAAGCATGATATGTCACGTGTTTTCTTTGTTATTTACTTGTTAAAAATAGATACGATAAACATTCCTAATGCCGCTGCAAAAATGCATAAGCTAACATTGAGTAAAATATTTATTGTCGCTTTTAATACATCACCCTGTTGTATTAATAACAAGGTGTCTAATGAGAAGGTTGAAAAGGTGGTAAATGCGCCTAAAAAGCCGATACCGATCAATGTTCGATAAACACTAACCTCAATTACGTTCTGTTCAATTAACCCATAAAGTGCTCCCATGATCAGGGATCCGGAAATATTAACCGCCAACGTCGCAAAAGGGAATCCTTTTCCGAGCCAATTTAAAATTAATTGTGAAATATAAAAGCGAAAGCTCGCGCCAAAAGCACCACCTAAAGCGATTAATAAATATAAACTCCAATTACTAATGGTATTAGTCATATCGGCGTTGGTCACTTTGTTGATTTAACTGGTTTAAATAATTTAGCTTATCTCGCAGTTGCTTTTCTAGCCCGCGGTCAGTGGGTTGATAAAGTGTTGTGTGAGCTAACTCTTGCGGAAAGTAATTCTCGCCAGCGGCAAAACCACCTACTTCGTTGTGCGCATAGCGATATTCACTGCCGTGTCCTAGCTCTTTGGTGATGGCGCTAGTTGAATTTTTTAAATGTAAGGGTACATCAAGTTCACTGGTTTCTTTTGCCAGCGCTTTTGCCTGAGAAAATGCCATATAAACCGCATTACTCTTAGGTGCTAACGCCATATAAACCGTTGCTTGTGCTATCGCGCGTTCACCCTCACTGGGCCCGACACGTTGAAAAGTGTCCCAAGCGTTAATCGCCAACTGCATTGCCCTTGGATCGGCATTACCAATATCTTCACTGGCAATAGCTAACAATCGTCGAGCGACGTACAACGCATCGCCACCACCGGTTAGGATACGCGCATACCAATAAAGTGCAGCATCAGGGTCTGAGCCCCTGACCGATTTATGAAAAGCACTGATCAGATCATAAAAGGCATCGCCACCTTTATCATACAAAGCAATTTTGTTACCGGCGACTTGAATTAATTGCTCTTTATTGAGAATTTGTTGGTCATTTTCAACATCAGCAATTTCTAAACAATTTTCCAACAAATTCAGTAATCTTCTCGCGTCACCGTTGGCTAAGGCGATTAATTGCTTTTTAGTTTCGTCATCAATAATTATTTCAAACTTTGTGCTTTGTTGTTGGTAACTTATGGCGCGCTGCAAAACATTATTTAAATTTTCAGCACTGAGTTTTTTAAGGGTATAAACCCGAGCTCGCGATAATATCGCTTGATTGAGCTCAAAGGCTGGATTTTCAGTGGTTGCGCCAATAAATATAATGGTGCCATCTTCAATATGCGGTAAAAAGGCATCTTGTTGACTTTTATTAAAGCGATGTACTTCATCAACAAACAGTACCGTTCTACGCTGTTGGTGTATGGCACGGCTTTTGGCATTCTCTATCGCTTGACGTATGTCTTTTATGCCTGAAGTAACCGCGGAAACACGCTCTATATCGGCATTAGCATGATGAGCAATAATTTCTGCAATCGTGGTTTTACCGGTGCCAGGTGGTCCCCAAAAAATTAGTGAATGGACTTTACCTTGCTCAATAGCTAATGGTAGTGGCATGCCCTTAGCTAAAATATGCTCCTGACCTTCATATTCTGCTAATGATTTCGGCCTTAGCTTTGCCGCTAGCGGTTTAAAAGCGTCATTTTCAGCAAAGGCTAAGTCAAGTGAGCCATTAGCGTTGGTCATCTAAATAAACACCTTCAGGAACAGTAAACGTAAATAAGCTCGTATCAGGCTTTTCGTCATGATTTGACAGTGTGATCACACTTAATTGCCCTGTTGCATCAAGAATGTTAAAAGCTGAAAGCTCAACGTTGTTAACATTTTCAGCAAAGGTTAGCTCTAAACTTTTAACGCGGGCATTGTCATTTTTAGCACTGATCAAGTAACGATTATCGGTGAGCTGGCTAACATTATAATCTTGCCATAAGTTAGCATCATTACTGGTGATCAATAGAATAGGAGTATTGGCGATGGCATTGGCCAACGAATACACACTCACTTGTTCAACAAACGGATCGTAAAACCATAAATTACTGCCATCAGAAACAATCAAGGATTCATCTGGCATCATGGTTTGCCAATTAACTAAATTAGGTTTGCTGACCGATAATACGCCACTGCCTTGCTGTAATTCATTACCTGCTTCATCAAATATTTTTTGGCTAAATTCAGCGCTGAAAAATTCAATTTTTGCTAACTTTGCCATTAATGCCGCTTTATTGTGTTCAATTTCTTGCGTGACTACATTTGGCTTTACCATCTCAGTTTTATCGTTAGTCGCCGCTAAGCTACTTGTCGAAAGTACCGAAGTAAATAATGTTGCCATGACAGCCGCACTTTTTATCAATTTCATTTTTCTTAACATCTTAGGATTCCTTAATCGGCGGCGGCGCTAATACTTCTCGTGCGCCATTATTGCCTGGTCGACTTACGACACCGTTTTGTTCCATTTGTTCAACAATACGGGCTGAGCGATTGTAACCAATTCTAAATTTACGTTGGATACTCGAAATAGAGACACGACGTGTTTCGCTTATAAATGCTAAGGCCTCGTCATATAATGTATCGATCTCTTCGTCGCCATTGCCATCAGCTTGTTCACCTGGCAATAAAATTTCTTGCTCGCTGTCGCCAGACAGAATTTCTTCAATATAGTTAGGCTCGGCTCTTGATTTCCAATCGCTGACCACGGCATGAACTTCATGGTCATCTACGAAAGCGCCATGCACTCGAATAGGTACAGCTTCACCTGGCGGTAAATAAAACATATCGCCCATGCCTAGTAGTTGGTCAGCGCCTTGTTGATCTAAAATGATGCGAGACTCTATACGAGATTGTACTCTAAGCGCCATACGAGTCGGAATGTTAGCCTTAATTAAACCGGTAATAACATCGGCAGATGGACGTTGCGTGGCTAAAATTAAGTGAATACCGGCTGCACGTGCTTTTTGTGCGATACGGGCAATAAGTTCTTCAACCTTCTTACCAACAATCATCATCATGTCAGCAAATTCATCAACAATAATGACAATTGACGGCAGTTTTGTTAACAAAGGCGGTGTTTGAGTAAAAGCATCACTGGGTTGCCATAAAGGGTCTATTAATGGCTCGCCGACCGCTATTGCCTTAGCAACTTTGTCGTTATAACCTTTGAGGTTTCTCACGCCCAGTTTTGACATTAATTGATAACGTCGCTCCATTTCTCCAACACACCAACGCAGCGCATTTGCCGCCTCTTTCATGTCAGTAACGACCTCCGATAATAAATGTGGAATACCATCGTAAACCGATAACTCTACTTGCTTGGGATCTATCATGATCATACGGACATCTTCTGGCGAAGATTTATATAAAATACTGACAATCATGGTATTAACCGCAACTGATTTACCTGAGCCGGTGGTACCTGCAACTAATAAGTGAGGCATTTTAGCCAGATCAGCAATGACCGGTTCACCGGATATATCGCTACCGATTGCCATGGCTAAATTAGATTTAGAATTAGCAAACTTATCGCAAGAAATAACGTCAGCAAAGAATACGGTTTCACGGTGTTTATTCGGTAATTCGATACCGATAACAGACTTACCTTCGATGACCTCAACAACGCGAACACTTTTTGCTGATAGCGAACGGGCTAAATCTTTCGATAAGTTAGTAATTTTACTGGCTTTAACACCGGGTGCTAAATTAAGTTCAAAGCGGGTGATCACTGGGCCTGGGAAAACACCAACCACTTCAGCCTTAATACCAAATTCAAGCAATTTCGCTTCCACTAAGCGTGAAACTCGGTCGAGTTGTTCTTGATCAATCGGGTGTTTGGCACGGTCTGGACGGTCTAATAAATCTAATGATGGCATATCACTATAATTTGGCTCAACCGGTTTATCATTATCGAGTTGCTGGTAAATTTTATCATGTAATGTTGTTGGCTCTTCAACCGTTATTTTTTCTACAGGTTCAAATGCTGCCGCTATTTCATCATCACTGACATGCTCTTGAACATTCATTGCCAGTGGCTCACCCATTAATTCGTCGATATCAACATAGGGCTCTTGTTCACGAGTATTATAAGCACTGTCATCAACACTTTTCGCAAAGATACTTTCGTGTTCAATATCACTGATAGTTTCTAACGCTTGTTTGACCTCATCAGGTTCTTTTTCAAATGCTATATAGTGTTCAGGAATACTCTTATCTTCATCACTGGTGGTATTAGCTTCAATAGTTACGCTTGCTAATGTTTGCTCAGTATTTTTAGCTGTAGATGTAACACTGGCGTTTTCTGGCCTTGTACCTAAATGATGTTTGATTAATGTTGGCACAGTTAATAGATATTCAATCACTCGAATGGCGTACTCCCCTACCCTGTCTATGGCATTAATCAATGATACGCCGGTTAACAAAACAAAGCCTGAACCACAAAAAGTGACAAATAATAAGGTGCTACCGACAAAAGAAAAATAGGGTAATAAAGAGTTACTTAATACGTCACCTAAAATTCCGCCAGCGGAAAAATAAAATACATCATCAAAGTTCATACTGGCGATAGAAGTAATACCAATATAAAACAAAATAAAACCGATAAACTTTAAGCCAAGCGTTAGGTAATCAAGGCGAATTAATTGATGATATTTTTGAAACAATAACCAACCGGTAATAGCGATAACGAACGGCAAGCTATAAGCAACTAAACCAAATAAGTTTAGCAATAAATCTGACAGGTATGCTCCGACGGCTCCGCCCATATTACGCACAGGGGTTTGATAGCCAGTTTGTGACCAACCCGGGTCAGCGGGATCAAAACTAAAAAGTGCTATCATAATAAACATGGCGAAAACGCAGGACACTAAAAGCCCTGCTTCGAGAAGACGTTGAACGCCATTTAACTTAGGAGACGGAGAAGACAAATGCACACTCTTGAGAAAATTATCAATATAATGTTGCTAAAGTACCAAACATTAGCGGCGAATTAAATCTTTTAGCGCTTTATTGCCAGTAGATTAGATGATTTAACCTCTTCCATCACCACATAGGTTCTACTTTCACTAACCGCAGGCAAGCGCAATAAAGTATTACCAAGCAGTTCACGATAGGCCGCCATGTCAGCAACTCGGGTTTTTAATAGAAAATCAAAATCACCTGAAACCAAATGACACTCTTGTATCACATCCAGTTCATGTACGGCTTTAGAGAAGTCATCAAAAACATCAGGGCTAGTTTTAGTTAAGGTAATTTCAACAATAACTAACAAAGCAGCTTCTAATTTATGTGGATTTAAAATCGCTTGGTAACCGGTAATAAAGTTATCATTTTCTAAACGTTTCACTCGTTCTAAACACGGTGTTGCACTTAAACCGACCCGTTTTGAGAGTTCAATATTCGATAAGCGACCATTTTTTTGTAGTTCAACTAAAATGTTTTTATCAATCCGATCTATTTTTTTAACTGCGGCAGATCTCATATATAATTCACTAAAAAACAATTGCTTTACAGGATTATATCCTAAGTTAATGGAAATAACGACAGGTTAATCCGCCCAGAAGTAACTATACTAGTCGCATATTTTATAAGAGAGATATAACTATGATTATTGGTGTACCTAAAGAAATAAAAAACCACGAATACCGTATTGGCTTAACTCCAGCAGGCGTTAAAGAATTAACTGTTCATGGTCATGACGTTATCGTTGAAAATAATGGTGGTGCAGCAATCGGCTTTGAGAATGAACAATACCTCGCAGCCGGTGCAAAAATTATTGATTCAGCAGCCGAGATTTTTGCTACTGCTGATATGATCATTAAAGTAAAAGAGCCACAAGCTATCGAATGTAAAATGCTTCGCCCTGGCCAAGTACTATTTACCTATTTACATTTAGCCCCAGATCCAAAGCAAACTGAGTTACTTGTTGCTTCTGGTGCTACTTGTATTGCATATGAAACCGTTACTCAAAATGGTGGCGGCCTACCACTACTTGCCCCTATGTCTGAAGTTGCGGGTCGTATGTCGATTCAAGCCGGTGCTCATGCATTAGAGAAAGCACAAGGTGGTTTAGGTGCATTATTAGGTGGCGTGCCGGGTGTTGCGCCAGCTAAAGTACTTATTATTGGTGGTGGTGTTGTTGGTACTCAAGCAGCTCGCATGGCTGTAGGTATGGGCGCAGACGTTACTATTTTGGATCGTTCTTTACCTCGCCTTCGTCAATTGGATACCGAGTTTGATGGTCGCTTAAAAACGGTTTATTCAACTGCTGATGCAATGGATCAATTAATTGTCGAAGCGGATTTAGTTATCGGCGCGGTATTAATTCCTGGTGCCGCTGCTCCAAAGTTAGTGACAGCAGAGCATATTAAAATGATGAAGAAAGGCGCTGTTATCGTTGATGTTGCTATTGACCAAGGCGGTTGTTTTGAAACATCTAAAGCTACCACACACCAAGATCCTACATATGTGGTTGACGGTGTTGTGCATTACTGTGTCGCAAATATGCCAGGCGGTGTTGCAAGAACATCAACGATGGCATTAACCAATGCAACTATGCCATTCACCGTTACTTTAGCGAACAAGGGCGCTAAACAAGCAATGCTTGACGATGCACACTTAATGGCTGGCTTAAACGTTTTAGGTGGAAAAATTACTTATAAACCTGTTGCTGATGTACTGGGTTATGAGTATGTGGCACCAGAAGATGCTATTGCAACTTTATAAGCACTTTTAGATACCTAAAGGCCGCTAATAAAATAGCGGCTTTTTTTTGCGCTAAAATTGCACCAGAATGATTAGCCTGGTCGTTAGCACCATAAGTATGACGTTCGGAAATTTTATGGTTACCGAATTCACGCGCTATAAAGGTCCATTATTCTGCGATTGTATTTTTTTAAGCCCATTATTAAAAGAACGCTGAAGGCTTCATTTGTAAAATTAAGCTTGCAGTTTTATACAATTAGTTATTATTTATAATTATTTCTTTGTTGCTCTCTTGAGATAATCACTTAGAATCCCAACTATTAAGACATTAACGTATTTATTTTTTGGAGTAGTTCATGAGCGAAGCAAGACATTGCCCGTTACTCATTTTAGGTTCAGGCCCTGCAGGCTATACTGCAGCTGTGTATGCAGCACGAGCAAACTTAAAGCCTGTGATGATCACAGGTTTGCAACAAGGTGGTCAATTAACCACAACCACTGAAGTAGAAAACTGGCCAGGCGATGCCGATGACTTAACCGGCCCAGCATTAATGGATCGCATGCAAAAGCATGCTGAAAAGTTTGAAACTGAAATTATATTCGACCATATCAATGAAGTTGATTTTAGTGAAAAACCATACAAATTAAAAGGCGACTCCGGTGTTTATACCTGTGATGCACTTATTATTTGTACTGGCGCTTCAGCGCAATACTTG
Source organism: uncultured Colwellia sp. (assembly GCA_913061475.1). Classification (GTDB taxonomy): domain Bacteria; phylum Pseudomonadota; class Gammaproteobacteria; order Enterobacterales; family Alteromonadaceae; genus Cognaticolwellia. The sequence goes on along the minus strand of CAJXUN010000001.1, from coordinate 191,605 downwards.
GGCCTACCTTCTGAAGAAGCCTTTATGGGTAAAGGTGTTTCTGCTTGTGCGACATGTGATGGGTTTTTCTATAAAAATCAAAAAGTCGCCGTTGTAGGTGGTGGTAATACGGCGGTAGAAGAAGCCTTGTATTTATCGAACATTGCCTCTGAAGTTCACTTAATTCATCGTCGTGATACTTTCCGCTCAGAAAAGATTTTAACTAAGCGTTTAATGGACAAGGTGGCGAACGGGAATATTGTTTTGCATCTAGATCGTACCTTGGATGAAGTGCTTGGCGACAATATGGGTGTAACGGGTGTTCGCATTAAAGACATGAATTCTGATGCTACAGAAGAATTTGATGTGATGGGTGTATTTATCGCGATTGGTCATAAACCCAATACCGATATATTTAAAGACCAATTAGACATGAAAGATGGCTATTTAACCATTCAAAGTGGTACAAATGGCAATGCGACTCAAACCAGTATTGAAGGGATTTACGCTGCCGGTGATGTCGCTGATCATATCTACCGTCAAGCAATCACGTCTGCCGGCGCTGGTTGTATGGCAGCCCTAGATGCTGAGCGTTACCTAGACGCAAAAGGCAGTCACTAGTCAATGACCCGAGCTATTCCTTGGTTATCTTCGAATAGCTCGACTTTCCCTGAATTATCTAGCGCATTAGCAGAGCCCAATGGTTTGCTCGCATTTGGTGACGATTTATCAGCTCGACGAATAATTCAAGCCTATCAACTCGGTATATTCCCTTGGTTTAGCGATGGTGAACCCGTCATGTGGTGGAGCCCAGATCCACGTGCGATCATCAATATTTCCGAGCTTAAAATTAACAAAACCTTACATAAAGTACTCAAACGCGAAACGTTCACCGTTACACTTAATAAAAGTTTCGAGCAAGTGATTGAGCAGTGTGCTGATGCGCCCTTTCGTCGCGAGGAAACTTGGATTGTCGACCCTATGCTCGCCGCTTATAAAAAGCTACATCAGCAAGGCCAAGCACACTCAATTGAAGTATGGCAAGATGACAAACTCGTTGGCGGTTTATACGGTGTGGCGGTGAACGGATATTTTTCAGGTGAGTCAATGTTTTACCAACAAAGCAACGCGTCAAAAGTCGCTTTGGTGTATCTAGCTAGATTGCTTAAATCAATAGATGTTGAACTTATTGATTGCCAAATGTTGAATCCGTTTTTAGCGTCCATGGGCTGCATTGAAATAAGCAGAGAAGATTTTATCACTCAACAATCGACGGCAAAAAATATCATTCCTCCTGAAGGATTTTGGCAGCCTCAATTATTAACCTTGCCATGATTGGTAAAATTACGCGCTAGCTTCCCTATTACTTCAAATTTGATTTAAAGTGCTATCTCGTTAAATCGTGGTCTGCTGAGTACGTCCCTTTCTATCGATTCATGTTAGAATAATGAGATCAACGACAATAACTTACATATTTAACATTGATTAGGGGCATAAGTTTGATATAAGTTTTAGAATAAGTAAGACAATCATATGAAAAATAATTAAAAAAGGCAGAATACGTGAAAAAAACATCTTTTGGACTATGTATATTTGTTGTTGCTTTTTACGCTAACTTAACATTCGCTTTCAACACATCCAATCTAGAGCAAAACCTCAATAATCAAATAATCAAATAATCAAATAATCAAAAATCCTGAAGAAGTATTCTACCGAATTGAAGCATTAGTAGCAGATAATGAATTGTCGTTGGTTCTAAAAACAAGACTTATGGTGATGCAATCTGACATTGCTTACTTTATTGACCAACCTGAATATATTCTTAAATACTCCAAATTGGCGCTAGCCTCAGGATTATTAACTGAGCCCTGGGATACTAGAGTACTCATTAGTCAATCAAGAGGATATTTTCAACGCGGGCAATTTAAAGAGTTTTTTGCCACAGCCAATATGGCAGTTCTTAAGGCGGAGCGGTCAAACTTATCAAATTATAGGGTATCCGCGTTAGTAGAAAGAGCTTATGCTTCCTACATGATTGGTGATAATAATAAAGCTAACACAGATTTAAACCTTGCTATTAAGTATCTTGATTTACTCCCAAATAATTTTGATAAAGCAATCATACTTGAACGCTTTAGCACTGTTAATGCTAGGCTAGGTCATATTGAGTTAGCAAAAAACTATCAACATCTAGCTATAGATATTTATAGAGAAAGCAACAGCTCTCATTTTTTATCAATTAGTTATTATAACCTTGGTCGCATATACCAAGAAATTGAAGACTGGAAACAAGCGAGCCAATTAATGCTGCAATCTTATCATTGGGCTTTAGAAAGCAAAAATAAACTTAATCAGGCATTTTCGTTATCTAGACTATCTGAATTTCAAAATAACTTAGGTAAGTATGAATTAGCGAAAAAATATTTAAATGACGCTATCATTGCCGCTGACGCTAGTACTTCAGAACGGGTAAAAATTCATGTTCGTAAGAATATGGCTAATATATTATGTAAAAATAATGAATTACAAGCATGTAAAACGCTACTTTTAGAAACCATTTCATTTGCAAAATCTTATAATATGCAGCTCGATCAAGTAGAGCTAATGCACATACTCGCGGAAACATATTATCTACTAGGCTCGTTTGAACAAGCCTATTTAACATTAAAAGCAGCGAATAACGTTGCATCGCAATAATTTTAGAATGTAAATTAACAACAATCTAATCTGACTATTAGTATAACTAGCGACAATGGCTATAAAGTAGTCGCTATAATAATTCATCTTACCTCATAGCGTTATGATAATATTCAAAAGCCTACTTCAAGATATGCGCGCTTTATCAAACCTATTCACTAACTTTTCACAATCAGTAACACTAATCATATTCAATAGCCTTGATTAAAGAAAAACACGCCACGAAAACTAATATGATAATTAATTTACCATCAAATAAAAGTAACGTGATTAGAATAACGCTATTATGTTATTTGGCTTTATGATTAACCATTGAAGATAAAGTTAAGGTTAAAGGTAACCATTCATGAATTTAAACTACAAGTTAGGTGTGACTAAACCGTTCCCGTGTAATTACTTACCAGGGCAAGAAGAACGCTTGTTAGTGGCAATTGAGAGCAACTTACATAATAGTGAACATTATGGCTGGTTAATGCAGCAAGGTTTTAGACGCAGTGGCAACGATATATACCGTCCTCATTGCATTGGCTGCCAAGCATGTCAATCGTTACGTGTGTTAGTGCACGATTTTATGCCCTCAAAGAGCCAGATTCGTTCTCTAAAACGCAATCAGTCGTTTAATGTCATCTTGAGTGAGAACGTCAAAAAATGCTATTACCCGCTCTATGAGCGTTATATTAATACTATACATAGTGATGGTAGTATGTTCCCCGCGACACAAGAACAGTTTCAAAGCTTTACTGATAATGATATTACTGAACAGTGCTTCATTGAAATATGGCACGATGAGACATTAATAAGTGTTGCTATCACCGATAAAATCCCTGACGGCTTATCGGCTGTTTATACTTTTTATCATCCAGATTATCGACAATACGGCCTAGGTGTTTTTTCTATTTTAAAACAAATTGAAATTACTCAACAACTGAAATGTCGTTACCTCTACCTTGGCTATCAAATTGAAGAATGTAACAAAATGAATTATAAAAACCGTTACAATCCACATCAGATTTTAGTCGAAAATCAATGGCAAACCGTAAATAAATAACACTATAGCTTTACATTAGTGCCGCAATTCGGCATTATCTGCGCAGCTTTTTATTTACGCACTAATTTAGAGGTTTGGCGCCCAATGGCGAAAGAAGAAAATATTGAAATGCAAGGTACAGTTTTAGATACCTTGCCAAATACTATGTTCCGTGTTGAATTGGAAAATGGTCACGTTGTAACCGCTCATATTTCTGGGAAAATGCGCAAAAATTACATTCGTATTTTAACTGGCGATAAAGTCACGGTTGAATTAACACCATATGACTTATCTAAAGGCCGTATTATCTTCCGTGCTAGATAAAAATTAATTCAGTTTTAAAAGCGCTTTAATAATGCAGTTAATAAAGCGCTTTTTTTTAACCAAAATTTAGTTAATGGTCATAAAAGTAATGTCATTTAATAAAACAAAAAACCGAGCTTTGGCTCGGTTTTTTTTATTATCTGAAAAATGCAATAAATTAGTGGGTCACGAGTTCTTTCTTCGATTCATAATTAATCACTAATTTATCTTTCTTAACAGCAACTTTAGCTACGCCACCGTGAGTTAATTCACCAAAGAGTAGTTCATTAGCCAAAGGTTTTTTCAATTGCTCTTGAATCAGCCTTGCCATAGGACGCGCTCCCATCGACTTATCGTAACCGTTAGTAGCCATCCACCTTTTCGCATCTTTCGTTACCTCGAGTGAAACACCTTTCTCATCCAATTGAACTTGCAGTTCAACAATAAACTTATCCACCACTTGTTGAATAACTTCATCCCCTAAATGATTAAACCAGACAATATTATCTAAACGGTTTCTAAATTCAGGAGAGAATACTTTATTTATTTCGTCCATCGCATCAAGACTATTGTCTTGTTGTTTAAAGCCGATAGATTGCTTAACGGTGTGCGCAACACCAGCGTTAGTCGTTAAGACTAAAATGATGTTTCTAAAGTCTGCTTTACGGCCATTGTTGTCTGTTAACGTACCGTGGTCCATAACTTGAAGCAGAATGTTGTAAACATCTTCATGGGCTTTTTCTATTTCATCGAGTAAAACCACCGCGTGAGGGTTTTTAATCACAGCATCGGTGAGTAAACCGCCCTGCTCATAACCAACATAACCCGGAGGTGCGCCAATAAGTCGACTTACCGCATGCTTCTCCATGTATTCCGACATGTCATAACGAAGTAACTCAACGCCGAGTACTTTAGCTAACTGTTGGGTAACTTCTGTCTTGCCCACCCCTGTTGGCCCTGCAAAGATAAATGAACCAATTGGCTTGTGTTCATTACCCAAGCCAGCGCGTGATAGGCGAATCACCGATGTTAACTCATCAATAGCATGATCTTGGCCAAACACCACGAGCTTTAAATTACGATCAAGAGTTTTTAAGCTATCAACTTCCGTTGACGATACTGATTTTTTAGGAATACGCGCCATTTTAGCAACGATGTTTTCAATGTCAGTATTACTAATGATTTTCTTGCGTTTATCAGCGGCAATCAACTGTTGTCTTGCACCCGCCTCATCAATAACGTCAATGGCTTTATCAGGTAAAAAACGCTCGTTAATATATTTCGCGGAAAGTTGCGCAGCAGCTCTTAAGGCTTTATTAGAATAACGAACTCCGTGATGCGCTTCATATTTTTCTTTCAAGCCATGTAGAATTTTTGTCGTGTCATCAACACTGGGTTCAACGACATCAATTTTTTGGAAACGACGGGCTAATGCTCGATCTTTCTCAAAAATACTTTGGTACTCTTGGTAGGTCGTTGAACCGATACAACGGAGTTTTCCTGAAGAGAGTAAAGGTTTGATCAAATTAGATGCGTCTAGCATGCCACCAGAGGCAGCTCCTGCACCAATGATCGTATGAATTTCATCTATAAACAAAATGGCATTACCGTCCTGTTCTAACTCTTTTAACAGGGCTTTAAAGCGTTTTTCAAAATCACCCCGATATTTAGTACCTGCTAACAATGCACCCATATCTAATGAGTAAATAGTTGCATCAGCTAAAAATTCAGGCGCCTTATCTGAGATTAATAAATTTGCTAAGCCTTCTGCTATCGCCGTTTTACCTACACCCGCTTCACCGACATATAAAGGATTGTTTTTTCGGCGACGACTCAATACTTGTAATGTACGTTCGAGTTCACTATCACGGCCAATAAGCGGGTCGATATTACCTTTCAATGCTTCTTCATTAAGATTAGTTGAAAAATTATCTATCGTACGGGGTTCTTCTTCTCCAGTCGCAACTTGTTCTTCGTTGGTACTGCTTTCTTGATCAATTTTTGCGATACCATGAGAAATATAATTAACAATATCTAAGCGGCTAATATCAGATTTCTTTAAAAAATATGCTGCTTGAGATTCTTGTTCACTAAATATTGCCACTAAAACATTGGCACCATTAACTTCACTTTTACCGGAAGATTGCACATGAAAAACCGCGCGCTGCAATACACGTTGAAAACCCAATGTTGGCTGAGTTTCTCTTTCTTCCTCACCGGAAGGAATAACGGGTGTGGTATCAGCAATAAAAGCTAATAGTTCTTTTTTTAAATTCGCCATGTCTGCGCCACAAGCATTTAAGGCTTCGATAGAAGATGGATTGTCTAACAACGCCAACAATAAATGTTCAACCGTCATAAATTCATGGCGCGACTCTTTAGCCTGACGAAAAGCCATATTTAACGATACTTCTAAATCTTTATTTAGCATAGGTTACTCCAATTTAAATCTGCGTTATTACGCTTTTTCCATTGTACATTTAAGCGGATGTTCATTGCTTGTTGCGTAATTCAACACCTGATCAACTTTAGTTTCTGCCACTTCCGCAGTAAAGGTACCACAACGCCCTTTCCCTTTATAATGAATCGCTAACATAATATCTGTCGCTTGCTCTGAATTCATGTTAAAAAACTTGCACAATACATCAATGACAAAGTCCATTGGAGTATAGTCATCATTTAACAACACCACATTATACATAGGGGGCTTCTGAAATTGTTCAATAACCTCGTCATCGAGAACACTTTGGTCATCTATTAACTCTTTCCATTTACTCATAATTCTATATTAGTCTGTCAGTTAAATTTTTGCTTTAAGATTTAATAAAAATAATAACTAAAAAAATCAAAATAGTTAACGTTGGGCTTGACTATTTCTATTTATTATCTACGATTTACTTTGGTGGCTATTTTTTGTCCACTTTCAATGAATATATAATGCTTTAAGGAAAGCATACCTAATTACCGATGAATTTAGAAGGATGTTGAAGTATGGCTCACGGTACAGTTAAATGGTTTAATAATGCAAAAGGGTTTGGTTTTATACGTCCAGAGGATGGTGGTGAAGATATTTTTGCTCATTATTCAACGATTCAAATGGAAGGATACCGTACATTAAAAGCGGGTCAGGATGTAAACTACGAATTAAACGCGGGGCCAAAAGGTCACCACGCTGCGAGTATTACACCGTCAGAGTTAGAATCAGATAATTAATATAAAAATTATGATTCGCTTAAAACAAAAAACACAGCCATATTGCTGTGTTTTTTATGTTCAGCGCTTGAACATTAGGATTTCGTAATCAACCTTACATATGGTCAATGATACAATCACCAAATTCAGAACAAGTCACTAGGGTCGCGTCATCCATTAAGCGTTCAAAGTCATAAGTCACTGTTTTAGCATTTATCGCGCCAGACATACCTTTTAAAAGTAAATCCGCAGCTTCTGTCCACCCCATATGTCGTAACATCATTTCAGCAGATAAAATAACTGAACCTGGATTAACTTTATTTAGCCCCGCATACTTCGGCGCAGTGCCATGTGTTGCTTCAAAAATAGCAACATCATCATTTAAGTTTGCCCCCGGAGCAATACCAATACCGCCTACTTGTGCCGCTAATGCATCCGACAAGTAATCACCATTAAGATTTAAAGTCGCAATAACACTATACTCTGCTGGACGTAATAATATTTGTTGCAACATCGCATCAGCAATAACATCTTTAATAATAATTTCTTTACCCGTTTTAGGGTTTGTTAAACTACACCATGGACCGCCATTAAGTAAGTCTGCACCAAACTCTTCTCGTGCTAATTCATATCCCCAATCTTTAAATGCACCCTCAGTAAACTTCATAATGTTGCCTTTATGTACTAAAGTCACTGATTCTCTATCATTATCGATTGCATATTGAATGGCTTGTCGCACAAGTCGTTGCGTACCTTCTTTAGAAACCGGTTTGATACCAATACCGCAATTTTCCTGGAAACGAATTTTTGTCACACCCATTTCCTCAGTTAGAAATTTGATCATTTTCTTAGCTTGATCTGTACCTGCCTGATATTCGATACCTGCGTATATATCTTCAGAATTCTCTCGAAATATAACCATATCTACTTCACTGGGTTTTTTTACAGGGCTTGGCACGCCCGTAAACCATTGCACTGGGCGTTGGCATACATACAAATCAAGTATTTGACGTAAGGCAACGTTCAACGAACGCATACCGCCACCGACAGGTGTAGTTAAAGGCCCTTTAATACCCACTTTATACTTTTGAAACATGGCGAGAGTTTCATCGGGTAGCCAAGTTTCTGAGTCGTATATTTGTGTTGCTTTTTCGCCGGCATAGACTTCCATCCAGTGAATTCTTTTTTCACTACCGTAAGCTTTAGCAACAGCAGCATCAACTACCTTCATCATTGGCGGTGTAACGTCAACACCGATACCATCACCTTCAATAAAAGGAATAATAGGGTTGTTTGGTACCTTTAGAATACCATCAACAGAGGTGATTTTGTCGCCTGCACTAGGAATGATTACATGGTCCGGCATATGAAGTCTCCAAATTTACTAATGAAAATAGCCGTTTGCTAGTTTCTTTAACATTTAAACTAAATGAAAAAGAGCAAAGACACTAATACTGAAATGGTGATAATCAATATCACTACTATGAATAATTAAAACGCGTGTTTTAATTATTTGCAAATTTTTATGGAAAAAATTTCAAATACTTTCAGCTTCATAGCTGATTATTTAGTTATAGCACTATATTTTAAGCAAAAAAAAGCTAGGCTTTCGCCTAGCTTTATTGACCTAGCGTTAAATTATAACAAACTAGATAGAATCGTGTTCAATGTTTCACTTGGACGCATCGCTTTAGCGGCTAAATCTGCATCAGCAAAATAATAGCCGTTAATGTGCATGCTAGGCCCTTGAGCTGCATTTAACTCTTCAACAATTTTTGCTTCTTGCTTCGTCAGTGCTTGAGCAACAGCAACAAAGCTTGATTTTAAGCTTTCATCGTTAGTTTGCTCTGCAAGTGCTTGTGCCCAGTACATTGCTAGATAAAAGTGAGAACCACGGTTATCTAATTCACCCACGCGACGTGACGGTGATTTATTCTCTTGTAAGAACTTGGCCGTTGCTTGGTCTAACGTATCAGCTAAAACTTGTGCTTTCGCATTCCCAGTATTAACACTTAGGTGCTCAAGTGAAGCGGCTAAGGCAAGAAACTCTCCTAAAGAATCCCAACGTAAGTGGTTTTCTTTTTCGAATTGTTGCACATGCTTAGGTGCTGAACCACCAGCGCCTGTTTCAAATAAACCACCACCATTCATTAACGGCACAATTGACAGCATTTTTGCACTGGTACCCAATTCTAAAATTGGGAATAAATCAGTTAAGTAATCACGTAAAACGTTACCTGTTACTGAAATAGTGTCTTCACCTTTAGCAACGCGAGCCAAGGTAAATTCGCAAGCTTCAACCGGCGCCATAATTTTAATATCTAGACCTGTGGTGTCATGGTCAGCAAGATAAGTGTTAACTTTCTTGATCATTTCTGCGTCATGGCCGCGATTTTCGTCTAACCAGAATACTGCTGGTGTATTGCTCGCTTTAGCACGTGTTACTGCTAATTTAACCCAGTCTTGAATTGGAGCGTCTTTTGCTTGACACATTCTCCAAATATCACCTTCAGCAACCACATGTTCAATTAACGTTTCGCCATTGTCATTAACAACGCGCATTGTACCTTCACTCTTCATGGTGAAAGTTTTGTCATGTGAACCGTATTCTTCTGCTTTTTGCGCCATCAAACCAACATTGGGTACTGTGCCCATTGTTGTTGGGTTAAATGCACCATTTTCACGACAAAAATCTACAACGGCAGAAAATACACCTGCGTAGTTGCGATCAGGGATCATAAACTTAGTTTCTTTTTGTGTGCCATCTGGTGCCCACATCATACCTGAAGCACGTAATGCCGCTGGCATTGATGCATCGATAATAACATCACTAGGTACATGTAAATTGGTAATACCTTTATCAGAATCAACCATAGCTAATTCAGGGCGTGTTGCATATACTGCTTGAATATCCGCTTCAATTTCAGCTCTTTTCTCAGCTGATAAACGACCAATTTTAGCGTAAACATCACCAATACCGTTATCCGCATCAACGCCAAGTTGATCAAATGTAGTACCGTGCTTAGCAAACACATCTTGGTAAAATACTTTAACGGCATGACCAAACATAATGGGATCAGATACTTTCATCATGGTTGCTTTAAGGTGCAACGATAATAAAACATTTTCAGCTTTAGCTTTTTCCGTTTCAGCAGTAAAAAATTCAACCAGTGCTTTTTTACTCATTAAAGACGCATCAATAATTTCTTGGTCTAGTAAGGCTAAGTGTTCTTTTAATAACGTAACATCGCCGTTTTTAGCAACGTGTTCAATTTTAACATTGGTTGCGCCGTTAATAGTGACTGATTTCTCACTACCGTAAAAATCACCTGATTGCATATGTGCAACGTGCGATTTCGTGGTTGGAGACCAAGCCCCCATTGAATGTGGGTTGTTACGTGCATATTGCTTAACAGAACCTGGTGCACGACGATCTGAGTTACCTTCACGTAATACTGGATTTACCGCTGAGCCTAAAACCTTTGCATAAGTCAGTTTAATTGACTCTTCTGCTTCGTTTTGTGGTTCTTCTGGAAAATCAGGTAAGTTATAACCTTTAGCTTGAAGCTCTTTAATTACCGCTTGTAACTGCGGAATAGACGCAGAAATATTAGGTAATTTAATGATATTAGCTTCTGGTGTTTTAGCTAATTCGCCTAACTCAGCCAAAGCATCATCCATTCTTTGTTCTGCAGTTAAGTATTTCGGGAAATTAGCGATGATTCGACCAGCCAATGAAATATCGCGTGTTTCAACGGTAATAGCAGAAGAAGCTGTGAACGCTTTAACGATAGGTAAAAAAGAATGCGTTGCTAAAGCTGGTGCTTCATCGGTAATAGTATAAATAATTTTTGATGTATCTGTGGTCATTTAAAATCCTTTGCTGATTTGCCATTAATCGATAAAATGAATAATCATTCAATTTGAATAGCTATTCATTTTATCGATAAAAAATATTTTTCGCGCGCATAGTATCGGAATTCAAAGCGTATTAAAATAGATGAATTAATACTGACTCAGATCTCGCAAGGTAAAAATTAGTGACAATTAAGCAAAATCATAGGTTTGCGAACAAAAATAGGCAAAAACAGCCAAAGGTACGACCAGTCGACTTTAAAGCTGAAGTGGTGCTTTTTAACAAACCCTTTGATGTTTTAAGCCAATTTACCGATGATCAAAATCGGCAAACCTTAAAAAACTTCATCGATATAAAAGGTATTTACGCCGCCGGCCGCCTCGATCGCGATAGTGAAGGACTCCTGCTTTTAACTAACGACGGTAAACTTCAACACAAATTAGCCAACCCCAGCCAAAAAACCGATAAAACCTATTGGGCACAAGTTGAAGGAATACCGACTGATGCTGATATTACAGCCCTTTGCCAAGGTGTGGAATTAAAAGACGGCATGACCAAACCAGCGAAAGTTAGCATTATTAATGAGCCGAAAATATGGCCACGCACTCCACCTATTCGCGAACGCGCGGCAATTCCCACCTCCTGGTTGGAAATCACCATCTCAGAAGGAAGAAATAGGCAAGTGAGACGCATGACCGCCCATATTGGCTTTCCAACCCTGAGACTTATTCGTTATCGTATCGGTAAATGGACCATAGATGGTATCAATAATGGTGACTATAAAAGGTTAACTAATGTCTAAGAAATCACCAAACCTTAAAATTATAAAACATCACGATAAACCCATCGCTAACCAGCACGGCAGCGGACAATTTAAGCCCAATACAACGGTTGCTGCTGTTGTAATGTATAAAGATAAATTTTTATTAGTTGAAGAATTAGAACATGGTAATACGGTTTATAACCAACCTGCAGGACATTTAGAAAGCGACGAGAGTTTAGTTAGCGCCATCAAACGAGAGCTAAAAGAGGAAACAGGGTTGTCGCTATCGCCAGAATACCTATGTGGAATTTACTATTATTATCGCGCGTCGATAGATCTCTATTATTTAAGATTTTGCTTTGTAATCAAATTAGATAACCTATTGCCTACTCGACCTGAAGACGACGAGATAATTGCCTGTCATTGGCTAACGTTAGCCGAAATAAAAGCAAAATCGGCACAATTACGTAGTCCATTGGTATTAGAATGTATCGAAGATTACCTTAGTGGGAAAAAAATCCCTTTAAGTCACCTAAAATCTAATCTTTAATCTATCATCACACTAAATGACCATGCTATAATTTCGCACCTTTTTCCATTGAAATGTAGTTGTAATGACCTCGACCGAACATGCTAATTTAAACTCAATAGCGCCAAACGAAAAATTACCACAAGATACGAAAGTAATTGTTGGTATGTCTGGTGGTGTTGACTCATCTGTTTCTGCTTATTTACTACAAGAACAAGGCTATCAAGTCGAAGGTTTGTTCATGAAAAACTGGGAAGAAGATGACAACGACGAGTATTGTGCTGCAGCTGAAGATTTGGCTGATGCGCAAAATGTTTGTGAAAAATTGGGCATTAAACTCCACACCATCAACTTTGCCACTGAATACTGGGACAATGTTTTTGAATATTTTCTTGCCGAGTACAAAGCTGGCAGAACACCTAATCCTGATATTATGTGTAATAAGGAAATTAAATTTAAAGCCTTTCTTGAGTTTGCATGTGAAGACCTAGGTGCTGATTACATTGCTACAGGTCATTATGTGCAACGTAAATTTAACCAGGGTAAATGGCAAATGCACCGTGGCTTAGACAGTAATAAAGATCAAAGCTATTTTCTTTATACTTTAAGTCATGAACAAATAGGCAAAACACTTTTTCCTGTTGGTGATATTGAAAAACCAGCCGTTAGAGCCATTGCCGAAAAAGCTGATTTAATTACCCATAATAAGAAAGATAGTACTGGTATTTGTTTTATTGGTGAGCGTAAGTTCAAAGACTTTCTTGGAAAATATCTGCCTGCCCAGCCAGGTGTAATAGAAACTCCCGAGGGAGAGGCTATTGGTGAACATGATGGCTTAATGTATCACACCTTAGGGCAACGCAAAGGTTTACGCATTGGTGGCCTTGCTAATGCCGGTGAAGCACCATGGTATGTGGTCGACAAAGATCTACAACGAAATGTACTTATTGTTGGCCAAGGCCATGATCACCCTCGTCTCTTTTCAAAAGGCTTAATTGCCAACCAATTACATTTAGTTGACCGCGTTGACGTTAGCGCGCCGATTAGCTGCACGGTAAAAACCCGCTACCGACAAGAAGATGTCGCATGTAATTTGTCACCCATGGCGAATGGTGAATATTTGGTTATGTTCACTGAACCGCAAAGCTCAGTTACACCCGGACAATCAGTGGTGTTTTATCAAGATAGTATTTGCCTGGGTGGCGGTATTATCAACTCCCTTATTCGTTAATATAAGGTATTCATGAATAACTTAGAAAAACAAACAATTACCTTGGCAGCCGTTTGCCAAGCTTCAATTTTAGTACAAAAAATTGCCCGCACTGGCTCAGTAGAAGAAACCGAACTTGCTGTTATGCTAAAGAGTATTATGGTCACGTCACCTGATAGCATTTTAGACGTTTATAGTAATGACCTTGTACATTTAAAGTCTGGCTTGAAAGTTTTAGTCGAGCAACTGGGCAATCAAACAAAACAAAAAGATCCAGAACTAACGCGTTATGTTGTAAGCCTGCTAGGTCTTGAGCGTCGTTTAGCCAGTAAGAAAAATCAATTATCACAATTAGGTGATCGGATTGAGCAAAGTCAACGTCAACTCACTCACTACGACATTAGCAGTGAAACGCTTATTGCCAGTTTAGCTAGCATTTATAGCGACTTACTTAGCCCAATAGGCACGCCTATTCAAGTGGCCGGTGAACCAGCGCTACTTAAGCAGCAAGGTAATCAGCATAAAATTCGTGCTTTATTATTAGCCGGTATTCGTTCAAGCGTGTTATGGCGTCAAGTGGGCGGTAAACGTAGAAATATTTTATTTGGACGCACAAAAATGGTTGCGTGTGCCCAACAATTACTTAAAGAAATTTAAATATAACTTCAGGAAATTACTATGGAACTTTCAGCATTAACTGCAATATCGCCGGTTGACGGTCGTTATGGCAATAAAGTTAAATCATTGCGCCCTATTTTCAGTGAATTTGGCTTAATTAAATACCGTGTCACGGTTGAAGTACGTTGGTTACAAAAATTAGCTGCCACTGCTGAAATTAACGAAGTTCCAGCGTTTTCTGCGCAAGCTAATGCCCTACTAGATGCTATTGTTACTGATTTTTCTGAAGCTGATGCTCAGGCAATTAAAGACATTGAAGCAACGACTAATCATGACGTAAAAGCTGTTGAATACTTTCTAAAAGAAAAAATTGCAGATAATGCAGAATTGAATGCTATTACCGAGTTCATTCATTTTGCCTGTACCTCTGAAGATATTAATAACCTGTCACACGGCTTAATGTTATCTGATTGTCGTGACAATGTTCTGATGCCAATGATTGACGACATTCTTAACGACATTAAAGCCTTAGCGATTGAATACCAAAATATTCCTATGATGTGTCGTACCCATGGTCAACCGGCTTCTCCAAGCACACTTGGTAAAGAAATGGCTAATGTTTACATACGTTTAAAACGCCAACGTGAGCAAATCTCGCAAGTTGAGATGCTAGGGAAAATCAATGGCGCTGTCGGTAACTACAATGCACATTTATCGGCATACCCTGAAGTTGATTGGCACAACTTTGCTAATGAGTTTGTTAACTCATTAGGGTTAAGCTTCAACGCCTTTACCACACAAATTGAACCACATGATTATATTGCTGAGCTGTTTGATGCCATCGCGCGTTTCAATACCATCTTAATCGATTTTGATCGTGATGTTTGGGGCTATATTGCACTCGGTCATTTTAAGCAAAAAACCATTGCTGGCGAAATTGGCTCTTCAACGATGCCACATAAAGTTAACCCAATTGATTTTGAAAACTCTGAAGGTAACTTAGGCATCGCTAATGCCTTATTTACCCATTTAGCTCAAAAATTACCTATTTCTCGCTGGCAACGTGACCTTACCGATTCTACAGTGTTACGTAATCTAGGTGTTGGTTTTGCTCACGCAATGATAGCGTATCAAGCAACGCGCAAAGGTATCAGCAAATTACAAGTTAACGAAGCTAACTTAGCCGCCGAGCTTGACGCTAATTGGGAAGTACTTGCAGAGCCAATTCAAACCGTTATGCGTCGCTATGGTATCGAAAAGCCTTATGAAAAATTAAAAGAGCTGACACGTGGCAAACGTGTTGATGGTGATTCAATGCGTGAGTTTATTATGACGTTAGAATTACCTGAGGCAGCAAAAGCTCAACTTTGTGAAATGACACCAGCGTCTTATATTGGTCGTGCGGTATCATTCATTAATGAACTAGACTAGTTATTGGCTAGCAGCTCAGCTTTATAATGATTAAAAAGGGATCCATAGTGGCTCCCTTTTTTGCTTTTTCACTAAGCGCTAGCCGAATTTTAATCACCAACTATTAGTCGTATCGACAACAGACAAGTTGTCACACGACAAGGCATAACAGATGAATATAGCAACATTAAATTGGGGCGATTTAACGCCGGAATTATTTCTTGCACAGTACTGGCAAAAAAAACCACTACTTATTAAGCAAGCTTTTAAAGGCTTCGAAGACACTATTACTGCTGATGAATTAGCTGGTTTAGCAATGGAAACTGAAATAGAGTCCCGTATTGTGAGTGATAATAACCATGGCGACTGGCAAGTAGATCATGGTCCTTTTGAAGACTTCTCACAATATGGTGAATCAAACTGGACTTTACTTGTCCAGGCTGTCAATAACTGGTCAGGTCCCACTAACAACTTACTAACGCCTTTTTCATTCATTCCTCGCTGGCGTATTGACGATGTTATGGTTAGCTTCTCAACACCTAACGGTGGTGTAGGTGCGCATTTAGATCAATACGATGTTTTTATTATTCAAGGTAGCGGAAAAAGAAGGTGGCAAGTTGGCGCACCTAATAATAACTTATCAACCTTACTCCCGCACCCAGATCTAAAGCAGGTCTCGGCATTTGAACCTTTAATTGATGAAATTACTGAAGCAGGAGATTTACTGTATATCCCGCCAAATCATCCACATAATGGCGTATCAATCGAGAACTCAGTTAACTTTTCGGTTGGTTTTCAAGCACCATCAAGCCAAGAGTTATGGTCGAGCTTTGCCGATAAACTTATCGATAATAACTTAGGTGAACAGCGTTTTAGCGATGCTACAAGACAAGTAACAACAGCTAGCACACTCATAAGTAAAGACGATCAACAGCAGTTGAAAGCATTTATGTTAGAGCAGCTTGACAATACAGAAATGTTTGAACAATTTATCGGTCAGTACCTCACTCAAAGCCACCACGCGCTAGAATTACTTATGCCGGTTACTGATATTGATGAAGAGAAACTCGCGGATATACTATCTGAGCCTGAAATATTATTCATGCCGGTTTCAGGGTTAAAAGCCGCCATTATTGACGAATCAAAAACAACATTATTCCTAAATGGCGATATTTTTCATATAGATGAGCAAACCTTATCTTTAGCTAAATTGCTGGCAGGGCAAACGCCTTTGACTACGAACCAGGTAAAAAGTTTCAATACTTGTTTGAAAAACACGCAATTGTTAACTAGTGTTTTAAATAAGGGTTACTGGTATATAGAATAGAGTGCATGTCATACACGGTCAGCAGAGTCCAATGGGAGCAGGCAGCTCCCTTACTTAAAAATGTCAGGGAGCAAGTTTTTGTTTGTGAATGGCGCATCCCAAAAAACATTGAGTTTGATCGAAAAGATCACTTTGCCTGCCATGTTTTGGCCTGCAATGACAAAACACAAGAGCCCATTGGCACAGGCCGCATTCTCTCTTCAGGCGAAATCAGCCGAATAGCGGTGGTGAAGTATTGCCGTAAAGACCAAGTAGATAAAGTTATACTCCAAGCGCTATTTAAAATAGCACGGGAAATGAATTTAAAAGAAATTTTTATTTATAGTCCTTTAGAGGCGACGGAATATTTTAAAAAATTGAATTTTAATAACTCAGGTTCGGTATTTATGGAAGCGGGCATGCCAAAACAAAAAATGTCCTGTCTACTCAGTGAAGTGAGCACCGCTAAATATTATTTAAGCCATTAATTTAATAGCTTAAATAATAAAAAAACTCTACTTTTCAAGCAACTTTATGACCAAAGTTCGTCTTTTGCATAAAGTTGGTAAAGCCCTTCCGCTTTATTAATTAATAAATTCGCATAGTTAACTTGCTCTTGGTTGTCACTTTGCAATAACTTATCTGCTTGTAATTGCCATTTAAAAGAAAAATGGCGTATTACATTTCGAGCCGGCTCCTCTTGCTCTAGTACGATATGATCGGTCGGCAAGTCACCGCTGATCACCCATACTTTCGTTTTATCAAACAAATTAATTTTCCACACCGCCATTAAAGGTACTAAATATCGGCTTTCCTTGTCTGCAACACTTTCAGTAACTAAACCTTTCTCGGCGAGATACTTCGTTGCTTTTAAGTATTGTTCGCGTATCCAAGCTTGTTGTTGCTCTTCTGTCATTTCTTTTTTATCAGTCATATTTATTGTCTTTTTGTTAATGATTCTAATGGGATGTTAACAATGGAAAGTTTGTATGAATTAATTCACAGCAAAATTCAAATTTATTTATTGCTTCACTAGCGAAGCATTTGTCTAAATGGTATTGTGCGCAGCAAATTATTACAACCTTAGTTCAAGAAAAATTTAACATTGAGCTATTTATAAGATCATTGGAGATTACGATAGTGGCCGTTTTTGATTTAGTAGATTTTGATAACCATGAGCAAGTCGTTTATTGCAGTGACGATGCTTCAGGACTAAAAGCTATCATCGCAGTACACAGTACTGCTTTAGGGCCGGCAGCCGGTGGTTGTCGTTTTTGGGATTATGCAAGTGATGAAACTGCTTTAAAAGACGTTTTACGCTTATCAAAGGGCATGACATATAAAAATGCAATGGCAGGGTTAAAGTTAGGTGGTGGTAAGGGCGTTATTATTGGCGATCCTAAGAAATTAAAATCAGACGTTTTATTTAAAGCGTTTGGCAAAGCGGTTAATAATTTGAACGGCCGTTACTACACTGCCGAAGATGTTAATATCACAACTGGTGATATGGCAATCGTAAACCAAAGCACTGAATTTGTTTCAGGCCTCGAAGGTAAAAGTGGTAACCCGGGTCCATTTACCGCTTTAGGCACGTTTTTAGGTATTAAAGCGGCGGTTAAATTTAAGCTAAATAGAGATGACCTGGCAGGTATTAAAGTTGCCGTACAAGGGCTTGGCAGTGTTGGTTATTCACTTTGCGAAAAGTTACACGCTGTCGGTGCTGAGTTAATAGTCACAGATATTAATCAAGATACATTAGATAGAGCAGCAGCTGAACTCAACGCAACAATTGTTGGCCTAGACGAAATTTATCATCAAGATGTCGATGTATTCTCGCCTTGTGCCCTTGGCGCATCAATTAATGACGACAGCATCGCGCAAATGAAAGCGGTTATCATTGCCGGTTGTGCAAACAATCAATTAGCGGAAGCTCGACATGACAAAGTGCTATTAGAAAAAGGCATTTTATATGCTCCAGACTATGTCATTAACGCTGGTGGTATCATTAACGTTGCCTTAGAGATTTATCCAGAACCTTATTGTGCTGATAGCGCTACCAAGCTGGTAGAGAACATTTATCACACCTTGATGACTGTATTTGAAACTGCAGCGTCAAACAACATGCCGACAGGCTTTATTGCTGATGAAATGGCACGTAATATTATCGCTAAAGGTGCTTAAGCAAACGCTTAATGTAAGTAACATCACTGAGACTTAAGTGATGGTATATACCTAATAAAAAAGCACCTTAAGGTGCTTTTTTATTATTAACAATATTATCTCAGCGCAACTTTTTAATAGTAAGGCGTTAACTATATCGCATTCAATAATGCTTGAACTGGATGTTGCGTTACTTTGTTATCTAAGCGTTTAATTTGGCTTCGACAAGAATAGCCGGTAACCAATATTTGCTCTGTTGCAAATGCCGATACTTTATCGTGCCAACTCATTTGATACAGGGCTTTAGAATTATCCAAATTAACCTTTTCATGGCCGTAAGTGCCTGCCATCCCACAACAACCTACCGCTACGCTCGATAACGACAAACCAAAGTGCTTAAAGATATGCTGCCACTGCCCTTCGCTACCCGCTAACGCCGTTTTTTCAGTACAGTGTGCAAACAGTTTGTAAGCAACACTATTGCTCTTGTTGCTAACATTCGTCGTGCTGGCAATATTGTTATTATCGATAATCGCTATAAGCCATTCATGCGCTAACTTAACATCAAAATCGCCACGATCTTCCCCTAATGTTTGCTTGTATTCATCTCGGTAACACAACGCCAGTGATGCATCTAAACCCACCATAGCTATATCGAGTTTGTTGATCTTATTTAAAAACTCAGCGGTGGATTTAGCGGTTTTTGCAAACTTAGCCAAAAAACCTTTAACGTGTTGCGGCTTACCATTGGGCTTAAATGGTAGCAGTATCGGTTCAAATCCTAGTTTTACGACTAACAACATAAAGTCTTCAACCACTTTGGCATCATAAAACGAGGTAAACGGGTCTTGCACAATTAGCAGCGACTTTGCACGCTTGTCACTAGAGAGCGTTTTAAGTTTGTCGAGATCAAATGTGGCAAATTTACGAGTAGCGGTTCTTTGCGCTAGGGTCGGAATCGAGAGTAAAGGGGTGTCTACATAACCAATACTTGCTCGTGATAATTTGTCATAGATATTGGACGACAATACACTATTCACTATTTTCGGCGCTTTTGCCATGAGAGGTGTCATCGACTCAACATTGGCCACTAAGTGATCTTTTAACGGTCTGAAATATCGTGAGTGATACAAGTTAATAAAGCGGGCTCTAAAATCTGGTACATCAACCTTAATTGGGCACTGACTTGCACAAGCTTTACAAGCTAGGCAGCCTTGCATCGCTTCCATCACTTCATGAGAAAAGTCATCTTTAGCTTGCTTATTTGACAAGCTATTAAAGCTATTTTTTACTTTATCGAGCAACCTTTTTACCGACCAGTGCTGAATATTTTGCTCTAAAGCTAAAATATCAACGCCTTTAGCCTCTACCAAGCGTAACCACTCGCGCATCAAACCAGCTCTACCTTTCGGGGAATGTCGTCGGTCACGCGTAACCTTACTTGATGGGCACATAGGGCTGTTAACATCGTAATTAAAACATAAACCGTTGCCGTTACAATCCAGTGCAGAGTTAAAGGAATTTTTTACCGTTACAGAAATTTGTCGATCGTAGAAACCACGCTTTTTATCATCAACAGAAACCAGTTTTTCATTAGAATGATAAGGGGTACATATTTTTCCTGGGTTCATTTTATTAAGGGGATCAAAAACCGCTTTGATCTTTCTTAATTCAGTAAATAGGGTATCACCAAAAAATTCAGGACCGTATTCACTGCGATACCCTTTACCGTGTTCACCCCACATTAAACCGCCATATTTTGCCGTTAAGGCAACAACCTTATCTGAAATTTTTCTTAGCAAAATTTCTTGCTCAGGATCGCACATATCAAGCGCGGGCCGGACGTGTAAAACTCCTGCATCGACATGACCAAACATGCCGTAATGTAAACCATATCCGTCAAGTAGTTTTCTGAACTCTACAATGAAATCAGCTAAATTTTCTGGTGGTACGGCGGTATCTTCGGCAAATGCTAACGGCTTTTGACTGCCTTTAGTATTACCCAGCAAACCGACCGCTTTTTTACGCATCGTGTACAACTTGCCGATACTCACTAAATCAGAGGTCACTTGATAACCTATAACACCGGTTTTATTAGCAATATCTTTATCAAGCTCTGCACATAACGCTGCGACTTGCTCTGCAACACTTTCAACGCTATCTCCGTTGTATTCCACCATATTGATGCCATCCATAATGGCGCCATCAACGTCTTGCAGCATGTCACTGACTAGTTGCCAAACAATATCTTGCTTGGCCAAATTTAACACTTTGCTGTCGATAGTTTCCACTGATGTTGCTTTGGCTTGCACTAAGCGTGGAGAATGACGCAATGCAGAATCAAAACTATCGTATTTGATATTGATTAAGGTTTTGGCATTCGCAATTGGGGTTAGGTTCAATTTTGCTTCACAAACAAAGGCGAGTGAACCTTCAGAGCCGGTTATAATTCGGCTTAAATCAACAACAGATAAATCATGGTTAAAAACATTTTCTAAATCATAACCGGTTAAAAAGCGATTTAAACGTGGGAACTTTTCTAGAATAAGTTCACGGTTGTCTCGACAAGAGCTGAGCACTTGCTGCATTAATTTAGCAGGGGTTGTTGTTTGTTTTGCTAACGCTTGTGCCGCTGCCATTGGCATTGGGCTTGTTGATAATAATTCACCATTAGCCAAAACGCTTTCAAGCGCTAAAACATGATCAGAGGTTTTACCATAAACTAACGAGCCTTGGCCTGAAGCATCCGTATTGACCATACCACCAATCGTAGCGCGATTACTGGTTGATAGATCAGGTGAGAAGAAAAATCCATACGGCTTTAAATAATCGTTTAATTGATCCTTTATTACCCCTGCTTCAACTCGAACCCAATTCTCAGCTACGTTTATCTCTAATATACGATTCATATATTTTGATAAATCTACAACAATGCCCGGTGTTAAGCTTTGCCCATTAGTACCGGTACCACCACCACGCGCACTAAACTTTATCGCATTAAATTGCTGCTCATTACCTAAGGCCGTAACGACTTGAATATCTTGCTTACTACGAGGATGCAGCACTAATTGTGGTAGTTGCTGATAAATACTATTGTCAGTTGCATGTGCTAAACGCGCACCATATTGGAAATTAATATCACCGGTGAAGTTTTGTGTCGCCAAAATTTTGGCAAACTCTTGATATAAAGGAGAAACTAACTCTTCTGGGCTTAAGCGAGGTAACATGGATAAGAATTCTTTAACAACATTATGTGAGCAATATTATATACCTAAACACCGCCAAGATGCGAGTTTCAGCGTGCCGTGCGCGTGTAAAAAAACCGACCGTTTGCTACTAGCTTAATTAATTAGAAACTGCTGAGGTCATGTAGGGGTTTGCGCAGCTATTAAAATATATTTTCGTAAAAACAAAAAAATTCAACGCAATTAAAAAAGCCTAGGTATTTTATATCGTCATGATGATAAAACGCCTAGGCCTGTATTCTGCTTTAAATTAGTACTGGTCGGTATTAGCTCTTATTATGTTGCTCAGCTAAATATAACCATGTCGGCAATACCGTATCAGGATTAAGCGATAAGCTCTCTATGCCCTGCTCAACTAACCATGCGGCAAAATCTGCATGATCTGACGGACCTTGACCACAAATACCAACATATTTACCGCGCGCTTTACACGCCTTTATAGCCATTTCTAACAATATTTTAATTGCGGGGTCACGTTCGTCAAATAAGTGAGCAACTAAACCAGAATCACGATCTAAGCCTAAAGTTAATTGCGTTAAATCATTTGAGCCAATTGAAAAACCATCAAAGTAATCTAAAAACTGGTCGGCTAATAAAGCGTTAGATGGCAGCTCGCACATCATAATAATACGTAGGCCGTTTTCACCACGTTTTAAACCATGTTCAGCCAAAATATCGATAACAGCGGCAGCTTCTCCAAGGGTGCGAACAAATGGGATCATAATCTCAACATGCGTCATGCCCATATCGTTGCGCACACGTTTAATCGCTTCACATTCGAGGGCAAAACAATCTCTAAAGTCTTTTGAAATATAACGCGACGCGCCACGATAACCAATCATCGGGTTTTCTTCTTCCGGCTCAAAATGTTCACCACCGACTAAATTGGCATATTCATTTGATTTGAAATCAGACATACGAACAATAACTTTCTCTGGCGAATAAGCCGCCGCCAAGGTTGAAATACCTTCGGTGAGTTTAGCAATATAAAACTCTACAGGGCTTTCATAACCCGCAATAATGTCACGAATTTCATCTTGTAAATCAGCTGATTGCTCATCAAAGTTTAACAAAGCCTTAGGATGAACACCGATCATCTTATTGATGATAAATTCAAGACGCGCTAAGCCGATACCAGCATGTGGTAAGCGAGCAAAAGTAAATGCTCGGTCTGGATTACCTACATTCATCATGATTTTTAATGGTAAATCAGGCATTGAAGCCACTTCAGACGTGGTAACCGTAAAATCTAACTTACCTTGATAGATAAAGCCGGTATCACCTTCGGCGCATGACACAGTAACATCATCGCCTGTAGAAATTTTACTGGTGGCATCACCACAACCAACGACGGCAGGGATACCCATTTCACGGGCAATAATAGCGGCATGACATGTACGTCCACCACGATTAGTGACAATAGCCGAAGCACGCTTCATGATAGGCTCCCAATCAGGATCCGTCATATCTGTTACTAATACGTCACCGGGTAAAATTTTATCCATTTCAGCTAATGATGATAAAACTTTTGCTTCACCACTACCGATTTTATGTCCAATTGAGCGCCCTTCACAAATGACATCAGCGGTTGCTTGTAATTGAAACTGCTCCATCACATTGGCATTTTCACGGCTTTTTACCGTTTCTGGACGTGCTTGAACAATATAAAGCTTGCCATCTAGACCATCTTTAGCCCATTCAATATCCATGGCACGACCGTAGTGTTTTTCAATCACTACCGCTTGTTTGGCTAATTCTTCAACTTCTTGGTCTGTCAGTGAGAAGGTATCTGACTGTGCTTGCTCAATATCAACAACCTCAACTTGTTTACCGTGCTCTTGCGTATCAGCGTAAATCATTTTAATGGCTTTACTGCCGATATTGCGGCGCACCACGGCAGGCTTTCCTGCTGCTAACGTCGGTTTATGGACATAAAACTCATCTGGGTTTACCGCCCCTTGCACAACCATTTCGCCTAAACCGTAGCTTGAAGTAACAAAGACCACATCTTCAAAGCCTGATTCGGTATCAATAGAGAACATCACACCACTCGATGAAATATCACTACGCACCATACGTTGAATACCCGCAGAAAGCGCAACGCCACGATGGTCATAGCCTTGATGTACACGGTAAGAAATTGCTCGGTCATTAAATAGTGAGGCGAATACATGTTTAATGGCGATCATTACCGCATCTAAACCACGTACATTGAGAAAAGTTTCTTGTTGGCCAGCAAAGGAAGCGTCTGGCATGTCTTCTGCGGTTGCAGATGAACGAACAGCAAATGAGGCGTCGTCGGCAAAACCATCAGCGAGTTTTGCATAAGCAAGTTCAATGTCTTGCTGCATGTCTGGTAAAAACGGTGTATCTATAACCCATTGACGAATTTTACCGCCACATTCTGCTAAGGCATTAATATCACTGACATCTAAGTCATCTAATAGCAGATATATTTTATCGTTCAGGCCACTTTGTTCTAGAAATTCATTAAACGCAAATGAGGTAGTTGCAAAGCCACCCGGTACTTGCACGCCGACATTTGAAAGATTTGAAATCATTTCACCCAATGATGCGTTTTTACCGCCTACGCGATCAACATCATTCATTCCTAAATCTTCATACCAAAGTACGTATTCTTGCACGACAATATCTCCACTGGACATAATAAAATTTAAGAAAACTATCTTTGCATTAGTCAGCTAATGCCAACTAAAATAACTTTCTTAAGGCTTTTATCACACTAAGTTTCATTAAACGCTATATTTCATGCCGCAGACATTTTACACTGCTAACTTTGAAACTAAAGCACTATTTGTTGAAAGTTTTCATTATCAACGACAAAACAATAGGTTTATCATGCGAGCAGCTTTTTATATTTCTGACGGCACGGCGATCACTTCTGAGGTTTTTGGTCATGCTTTATTATCACTTTTCCCCATCGAATTTGAGCACGACACCATCTCATTTGTCGAAAGCAAAGAAAAAGCCCTTGAAGCTTGTGCGCGCATCAATAAAGCAGCAAAACGCACCGGTGTGCCGCCATTAGTTTTTCATACCTTTGTTAATCCTGATATTCGTGAAATTATTGATGGGTGTGATGGTATTATTTATAACTTTCTCGAGCACTTTGTTGCACCACTTGAAGAGAAATTGGGTATTGAAGCAAAACCCAAAGCGCATAGAACCCACTCTATTCACGAAAATAGCTATGATTACCGCATTGACGCCGTAAACTATTCACTGGCGAATGACGATGGCTCTAATGTCACTAACTATGAACATGCCGATGTCATACTTGTTGGTGTTTCTCGTTCAGGTAAAACGCCTACTGCCTTATACTTAGCATTGCAATACGGTATTAAAGCGGCTAACTACCCTTTTACCGATGATGATATGGATGAACTGAAGTTACCGGCGTTTTTAAAAATGCACAAAAAGAAAATATTCGGTCTCACCATAGACGCTGAACGTTTAGTTGATATTCGTGATGGGAGAATGTCTAATACTAAATATTCTTCTGCACGACAATGCCGTATGGAAGTACGGGAAGTCGAAAAACTATACAAGCAAGAGAAAATTCCTTTTCTCAATACCACTAAGCTTTCTGTTGAAGAAATCACGGCAAAAATATTGTCGGAAACAGGCCTTCAGCGCTATAAATATTAACTTATAACAAATAAGTTACATAAAAACTTAGAAAGCGGTTCACTTAGCCGGCTATATTCGTTATGTTAGCGCGATATTATTATTGCGCTGCATATCAATATGCAGGCTAACCAGCATTTGATAGCACATGACCATAAAAACAGATGAATTTAGAACGACATTAATTGACAATTTAGTTTCTCCTGCCGAACTTGCCGAGCAAATCCCGCTTGATGATAAAACCGCCAATTTTATTATTAACAGCCGTAAGGATATTGAAGCCATTATTAAAGGTGATGATAAACGTTTACTCGTTATTATTGGCCCTTGTTCTATCCATGATACTGACGCCGCAATTGACTACGCGAAGAAACTAAAGGTTTTACATGAAAAGTACGCTAACGAGTTATTAATCGTCATGCGTGTGTACTTTGAGAAACCACGTACAACGGTTGGTTGGAAAGGCTTGATCAGCGACCCAGATTTAGATAAATCATTTCGTGTCGCTAAAGGGCTAAATTTAGCGCGTAATTTATTGATGAAAATTAATGAATTAGGTCTACCCGCAGGTACTGAATTTTTAGATATGGTCACTGGCCAATATATTTCTGATTTGATCAGCTGGGGTGCTATTGGTGCTCGTACCACAGAAAGCCAAGTACATAGAGAGTTAGCTTCGGCGCTTTCATGTCCAGTAGGTTTTAAAAATGGTACCGATGGCAATATTCAAATAGCCGTTGATGCCATTAAAGCGTCAAGTGTTCCTCATGTACTTTATTCGCCAGATAAAAGCGGACAAATGTGTATATATCAAACACATGGTAACCCATTTGCGCACGTCATTTTACGTGGTGGTAAAGAGCCTAATTATCATCAAGACGATATCAACACTACCGGTGCAACGTTAGCGAAGGCAGAGTTAGCAAACAAGATCATGATCGATTGCAGTCATGGCAATAGTTATAAAGACCATAATAAACAAATTGATGTAGCCCGCTCACTGGCGCAGCAAATTCAACAAGGCAACGAGTCGGTATTTGGCGTGATGATTGAAAGCTTTTTGGTTGAAGGAAATCAGAAAGTTGTACCTGGCCAGTCACTTGTCTACGGCCAAAGCATCACGGATGCCTGCATTAATTTAGACACTAGTGAAGACATACTCAGTGTTTTAGCTCAAGCCATTAAAACACGCATGTAAACATATCAATGTATATTTAAAGCGTTAACCTTTGAAATACCATAATAAAAAAGCCGATGTTCAATTTGAACATCGGCTTTTTTCATTTTAACGTTTTACACTAGGTTTATTAGAAGAAGTTCGCTTTGAACTCTACACCCCAAAAGCGAGGTTCATTTACATAACCTGTTAAGTTATTAAAATCGATAGCACCAGTAAGCTGTTCTTCATCGGTAATATTACGACCAAATAAAGCAACTTCGTACTCTGCACCATCTGTGTACCATTCGTAACCCACACGAACGCCGCCTTCTAATAACGCATCGCCAGTAAATTCTGTCGATTCATATAAGAAGAAATTAACTTCGCTACGGTAAGACCAATCGGTATAAATATAGAATTCACCATCAGCAATTTCTTTGGTCCAACGGACACTTAAATTACTAATCCACTCTGGCGACTGTGGTAATGAATTACCGTCAATCAAGGCCAAACCATCTGAGTTTAATGGATCAGTTACGGTACAACCGCCGCCACAACCAGGCACAGCTACATTAGCATCTTTTAGTTCAGTGTGGTTATAACTTACGCTACCAGCAAGCACCAAGTCAGGTGTAACAAAGTACTCTGAATCAATTTCAAAACCGTAACCAACTGACTTATCAGCATTCAATAAGCTTGCAACGTTACCCGTGCCGCCAACTGCAGTTAATTGTTGATCGCTAACTTCATAGTAGTAGATTGAGGCGTCAACACGCGCTGTATTTTCAGCAAAGACTGATTTAAAACCCGTTTCTACAGAATCTACTGTTTCTGAGTCTGCAGTTGTTGAGTTAGCCGAGAATAATAAGCTACGACCCTGGATACTTGGCGCGCGGTAACCACGAGCAAGTCGAGCGTAAACATTCGTTTCGTCATTAAGTACATATGATGCACTTAAATCACCACTAACCTGTGAATCTTCTACATCATTACTTTCACTAAAACTAGGTGCACCAAAAGGAGATTGAACAAGTTCGCCGTCCCATTTACGTTCATCATCTGAATAGCGTAAACCACCGTTAATGCTTAACTTCTCTGAAACTTCATAATCGAGTGATGCAAAAATAGCCCAAGCTGACGTTTCCATGTTTTGGATAGCAATGCCGTTTTGCACACCGCCACCAAAAGTATCAAAGCTTAAGTTATTAATGGTTAAGTCTTCATCAAACAAGAAAAAACCAAATTGATAATCTAGTTTACCGAGATCATTACTGGCAATGCGAACTTCTTGAGTTGACTGCTTATGATCTGGCATTCTTGCGCCAGTTTCAGATGGGAATGGAATAAGTCCTGGTCCGCCACCTGACGGTAAAAATGCTGCGCCGTAGCCGCCATCGATGTCACCTACAGAAAACATTTCAGCTGACTCATGGCCAGTAACCGATGTTAAGGTATAATCACCAAAATTATATTCTATTTTTAAACTTGCACCTTTCATATCAACTGTTTGGTTGTTACGAGACGCTGCATCATGAAAAACAGTTTCACGGTCAAAGTCATCAACTAACTTGTTAGTGCCTGGTTTTATGATATTTGCTCTAAATATTCGAGCGTCAGCTTCTGCGTTTCTAAAGTGGTAATTAAATAACGCTGAGAAATCGTCATTGGGTTCCCACAATAATTGTAAACGGCCAGCCGTTTCACTGTAACCACCTAGCTGATCTTTTTGTTCAAAACCAGGCGCTTTGTTGTCTATCCAGTCATCACGGTCTTGTTGTAATAATGCAACACGTGCTGATACGGTATCAGTTAAACCACCACCAACAGCAACACGGAAATCAGTTGAGCTGAAGCTACCGTATGATCCAGAGATGTTAGCATCGAAATCTTGTGTTGGTTTTTTCGATTGAACTTTAACAATACCCGCTGGCGTATTACGGCCAAACAACGTTCCCTGAGGTCCACGTAAAACTTCGACACGCTCAATATCAAACATTGGCATACCTTTAGTTAAGGCATTTTCTAAAACAACGTCATCATAAATAAGAGAAACCGGTTGCGAGGCTAGTAGATCGAAATCAGTATTACCTAGACCACGGATATAAAAACGTGGAAATGTACGACCAAAAGAAGACTCAATCAATAAGCTAGGTACTTTGCCAGATAAGGCTCTTACGTCCATACCTGAAGAACCTAACACTTCCAATTTTTTCGGTGTTAAAGCTGACACTGAAATAGGTACATCTTTAACATTTTCTGTACGTTTACGTGCAGTCACTTCGATAACTTCAATGCCAACAACTTTGTCAGTATTATCTTGTGCGATGGCTGAACTTGATATGCCAGCTATAGACGCAAAAATTGCCGCGTTTACACTAAGTGCAAGCGACGTTTTTTTAAAAACATTCATTAAGTACTCTCCCAAGAACTGTTTATGTTTTGTTGAAATTTTGAATTTTTCTATTCTAACTTAAGCACACCGCTATGGTCTGCTAAATTATGATACAATTTTATTACTTTTAAAGATCAAGATCAGATAAAAAGCTTGTGCCGTAAGGCATTTTATCTAATTTAAATAATTCAGCGATGGTTTGACCAATATCAGCAAACGTACCTCTTTCGCCAATATTAACAGATCGTACCTGTTTATGAAATGCAACAACAGGCACATACTCGCGTGTGTGGTCATTACCTGGCCATGTTGGATCACAGCCATGATCTGCGGTAATAAATAAAATATCGTCATCAGCCATCGCCTGATAAATATCGTTTAGGCGAATATCCAAATACTCCAACGCTTCGGCATAACCAATAGGGTCTCTTCGGTGGCCAAAATCTTGATCAAAATTGACCAAATTAGTGAAGATTAAGCTGTTGTCCTTAGCCGTATTAATATGCTCAATTGTCGCATCTATCAGTGCAGGTAACCCGGTAGCTTTAGTTTTTTCACTAATACCTTGATGCGCAAATATATCCGCTATTTTACCCACACTAATAACATGGCCACCAGCAGCACATAATTTATCTAATACGGTTTTAGCCGGTGGTAACACGGAATAATCCCGTCTATTACCGGTACGTGTAAAACTGGCTTTATCGTTACCGATAAATGGTCTAGCAATGACCCTGCCGATATTTAAGTTCTCTTTATCTAGCAACTCTCTGACTTGTTCACAATAAGTGTATAGGTTATCTAAGCCAAAATGTTCTTCATGGGCCGCAACTTGGAAAACGCTATCTGCAGACGTATAACAAATAGGTAAACCGCTTTTAATATGCTCTTCACCTAAGGCTGCAATAATATCAGTACCCGATGCGTGGCAGTTACCCAACAAGCCAGTAGAATTGGTAGCATGGTTTACTTTTTTAACTAGCTCATCTGAAAAACTTTGCTTTTTATTGTTGAAGTATCCCCAATCAAATAGTACCGGTGCGCCCATCATCTCCCAATGACCGCTTGGGGTATCTTTGCCACTACTTATTTCAGCAGCATAGCCATACACACCTTTCGTTGGTGGCTCTCCTTCATAAGGAAAACTTGTATTTGAAGCTTGTTCGCAGGCATGAACTAAACCAAGCGATGATAGATTGGGAATTTTAAAAGCTCTTCCCGTATGCTGATGAAAAGCAATGGCAAGATTACCAAATGTGTTAGCCGATACATCACCAAAATCAGCTGCGTCAGGCGCATGCCCTATACCTAAACTATCAATAACTAAAACAATTGCTTTTGCCACTTTTATTCCTAAAATATTAAATTCAAAATAGTCTCAAATAAAACCTGACACAAGAGTCAAGTTAAAGTAAGATTACATTAGCACCTAATTATAGTAAATGGCAATTGATAAAAGCCAACTTAGCGCAAAATTACTTATATAACATCGTCGACAGACCTTTAGTAATAAGCTCTTATGGTAACATTATCTTTTTTAAAGATAGCGATTAAAATTATAAAAAAAACGTTAATAAATGTGACCACATGGTCAAGTTATGATAATATTTAACATAATAATAGATGACTGTTTTACTTCTAAATATCTAAGCTAGATAATATAAAATAGTGGATAGAAGTGATAAATTGAGAAAGGCTAACATTTTGCAAACCAATAAACCGACGATTATTGCGGTAACCGGTGCCTCTGCATCTGGAAAATCACTTTTTGCGCAAACTATTTACGATGAACTGCTACCCGAGCTCGGACCAAGTGGCATTGTTATCATGAAAGAAGATTCTTACTATAAGAGTCAATCCCATCTGTCGATGGAAGAGCGTATAAAAACCAATTACGATCACCCTAGCGCATTTGAACACAGTTTATTGTCGCAACATTTAACCCAATTAACCGCTGGTATAGAAGTAGACATTCCTACTTATTGCTATAAAACCCATACCCGTTTAGATGAAACTCAGCATTTATCACCGACACCGATAATTTTAGTTGAAGGTATTCTTTTATTTTCGAATAAAGAGCTACGTGACAAGTTTGACATCAAAATTTATATTGATACTCCGTTGGACATTTGCCTTGTTCGCAGAATTAATCGAGATACTATTGAACGCTCACGTAGCATCGAATCGATCACTGAACAGTATTTAACCACTGTCCGTCCTATGTATCACCAATACATTGAACCCAATAAAGCCTTCGCGGATATTGTTGTCACCCGCGGCGGTAAAAATAGAATGGCTATTGAAATGTTAAAAGCAAAAATTCGTCAATTGATGGCAAGGCGAGTCATCGTTTAACAAACAGTTTACAAAAAAAATATAATAATAATAAAATAAACAAAATATGAGGTAGGTATGGAATTAAGTGCACTTCGAGGTGTCATCGGCATTTTCGCGCTATTAGCATTGGCGTTCTTTTTATCAAAAGACCGTAAAGCAATTAACTGGCGAACCGTAGGGTTTGCATTTTCATTACAAATTTTACTCGGTGCATTTGTACTGTACGTACCTTTTGGTAAAGATGTATTAGGCTCAGTGACCAACGGTGTTCAGCAGGTCATCAACAGTGCGCAAGCGGGAATAAGCTTTTTATTTGGCGGCTTAGGCACAGATGCCATGTTTGACAATGGTGTTGGTTTTGTTTTTGCTATTCGCGTTTTACCGGTTATTATTTTCTTTTCATCGCTCATCGCTGTGCTTTATTACCTAGGCATTATGCAATGGGTGGTAAAAATTATCGGTGGTGGTTTACAAAAATTATTGAAAACATCGAAACCTGAATCACTATCGGCAACCGCTAATATCTTTGTCGGTCAAACTGAAGCGCCATTGGTTATCCGCCCTTACATAGCAAAAATGAGTCAATCTGAACTTTTTGCCATCATGGTTGGTGGTTTAGCTTCAGTCGCCGGTTCTATACTTGCGGGTTATGCTGGCTTAGGTGTAAAACTTGAATATTTAATTGCAGCATCATTTATGGCTGCGCCAGGTGGCTTGCTAATGGCAAAATTACTTATGCCTGAAACAGAAACCATTAGTGATGACTATACCGATGTCGAAATGGATCAAGGCGATAAACCTGCTAATGTCATTGATGCAGCCGCTACTGGCGCAGCTTCAGGATTAAAATTAGCAGTCAATGTCGGTGCTATGCTACTTGCCTTTATCGCTATTATCGCCTTACTAAACTCTATGGTATCGGGTTTTGGTAATTTATTAGGCTTTGAAGGCATTACCATTGAGTGGATGCTTGGCTATATCTTTGCTCCTTTTGCTTTTCTTATTGGTGTACCATTTGAAGAAATGTTGCAAGCAGGAAGCTTTATCGGGCAAAAAATCGTGGTAAATGAGTTTTTCGCCTACGTAAACTTTGTTGAAATCAAAGATACGCTATCCCCTTCCACCCAAGCTATTGTTACCTTTGCTTTATGTGGTTTTGCTAACTTGTCGTCAATTGCGATTTTATTGGGTGGTATAGGGTCAATGGCGCCAAATCGACGTCCTGACATTGCACGTTTGGGTATGAAGGCCATGATGGCCGCAACTATGGCAAACTTAATGAGTGCTGCTATAGCGGGTGTATTCGTTAGTTTATAACGCTAAAAATTATTGAAACTATCTAAAAAGCCTAGTCATCTGTACTAGGCTATTTTTTAAAACCTTTTAAAATTACGAGGCATATCATGAGTACCTTAGAAAACTACGCACAACGTGCACTTCATATGATGGACTTAACCAGTTTGACGGATACTGAAAGTGCCGATGATATTATTCAACTCTGTTCAACTGCTAAATCAGTCTGTGGAAACACCGCCGCTATTTGTATCTTTCCGCGTTTTGTACCACTAGCTAAAAAAACTTTAGTTGCGCAAGGCACGCCTGAGATAAAAATTGCCACCGTGACTAACTTTCCTCACGGCAATGATGATATCGACATTTCCGTTGCAGAAACTAAAGCAGCGGTTGCTTACGGCGCTGATGAAGTTGATGTGGTATTTCCGTATAACGCATTAATAAATGGTAATGAAGAGGTTGGCTTTGAATTAGTAAAGGCCTGTAAGAAAGCCTGTGGCAGCAGTGTACAACTTAAAGTGATTATTGAAACCGGTGAGCTAAAAACCGATCAACTGATCACCAAAGCCAGTGAAATTTGTATTGCAGCAGGCGCTGACTTTATTAAAACCTCAACAGGTAAAGTAGCCGTAAATGCCACACCAAAATCAGCCGAACTCATGTTAAAAGTGATCAAAGATAAAAATACTCAGGTTGGTTTTAAACCCGCCGGTGGCGTTAAAAACGCTGAAGATGCTAAGGTTTATCTTGATCTAGCCAGTGATATTTTAGGTGCTGATTGGGCTACTAAAGCCAACTTTAGATTTGGTGCCAGTAGCTTATTAACCAACTTATTAAACACCTTAGGTGCTACGAGTAAAACGGCTGATCCAACAAGCTATTAATCAAAATAAACTGTTTCCAGTAACGATAACTAGGATATAAAATTAGCGATGGCACAATTATATTTTTATTATTCCACGATGAATGCCGGTAAATCGACCCATTTATTACAGTCTTCATATAATTACCGTGAGCGCGGTTTAGAGACCTTATTATTTACCGCACATATCGACGATAGATTTGCTAAAGGTAAGGTGTCATCACGTTTAGGTATCCATGCTGACGCACGCTTATTTGACAACAACACTAACGTGTTTGATGAAGTAACACAGCAACTCCAAGATGGTAAAATTGCTTGTATACTGATTGACGAAGCTCAGTTTCTGACAAAACCACAAGTTAAGCAGTTAACTGATATTGTCGATGAATTAAAAATTCCTGTACTGGCTTATGGCATTAGAACAGACTTTCTTGGTGAAACCTTTGTTGGTAGTGCTGCCCTGCTTGCTTGGGCAGATAAATTAGTCGAATTAAAAACCATTTGTCATTGTGGTAAAAAAGCCAATTTTGTTATGCGTTGTGATGAGCATGGCAATGCCGTTAAAGGTGGCGAACAAATCGAAGTTGGCGGTAATGAACGTTATGAGTCATTATGCCGCAAGCATTTTAAAGCGCTTGTTTGGAATTAGCAGTAAGTAAGCTTAGGCAAAACGAGCGGATTTTTAATACCGTGATATAAATAAAAAGGAATGCGATTGCATTCCTTTTTTTGTCTCTGCAGTCCAGCCCTAGTTGTTAAAACCTAAGCTGAAATGGTTTGATAAATAACCGGAGGCTCTTCACTTTGTTGTTCGCTAATTGATAGTGCGCTAAGGTATTGTTGACTGGCATTTAATGCTGAGCTTTCATCTCTGGCGTGGACACGTGCCACGATATCTCCGCGATTAACTCGTGTGCCTGTCGGTAAAATGCGATCGAAGCCAACACTGTGATCTATTTGTTGACCATTGGCAGTTCGTCCACCTTTTAAGCCGACAACGGCCATACCAATATCACGTGTTTGCATAGCGTTGATATAGCCGTGATCTTTGGCAAGTATATCTACAATAACATCTCCACGCTGCATTGAACGCCATGGATCTTCCATGAAATCACTTGGCCCACCTAGCGCATGGATCATTTTACCGAAAAGCTCTGCAGCAGCGCCAGAAGCTAAAACAGCATTGATTTTTTTCAATGCTTCGTCTTCATTTGCAGCCACTTTTGCACTCACCAGCATAGCTTTTGCAAGTGAAACCACAACCGCGTGTAAACGCGGCTCACGCAAGCTACCATTTAAATATTTCACCGTTTCAGCCATCTCTAAGGCATTACCCGCCGTAGCGCCAAGCACTTGGTTCATATCAGTAATAATAGCTTGTGTCGGTACACCGGCACCATTGGCTACATTAACAATGCTTTGTGCTAATGCCGTAGCATCGTCAATATTTGACATCATAGCGCCATTACCCACTTTGACGTCCATGACTAATGAATCAAGTCCTGCCGCCAATTTTTTAGATAAAATAGAAGCAGTGATCAACGGAATAGATTCCACCGTTGCGGTAATGTCACGGATACCATAAAGACGTTTATCTGCAGGCGCTAAATTATCAGTTTGCGAAATAATAGCCATACCTAAATCTTTAACTATACGCTTAAAGTCACCAATACTGGGTTGAACATTAAAGCCAGCGATACTTTCTAACTTATCAGATGTACCACCGGTATGGCCTAAACCACGACCAGAGATCATAGGTACATAAGCACCACATGCTGAAACAATTGCCGCCAGCATAAAGCTAACTTTGTCACCAACACCACCCGTTGAATGTTTATCAACCACTGGGCCATCTAACTCTGGCCAAGACAATACATCACCTGAATTTTTCATCGCCATGGTAAAATCGATAATTTCACGCGTTTCCATGCCTTTGAGAAAAATCGCCATTGCCATCGACCCTGCTTGAGCATCATTAAAATTTAATGTTACTAAACCATCAACAAAATATTGTATTTGTTCTTGGGAGAGTGAACCACCGTTACGTTTGGTGCGAATTATTTCTTGTGGTAATAACATTAATTTTAATCCTTATTTTTCAAGTAAATCTTTTGGCGTAAAAGCATCAGGTAATAATTCATTAACTGTCCATTGCTTTCTTTCGTTGTTATGGTTAACCGCCATAACTAATGCCTCGGGTGCTAAAAATTCAACAATGACTTGTCGACAAGCGCCACAAGGCGGCGTTAGCTTATCTTGATTGGTATAAATAACTATCGCAGAAAACGCTTGCTCGCCTGAAATCACACCTTGTGCTAAGCAGTTACGCTCGGCACAAACCGTTAAGCCATACGACGCATTTTCAACATTACAACCTTTGACGATATTACCGTTAACAGTTAACGCAGCGGCACCGACATGAAAATTACTATAGGGTGCATAAGCTTTTGTGAAGCCGTCTTTCGCGGCATCAACAAGCGCTAAAATTTCGTTATCTTTAATATTTGACATTATCAAACCCTTTAACTGACCAAATGGTCAACTTATTAACTATCGTAATAAAACACTGCGAGAAAAGCAACTTAAAAATTACAAAATATCGCGATTAACGCCGTTAATATAACCCTAACTCTGAATAACAGATATGCGCTAAAAGCGATAATATATATTTTCAGTAATAAACGACTAAACCATAAGTTACAGATAGCTTATTTTGCCAATGTCATAAGTTTTTAGTGAATCTAGGTAAGTTTATCTAACCACTAGTTGGCTATCCATTGCATGCTTTTGCATACTTACAGATTTGTATTCACGATAGACCAACTGCATCCTTACAGCTGGCGCTGTTACGAGAAAAATCCGACATTACGATATAGAGCTTATACCAAGGACAAATTAATACGCTCATCAAACGACGCAATATATGTAAGAAATTTTGCGAAAAAAAAAGCCAGCATAGTTGCTGGCTTTTAGTTCATTTTTTATTAGATATTAGAAAGTGTATTTAACACCAATTTTCATGCTCCAAGTAGACTCACGGTCTTTAAATTCAACCGGAGACTCACCTTCACTAATGTTTGCATCTTCATACACATATTGACCAGCATCATTGATACTATAATCTAGTATATCTGATGAAGATTGGCCAAATGGTAGTTGATAAACGCGTGCTGCACTTTCATCAAAAATAGCTAATGCGTTTTTAATATCGATGTAGAACAAACCTTTATGCCCTTCTAAGAAACCTGGGATTTCTTGTTCAAAGCGTAAATCCATAGTCGTTGTCCAAGGTGCTGTATGAGAACCTCTTTCAAGGTAACCACCATTAGAGCTAATACCGGCTTTATCTAACTGAGCCATAATCTCGTCATAACTTAGGCCATTCTCAAAATCAACAGCGCCATCGCTAGCACTTGTTGGAATGTATGCTAAGTTAGCCGTTGTAAGGTCTAAGTTACCTGACAAACCGTCACGGTTGTTATAGCCAAGTAAATAGCTATATGGACGACCTGATTTGCGTTCCCAGAACATGTGCATACCGGTGTTATAACCTTCAAACATTTCTGTGTTATATGAAAGGTTAAACGTTAAACGATGTTTAACTTGATATGATGATGTACCTACGCCTGGATTTTCAGGATCAATCACTGGGTTAAAGTTATAAGCAGTGTTTGATGAAGTACCGGTAGCGTCTATACGATTACGAATTGTTGAATGCGTATAAGAAAAGTTAGCTTTGAAGCCATTTTGCCAATTTTTCGCAATACTCAATGTTTCGATTAACGTATGGCCACCTGAAGTATTTGTTAGCAATACATCACGAGCATCTCGGTCAGGATCAGCGAAGGTGTAAATTGGACGACCTTCAACAGTTAAACCATTATTACCTTTTGAGGTATCTAATGTGCGTGAAAGATCAGACCATGCCATATCTTTATTAATATCTTTATAAAGCACTTCACCACTGATGCGCCAATCATCGCCTAAACCTATGCTACTAAGGTCGGCAACGTAATCTGCTGCTAAACTGTATTGCCAAGTAGTCGGAATTTCAAAGTTTGGATCAATAGCATCAATATTAGAATTTGGTCCACCTAACTCAGATTGTGCAATTTGATCTTGCGCATGCTGTGGAATGCCATTTGGATTGGCATCTTGTAAAAATGTATTCGCGGCTACGCTATCGCCAAAGCTACGATATAAGGCAATTCTAGAGCCGTCATTACTAAACGCATTTGAGATAAATACGTTTGGACGGCCGCCACTATACAAACCAGCGCCACCACGAATGGTTAAGTCATCCGTTGCAGTCCATGTAAAACCTAAACGAGGTAGCAATACGTCTAAACCATCAAGGGTTGAATTATTCGCAAAGGCATAACGGTCGTAAAAGCTTTGATTAAAGTTAGGCGCATCATCATTAACATCAACTTCATAACGTAAACCATAAGTTAGGTTAAGTGAATCAGTTACGTCCCAGCTATCTTCAAGGTAAAAAGCATGCTTTTCAAGGGCAAATTCAGCAGCTGCGTCATCACGGTTGAGACTTGGGTTGTTTTGGTATTCAAACCAATCCGCTTGACCCGCTTCAAAGTCGTCAATGCTGTTGAAATACCAAGAACCTAAATTATGCTGCATAAAGAGGTTATAAACCTCAACTTCTTCGTATTCCCAACCAAAAGAAATCGCATGTTCTTCGTATAAGTATTCACCACTTACGCGCACTTGAAAAGTTTCGTTGGTTAATACATTGGCATGGCGACTGTCATCAGCGCCAAGCATAATTTCGCCGCCATTAACCGTATCGATTTTTACTTCACCGAAATCGTAACCACCTAGGGGTACTTGACCGTTAACAGACTCTTTTTTCGATACTTTAACTTCTGTTGAAAATTCTTCAGTCCAATACGAGAACAATTGACCAACATAGGTATCAAATTCGTTAGAGCGATTGTACCAATGAGACGAAAGGTATAAATCATCTGATCTACCACCGCCTTGGTTACCGGCGCTATTACTAAAGCCATGAGAATAGGCAAATGAAGCACGATGATCGTCATTAATGTTCCAATCTAACTTCAATGAATATTTTTCATCTTCTAGTGGAATTGAGGCATCCCAGCTACCCGCGTCAAAACCATATTTATCTTTAGCAATACCGACTACGCGATCAACTTCTGCTTGAGACACTTGGCTAACTTTGTTCGCGACATTTGAATCTGATGGACCTTTATCAACCGAACTTGGTGACTCAAAAGTTTCGTATGATGCAAAGAAGAATAACTTATCTTTGATGATAGGACCGCCAAACGTTGCGCCCCACGTTTCTTCATCAAATTTTAAGTCGATTTTATCGCCGTCATCAGTTTCTGGTGTACCAGCCCAAGCATCTTTTGCTTGTTCAATAAACATTGAACCGTGAAATTCGTTAGTACCTGATTTAGTTACTACGCTGACTTTACCACCAGAAAAACCGCCTTCTTTAGCGGTGAATGGCGCAATTGCCACGCTGATTTGAGCGATAGAATCAAAAGCAATGGGTGAACGCTCAGTTGGGTAACCGTTACCAGCTAAACCAAAATCATCGTTAAGGTTAACACCATCAACCGCTAAACTATTATACTTAGGGTTACTACCTGCCAACGATAATGTATTACCGTCATTACCTACAACAGCCATAGGGTTTTGACGGACAATGTCTTTTAAATCACGGCTAAATGCCGCTGACTTAGTTAAATCATCACCACTAAATACACTTGAAGAGCCTTTTGAAGGGTCAAAAAATGTTGAAGAACCTGTTACAGCAATACGTTCAATATTTGAATCTTGTAGTACTTCATTGATGCGAAATACGTCACCAAGGGTAATATAAATGCCTTCAAGCGTTTTATCAGCATAAACATCAGAATCAATAGTTACTGTATATGGACCACCAACGCGAAGGCCTCTCGCAGAGAAAGCACCACTCTCATTAACTTTTAAAGTTTTACTAGTACCAGAAGGTTCGTGAGTTATGGTGACTGTTGCATCTGTTACAATATTACCACTTGTGGTTAAAATGTTGCCTCGCATTGACGATGATGTATCGTCAGCCATGGCCGATGTTGACAATCCAAGCGCAAGTACAACTGCGCCAGTAATGCGTGAGAGACGATGAGTTTTCATCATATTATTCCTTGGTATTAAGTTAAATTTTGTTTTGTAAAATGTTTTGTAAAATGTTTAATTTAAGTTTCACTTAGCTAATTTTTGATCTAATTATTATTTTTTAAGCTTATTTCAGGTGAAATTAAAACAGAGTTTTCTTACATTTTCATTACAAAATTTAACAAGCAATATTTTGCTATTTTAAATTTTTCATCAAAACCAAAGAATCAAACAAAAGAAGTGTAGTAAAAGTAAACAATAACAAAAAGATAACAGTAAGTTTCAAACAAGCCAAAAAATCACTTATAACTATAAGGCTGAATTAGTTGATTATGTATAACAAAAAATCATAAAAACAAACCATATGGTCAAGATAAAATAAAGTATGATTTTGGATAAGTTTATAAAGGGCTGTATCAAAAAAAATAAATTAACCATTAGAAAAACAGCTTAGAAAATATAGAATTATTTATTACAAAGCTTATTAAAACAGTGCCTTATAAATCAAATTAAATTAAACTAGTTGATTATTAAAAAATAATGGTTAATTTTCGGGTCTAAATACGCTACTAAATTTATAAAACCACCTGAAACTTCTATATAAAAATGCCGGTTTATTATAAAAAAGAAAATAAGTGCAATTAAATGTAACATTAGCGCCGTAAACTAACGCTAATTAAATAACAGCATATAAAAATAAAGGTTATTCACGTGAGCAACAATACCACCACTGAAAAGCAAGGAAGCATTAGAGCTAGAAGTGAAGCAGTTATTCTAGCATCAGCGCAAAAAGAGTTTATTTTGCAAGGATATAAAGGCGCAACCGTACAATCTATTGCGGACACTGCCGGCCTGCCGAAAGCAAATGTTTTGTATTACTTTAAAAATAAAGAAAATATTTACCATGCAGTTTTACAGTTAACATTAGATACTTGGGACCAAGGTATTGGTGAACTTGATATTAATGATGGACCTGTTGTTGCGATTGAAAAATTTATTGCAGCGAAAGTCAAAATGTCTTTTGAACATCCACAAGCCTCAAAAATTTATGCCATGGAAATTATCCAAGGCGCATTACATTTAAAAGAATTTGCGAGAACTTATTTACGCCAGTGGGTAAGAGAAAAAGCGAAAGTGTTTCAGGTTTGGATCGATAGTGGTGAAATGAAAAGTGTTGATCCCGTAAAGCTCATCTTCTTAATTTGGTCTTCCACTCAACATTATGCTGATTTTGAACAACAAATACTCACCATTATGAATCGTGCAGATTACGAAGAAGACGATATGACTCAAGTTACCGAATTTTTAACCGATTTTATCTTACGCGGTTGTGGTTTAAAGTAGGAGAAGATTCAAAATGAATGTATTTACAGGTATATTGTCAAGCGCATTGTTGGTTTATTCAGGTATTGCTATGTCAGAAACAGCTAATCAAACACCATTAAATTTACGCATTGCGACCTTCAACGTTAGTATGGAAGCGTTAAATTACTTACCAACAGAAGCTGGTAAAGAAGTGACTGTCAAAGGTAACGAACTCGCTATTGCTTTGACACAAGATCATCAGCAAATCAAAAATATCGCTGAAATTATTCAACGAGTAAATCCTGATATTATTCTCTTAAATGAATTTGATGGTAATGATGATAGTCATCAATCACTCAAGCTTTTTTTAAATGACTACTTAGCCAAAAGCCAACAAGGTAATAACGCTGTTAGCTACCCGTATTTTTATCAAGGGCCGGTGAATACCGGAGTTGCTACAGGTTACGACTTAAATAACGACCAAAAAGTTGGTGAACTGCCCAACGATGCCTATGGTTACGGCCATTTTTCTGGTCATTATGCCATGGCGCTTTTGTCAAAATATCCTATTGTTGAAGATAAGATTCGCACCTTTCAACAATTTAAATGGCGCGATATGCCCAATGCGTTAGTGCCGATAAATGAAGCATCGAATAGCCCTTGGTATAGCAAACAAGCGTGGAATAATTTTCGACTCTCGTCCAAGTCTCACTGGGACATTCCGGTAAACGTCAATGGCAATGAATTACATGTATTAGCGAGTCACCCTACACCGCCGGTGTTTGACGGACCCGAAGATAGAAACGGCAAACGAAATTTTGATGAATTACGTTTTTGGATTGATTACCTAACACCGAGCGCTGCCAGCTATATTTATGATGACAACAAGCAATTTGGTGGTTTAGCTCAAGACAAAGCCTTTGTTATTTTAGGTGATTTAAATGCTGATGCCATTGACGGAAATGCCATCAAAGCAGGTATAAATCGTTTAATCCACCATCCGCGTGTTATTGACCCTAAGCCAAGCAGCGAAGGCGGTAAATTACACAGAATAGATAATCCAAATGCCAAGTACCACACCGCATTTTGGGGCATGCGAGCCGATTATGTTTTACCTGCTCAAGCGCAATTAAACGTGCTTGACTCAGGCATTTTTTGGCCTAAGAAAAACCAAGCAGAATTTCGTTTAATAAAAGATCGTGCTGCCTCGTCAGATCACCGTTTAGTTTGGGTAGATGTAACATTTAAAGTACAAGACGTTAAAAAATAAACCGTTAAAAGCTAAACAAAAAACAATAGCTAACTATTAGCTGATTCAAGTCATTATATTTATCGAGTAAATAGAGCAGAAATAAACATGAAAAAATTTGTACCTACGTTATTAACTTCGCTATTGATATTATCATGTAGCCAGCTCCAAGCCGCGCATAATATCGAAACAGCGCCTGCTATAACCATTGCAGATAATATGCCGAAGAATATTATTATGGTGGTGGGTGACGGCATGGGGCCTGCTTACACCAGCGCTTACCGTTATTATAATGACGACCCAAAAACGCCGGAAATAGAACAAACAGTTTTTGATCGTCATTTCAAAGGTACCAGTAGCACCTATCCGGCACCTGAATCAGGCTACATTACCGACTCTGCAGCGAGTGCTACCGCCTTATCAACCGGTATTAAAACTTATAATAATGCAATCGGTTTAGATATCAACAGAAAACCAATTGAAACGGTTTTGGAATATGCTAAAGAAATCGGTAAAAAAACGGGTGTAGTGGTGACGGTGCAGATAAATCACGCGACACCTGCCTCATATTTAGCGCACAATGTTCATCGCTATAACTATGACGCAATTGCTGACAGTTACCTTGATGACGGCATCAAAGCGGATTTATATTTAGGTGGCGGCTGGAAATATTTCATTCGTGAAAATAGAAACCTTGTCGATGAATTTGTTGCATCAGGATTTCATTATCTTGATAAATATAGTGAAATAGATTCAATCCCTAAAAATAAACCCGTTTTAGGTTTGTTTGATAAAACTAACCTACCTTGGGCATTAGATGACAGCAATAAACATCGTTTATCGATGATGACCAAAGCCGCGACGAAGCAATTAGAAAACACCGACGGCTTTTTTATGTTAGTTGAAGGCAGCCAAATTGATTACGCTGGGCATGCGCGAGATATTGCTGCCGCCATGGCTGAAATGGACGACTTCGCTAAAACTATTGAATACCTTG
Source organism: uncultured Colwellia sp. (assembly GCA_913061475.1). Lineage (GTDB taxonomy): Bacteria > Pseudomonadota > Gammaproteobacteria > Enterobacterales > Alteromonadaceae > Cognaticolwellia. Next base: position 147,921 of record CAJXUN010000001.1, on the reverse strand, counting down.
AAAGCTATGTTGAGAAACATCCAGATACGTTAGTGGTGATCACAGCTGATCATAGTACCGGTGGCTTAACCATTGGCAAGAAAACGGCACGTTCAAACCCCGATATCAATAGTAAATATCTTTGGCAACCTGAGTTTTTACGCACCATGACTATGTCACCAGAAACCATCGCCAAAAAGGTTACTGCTAATGAATTATCAAGAGAACAAGTAAGTGATTTGCTGTCATTTAAAATTACTGAAATAGATAACGAGAATTTAGCGCAAGCTAAATTGCTTGACCATGAGATAATAGAACAGTTTAATTCATTAACTAGTGACGCAAAAAAAGGCAAAAGAGCGCCTAAGCCTTATCAGTCAGTACTGAATGTGATTACAAAAATAATTGATGTGAAAACCAATACCGGTTGGGGCTCTATTAGCCCTTCGGGTACGCATACCGCAATAGATGTTCCGGTCTTTGCCTTTGGTAAAGGCAGTGAGATGTTTACTGGCTTTCAAGATAACACCGACATTGCAAAGAAAATTTTTACTCTATTAGGCAAAAAATAGCCGTAAGCTAGCTTAATCGAATATCGACATAATAAAGCGTCGAGTAAAGCACATTTACTCGACGTTTTTATTGATAGTTTATTGCTAACTACCCTTCATGATTATCTCGTTCAAGCACCTGATTAAAACGGGCAAAACCTTGCTCGAGATCGTTAATCAAATCATCGACATGCTCCAAGCCCACATGTAAACGGATCAGCGGAAATTGATAGGGCCACTTGGTTGCGCTACGCATATTTTTAACGCTTGAAATACCTAAAATTAAGCTTTCAAAGCCGCCCCACGAATAACCCATTTTAAAATGCTCCATACCATCTAGCAAAGCATTTAGCGCTACTTGGTTGCCTTGATTTAAAACAAAAGAGAACAAGCCATTAGCGCCGGTAAAGTCACGCTGAAAAAATTCATGACCTGGGCAAGATGGCAAAGCAGGATGTAAAATGGTTTCAACTTCTGGGCGCGTTGTCAGCCAATCGGCAATTTTAAGCGCACTGGTTTGATGTTGCTGCAAACGCACACTCAGGGTTCTAATACCACGCATCGCTAAATATAAATCATCTGGCGAAGTACATTGCCCCATAATGTAACTACTTTCGCGTAATTGTGGCCAATGTTCTGCCGTTGCCGTTGCCGTTCCTAACATGACATCTGAATGGCCAACAATATATTTTGTCGCGGCTTGAACTGAGACATCAACACCAAAATCAAACGGTTGAAAATTTACCCCTGCTGACCAGGTATTATCTAACATCACAATACAGTTATGACGATGAGCAACTTCAGCAATCGCTGGTACATCTTGCACTTCCATAGTGATAGAACCCGGTGACTCTAGAAAAATCAACCGTGTATTCGGTTTGATAAGTGCTTCAATATCGCTACCAACAAGAGGGTCGTAGTAAGTGGTTTCAATACCGAGTTTAGCCAATATTTTATCGCAATAATCACGGGTCGGTTCATAAGCGGTATCTACCATTAAAATATGATCGCCGGTTTTTACGAAAGCTAAAATGGCATTAGTTATTGCAGCGGTACCTGACGGATAAAGTGCACAACCGGCCCCCCCTTCAAGCTCGGTCATCGCATCACTAAAGGCAAACGACGTTGATGTTCCTCGTCGACCGTAAAACAGTACCTGATTGGTTTTGTTTGCTGTGGCATGTTTCATTTCTTTAACAGAATTAAATACGACCGTCGACGCGCGTTCAACTGGCGGATTAACCACACCACGTGTCCATTGACTTTTACGGCCGGCATTAATGAGTTTGGTTTCTTTTTTCATCTCTAGGTTACATCCCACAGTAAATATTTTATTTTAGCTGTCTAGCCATCTATAGCTCTTTTATATCGTGAATACTAACAATAAGCACGTACTATTTTGTCATGTCATAGTTTTATTTAATCTTATCAACGAGCAAAACTGCATAATGAAACAGAGTAATTAAAAAAGCCCCATTTGCTTACTGGTAATTGAATCAAAATCTTTACCAATAAAGGGTAATATATCGTTCGCGATTGGTTTTAGTTGTTTCTCGACATAAAAGTCATAATCAAGCTTACTTTCGTTAAACTCTAGCGGTTGAACGCCATCAAGTGTTATCACGTAGTGAATAGTTCTTCTATGCTCGTATTTTGGCTCTGATCCGCTTTCTTTGAGTTTATTATTAGCAATGAGTGCGGCTTTAATATGAGGCGGTGTATTAACATAGTCGGCAAGCTTGCGCCTGATTTTTTTCTGATAAATTAACTTACTGTCATATAACCCTGATTTTAACTCATTAACAACCTTGATTATGTATTCATCAATCGGCTGATCACTAAAAATCAAGCGATATAGCTCTTGTTGGAAGTCTTTACTAATCTCTGTCCAATCACTTCTGACCGTTTCTAAGCCCTTAAATATAAGCTTATCGCCGACAAGACCTGCGTACCGCTTCTTAGTGCCTATGCTTTTCAGGCCTTTGATCACTTCTTGCCCACGTATGGTTGGCATTAGGAACTTCTTAAAATGTGTTTCAAATTCAATATCAAGTTCGCTAATAATATCAAATTGCTCTTTTAGCGTACTTTGCCATTTATGGTTGATAAAATTTTGCAAGGTTTTACCCAAAGCTTTACTGGAGTCTGGCGTTTGATCGTCGCCAATATGCACAAATATCGAATCGGTATCGCCATAAATCACTTGATAACCTTTGGCTTCAATCCAAGATTTGGTGGTTTTCAGTATGCTATGGCTACGTTTGGTAATAGAACCGGATAAGCGCGGATCAAAAAATCGACAGCCAGTTGAACCCAAAATACCGTAGAAGGAGTTCATAATGATTTTTATCGCTTGTGACAACGCTGCGTTTTGATCTTGTTTGGCGATATCACGCTCTTTCCACAAGGCATTAATAATATCCGGCAAAAAATGCTGTTCTCTGGAAAAATATGCGCCATCAAAGCCCTCTATTGCTGTTTCTGGCGACTTTAAACCTTCTATCAAGCCCATAGGGTCAATATTAAAACTACGAATGATACTGGGATACAGGCTTTTAAAATCCAACACGAGTACATTTTGATAAAGCCCTGGTGTTGAATCCATAACAAAACCACCGGGTGATTCAAAACCTTGGTCGCCATCACCCATATTTGGTGCAACATAGCCACTTCTATGCAGTTTTGGCAGGTATAAATTGGTAAAAGCCGCCACTGAGCCACCAATACGATCAATAGCTAATCCGGTTAATTGCGCGCGCAGCATGGCAAACTCTAATAATTGCGTATGCTGAAAAATTAATAACACTAAGCGGCAGTCTTCTAAGTTATAAGTCGCGAGCGCGGTTTTATCGTGATGAAAATTATCGGTAATTTCTTGCACACGATTATTAACATCAATAACTTTTTTGCCTATACCTAATAAGGTATTAGCGACATTGTCGAGTGAAAAGCTCGAAAAGTTGTAGGTCGCAGTTTTAAGTAAATCGATACCATCGAGCACCACACGGCCAGCTATTTCAATAAACTGCTGTTCACTGGCTTTATTTTTTCGCCAATAAGGCGTGCTACCATCACGACCAAGGGTAAACTTAACACCATGTAAATCATAACGTTTCTGTAATAAGTCAAAATCAAAGTTAATAACATTCCAACCGATAATAATATCGGGTTCATGTTCAGTGAACCAAAGTAATAAACTGGTTAATAATTGTTTTTCATTCGCTTGCCAAACAATATCAATATCGGTGCTTTTTTCTTGTTCGCGGACAATTTCTTCTTGATTAGCAATCATTAATACTTGCTGACAATGCTCGCTATATAAGCCGATAGAATACAACTCTCCTGACATTGAGCATTCGATATCAAGCGACACCGTTGTTAAAGCAATATCTTTTTGTAAGGCTTTATCAACCCGTTTACATTTTACCTGTTCAAAGCGGCGATATTGATAGCTATCAGTTAAGGGATAATTAACTTGTTGACCGGCAAAGGTAATATCGGCGGTAATAAACCGTTCCATTAAAAAACGATCATCTGGCCTAATATCATCTTCATAACACTTGATACCCTTTTGTTTTAGGGCCTCTCGCGCTTGATAAAACTCACGTAACGTTGAAAAATATAATGCCACCACATTCGCTTGATTAAATGCCTTCAGTGCCACCGGCTTTATTTCTTCAAGGTGGATAGCTTGTTGCTTTAAAGTGCTTTCTGCTTGTTGTGCAGCCGTTTGTTCAACAAAAAAAACTGCCCGTTCATTATTAACAATAAGTTGTACCGGCCCTGCGGGTGTTTTCAACCATAAGCAAACTTCAATATGATTATTACGATCTCGGGCACTTCGGGTCAGCAAAAATCCTCGCATGGCAGCGGGAAATTGATTAGCTTCGATTAATTGTTGCGGAGAAATTTGCATTAATGGTTCTAATTGTTGGCGGTAAACTGTTAATATATACAGCAGTGTAAATCATCTATTGTCGATAGGAAACTACAGAGCCGTGTTAAGCGATAAAATTAAACAAGTTATTAGAAGCTCTTATAAAGCCATAGGTGAAAACCTGACCAACTTTAACCCACGCAAGCAGCAAACATTTTTGATTGCTGAAATCGCTAAAACCCTCGCTGGTGACTACGACAAAGTACGTAAAATCATTACCATTGAAGCGGGTACTGGTACCGGTAAATCATTAGCTTATTCACTTGGCTCTATTCCATTAGCCTTAAGCCGAAACAAAAAAGTCTGTATCGCTACTGCAACGGTTGCACTGCAAGAGCAACTGGTTGATAAAGATTTACCGTTTTTGAAAAAACACAGTGGTTTAGATTTTAATTTTACCTTAGCAAAAGGTCGACAACGTTATGTTTGTCGACAAAAACTCGCGCTAGCTGTCGCCAATGACGATAGCCCACAAGCCGGCTTTACGTTTGCAGAAAAACCCCAAGCCAGTGATATTCGCACGCTAAATAATATGCACAAAGCGCTTAATGATAACAGTTGGCCAGGCGATATTGATGCTTGGCCTGAGCCGGTAAATCATCATATTTGGCAACAAATACAAGCCGACAAACATAGCTGCTTAAAGCACTTATCGGATCACAGTCATTGCCCTTTTCATAAGGCCAGAGAAACCATGGAAGCGGCTGATGTTTTGGTGGTAAATCACAGTTTGCTACTGGCTGATTTAGAACTGGGCGGCGGAAAAATTTTACCGTCGCCAGAAGACACTTTTTACATAATTGATGAAGCTCACCACCTCCCAAAGGTTACGCGTGACCATTCTAGCGCCAACCTGACCATCAAGGGAGCCATTGACTGGCTTGGAAAGTTACAAGAAACCGGTGATAAAATCGCAAAATTGGTGAAATCTAATAATGCAATATCACCCTCCGTAAAACTTGCCGACGATTGCCAAGATATTTTGCTCGATATGCAAAAAGTATTGAGCTTAATCGACAATAATCGCAACCTATATTTCAATCCATCGGCTAACAGTAATAGTCAATTCCAAGCACAAAACCAAACGCTACAATACCGTTTTGAAAACGGCATTATCCCGCAAACACTGAAAAATTTAGCGGAAGATTTAACCGACAGTTCCAAGAAGTGTTTAGCGCATTTGAACAAGCTATATAATCTCTTGATGGAATCGGTTAAAGACGGCGATACCCAAATGTATTTAGCGGAGCCATTGTTAGCTGAGTCGGGGTTTATGATCCAACGTTTAGAAAATTTTAATGCCTTATGGCAGATGTACGCCAAAACTGATAGTGAAAAAGGCGCACCTATGGCCCGTTGGTTAGAACAAATAGAAGGTAAACGTAACGACTATTTGATTAGTGGTTCCCCTATCGAAGTAGGCTTTACCTTAGAAGATATGCTGTGGTCTAAATGCGAAGGGGCGGTGTTATGCTCTGCCACCATTTTAGCGCTTAATTCTTTTGATCATTTCCGCCGTCAAGCGGGTTTAAGAAACGATGACGGTAGCCAATATCAAAAAGTCGATTCTCCTTTTGATTACCAGAACAATGCGCAACTGATTGTGCCGAAAATGCAATATGAACCCAGTGCTGATCAGTTCACTGATGAGTTGATTGCCAAATTGCCTGAGCAAATTAAACGCGGTAAAGCAACACTGGTACTTTTTTCGTCCTATTGGCAAATGGATAAAGTGGTTACCGCCCTGCGCGAGCAAACTAAACTCAGTATTTTGGTGCAAGGTGAACAATCGCGACAAAAGATTATCGAAACTCATAAAGCGCTGTGTGATAAAAAACAAGACAGCATTATTTTTGGTACCCAAAGCTTTTCTGAAGGGCTGGATTTACCTGGCGACTATCTCACCAACGTCATCATCACTAAATTACCGTTCTCAGTGCCATCATCACCCGTAGAAGAAGCACAAGCTGAGTATATTACCGCAAAAGGGGGTAATCCATTTATGTCAATTTCAGTGCCTGAAACCTCCAAAAAACTCATTCAAGCCACCGGACGTTTACTTAGAAATGAAAAAGATTACGGGGTTATCACCTTAATGGATAGGCGCGTGGTCAATAAACGTTATGGTAAAGACTTATTAAACTCCTTGCCACCATTTAAACGGGTAATAGAATAGTATTCGCGTAAAGATGGTTTAAACTGGGCTTAATTTCAGAAATATTTTGTAAATAATTTAGCTTATCAAAACGTTACAGGACCCGTTATGATAGTAAAAAGCATATAAACATTATCTAGGTAGTAAAATGGAAAATTGGGACGACTATCGGCTAATTTTAGCACTGCATCGAGGGAAAACATTACGAAATGCTGCGCAACAATTAGCACTCAATCACAGCACGGTATCTCGTCGTCTCGCGACACTTAATCAAAAGTATGGCACTGACATTTTTGATTTAAGTCCAAAAGGTTATACGCTAACCCCACTTGGAAAAAGTTTATTACAATCAGCAGAAAAAATTGAACAATTAGCGATAAATGACAATCGTTCAAAACGTGCTCATCAAAAAGATCTGAGCGGACTCATTAACTTGTCAATCCCACCGGCTATTGGTCAATTCTTACTGCGGCATGAACTACACGAATTTCAACAACAATACCCAGAAATTTCACTTAATGTGCAAACCTCATATCAAATCACTGATTTAAATCGCTGTGAAGCTGATATTGTTATAAGGGTATCTGAACAACCTGCTGAACATTTAGTCGGTCATAGTTTATTTCCCATTATGCTAAGTTATTACGCTGCCAAGTCATATCTAGTAAATACCTCAGCCGATGAATACCGTTGGATCACCAATACCTATGACAGTATAAAACCTAGCTGGATTGAGCAATCACCTTATCCAACAGCGGATGTTGCCCTGAGAATTGAAGATCTAGTTTTGCGTCACTATGCCGCTGCAGATGGACAAGGTATGATACTTGGTGCGTGCTATATTGCTGATTCGATGCCTAAATTGCAGCGTATCGATCATGACATTACCATGCCACATCAAAATATTTGGGTGTTGACTCATCCTGATTTGAAACAGATACCGCGTATTAAGGTGTTAATGAAATTTTTGACAAGTACACTAAGAGCGAAAGAGAAATTTATTAGCGGAAATGCTATTTAATTGGGATGTTGATGTGTTGCCGCGTTAGCAATTTAAATAACCTCAACTCGAGTTAAATACTCATACGGCAAAACAAATAACAAGGCTTAAAACATATCATCAATAACTCAATCTTATTGATTTATTCGACGTGCTGCTTGATGTTATGCAACATCAAAGGTTAATTAACCTTTCGGCAAAAAGTTAACTACATTTTCCGGTGCATGCAGGGCAAACGCAGATATTTCCCAGCCTTTTGGAGACTTATTGAGAAAGTATGTCGCTCCCGCTCGATCATAAACTTCACCATTAGCTAAATATCGAACCGCGACATTACTCGCCAACGCGATATTACTAGCTAGCAGTTGTATGTCTACTTTTTCCCATGCAACTCGCTTGACGCCCTTAGCTTTAAGGCCAGTGAGAAAACCGGTGACGCCTTTATTCATGCTAGCTGGGGTCAACGTTGCTGGTTTACCATTGTTAGTAATTAACATCACTTGTTCAGCATAAAGCACCGGCGATTGTATTAATTCTTGATGGTTTATAAAATGATTATATTTTTTCATATAAGAATGAAAAACCTGTTCAACTTCCGCTTTATGATTAAGCTCTTCCGAGCTTTTTTCCACGCTGGCTACAATATTAAAACTAGCAAGCATTGTGCTTAACGGTATAACAAGTAATAGTAATTTTCTCACAGTATTTCCTTAGGGATAATGAATTTTAATAACATTATCATCGACGTATTAATCTGTCGTGGAGAGAAAGATTTTTATCTCGTTGCACAAATGCAACACTCAAAGGCTGAAGAAATTAAAATGAGAACCCGCGCCTATAAAAGAGTAAATTAACGGTGCTGGTCAATAAGAATGGCATTGCCATCAGGGTCTAAAAACGAAAAGCTCCCCGGTCCCTGCTCGTCGGCAATGGTTTTATGTGTCACCTTAACACCTTGCTGTTCAAACTCGGTCATTAATTCTCTAACATCAGTGAAATCATCAAGCGCTTGCGCCTCTTGGTCCCATCCTGGATTAAACGTCAGTATATTTGCTTCAAACATGCCCTGAAAAAGACCAATATTAGTCCCACCATTTTTCATAATTAAATAATGGTGGGATAAATCGCCGGCAAAAACCGTAAAGCCAAGGTTTTGGTAAAAGTCTCTTGATTTTTCGAGATTTTTTACTGCTAAACTCACTGAAAAACAGCCTAACTTCATGATTATGTCCCTATTATCTATTGAGTAAAATAATTGCCTGGTCATAGCAATTCCAATACCGTATTGCTCATGTTTCACTGCCAATAAAGTTTTACCTAAGTTTTATTTTGTTACTACCCATATAGCGTGTAATACACCAGGAATAAAAAACAGTAACGATAAAATGATATTAATGACTAAATCTTTACCAACACCACACTTAATTAGAACAGCAACAGGTGGCAATAATATCGCGAGTATAATGAGTACTAATTTGTTCATGGTTGATCCCTAAATGAATTATTTTTCTTGTAGTTAATTATTAGCACAACTGATAGGGTTTGCTCGTTAAAATAACGCTTTATTATTGATTTATTAAAATGAAGAATTTGGTTGTTGTAAAAAGCTAACTTCTTCTACCGTTGATGAACGGCCCAATATCGAATTGCGATGCGGGTATCGGCCAAATTTTTTGATGATCTCTAGATGCTTTATTTCGAACGCCAAGCTATTCGCATTGCCAAGTTTTTCGTATAGCGCTAACGCTTGTTGGTGAATAACAAGTGATTCACTATGCATAAAAGGTAAGTAAAAGAAGCTCCGTTGATTTTCTGCCACTTCCATATCAATGCCTAACGCGATAGCTTCTTGCGCTAACACTAAGGCGAGTGAATCACTTGCAAAGGATTTAGGCATATCGCGAAAGATATTACGCGAGAATTGATCAAGGACAATAATCTCTGCCAAGCGCCCTTGTGGCGTCTCACGCCAGGTAAAAAGTTCAGCTTTATTGGCTGCGCTATGCACGTTGATAAAACGATGCTTAATTTCTTGGTCAAAGGTTGAATCTTTAAACCACCACTTTTCAGGTGATATTTCATCAAACCAAAAATTGAGTACCTCGTTCGCTGTGATCATAGACATTATTTCCCCTTATCAATAAAAGATGAGTAACGTCAGTATAGCATTATTTTGTTTGGTATAAGCTCTGCTTAGTCAGATCAACTCAGCCTTTAAAGTTAGGTATATAAAGAAAAACCAAGGCGAGAGGCCTTGGCTTTATTCTACTTTTTATTACTTATTTATTTTTCGCTAGAAAACCAACAACTCGATAGACCGCACGTTGGTTTATAACACCTCCTTTTAGATTTTCAGTTAATGCAGTGTGATTTGACCTACAGTAGATCATTATTTTCCTTAGAAATTTTGTGCTGTTTGTTGATGTTGTGGCTGAGTTTTATCTGTGGCTAAGGCGGTGTTTTTTAATTTAATCACCACTCGGCGATCATAAAAGCTGACTTCTTTATCTACTGATGCCACGACAGGTTGTTGCTCACCAAAGGCAAATAAGCTAATTTGCTCAGCCATTACGCCCTGATCAATAAGGGCATTTTTAACGGCATTAATGCGTGCTAAAGATAATGCTTGGTTTAATTCATCGCTGCCTTGTTTATCTGTGTAGCCAGAAAGATCTAATGTCAGTTGCGGTGATTGCTTAACAATGCGTGCTAAACTGGCAATTTGTTCCTGATAGTGAGCTTTAATTTCACTTGAACCGGTAGAAAACTGTAAGCTCATTAATAGGTTTTGTGCTTGTAATACACTCGCCGTTTGATACTTTTGCTCTAACGCTGATAACTCATCTTGGTAACTTGCTTCTACTTGTTCAATTTTTGTGTGATAACGTGCCAGTGAGGTTTCATTACTGTGCTTTTCACTTTGGTAGGCTGCGGATAAATGCTCAATTTCATCGTTAGCATTAATATTTTTAGCGATGAAGTTTCCGGTTAAGCCAACAACAAAAGCTCCCAATGGCCCACCAATAATTGCACCGATAATCATGCCACTACCAAAACCAATTTCTTCCTTTAGTTGCGCTGATCCAGCTCGCTCAATTTTTTCTTGCTTTTCTTGTACTGCTTTGTCATATGCACTGGCAAATACAGGGTTGATCGCTAATGATGAAATTAACGCGGCATGTATCAATGTTTTTGCCGAAAATATTTTTCTCACTGTCGTAGCTTGATGATTCATAATGATACCTTTGGTTAAAATTGTTACTGATAAATTGCTGCCAATTAATGGGTTAATTCGCTGTTTTGTTTAGATGATGTTATTAAACCGCAAGAAAACGACCACTTAAGGCCGCAAAAATGGCAATTCGCTGAGCAAATGTGGCAACATTATGGCAATTACAATAATTAGCAGCTTAGCGGCCATTAATTCGATATTATCAAGCACATATTTACAAAAAGGATAAACAACAACCATGTCGAAACGGATCGCTATTGTCGAAGATGATGCCGCCATCAGAGAAAACTATGCTGATGTTTTACGTTTACAGGGCTACCAAGTGCAAACGTACGGTAATAAGGCAGCGGCTATGCAAGCATTTAACCTTCGCTTACCTAATTTAGCGATTTTAGATATTGGCTTAGAGCATGAATATGATGCCGGTTTTGAGTTATGCCAATGGCTAAGAACCATGTCGACAACCTTACCTATTATTTTTTTAACGGCTCGCGATAGTGAAATTGATACGGTGTCTGGCCTGCGTATTGGCGCTGATGACTACTTAACTAAAGATATTAGTTTACCGCACTTGGCTGCTCGCATAGCGGCACTTTTTCGTCGCCAAGACGCGCTAGGTAAACCTCAACAAGCAGATCATATGTTAACTATTGGGCCGTTAACGGTGGATAGTCAACGTATGAGCATTGAATGGCAAGGGCAAAGTGTTGACTTGACAATTACCGAATTTTGGATGTTGTACGCATTAGCTAAACATCCGGGCCATGTAAAAAATCGTAGTCAATTAATGCAAGATTCAAAAATATACGTAGATGATTCAACCATTACCTCACATATCAAACGTATACGTAAAAAATTCAGCCATCTAGATAAACAATTCAATTGTATTGAAACGGTTTATGGCATGGGTTACCGCTGGAATCAAAGTCCCGCAGCGATCACACAAGGGCACTAAGTTGTAATGAAAATGAAGTGGCGTTTTGGCTTAAGAAGCAAGCTATTCTTATTATCGAGTTTTCTCTTTACCATTCCATGGTTTGGCTATCAATATGTTTGGGAAATGGAAAAATACCTTAGATATGGCCAAGAGCAGACCATTATCGGCACCGCCAGAGCCCTTGCTACCGCAATGCATGAACGTGCTAACTTGTTTAATAACCAAGCCAGTTTCTTACCTAGTGTTGAAAAAGGTAAAGATCTTTACAGTTATGGTTTGTCTGCTCCTATTCAGCTCGATGGCTTAAATAACGATTGGCCTGACTTTGCCAATAAAGCGCACTTTTACCAACAAAACAATCAGCTTTATCAAAAGTTATCCCCTGAACAATTATCAGTAAACTTCACCGCTGCCGTTGGCACCTATGGTAAGTACTTATATTTATATTTCGCGGTTATTGACGATAAGGTGATTTACCGTGATAGCAATGCCCGGAGCATTACTAATAATGATCATGTAGAACTGGCCTTTATTAATCCCGCTGGTGTTTTTAGTCGCTTTATACTCAGTAATAAAACTACTGGTTGGATTGATGCCTACCGTATTACTGACCTTGAAGATAATATTCCCTTGCCTGCACGCCAAATTCAAGGGCATTGGCGCGATACCACCCAAGGTTACAATGTTGAAGTACGTGTTCCGTTAACTGAATTTAATGACAATATTGCCTTTGCGGTCCATGATGTTGATAGCCCTTTAGGCACAATTGACGCTTCTATTGGTTCGGCAGATCCAAGCTCGCCAGCAACCTTAGGTACAATTTTAGTTCCTTCGCCGGAAATTGAACGTATTGTAAAAGGTATGAGTTATACCAATTCCAGCATTTGGGTGGTTGATCAGCATCATAGAGTATTGGCTACTACAGGTAATATCAAAGAAGCGAGTGGCGTTTGGAATAAACGTGTCAACCTGAACAATGAGCGTAGCGAAAACAGCGATAGCAATATTATTCTAAGCGCTTGGCATACCGTTGAAAGTAATATTCTTAAACCGCTTTATGACCGAATAATTACTCAGCCGCCGCGTAATTTTATTGACCAACTCTACGACTCTGAAAACCTCACCGGTAAGCATATCGAAAGTGCATTGGCGGGTAAACCTATGTCACAGTGGCGCTTGAGTACCGATCAGCAAGCCGTGGTATTGTCGGCAGCTTATCCTATCTTTATTGATGACCACGTTAAGGGCGCGGTGATTGTTGAAGAAACCACAAATGGTATACGTACCTTACGTAACCAAGCACTGGAAAAACTTTTTAGTTCAATTTTGGCCATCATGTTATTGGGCGCATTAGCCTTTTTCTTATTCGCTTCCCGTATTTCAAATCGCATCAGAACGCTAAGCAATCAAGCAGAAATGGCTATCGACGAACACGGCCGTATCAATGGCAATGTTGACACCTCAAGCACCAACGATGAAATTGGCGACTTATCACGAAGCTTTTCCACCGCTGTTAATCGCCTTGGCCAGTATAATCATTACTTAGAGAATATGTCGTCACGTTTATCACACGAATTACGCACCCCCATTGCCGTTGTGAGAACATCGCTTGAAACGCTAGCCATGCAGCAACAAAGTATGAGCGAAGCAAAAGCAAAAGCAAATAATAGCGATTTAACCTCTGCAAAAAGTTCGCAGTTAAGCTCGGATATAACACATGAAAATCCTTATCTAACCCGTGCTCAACATGGCATTGAGCGTTTGAGCTTAATCCTCACCAATATGAATGAAGCCACCCGAATAGAACAAATATTGCAAAACACCGACAAAAACACTTTCGATATCGGATTGGTGGTTAATGGCTGTATGCAAGGTTATCAGCTGATTTATCCAAACAAGAACTTTTCATTTAATGACATAACAATCGGGAGATATTATGTCTTGGGTTCGCCAGAGCACATAGCTCAGCTGCTAGATAAAGTTGTCGCCAATGCGGTTGAGTTTTCAAATGATGATACCGTTGCGGTAAATTTCGCGACTAATAACCAACAACTCACGCTGACTATCAGCAACAACGGTGCGCTATTGCCAGAACAAATGAATGAGCAACTGTTTGATTCGATGGTATCAATCAGACAAAAGCATAATAACGAGCAACCTCACCTAGGCTTAGGTTTATATATTGCGCGCCTAATTTGCCAGTTCCATAGCGGGACAATAAAAGCAGTCAACAAGCTAACGCAACAAGGTGTTGATGTGATAATAAAATTACCTTTGGTTAAGTAACACCGATAGCCAACGAGCTTAGCTCTTTATGGGTGCTACTGCATTAGATTTTATCACACTAAAATCTCCAACTTAGCATTAAAATAGTCAAACAAAAGGCTTTTAATTAAAGCGGCAACCCTTCCAGCAACTATATTCTCTATGAGCAAAACTTATAAAATATATAAGCGCAACTGTATTATTGGAAACTCCATTTTAGCCATTTAGGCGCTTTTTCCTGTATTACATTATCGATTGATATTTTGCTGCCACCCGTTATGGTAAATACTAAAATAACGATCATCCATAGTGCTGAAAATTCCCAGCCGCCATTGGGTAAAACCCAAATATAACCAGCTGAAAAGTGTTCCCCCCAAAGCGTAGCGAAATACAAATACAGTACCGCACTCGTGGCAGCAAGTCGGGTCATTAGGCCAAACACAAGCCCAATACTCACAGCTATTTCAATAACACCAGCTAGTACAACCATTGGTCCACCAATATGGAAGCCTACACCGGCGAAGTAGCTAGCAAATATTTGAAACTGCTCAGGTCCTGCCAATACATGACCTGAGTAATGTGCAATGAACATTAAGCCAACATATACACGAAGAAATGTTATGGCCCAATCATTCAGACTAATATCATGTGAACTCACAGTAGACAGGCTTTTTTTCTTTAAAATCAAGCAAACTGCTTGCACAACAATCAGCGTTACTAGCGCATAGCTTAAGTACATTATATATGGAACACCTGGACCAGTTTCTCCCAACAACAAAGGGTCTAATGCGGAGCCCCCTGTTGCAACCATATTTTCTGGTAACCGAAGTGTGCTGAATAAACGCCCAACTAACACCGTGCTATATAAATAAGTTGCTAAGCTAAAATATGATGCACGGTAACGCCAAGCCATCATCGTTGTTATGGTCAGAATAATTAAAGAAACGGTCATTGACGTTCCGCCCCAGGATGAAATTTTTTCTGTGAGTAACGTTTGTGCACCTAACACCACAATAAGGGCGCTAATGATTGTCGTCGCTATTCTAAGTATATTGTTTAACATAAAACGTCCTATGAATAATTAGTTAAAGACTCGAACCGGGTTAACGGGAACATCTTTATGAGCTAGTGCCCAGCGTGCAATTTCATCTTTTCGCATAAATACAACACCCTTATGCTGCTTGGCATAGGTTATAAAATTATCTAAGGCTTTAACTCGCCCAGGAGAGCCAGCCAATCTATCATGGGCACTTATTGACATCATGCGTCGACGTGTTGCACCTTCTACATAAAGTACGTCAAACTCATCTTTAAGTTCTTGTGTATAGGCAGCACCTGTCATTGCCGTGCTACCGGTGTAACGAACAATATCGTTATTACGGAAGGTATAAGGAACCACGGCGAAGGGTTTACCGTTTACAGGGATAGTAGATGGCTCATCTCTAGAGAGATCATCAATGTGATAGATAAAGCCCAACTCCTGCAAAATTTCGAGCGTTTTTGTAGAATGGCGCATCCAAAAAGCATTAAAACCAATAGGACGAGTGCCGGTCACTTTTTCTATAATATTAGCGCTTTTAATATATGAAGCACGCTCTTCATCTTCTGTCATTGAGTATTGTGGCGTCCATGTTTGTCCATGTCCGGATGCCTCATGACCACGCGCCACAACTTCCTTAGCTAATTCTGGGTTGAGTTCGACAGCACGTCCAACCATGTGTGATGTCACTTTAATGTTATGTTTGTCCCAAAGGTTGAGCAACCGAGGGATCCCTTCATTCATGCCATACTGATACCACGTTGGCGCGATAGTATCGGGATAATTAGGATCTTGCTTAGGAAAAGGACCTGAGTCATTAGCATCCTGCGCTGTGGCTTCGAACTGCATCGATATTGAAATCACCAGTTGGGCGTCATTTGGCCAAAATGTTTTTTGCTGTTTAACCGACTCGGCTTGAGCTAAGCTCGAACCTACTGATATAGCTGCTATTGCGACTGCTACCATGGTTTGTTTGATTGTATTTTGAATCGTCATTGTGTTTGTCCTTGTTGACATTTATTAGTTGTTATTAATTAAGCCGAGCTGTTGCATTAGGGTAAAATTATCTTCTAAATGCCAATTTTCGGTGATCTTCCCATGTTCGATGGTATACATATCAACAGCAGAAAATGTTATCACTTGGCCTTCACCTTTTGATTTGCCAAAAGTACCGGTGAAATGGCCACTAAATAGCAATTGAGAAATAACCTTATCTTTTAGCAGGTAGACTGATTTCACCGTTATCGAAAGATCAGGAACGGCTTGTCGAAATCTCGCTGACGCTATTAGTGGTCCTTTGGGTCCTTGAGGCCTTCCATCAGGTAAATTAAGATCAATGAAATTAGAAGCCAGTGCCTGTTTCGCGTAATCTTCGATGCCGGAGTTCCAAAAGGCATAATATTGTTGCGCGGTATTTAATAAGCTCACCGCCTCTTTTTCTGACAGACCGCTAGCCACCTGTAATTTCTCCGGCTTAGGCAGTTTTTCGTTTGCCCAACTGCCAGTGGCAATAAATAAAGCGCTTATTGAAACGGTTGCAATAATAAGTCGTAATGATTTTTGGGCAATCATGATGATTCTCCAAGCGAATTGAGGTTTGAGTAACTTGGATAGTCGGTATAACCACGTTCATTACCACCAAATAATGTTGAAGGGTCAGTAATTTCGTTCAAAGGGAGTTCATGTTTAAAGCGGTAGGGTAAATCAGGGTTAGCTAAGAATTTTCGTCCATAAGCGATAAAGTCCACTAAACCTGAATCGATTAACTTCGCGCCTGTTTTTGCCGTGTAATTACCGGCAACAATGATACTGCCATTAAAGTTTTCACGTAAAGCATGTCTAAAATCATCGCTCACTAAGGGGGCATCATCCCAATCAGCCTCAGAAAGATGAATATAAGCTAGGCCCAGCTCATTAAACTTCTTACTGGCGAGCAAAATGGCATCGATTGCCTCTGCATCATCCATACCTCGTTGTGTAATGAAAGGGGCTAGACGAATACCGACTTTATTTGCGCCAATTTCATCACTCACCGCTTCGATGACTTCTAGCACAAACCGTAATCGATTGGTAATTGAACCACCATATTCATCATCACGCTTATTTGAACTACGACGCATGAACTGGTCAATCAAATAGCCATTTCCGCCATGAATCTCAATGCCATCAAATCCCGCTTCGATGGCATTTTTGGCCGCATGACGATAATCAAGAATAATATCCTTAATGTCTTGTTTTGATAACGCTCGTGGCACGGGGCAATCGACCATGCGTCCAATACCATCTTCACCCACAACCCATACTTGTGCATCAGGCGCAATTGCCGATGGTGCAACAGGTAGTCCATCGGCATGAAATGAAGCATGAGACATTCGCCCAACATGCCACAATTGAGAAATAATATGCCCTTTTTCCTTATGAACGGCGTGGGTGACTTTTTTCCAACCAGCCACTTGTTCATTAGTAAACATACCTGGCGTAAATGAGTAGCCTTTTCCTTGGGGTGATATTTGCGTTGCTTCCGTAATAATGAATCCTGCGCTGGCGCGTTGTGCGTAATATTCAGCCATTAAATCTGTAGGAATATCGCCTGGCTGAGCAGTGCGTGAACGCGTCATGGGCGCTAAAATAATACGATTATTCGCTTCAAATGTGCCTAGCTTCTTTGCGTTAAATAAAATTGAGTTTTTCATAATATTTTTCCTCCTAAAAATTCAAGATGTTCGTTAGTTTTATATGCAAGCAGTTGCTTGTTTTCTGTTAGATTTTGCTGTTCATTGAGTGGAAAAAGCATCTCTACAATTAAGCCATCTGGTCCAACAATAAATACTTGTCGTTCACCTGACAGAGGCACCACTTTTTCGGTGTAGACATAAGTGTTGTTAACTAGTCGTTCAAGCAGAGCTTTGTAATCAGCACCTTCAAGCGCAACATGGGCAATAGCGCCATTGCCAAACTCTGAAGTGGCTCGCTCAGCAATATGTATCAGTGGTTTTTCATCGCTATAAATCCATACCCCCTTAAACGGAAATGGCGGACGATCGCCAACATGTAGACCCACTATTTTTGTCCAAAAATATTTCATTGCGCTAAGGTCTGCTGTTAACACTAAAATGTGATTTAACTTCATGCCGCCTCCTAAGTTTTTATCATCTGTTATCGTGAGGAAAGAATATGCCTTGCTTATAAACAAAACAATTGGCACAATTATTAAAACACTCTTCTGAAAAACGGAATAATATGGACAAACTCGGTGATATCGATCTATTTGTTAGGGTTATCAAAAGCCAAGGTTTAGCAGCAGCTGGCAGAGAAGTAGGACTATCACCTGCACGAATGACTGCGCGGATCAATGGATTAGAAGAAAGATATGGCGTTCGGCTGTTAAATAGGACAACCCGACAGATTTCTCTCACCGACGAAGGTCGTGAGTTTTATGTCGCTTGTGAACGCATTTTAGCGGAAGTTGAGCAAGCTGAAACCTCTCTGCAAAGAGGCCAAACAAGCTTTAGCGGTGCATTACGTATAACAGCGCCCTCTGACTTAGGTCAACAACACATAGCGCCCGTGTTATCAACATTTGTAGATAAACATCCGAGTATTAAACCTTACCTCTATCTTTCCGATAGCGTTACTGATTTAATCGGCGACGGATTTGATTTAGGGATCCGATTCGGCACCCTAGAAGATAGTACGTTGATAGCACGTAAATTAACGAGTAATCGCCGAGTCTTGTGTGCATCACCAAATTATCTTAAACGTAAAGGCATACCTGTAACCCCCGAAGAATTAGTCCACCATGATTGTTTATCTATGGTGCGTATGACTGAACCTTTGACTACTTGGTATTTTCAGCAGAAAAACGAAAAAAAGTCGATTGTAATTAAAGCCTCTAGGGCCTCAAATGATGGTGCTCTAATTAGACGCTGGGCAGTTGAAGGAGCGGGTATTGCATTGAAATCGTACTGGGATATTGCGGATGACATAAAAGCAAAACACTTAGTGACCATTATGGATAACTACCAACATGACTTTAATCGCACAGGAACATGCCATGGCGCAGATTTACATGCCATTTATCCAAACCGACAATTTATTCCACAGCGTACAATTGCCTTTATAAATGCTTTGACATCACATTTTACTTCAATGGCTAGCAATACACTCTAGTGTTTTTATCCACTTACTCATATACTCCATTTTTTATTGTCTGGTTGGTTAACATCGTATGCACTTAGAAGAATTGGCCATGTTTTTAAGCTTTTTTAATAAACTGGGCATTAAAGACGAAATAATTAAAGAGGTTACGCCCAAATTAAGGCTTATGGAACTTACCCCCTCACAAGTACTTTTACATCAAGGTGATGTCCAACAATATGGCTACTTAATTATTTCAGGAATTCTGAGAGCGAGTTATTTTTATCACAACGGTAATGAACGTTGTAAAGAATATTACTTTCAAGGAGAAATGAGTTTTTTATACTCAGCTTGGCTAACAAACACACCAGCAAATTATCAAATAGACGCCTTAAAATCATCAAAGGTTATTCGTATACCATTAGCAATATTAAATACTAAAAGTTGGCAGCTTGCTAAATTAAATCTATTAAAGCAACAATTACTGTACAAAGAAGAAAAAGAGGTTTTTTTGCTTTTGAAAAACCCAGAGGAAAGATATGAGCATATGATTAAATATGCGCCGAAATGGTTAAATAACCTGAATGATATCCAGTTGTCAGCCTATATTGGCATAAGTCCGATCAGCTTATCTAGAATCAAAAGTCGAATTAAAAATAATATCAATAATTAACTTAAGTTAATTTCAAAACATATTCACCACGGCATAATCCCACTCATAACTTAACCTCTCTTTATGGGATAAACTTCATTGTCAGCATTTTTTTTGTCACAGTTACTGATTGTTGTAGCAATATGTTTTGATTTAGCCTCTTTTCAATTTAAAGCACGTAAAGAAATCGTCAGCTGTTTATGTGTTGCTGGCGTTTTAATTTCAAGCCATTTTATTTTACTTGAACAATGGACTCCTGCAGGTTTAATGATGATCGCAACCATTCGTTATTTCACCAGTATATTTACTACGTCAAAGTCGGTAATGTTAATATTTGTTTTCTGCTCATTAGCCGTACTTATATCCACCTATATTGGATTAGTTAGCATACTCTGCTTTGTGGGCGCTACATTTCAAACCCTTGCTTCTTTTAGTAAAAATGATAAAAAATTAAGGCAACTAATGATCATAGGAACAAGTTTTTGGCTACTGCATAATTTTATTATCAACTCTCCTACCGCTGTAGTTATGGAGATTTTATTTATAACAAGCAATATTGTTGGATATTACAGATATTACCTAGCTCCGATGAAAAGTATCAAATAACCTATCCTTAATACGTTCAAGGTAAATAATTTAATTGGAGACGATGAAATTTTTGATGAAATATACGAGAGGCTGTTGATCTTTGTTTACATTTTCAGCAATAGGTGGTTTCAAATAAGTAAGATTCTAATGTCACTAGCGTTAAAAATAGCTATCGCGCAGAGTACTGAGGCTA
Source organism: uncultured Colwellia sp. (assembly GCA_913061475.1). Taxonomy (GTDB): domain Bacteria; phylum Pseudomonadota; class Gammaproteobacteria; order Enterobacterales; family Alteromonadaceae; genus Cognaticolwellia. The sequence continues at coordinate 127,256 of CAJXUN010000001.1, read as the reverse complement.
AAATCAGCTGAATTATCAAACAAAGTTCAACAGCTATTCGTTATAGAGTTATTTTCTCTATCTATTATATCTACTGTAGCAACCTAAAGAGTTATTCATCCGATTACATGATCATAAGTAGATATAACTATATACCCATAATAATTAAAATTTTATCTTAACTTTTTTGAAGTGATTTATATTAGCCTCACTGTAATGACCAGCTTTATTCAATACCTATGTATTTATGTACTTGCACGGATAAGCGCCAGTTGTTTTCAATACAGGTGGCAATAGCAAGCTCAGTGGCGCGTTGTTTTTGGCTAATCGGTTGTAAATAAATTGGTTTATTCTCAACTTGGTGCTGTGATAATAATGCTTTCAAGTCATCAACATGTTGCTCAGTTGCCACCGGATGTTTAATTTCATTCGCCCGTTGCATGGCACTAGCTAAAATTTCATAACCACCACGCATATTCACTTTCGGTGAAACCGTAACCCAACATTGCTCTGATACTTTAATTTCAAAGGTGCCAGAGGTTTCCACTTGGCAGCTATAACCTTGCGCTTCAAAATATAAGCACAGTTCGGTTAAGTCCACCATACAAGGTTCACCGCCAGTAATCACAATATGTTTCGCTTTAAAGCCTTGCTGATTAAAAATTGCGGCAATATCGTCGAGTGATAAATTCGACCATTGTTCAGTCTCTTCTGACTTGCTTAATAGCTGTTTACTGTTAATTTCGAGTTCAGGATGAATATCCCACGTGTGTTTAGTATCACACCAAGAACAAGCAACTGGGCAGCCTTGTAAACGAAGAAAAATTGACGGTTGACCGGTAAACGAGCCCTCGCCTTGCAGAGTTTCAAACAATTCATTTATTTTATAACGTGTGGTCATTACTTTAATGCTTAGATAATTTCGAGTAGAATGCGCAAGTTTTCATTATACCTCAAGAGACCTGTAAATATGAGTAATAAAGTTGTAGTAATTTTTTCCGGTGGCATGGATTCGTTCACTGTCCTTAACCGTGCATTAAAAGACGGAAAAGAAGTCTATGCTTTAACCTTTGATTATGGCCAAAAGCACGTGAAAGAAATTGCCTGTGCAAGTAAAGTATGTGAACAGGTAGGAGTTGCTCATAAGGTTATTGATATTTCAGCGATCAACCAACTATTGGCCGGTTCGTCGTTAACCGATGATATTGACATTCCCGAAGGTCATTACGAAGCTGAAAGTATGAAATCTACCGTCGTACCTAATCGTAATATGATTTTACTGTCATTAGCGGTGGGTTATGCGGTATCGGTAAAAGCGTCACAAGTCTATTATGGCGCCCATTCTGGCGATCATGCTATTTATCCAGATTGTCGACCTGAATTCGTGATGAAAATGAATGATGTTTGCCAAATAGCCAATTATGAAGCGGTAGAAATTTTCAGCCCGTATTTAAACGATACCAAATCAGACATATTAACCGACGGCATAAAAATGGGCTTGAGTTATGATGATACTTGGACTTGTTATAATGGCCGAGAAAAAGCCTGTGGTAAATGTGGTGCCTGCCAAGAACGCTTAGAAGCCTTTGCTGATAACAATGCCACTGATCCTTTAGCTTACGAATAAAGCTAATCACGCGATATCTTAGGCAATAGATAGCAAATACATTAGAAAAATTTTATATAGCAAAAAGGGACATTCATATGTCCCTTTTTGCTCAGTACTTTTTAACAAATACTTTCTAATAAGTCTATTGAGTAAATAGCGTATCGTGCAGGCGCTCTACCACTTGATTGGCGTCAGCTTCTGGCACCAAAAAACACAAGTTATGATTACTAGCGCCATGACATATCATGCGAATATTAAAATCATTCACTTTATCAAAAATACTGCTTCCGACACCTTTAGTGCCGTGAATTTTATTCCCGATCACCGCAATTAAACTCAAACCATGTTCGACGCTAACTTCACAAAGTTGCTCTAATTCTTCGACTACCGCTTTAGTTAATAATGCCTGCGTTGAGCCATGCGGATTATCAAAGGTTAACGCGACACTGATCTCACTGGTGGTAATTAAATCAACACTGAGCTGATGCTTTGCTAAAACAGTAAACACTTTCGCTAGAAAACCACTCGCATGTAACATTTGCGGACTTTTAACTGTCACTAACGTCTGTTCACGACGCAGCGCAATTGAGCGATAGGTCGGATTAGAATCTACTTGCCGTTGAATGCGTGTACCACCTGCTTCTGGCTCTTTACTTGAACCCACGAATACAGGAATATCTTGACGCATCGCAGGAATAAGCGTGGCGGGATGGAGAATTTTTGCGCCAAATGTCGCCATTTCGGCTGCTTCGCCAAAACTGATTTCATTAATTGAGCGTGCTTGTTCAGTTATGCGCGGATCGGTAGTAAAAATACCCACCACATCAGTCCAAATGCTAAGGTTACTGGCTTGAATTGCTTCGGCTAATAATGCCGCGCTGTAATCTGAACCACCTCTTCCGAGTGTTGTCGTGTTACCGTTTTGGTCACTACCAATAAAGCCTTGAGTAACAATGACCTTATCTGTCAATTGTGGTAAAAGTAATGTATTGGCATTTATCGCCAGTTGCGCTAATTCAACTTGGGCTTTGCCGTGCAGATCGTCAGTTTTCATCACTTGGCGAACATCAAAATAATGGCCGTTAACGCCGACAGTTTGCAAAACTTGTGCAAAGATACGTGAGCTTAATTGTTCGCCAAAACTCAGAATTTCATCGCTATTTTTTAAACTAAATTCTGTTGCTTGTTTTGCTGCGCATACAGCCAAAGCGGTTAAAATCTCGTTAACTTCAAGATCTAAACTTTGCTGGCAAATTAAATGCTGTGTGATGGCAAACTGAATTTTCGCAATATCAGCAATAATTTCTCGTTGTTCACTCTCTGGCACGTTTTCTTGGCTCAAGCGTACTAAGTTGTTGGTTACACCGGCACTTGCCGAAACAACCACAAGTCGATTACAGGCATGATTTTTAATGATATGTGCACACCGCAACATGGCTTGATAATCAGCGACACTGGTGCCACCAAATTTTGCGACCGTTATTTCATCAGCCCTTGCTTTATTAACGACTACTGACATGCAAGTTCTCCATGCGATTGAACATTTGAATAACGAAAAATAGCCCCAAATATGTGGCCAGATAGATATATCACTAAAGACCGAACAATGCGGCTTATGAGATGAGATGTTAACATAAAAATTCTCCCTAATAGCGAGCTAATATTTGATTTTTGTAAAATAAATCAAATATAAAAAGCTAAAAATAAACAGGAAGAGCATGACTGAGTGTAGGGTGAATTAGGTCAAGGTAACCAAAAATTCAGGCGATACTATTCAGCCAGAAGCTCTCCACCCAAATTTAGAAAAACAATGGTTTTCCTAGCGGTGACAGCCCTAAGGATTCAGCCTTAGTGACCGAATGCGATATTCCCCATATCAACATTCTCGGCAATTGTCCCCCTAGGTAACAGTCAAAGGATGGGTTCCTCGTGTTACGTACCTGGCAATTGCACCTCTTCTGGTGCGAAAATAGATATCTCACTCATAATCACTAAATTTATAATGCTATTATAAAATAGTGGAGTAAAAATTCTAATTTTCAACGAAGCTATTAAACCTGATCTAATTTGAAATATCAACAGACTTTTAGACGTCTAAAAAATTAAGGCTATTTTGCTGCTGATACAACAGCATTTAATTGCTATGCTTGGTAAGAAATAACATACCTTACAATCAATTATCGCGTTGGAATGAATAACATGGATTTATTTTTACTGAAAAAGATAACCGGATTTATGTTAATGCCCTTAAGCATTATTTTACTACTGCTATTTATCGCTATAATTTTTTATCGGATAAAACCTAAGCTGAGTTTTTCGGCATTATTTATCGCCACAATATTATTATTCTTCAGTAGTTTTCCGCCATTGTCAGACACCTTAATGGCGCCATTAGAAGATAGCTACCCAGCCTTTACAAAAAGTAATAAACCCGTTGATTATATTATTATTTTAGGCGGCGCTCATACCACTGCTGAAAACTTACCTGCTACCAGTCAATTAAAATCGAGTTCACTTGAACGGTTAGTCGAAGCGGTACGTATTTATCGCTTACATCCTGAAGCGCAAGTAATAACCTCAGGTTATGCAGGTAATGATGAAAATTCAAATGCAGAAAAAGTGAAGCAGGCCGCGATTATATTAGGCATACCTAAACATAAAATATTAACCGAGAACTTTCCACAAGACACCCAGGAAGAAGCGCAGCTTATCGCCCCAAGAGTATTGAATAGAAATGTCGTTTTAGTCACTAGTGCGAGTCATTTACCTCGCGCTATGGCCTATTTTCAGCAATATGGCATCAAGGCTATACCAGCGCCGGCAAGTCCATGGGTGAAAAGCGAGCATTATTCATCTTGGACACATTACATGCCAAATGCTCAGAAGTTACAACAAACCACCAACGTTTGGTATGAAACACTGGGCCGTGTCGTGCAATGGCTTAAAAGCTAATACGTTTTACAGCTTTCAGTTCCTGACTTAGTAAAACTTGCAATGAATAAACTATAAAGCCAATAAAAAGCCTAACGGTCGATAGCTATTTTATGCTGGATTATCGATATCAATAAATTTTGCCTGCAGTGGCAAATGCTGATTAAAATAGTCTGCCAGTGCTTTAGCGCCATAACGCTCGGTAGCATGATGGCCAGCACAATAAAAATGAATGTCCATTTCGCGGGCTATGTGTGTTGTTTGCTCAGAAACTTCACCACTGATAAAAGCATCGATGCCCTGCTCTGCCGCTAATTCAATATAGTTTTGACCACCGCCACTACACCAAGCAACGGTTTTAATTACTTTGTTTGATGGCGGCGCAATATGCAGACAAGTTCGGTTAAGTTCTGTACTAATGCGTTGTTCAAGTGCTTGGGCTGTTAAGGCTTGTGTAAACTCTCCACGCACTGCTACGCTCAGGGCATTGCCTTCTTCTAGCGGCTCTACATTTTCAATAGCGAACAGTTTCGCTAATTGCGCGTTGTTACCTAACGTAGGATGAATATCTAACGGTAAATGATAAGCAAACAAATTAATATCATTATCCATTAACGCTTTAATGCGCTTGTGTTTCATCCCTCGAATAACATAACTTTCATTCTTCCAAAAAAAACCATGATGCACGACTAACGCATCGGCTTTTTCAGCGATGGCTTGTTCAATTAAAGCTTGCGTTGCAGTGACGCCCGTAATCACATTGCTGATTTTTTCACGGCCTTGGATCTGTAAGCCATTAGGACAAAAATCTTTGATTTGCTCTGGCTTTAATAAGGTATTTAAATATTTTTCAAATTCATGAAGTTGCATGGCTTAATTCTGACCTTAAATGACACGTTATAATTGAGGAGTGCGCAAATACACGCCTTATTTAGTTAACTTTTTGATTACTTTTCTAGATGAGTTCATCGTGGGTACTTTCACTGGCTCAAAACGCGGCCTTAGCTGCCATTTTGGCTTAATAGGCGTTAACGGTAATACCCGCTTTTTCGCAACAATAACGTAAACAGAGCCTAAGCTTGGAAAATATCGCTCGGCTAATTTACGCCAATGCTCGCTGATAAGCCCAGTGCTGATTTGTCCGGATAACGATGAATGTAAGAATCGCTGATCGAGTTGAATTTCAAAGCCCATTAAATGTAGCCAATCTTTAACGCGCATCGGCGAGAAAAACCTTTCATTCCATGGACTTTGTTTACGTCGATAAGGCACAAACTTATTTAGCCCAACGAGACTAAAAGGGTTAAAGCCGGTGATAACTAAATATCCGTTCGGGATCAATACTCGGTTAGCTTCACGGACAATATGATGTGGATCTAATGCAAATTCTAACGCATGTGCCAGTAAACACACATCAACGCTATGCTCTTGCAGTGGCAAATCATCTATTTCAGCTACAATGTCAGAATTTTCACGCTGACTGGTTAACGTTAGCTGATGCTTGATCAGACTTTTTTCACTATCTATACCACCACTTAAGGCTCCAATTTTTAGCATATGATAGCCAAAAAACTTTGGCCACCAAGGTGCTAAGGTTTCATTGATATTAGCAACAATGAGTTCACCATTAGGTAAATGTTGCCATGAAATAGGATAGTCAGGGTGCCTAAACGCAAGTGCTGGCTTCATTATATTAAACGTAAGAAAAAATGAGTATAATCATAGTATCAGTATACTCAGGAGCCGCACATGCTGCAAAGCCAAAGCACCACTAATATGAAAGTTTCTATGATAAAGGCATTTTCAGACAATTATATTTGGGCCATTTCATCAAATTTGGCAAACAATATGGCCTTAGTTGACCCAGGCGATGCTGATGCTTGTATCGAGTTTATTGAACAACAGCAACTGCAATTATCAACTATTTTAATCACCCATCATCATGCTGATCACGTTGGTGGCATTAATAAATTAGTTAATTATTGTCAAAGCAAGCAGTGGCCGTTAACCATTTATGGCCCTGAAAGTGAGAACATTCCGCATTGTGATGTAGCGCTCAACGCAAGCCATATCGTGAAATTAGCTGATTTAGACTTTGAATTTGAGATAATTGACCTTCCAGGGCACACCAGTGGTCATATTGCTTATTTATCAGAGGATAATTTATTTTGTGGTGACACCTTGTTTTCTGGCGGATGTGGTCGCCTATTCGAAGGTACCCCAAGCCAAATGCTAAACTCATTGGAAAAGCTAAGCGCCCTGCCAGAGCGCACACACGTTTATTGTGCACATGAATACACCCAAGCCAACTTAAACTTTGCCCTCACGGTTGAACCTTGTAACAGCGAATTAGTTTACTATTACAATCAGGTGTTACAAAAACGTGAGCAAGGCATTGCCACCATTCCAAGTTCAATTATGCTCGAAAAGAAAATCAATCCATTTTTACGCTGTGATAAAGCCAGTTTAATGACCAGCGCCAGTGAATTTAGTGGTGAAGAAGTTAATGATAAATTACAAACCTTTAGTATTATTCGGGCATGGAAAGATAATTTCTAATGCTTTTTTATCGCGCAATTCTTGAATAAGCGCACTAAATAAGTGACACTGGCGGCAATTAAATTTAAAAAGACACTGCATGAAGACCATTACCTTATCTCTCGCAACCGTTCTGTTATTGTCTGGTTGCCAAGCACTATTAACGCAAACTGAATCGGATAACCTAGAAACTAATTCAGAAACTCAAACACTTATCGACGTAGCCTCTGTGGGCGAAATCAACCAAGCCCTACTGGTAGATGAGGCCATTGATGTTATTCATCCTATTGCCGACGGTAATATTGACCTAGGAAATGACGTTCAAGAAGACTATTTATCGAATGACGTTTGGCAGCGTATTCGTAGTAAACTTGAGTTTCCTATTCCTGAAAACGCGCGTGTTGCAAGCCAACGAGCTTGGTTTGTTAAACACCCTAGCTACTTAAATCGGGTTGCAAAACGTGCAGAGCCGTTTTTGTTTTACATCGTTGAAGCATTAGAAGCTAACGATATTCCGCTCGAAATAGCCTTATTACCTATTGTTGAAAGCGCTTTTGATCCCTTTGCCTATTCGCATGGTCGTGCATCAGGCATGTGGCAATTTGTGCCCGGCACAGGCAAACGCTTTGGTATGAAACAGAACTGGTGGTATGACGGCCGACGTGACGTAGTTGCTTCTACTCAGGGCGCTATTAAATACTTAAAGTATTTACATAAATTTTTCGATGGTGATTGGATGTTAGCTTTAGCAGCATACAATTCTGGTGAAGGAAGAGTGCAACGAGCGGTAAGACGCAATAAAAAGAAAAATCTACCAACTGATTTTTGGTCATTAGATTTACCGAAAGAAACTCGCGCCTACGTGCCTAAATTATTGGCTTTAGCCGACATTGTAAAACGCAGCGACGAACTTAAAATTAAACTGCATAAAATCGACAATAACTCGGTGATTAGCCAAGTTAATATCGGCTCGCAACTTGATTTAGCCAAAGCTGCACAATTGGCACAGTTAACATTAACTGAATTACAACGACTTAACCCTGGCTTTAATCGTTGGGCGACGGATCCTGACGGACCACACTACTTAGTACTGCCAAATCATAAAGTTGCTGACTTTGAACAAGGTCTGGCAAAGTTAACTGAAAAAGATCGCTTAGCTTGGCAGCGTTACAAAATTAAAAGCGGTGACAGTTTAGGTAAAATTGCACAAAAATTTAATACCGAAATTGCCTTAATTACACAAGTAAATAATATTAAAGGCAATACAATTCGCGCCGGTAAGTTTTTATTGATACCGGTGGCAACGGCGTCATTAGACAGCTATTTATTGTCACAAGATCAACGCTTGGCAAAAACGCAAAACAAAGTACTCGCCGGTGAAAAGCGCATTCACACGGTTAAGTCAGGCGATACATTATGGGACCTTAGCCGCATCTATAAGGTTTCAACGCGTAGCATAGCCAAGTGGAATGGCATGGCACCAAGAGACACCATTAAGCCAGGACAAAAGTTAGTTATTTGGCAAAAAGCAGCGGTTGAGAAACTTGCTTCAAACAGCCAAAGACCCAGCGAACAAGCGATAATGCGTAATATTAACTATCGAGTGCGCAAAGGTGACTCTTTTGCCCGCATTGCTAGTAAATTTAATGTCTCTATTCGAGATATTGAACGTTGGAATAGTCTTAACCGTAAGAAGTATTTACAACCCGGACAAATGTTAAAGCTATCGGTCGATGTAACTAATAATATTTAATACCATTTCAACCGTATAAAAAAGCGCTAGTGATATTAGCGCTTTTTTTGTGTCTTAAATAAATTCTTTCATCGATGAAACCCCATTATCATTATTATAACGCTGCAACACCTTGAGTTATAATGCTTTTGGTTTGTTTAACAATATCGCTTAATGCTTGTTTATCAAAGGCGCTAATTTTAGGGGTATGGATATGCCCAACAGGTAAACTAGAATTAAATTTATTTCTTAGCAAAATACTTCTATAGCTGATCTCATTCGACAAATAGCCGCCACCTGAGCCACTGACCGAGGTTTGCTTAGTAATATCAGCTAATGCTTGCGCGTTAAAGGCTCCACCCGACAGCGTCGATACGTTACGGTTGTCGTTGACAATATATTTACCTTCGCCCTTTTTCATCGCCATAATTGGCAAACTAAATTCGACAAATTCTGGCCCGAGTAATGTTGATGATTTTAACATTGGCACTAACGGATTAGTTTTTGTCGCACCGGTGAGGACGTTAATATTATCCGGTGCATTAGCGCTGCGTCTTAACGCAGGATAGCGCTCTAAATCAAAATTTTCTCTGCCCATGCTAACCGTTAACACCATATCAACCGATTTATCTTGAATATAAGGACTAAGCAGTTCTTCTATCATGCCTTGATCAAAGTCGCGAAAGCGCACAGGGATAATTAGCACCTCAATTTCTGCCGTTTGCCCTTCCATACTCACGACTAAGTCATCCAACGACAACGCTACCACACCCGATGGATTACTTTGATCTATGTGGCGATCAAGAAAAAATGGGTCAAAACCGGTTAATAAGATTTTCTTATCGGCTTTTTTATCAAATTTAATATCCATTTGCCCCCGAGATTGTAATTCGAGTGTCCAGAGGAGTTTCTGTTGCTGATTAGCAAACAGTTGGGCAAAGGCTTTTGACGAACGCAACGCTTTACTCATTTGTAAACGTGCCCAATATAATGGGCGATCGTCAAAGTCATTCAACTGTCTAAAAGATGTTTTTGCCTCAAGCCAAAGTGCTTTAGCATGACGCATAGTTAATTGCGTCAACACGGTATAATTATTGGCTTTACTTAACTGGCTGGAAAATTTTTCAACTCTTGTGGTTAATCTCGATGTCACAGTAGGCATTAATTGCTGCGCTTTATCAATACGTAATTCTTCAACCGTTAGTGCCGTATTATTTACGTCCTGAGCATGACTCAAGACACTTATCCCAAACGATAAAGTGGCAACAAGCAGGGAGTTTTTTTTAATTCTTAACGTTGTAAACATGGATAACTCTTTTAGAAGGTTACTGTAAAATTAAAAAATCATATTATTTTCATGACCTTCATACTAATGTATCCAGTTTTTTAAAACTAGCGATTAATATCTGTGACTGCGCATTTAGATTGAGGCTGGTCTCATTTTGGTTATAGCGTTTAAAGCAACACTGCCAAGAACACATTTTATGCAAGCATAGTTTCTCAGTCGGAATAGCTGAAAATCAATCACTAATATTTACGATCATTGGGTATATTTTGCTAACGTTAGCGATTAGCTTACTAACGGCAGTTCCTTCGACTAAGGTGTCACTAATACCAACTGCTGCTTAGGCTTTTTACAGTGTTCAAATCACCTAGACATATCTTTATTCTGAACGACAACTAAGCCACCATTGCTGTCGTTCACTAAATACATCTAGCGGAACTTCATAATTTCATATAGATTGATTTATTCGGTTATTTTCAATGTTCTGAGCAAACTACCGCTCAAAATAGCCTTTCTATCGTAATATTATTGAGATTAAGAGCAGACTCTTCATGATGGGTGGACAATTAATATGAGTAATAAATTATGAGTAAGCTTTCAACTGTATTTTTGCTTCCAATCATCCTATTGCAACTATTTGTTCAGCAAGCTATGGCTGATGACTTAATGGAAATCAATACTACTAAAACAACACCATTATTCGATGGGAGATGTAAAAATATTGAATGGAGTGCAGCAACAAAAATTATATTACCTTCAGAAAATTCACTTTATCTCATGCATGATAAAGACTCACTGTATATTTGTGCTAAAGGTAAAGAAGATGACTACGCTGTTATAGACATTCTTATCGAAGATGTTAAAACAGGCCACCTCCATAAACTTCATGCTTCTGCTCAGCTAGGGGAGAGAATATATAATGGCAAAAATTGGAGTGAGCCAGATAGGTGGAACTTAAGAGATTGGAGTGGATTTTGGGTACCTTATGCTGGCAGAGTAGAATCAGAGGATGGGTTGAGACCTAAATTTTTGAAGGGTTCACATCGGGAAATGCAAATTCTTCGTAAGAAATTCTCAGGCGATGATTGGAATATGATGATTATTGTAAATGGCATCTCTTTTCCAGATAAAGCAATAGATACTGACAAATCCACATGGCGTACTTTTTCTTTTTCAGATCAATCTAGCCTGTGATTTAAAAGCATATTATTTCGATTTTGTCAGCGGTGCTTTATCGCACCTACTGCTAATCAATTGAATTGTTAGTAATGACTCTCGCTCGTAGCCAATTTTTTAAAAATCAAATACCTGCGGCAGCAATGAGCTTGCAGGAAGCATTGACCTACCAACTCTGATTGTTCCTCACCATTACTGGCTCCTGAGCCACCATAGTAATCATAGATACTTTAAATTAAAGCGACTTATCTTCCGACAATTACACGCGTAACGCAATTAAATAACTCGCTAACTAAAGCAACAGAAAAAGACTAATAGATCGAAGCACAATATGTTTCTATTTTTGCACTTTACCTTCAAGTTTTTCAATTTGTTCTTTAGCTCTTCTAGACTTGGGAGATATTTTTAAAACTATTCGGTAGTTTTCAATTGCTTTCTTTTTATTGCCAATTTCAGACCAAGTATCAGCTAAGCTTTCTCTTGCGTTGGCTGAATTAGGGAATTTAAGGTTAAGAAACTTAAAAGCGGTAATTGAAGATTCCGCCCCACTACCATACCTAATAGCATAGGCTCGATACAGTAAAAAACGCTCTATCAATGCTTCATCACCATCGAAAACATTCGACACTGCTTTGTAAACTTCTATTAGACCCTTATCATTTTTTTCCAAAATGTTACTTAAAAATTGTTCTTTTATGGCTGCCATTTCAAATTTGTCAGGATCAACAATTGCCATTAAACTATCTGCCAATACATCAGTCCAAACATCATAGGCATTCCCATTAGTCGCATAGACAAGTGTATAATTATCTGCGCTATCTTTGGGATTAAAATAATGGCGTAGCTTTACATGATTACCACCATCATGGCCAAAATGATAATATCCATCCTCAAAAGCGTACTCAAATCCAAATGCATAACGTCCTTTATTTCCGTCAGCCAGCTTCATCGGTTGCCACAATTGCTTTAAAGTTTTTTGACTGACAAATTTGCCAGTGACGAGTGCGGTCATAAATGTAGCAAGGTCTTCAGGGGTTGAATAAAGTGCAGAATGTGAAAATGTATATTCTGGCCAATCAATATTCATATTCTTTCTAATCTTGCCGTTAGCCCCACGATAACTAGTAACATGGTTGTTGATGATATCTTTTGCGCTTGTATGCCCTGTATTTTTTAATCCTAAAGGGTTAATGATTTCCTCCGCCACTAATGTTTGATAAGACTTACCAGCCTTGGCTTCTAAAACAGCAGAGAGTAGGAGGAAATTTGTATTGTTATAGCTGTTTTTTGTGCCTATCTCGAAATGATCAGGTTCATCAATAAGAGACAAGAAAACTGCTTTTTTGGTTGGTAAAAAAATGCCTTTTTTCATTGCTATATCAAAATAACGAGGAATACCAGATGTGTGGCTTAATAAGTGTTCTATCGTAACTGACTGCCATTGTTTTGAGAGATAGGGTAAATATGTGCGTATTGACTTTTTAAGATCAACACTCCCTTTCTCAACTTGCTGCATCATCAGCACACTCGTTAATAGCTTGGTAATAGAATAACTTGGGAAAATGTGTTTTTCAGTAATATCAACATTAAGTTCGATGTTAGCGACCCCATGCTGGCCTCGATAAAATTGTTGATGATTCTTTAGAATTAAAACCGACTGACCAACGACCCCATATCTTACATTATTTATCGCCAATTGTTGATTAAGTGATGTATGCATAGAAAGAGGGATTTCTTCCAATGCGTTGGCTGAATTACAGTTGGTTAAGATAAGTAATGAAGTTGTGAAGAAGGCGGAGAATAAATATTTCATCGTTTCCCTTGGTAAATGATTAAAGTCGTTACTTAGATGAAGCAAGTAACTAAAAGGTTTAAGACTGTAAAATAGTAATATTTTATTTAGTCTTTTTTAGAGTATTGCACATACGAAATATATTATGAATCAACTTTGAATATTCTATGATTAATATCCATAGAAGGTATGAACTTCAATTTTATAGAGAAATGGTGAACGGCAGGAATGAGCTTAAAGCAGCCTCAAAAAAGCGTCGTATTTCGGTTGAAATCCCCCTAAATATGCTCTTGGCTTCTCAAACGCTTACTGTCTGCTTCAGGCTGAAAGTTAACAGCAAGAGCCTTACAACTTCTCACTCAATATCATTTAATCATTAACCTCAACCATTACGGGTAGTCGCATTTCAGGTAAATATTACTTTTATTGCGGCTGATAGTGCCGCTAGTAGTAATATAATAATTTAGAGTAAAAATTCTATTGATTTTTTATCAAATGCTGTCAAAGTGTCTAGACAGCAATTTTGCTGAGCGATACTTTCAAGAAATATTTTTCTGAGATCAGCGCGCATATTTCTCTTGGGTAAAACACCTTGGCGTAATAACCACACAATTTGTCATTTTTTAAATATAAAGGGGTAGCACTTCAATGTGTTCGATATTTTGTATATTAGATATTAAAACGGGTGCTGACGCACTACGTCCGAAAGCTTTAGAATATTCACGTTTACTTCGCCACCGTGGTCCAGATTGGTCTGGCATCTACAACAATGAACATGCAATTTTAGTCCATGAACGTTTATCAATCGTCGACACTGAACATGGTGCTCAACCACTATATAGCAGCGATGGAAAACTCGTTTTAGCGGTTAATGGCGAAATATATAATCACAAAACATTGTCGAGCCAACATACACCCGACTATGGCTTTCAAACAGCATCAGATTGCGAAGTCATTATCCCAATGTATGAAAAGTTTGGTGGTGATTTTGTTGATAAACTCCAAGGTATGTTTGCTTTTTGTTTATACAACGAACGTGATAATAGCTACCTAATTGCTCGTGACCACATGGGAATTATTCCGCTATATACCGGTTATGATGATGAAGGTAACTTTTATGTTGCCTCAGAAATGAAAGCCTTAATGCCCATTTGTAAAACCGTGGCAGAATTTCCTCCTGGCCATATATTGGATAGTAGAGTTGGTAAGCTTGAAAAGTATTATCAGCGTAACTGGCAAAAATATTCAGCAATTAAAGATAACAACACCAGTAAAGAAAAACTACGTGAAGCATTAGAAGATTCAGTGAAAAGTCATTTAATGACTGACGTACCCTATGGAGTGTTGCTTTCAGGCGGTTTGGATTCTTCATTAATCTCTGCTATCACTCAAAAATTTGCTGCTAGACGTATTGAAGAAAACGATTTATCGGAAGCTTGGTGGCCAAAAGTGCATTCTTTTGCCTGTGGTTTGGCGGGTTCGCCGGATTTAATCGCAGCGCAAACCGTTGCTGATAGCATAGGGACCATACATCACAGTGTGGTATTTACTGAGCAAGAAGGTATTGATGCTTTAAGAGAAGTAATTTATCACCTAGAGACTTATGATGTCACCACCATTCGTGCCTCGACTCCAATGTATTTAATGGCGCGTAAAATTAAAGCCATGGGTATTAAGATGGTGCTTTCTGGTGAAGGTGCAGATGAAATATTCGGCGGATATCTATATTTTCACAAAGCACCAAACGCTCAAGAATTTCATGAAGAGCTACTGCGTAAACTTGAGCGTTTACATAAGTTTGATTGCCTACGTGCAAACAAATCTATGTCGGCTTGGGGCATTGAAGCGCGCGTACCCTTTTTAGATAAAAACTTTATGGATGTTGCTATGCGCATCAATCCAGAAGATAAAATGTGCGGCAATGGCAAAATGGAAAAAGCCATTTTACGTGAGTCATTTGAAGGGTATTTACCTAAAGAAATATTATGGCGTCAAAAAGAGCAATTTTCTGACGGTGTAGGTTACTCTTGGATTGATGGCTTAAAAAACTATGTAGAATCACAAGTCAGTGATCAACAACTTGCCAGTGCCAGCTTCAAATTTCCGGTCAATACACCCGATAGTAAAGAAGCTTATTTTTATCGCTGTGTTTTTGAAGATAAATTTCCCTTAGCCACGGCGGCTGATTGCGTTATCGGTGGCAAATCTGTTGCTTGTAGCACGCAAGAAGCATTGGCATGGGATGAGAGTTTTCAAAACAATGCTGATCCTTCTGGACGCGCGGTATTAAGTGTTCATAACGAAAGTTACTGATGACCGATAAATAGCGCTGTTTGGTGATATGAAGAAAAACCGACAAATATGTCGGTTTTTTTTGTACAAAATTTACTAAATATTATAAAGTTACTGGTATCTGTAATTTATTGCCATTGTTAGTAGGACATTCTCTTGTCAAACCGCGAAGAACCTGAAATTCCAACCATTTCGATCGATCGAGATCAAGTTAAGATGACTCGAGAAACGTCGATAAAAACACAAAAAAAATTGACACCTCAGACAACGGTAAAGGAGACAAAGCCACCTTCTTTATTACGCACATTATTAATGCTAATGCCCTACATTGCATTAGCAGCTACCGGTTGGTATTTTTACCAACAGCAGTTAACCGTCAATCAAGCATTAAGTAGCAGTGATCAACGTATACAGCAGCTTGAAAACCAACTGTCTGCTACCGGAGAAGAGATAGGTGAATCAACAATAGCGTTGAAAATAAAATTAGAAGCCATTAGTGAGAAAACTGAATTGCTGCTTTCAGAGATGGATAAGCTATGGGCATCAGCATGGCGAAAAAATCAAACAGAAATTAAGGAGCTAAATTCACAAAGCCAGAAAATAGCCGCTCAACAGACAAAAAATACTGACGCAGTTAGTCAGCAAAATAAACAGCTTAGTAGTTTGAAAGACAAAATTACGGCGACCGAGTTTTCAATTGATGCTGTTGCTGAGCAAATGGTCGCCGCTAATAGCGTAAAAGATGAAGTGAAGAAGTTATCCTCGGCCCTTAATACCTTAGATGCCGATGCAAAAAATCGAGATAAACAACAAATGTTTACCGCGACCAGTATCAATGAATTTGACACCAGTTTACGACTGCTGATAGAGCGAATAGAACGTTTAGAAGTTAGGATCGCAAGGCAACAGTCTTCAACGCAAAATCCTTAGTAACTTAATGCTCAAGTAAAAAATAATAAAAAGACCGTCAGTGTAATGACGGCCTTTTTATTATCGGTATATTCTGCTTAATAAATTCAATACTTGAATTAGTTCAGCGTTTTAACAATGTCTTTAATTAGCTGCGGTCCTTGATAAATAAAACCAGTATAAACTTGTACTAACTTAGCTCCGGCGTCTATTTTCTCTTGTGCATCAGCAGCAGAGGCAATACCACCTACGCCAATAATTGGCAATTTATTATCAAGCGCTTTTGCGAGTAATTGAATCACTTCAGTACTTTTTTCTTTTACTGGAGCACCACTTAAACCGCCTTGTTCATTGCCAAATGGTAAATGTGATACTTTGTCTCGAGCTAAGGTGGTATTGGTGGCGATAACACCGTCAATGTTATTAGCTATCAAACACTCGGCAATAGAATTGATTTCTTCTGCATTTAAATCAGGCGCTATTTTTACCGCAACCGGTACATATTTACCATATTGCTCAGCTAACGAGGTTTGTTCTGCTTTTAACGCCGACAATAGCTCATTTAACGCATCACCATATTGTAATGAGCGCAAACCTGGCGTATTCGGTGACGATATATTCACGGTAATATAAGTCGCAAAATCATAAACCTTGCGCATGCAGTGAATATAATCATCTTTGGCATTTTCATCTGGTGTGTTTTTATTTTTACCGATGTTAATACCTAAAACACCCGAGTAATTAGCTTTGATCACTTGATCAACAAGGTAATCAACGCCTTTATTGTTAAACCCCATACGATTGATAATGGCATTAGCTTCAGGCAATCTAAAAATTCTTGGCTTGTCATTACCCGGCTGTGGTCTAGGAGTTACAGTTCCGACTTCAATAAAGCCAAAACCTAAAGCTTCAAAAGCTTTAATACATTCACCATTTTTATCTAAACCTGCTGCTAGCCCAACCGGATTTGGAAATTTAATCCCCATCACTTCAACAGGTTTGTTCGGTATTGTTTGCTTATATAGCATGTTAAGCGGCGAAGCACCGGTTGCTTTAAAGCCTTTAATCGTCAACTCGTGAATTGCTTCGGGATCGAATTTAAAAAACACTTTACGAATAGCTGAGTAAAACATACTACCTCTTTAATTTAATTAAATACTGAACGCCCATAGATATCACGTGAACGTTTACTTGAAGACAAAAAAATCCCCACTCTTAGTGGGGATCTTAACACTTATTTTACTGGGTCACAGTGCAAACTTAATAACATTAGTTCTCGTAACGCCACAGAGAACTTGGCAAACTCATGAGTCTTGCCAATTCTAAAGTCGGCAAGAATATGTCTCCAGCGCTCAAGTGGTTGCGCACTATCAACAAACCAATTCTCCAACATTTCATCAACATCGGTAGAGTTTTTATTACCGCGTAATATCACTGAGGTTAATGAACGTTGCTGCCAATCTAGCTCTTCTCTGAATGAAGCTCTAGCAAGTGCTTGCCAGTGGTTCGAAACAGGTTGAGAGGTAATTTGGTCTAAGAACCAATGT
Source organism: uncultured Colwellia sp. (assembly GCA_913061475.1). Taxonomy (GTDB): domain Bacteria; phylum Pseudomonadota; class Gammaproteobacteria; order Enterobacterales; family Alteromonadaceae; genus Cognaticolwellia. Next base: position 109,466 of record CAJXUN010000001.1, on the reverse strand, counting down.
AAGTCTAATCTCGCACCAAGCTTAAAGTACAAATCAGTCGCTAATTCAGTTGGCACTGACTCAGATTTTGAGATTTCGGCTAAATCCATCACCGAGAACAAGGTGCTCAATAATGAAATTCTCAAGGCAACTGACTCTGGCGCCCCTGCCTTAATTAAATCATTTTCGACACGTTTGATTTGCTCTGCTTCATCTTCAACCATATAGGCCGTTATATTATTCGACAAAGCGGCAAATGTTGCATGATAGAAAGCAATTGACTCGCCAATGTTCAATGCTTTATTACGATGACGTAAGAACCAACGTGTTGCACGACGCACTGTTCTGCGCAATTGGAATAACATTTCAGTTTGGATAGCGGTCGAAATCTTGTTATCTAAATCGCTGATCTGCTTCCAAATATCTGATAACTCAAACACAGCGCTCGACATGGCATAACAGTTAGCAATTTCAGATGTTGTTGCGCCGGTTTCTTCTTTCATACGGTGAACAAAGTTAAAGCCCATATCATTACCGATATTATTGGCCAATTTAGTGGCAATAATTTCAGCTTTTAGTGGGTGATCTTGCATTTGATCACTGTAATTGTCTTGTAGCTTTTTAGGAAACGCGCCAATTAACAAACTCTGATGGAATTCGTTGTCGGTAATTTCAGGACAAACAAGTTCTTCTTTTAATACCATTTTACTATAAGCAAGTAATACCGAAAGCTCTGGGCGTGTTAAGCCTTTACCTAATGCTAAACGTTCAGCAATTTCTTCGTCGCTCGGGATAAATTCTAAGTTTCGGTCGAGCTTACCTGAACGTTCTAATTCGGTAATAAACTGTGCTTGCTCTTTTAATGCACTACCACCACGTAATTCAGTTATCGACAATGAATGAGTTTGACGATAACAATCATCAATAACAATCTCACCGACTTCGTCGGTCATGTCATAAAGAATTTTATTACGTTGCTTAACGGTTAAATCGCCATTTTGCACAAGACCATTAAGTAAAATCTTGATGTTTACTTCGTTATCTGAACAATCTACACCACCGGCGTTATCAACAAAATCAGCATTAAGACGACCACCTTTAGCGGCGAACTCAATACGACCTAAGTGTGTTAAACCTAAGTTACCACCTTCACCAACAACTTTGGCTTTGAGTTCAACACCGTTAATACGTAGTGAGTCATTTGCGCGGTCACCCACTTCTAAATGCGACTCTTTCGAACCTTTAACATAAGTGCCGATACCGCCATTCCAAAACAAGTCGACTTTCATTTTCAATATCGCTTGAATCAAGTCGTTTGGCGCCATGGTTTGTTTTTGTGTACCAATCATTTTTTTAATTTGCGGCGTTAATTTGATAGACTTCGCAGAACGATTAAATAAGCCACCGCCTTCTGATACCAACGACATATCAAAATCTTCCCAAGAACAACCAGGAAGATTAAATAAACGCTCACGCTCTACATAGGTAGATGCAGCATCAGGGTTAGGATCAATAAAAATATGCAGATGATTAAATGCGGCTTGTAAACGAATGTGCTTTGATAGCAACATACCATTACCAAACACATCGCCTGCCATATCGCCGACACCAACGACGGTAAAATCAGTTGTCTGACAATCAATGTCCATTTCACGGAAATGACGTTTTACAGATTCCCAAGCACCTTTTGCCGTAATGCCCATGCCTTTATGGTCGTAACCAACACTACCGCCGGAAGCAAATGCATCACCCAACCAAAAGTTAAATTCATCAGAAATGCCATTAGCAATATCTGAAAACGTTGCCGTACCTTTATCGGCAGCAACCACTAAATATGGGTCATCTTCGTCATGACGTACTACATTTACTGGCGGTACAACTTCACCGCCAACAATATTGTCAGTAATATCTAACAAGCCTCGAATGAAAGTACGGTAACATTCCTTACCAGCTTCAAATATTTCATTTCTATCGCCGTTTGGTAGCTGCTTACAAACAAAGCCACCTTTTGCACCGACTGGCACAATCACCGTATTTTTAACTTGTTGTGCTTTTACTAGACCTAATACTTCTGTGCGGAAATCTTCACGACGGTCAGACCAACGCAAACCACCTCGAGCAACTTTACCACCACGTAAATGCACACCTTCTACTTGCGGTGAATAGACGAATATTTCGTACTTAGGCAAAGGTAAAGGCACATCGGTAATTTGAGCAGGTAAAATCTTGAATGAAATATAAGATTTTTCGCCTGTCACTGGATGTGGTTGGAAATAGTTAGTACGAATAGTAGCATTAATCATTTCAACGAAACGTCGAATAATACGGTCATCATCTAAATTAGCGACATTGTCTAAAGATGTTTCAATGCTGACCAATACTTTTTCTATCGCTTTTTCGTTAAGTTTTTTGGCTGGCGAAAAACGTAAATTAAATAGCTTGATCAAAAGCTCGGCAATATCAGGATAGCGAGCAAAAGTATCTTCAATATAATTTTGGCTAAATGTACCACCAATTTGGCGCTCATATTTAGCATACGCACGAACAATTGATACTTCACGGCCACCTAATTCGGCACCCAAAATTAAGCGGTTAAAGCCATCATCTTCTAATTGTCCAGACCAAACTTTAGCAAACGCATCTTGGAATAAGCTTTGAACGACTTCTAAGTTAAATTTACCTTCACCCGTTAACAACATTGAAAAGTCTAAAATCCAATAAACTTCTCCATTGTCAGTTTTTACCGCATAAGGGCTTTCACCAATAACACGTAAACCAAAGTTTTCTAACATCGGTAAAACATCTGATAAATGTAATGGCTCTCCTGAATGGAATAGCTTTAATTTAACAAATCGGCTATTTGCATCTTCCTCTTGAGGCTGATAAAACAGCATTTCAAGTTGGTTATTAGCAGATAAGGCTTCAAACTTTTCAATATCAACAATTGCGGTACCTGGAAGTACTTCATCCTTATAGGCTTGAGGAAAGCTAATATATTTTCGACTTAGTGCCTTGCCTTTCGCTTCACCTTTGTGCGAATTTAACGCGTCAGCTAAGTTATCATCCCAGCTGCGTGCGGCATGATTTAGATTTTTTTCAATTTCTTTCACATTAATGTCTGCTTTTGTCGAATTAACTCTAACGATATAGTGTGTCCGCGCTTGCGCTGACTCTGAGAAATATGTTGTAAATTCTACTTCTTCTTCGCTACCTAGTGCTTCTTGTAATAATTTTTGCGTATTAATACGTAGCGCCGTGTTGTAACGCTCACGTGGCACATAAACCATACAAGAATAAAAGCGGTCAAAGGCATCGCGACGCATGAATAAGCCTGAGTAATCACGCTCTTGCATCTGGAATATACCCATAACATTTCGCAATAGTTCAGCAGGTGAGCTTTGTAAAATTTCATCTCGTGGGTAAGTTTCAAGAATGTTGATCAGTGCCTTATAAGCATGAGTGCCTTTAGCATAACCTGAGTTGTCGCAAACATCTGCGACTTTCGATTTGATCAAAGGTAGGTCTAACGCACTGTTAGTGTAGTAAGCCGAACCAAATAAGCCAACAAAGCGCTCTTCACCGATAACATTACCTTTATCATCAAAACGTTTAACACCAATATAATCAAGGTGTGCTGGTCGATGTACGCGCGATTTTGCGTTTGTTTTAGTTAAGATCAGTAAGTTATCGCCTAGAGCAATTTTACGTGCCGATTCGCTTAACCCAGAAATAAGACGTTCTTTAGTGCCATCGTACTGATTCATCAAGCCTAAGCTAGATTTAACATCAGCGGCCAATGCCATATCACCTTTCAAGGTTTTAACATGGTATGAACGATAGCCAAGTAAGGTAAAATTATCTGCTAACATCCATTCTAAAAAGTTAATACTATCTTTATGCTCTTCTTGTGAACAAGGTAAAGACTTTGCTTGCTTAACTTCATCGATAACACTGCGTAAACGTGCTTGCATTGGCTGCCAGTCATTGACGGTAACCGCAATATCACTGACCACAGAGTGCAGTTCTTTAGCGATATTTGTTAATACTGAGGCATCATTTTGACGATCAATTTCAATAAAAAACACCGTTTCTACCGATGTAGATTTGAAAGACTGATCAACCGATGAAGAAAGTTTGGTGATATTTTTACTGTTATCGCGAACAATTTTAATCGGCGAATTTAGCATTAAATGTGGTGTTAGATTTAATCGACTTAACGCTATGCGCACAGAATCAACTAAAAATGGCATATCTCGGACAATAATTTCGATAATAGTATGACTAGATTTCCAGCCATTTTTTGAGACCTGTGGATTAAACACTTTAATCACGGGTTTATCATCTTGATGATCGTTTAGCGTATTCCAAAGACTTAGTGTGGCACCGTACATGTCACTGTCATTTCTATGGTCTAAATCTAAGGTTGAAATATTGTTATAAAGCAACTCAGCAAATTGATTAACGAGCGGAGCTGTTTTCGCTGGAACTTTTTGTTGTATTAACTGTGCTACGTTCGAAAGTATCACTGAAGGTAAACCGTCTACTAACGCCATGCCTTTTTCCTTTTTGGATAAAACGCTTGAAATAATTATTATTTTTTAGTCTTTTTAAAAAGAATAGACTATAGAGGCGATTTTATTAATAAACTTAAGCGATTGCGAGCAATATTTTAGATATATTACTTTAAAAATGGCGCATCAGGGCAGTAACAGGGACAACATTTAAGTGTTTATTCATTAGTTATAAATAGAAAATGACCTTTCGGTCATTTTCTTGTGTATTTATGCAGTATTATTTTTTAATTAAATTAACATTTATTTTCGCTGTGGCCATAGAAATGCTGCTATAGCTGGTAATACCAGTACAGCGGCGATCATATTAACTAAAAACATAAAGGTTAATAATATGCCCATATCCACTTGGAATTTCAAATCAGAGAAGAACCAAGTTGATACACCAATAGCCAGAGTAACACCGGTAATTAATACCGCACTACCGCGCTCTTTAAGTGCATCAAAATAAGCACTTTGCACGCTAGCGCCATTACGAAGCTTGACACTCATGGTAGACAAAATATAAATACCGTAATCAACACCAATACCTACACCTAAGGCAATTACCGGAAGCGTTGATACGGTTAGACCAATGTTCAATTCCGTCATTAACCATTGCGCTAACGTTGAAACAACATACAGTGGCACAACTACTGCGATGGTTGCTCTTAGGCTTCTAAAGCTTAGTAAACATAAAATTATTACTGCACCGTAAACATAGAGCATCATAGGTATTTGAGCAGCTTCTACAGCTTCATTAGTGGCTGCCATTACGCCAACGGGACCAGAAGCAAGCTTGAATGATAAATTATCGCTATCTAATTCACTAGCGACTTGCTTCGCAGCATCAACGACACGATTAATCGTTTCAGCTTTATGATCTTCTAAGAACAAAATCACCGGCATGACGCTACAATCACTATTAAGTAAACCACTCGACGATGGCACGCGCGCAATGGATTGTACTAGGGATTGTTGATTACGTGATAAAACCCGCCATTTCGGATTACCTTCGTTGTAACCAGAGTTAACCAACTTAGCTATTGACGCTAAGCTAACAGCAGATTGTACACCTTCAATATTTTCCATACGCCATTGAAATCTATCAATAACATCCATGTAATCATAATAAGTACAGGCATCGGCCGTTGTTTCAACAATCACTGACATATAATCAACACTAATGGCGTATCTGTCGGTAATTAAAAATGTATCTTGATTATATCGTGATGTTTCATGTAACGACGGCGCACCTGCATGTAGCTCGCCTATTTTCATGTTTTGGGCATTTTGATAACCCACCAAATAAAGCACCGCGGTAACAGCTAATATCACGATGGCAAACTTACGTGTAGCAAATGCTGACATAAAATGCCATATACCATCAGAAGAGGATGTGGCATTTGCTTGCTTTTGTTTTTCAATTTTCGGCACATGAATATAAGAAACTAACAGCGGTAGTAAGACTAAATTAGTTAAGATAATCATCGCAACACCCAGTGATGCTGTAATGGCAAGTTCACGAATAATGCCAATATCAATAGATAGCAAGGTCATAAAACCAACAGTATCTGACAATAAGGCAATACCGCCTGGCACTAATAACACCCTAAAACTTAGCTGTGCTGCTTGTTTGCTTGTTTTGCCACTGTTGACCATTTTGGAGACAGAATTAATCATCTGTACACCGTGACTAACACCTATGGCAAAGACGAGAAATGGCACTAATATTGACATCGGGTCTAAACCAAAGCCAAGTGTTGACAACATACCTAACTGCCAAACAACAGCAATAAGTGAACAAGAAATAGGTAAAATAGTTAACGCTAGTGAACGACAAAACCAAAATACCATCAAGGTTGTAATGGCAATGGCGATACCAAAAAAGGTCACTACGCCTTTTGCACCTTGGGCAACATCACCGGCCATTTTTGTAAAGCCGATAATGTGTACTGAAATATTATCTTTTTCAAATTCACCGCGTATGTCATTTTCCAACTGCCCTGCAAGCACGATGCTATCTAACTTTTCGCCGGTATTTGGGTCAATCTCCATCAGTGAGGTTTTCACCATAGAACAGCTATAATCATCAGCAACAATACTACCGACAATACCTGCTTTTTCTATATTGCCTTTAACTATTGCTAACCCTGCCGCGTCTGGTTGAAAGTTTGCTGGTATTACTGGACCACCGGCAAAACCGTCTTCGACTATTTCAACAAATCGTGTGCTGGGTGAGAATAAAGATTTCACCTGAATTCGGTCAACACCGGGAATAAAAAACAACTTGTCATGCACGCCTTTCAAGGCGGTGAAAAATTCAGGATTAAAAATGTCTTCACTACTGTCACATACTGAAATTAAAACATTGTTTGCACCACCAAAATTTTCTTGGTGCTTAAGGTATGTCTTCATGTAGCTGTGATTAAGCGGAATATGTTTAGTAAACGCCGAATCAAGCTTAATTTGGCTGGCTTGAAACAATAAGAATATACTGGCTACAATAAAAAACACTAACACAGCTAAACGACGACGAAAGAGTGTTGCTTCAACAACATTGATAATAGAGTTAGATTTCATGAGAGTTACTTCGTTACGTTAATGACTTTAATGCCAACATCAGAGACGGCGATTATTTTATTTTTAAACCAAACCCCGGCGATAAGTGCTTTACCATCTTTTTGCAGGTGCTGCGTAAAACTAGCACCGTCATCACGACTTTCTAACAATACCCCATTATTACCTAATATAAATACGCGCTGATCATCACTAAGCACAATTGCACTCAATAAAGCAGTAACATGGCTTTCACTTGCTTGCCATGGTGTGCCATTTTTTAAACTACGGAAAATATGACCGCGTAAGCCAATCACTAACAAATTGCCCTCTTGCGTACGATTTATATCGTAAAATGAGCCCGGATATATCTCATCAAGTTTTTCCCAACTAACACCAAAGTCATTACTTTTTGCCATTAAGCCAATTTCTCCAGCTAAGTACAATGTACGTCCATCAGCAACAACACGATTAAAATGTGGCAAAATACTACTTTGTTCATCTAAATATGCTTCTTCATCTTGTAACTTTAACTCTGCCAAATACGCTTGGTCACCTGGATAAAGAAATTCATTATGATATTCAATAACCCAACTTTTGCCACCGTCAGTTGTGCGATAAAAGAGACCATAGGCACCAATAGCAATGCCATTGTTTGAATCTATAAATAGTACATCCAATAGCGGTTTCTCTACCTGTGGCAAATGTTGCTGTATTTTCCAAGAAATGCCACCGTCATTTGATGATAAAATAGTCGCGTCATGACCTACCGCCCAACCATTTGATTCATCGATGAAATAGACCGCGGTTAATGTTGTTTGCAATGGCACTTGTGCTTGCTGCCAATTTACGCCATCTGTTGAATAAAGAATATGGCCACGCTCACCAACAGCCACTAATTTATCTTGATTAATTTCAGTAATATCGAGTAGCAGTGATTTACTGGCTAGTGGAGCAATTCTCGCGTCTAGCGATTGCGCATTGATAATTGGAATAATAAGAAAACTGAGTAAAATAAGGAGAAGACGCATAATTAACTATATAGCTCCATTCATTTGAAATGTAGAGACTTTAAGTCTCAAGTTAGATAACGATGTTAAAGAGGAGTTGGCATGAACAGTGCCCATCGAAACCATATTATCCTCTGCTATTAGCTTAGCTAAAAAATTGAGGAATGAAAATTAAATAACCATTTGAAAACTTTAAAACAAAAACGGCTAGCATTTGCCAGCCGTTTTATCAAAGTGCTCTATTATCTTCGACCTTCACGGCGTAATGCCGAAGACGTAAAGTCGACATCATTTAATTCAGCAGAGAAATCGTACATACTCGCTTCATTATCTAGTCCCATCGCAATGTAACGACGAGATTGTAAATCATGGAAAACTTCAAGCGTTGACCACTGAGTCGGTACTTCATAATAATTAATACCATGGGCAACACCAACGCGGTATAACTCATCGCGGTTATCATAAATGTCAGTAACCGCTACTTGCCAGCTATCTTCGTCAATATAAAATACACGCTTTTTATAGGTATGACGCGTATCAGATTTTAAGTTAGCTTCAACCACCCAAACACGATGCTTCTCATAACGTACAAGTTCAGGGTTAATATGACCCGGTTGTAAAATTTGATCGTACTTTAAATTATCACTGTGTAAACGATAATCGTTGTATGGAATCAATAGTTCTTGTTTACCTTTTAATGTCCAATTATAACGGTTAGGTGCACCATTAAACATATCAAAGTCATCTGTTGTTCTTAAACCATCTGACGCTGTGCCTGGTGCATCGTAAGCAACGTTTGGTGCACGACGAACACGACGTTGACCGGTATTATATGTCCATGCTTGACGAGGTGTTTTTATTTGGTCCATGGTCTCATGAACTAATAAAGCCGTTCCCGCTAAACGTGCTGGTTCAGTTACTTTCTGTTTAAATTTAAATAGAATATTAGTTTCCTGAAGTTGTTCAGCTTTAACACCCTTAACACCGTATGGGATCAATAACTGATCATCAAAGCCCATATAAGTGTAATCGCCTGAAGCTGTCGGTGCAGCTTGTCCACCTTCACGCATAATTTTTTCGCCACGATAGCGTAAAATATGATTCCAAATAGCTTCTAAACCATCTTTCGGCATCGGAAAAGGTACACCAATGGCCGCTTGAACAATACCATTACCACCTTCAACTAATTCCGCTTTAGTCGCGTTATCTATTGTCGCTTGATAAACATGCTCAGGGTACGATGCAGAACGACGTGACTTATAAACACTCATTTTGTAAGTATCAGGGTAAGTTTCAAATAACTTAACTTGGCCCGGTGTCAATAAATCTTTGTATTGTGCAAGGTTCTTATGCGTAATAACGTACAGCGCTTTATCTTCTGCAAACGGATCAATATGATGATCGCCTACTTTATAGCCTGCTGGAGCTGTTGTAATACCACCTGTCCATGCTGGAATAGAGCCATCAGCGTTAGCTGCTCGCACAGCACCAAAGGGTGTAAATTCACTGTTCAACTTAGCAGCGTCTTGCTCACTAATTTTTGCGGTCGCGCTTGTAGATGCTAAAGCTACCGTTACCGCCATTGATACTAGCGTTGCCTTTTTAAAGGTATTTTTAAAAATATTTCTCATTAAAATTATCCTCATACTGCCTTAAATTGAATACTTGATGTTAAAAGACACGTAATCGCGATCTTCCATTTGGTTTGTTGTACCTACGCCACCGAAAAAGCTGTTATAGGTTACATCTGCTGACCAACGACTTTGATAATCAAAACCTAGGCCAAATGCAACTGACTTTCTATCTTCAACAAACAAAAATAAAGGGTCTGGTGTAATACCATTAACATCGTGTGAAAACACCACTTTTGGTGACACGTTAATGCCTGCAAAAACATCACTATAGTCTAATTTACCGACAAAACGATAACCCCATGCAAATGCGCTAGGGAATGGGTTAGTTTCAACACCATCTTGTAAAGCAAGCTCTAAACCTTCTTTACCCGCGATGCCGCCATTTCTTCCCGTACCTGGACCATTAAGACGTAAAACATCTTGATCTGGCATATCACGAATATCGATACCCCCCACTTCGAGTAAGGTGGTGAATTGACTTGCACCAAAAGAAGGACCCCATAAATGCGTTAAGGTCATTTGTGCTTGTATGGTGTCTGAAAGAATGTAGCCGTTAGCACGTTCACCACCCTGAAAAGTAGGCATTTGTGAAATGCCATCAAGTTCACTACGACCCAAGTCATTAGCAAGTTGTTGTGGCATGGCCGCAAATAACAATTCAACATCATCAATTTGTAGTGGTTCATCTTGACGGAAGGTGACTTCACCCGCTACTGAGGTGGTACCAATAGCAGTATTAAAGCTTAATGCGTATAACTTAATGTCTTCAATATAATCCAATTCAACACGAGAGAATGCTTTTAAATCAGTATAGTTATCATAAGTGATTTCAGTCGACGCTAACATACCAACATCATGAGCTAAGGCTTCACCAGTAAAATCAGCTGTAATACCTGAAAAAACAGGACGACGACTATGGTAATTCATATGATAAAGACTAATTTCAGTATCATTTAATTCAGGTAAAAACCACGATAATTTTAAACCATATTGACCACCGTCATCAGGGTCATTTTCAGCATCTTCTTGACGCAAGGTTAACTTGGTTGGGAAAGCACTAACATAGGCACCAGCTGCATCCGCCATAGCTACATTGCCATTTAAAATTTGCGCTCTTAATGCATTCAAATTAGTAACAAGTGAGTCAAGGTCCATATCTGGGTTACTAGCAAAATTTAGCTGGACATTGTTAAAATGACCGCCATCACCCGCAAAGTCATTGGTTGAAAAATAGCTACCTGGCGCTGGTAGAATTGATTTTTCCCAGCTGTATTGGTAAAACATTTCAACGTTGAAGTTTTCGGTAACCCCTAATGATGCCCAAACAGCGCCAAACGGAATAAAGGCTTCTTTTAATTCTGAACCTGGTGCTTTTAATCGTGCAACATCTACTGGGTTAAGTTCGCTAATACCGTGTGAAATCAATGTACTTTCACCCCAGCTGATCACTTGTTGACCGACACGAACTGAAAATGGCATTTCACCAATATTAAAATCACCATAAACAAAAGCGTCTAACATACGAATATCACGACATAATTGATCTTTTGCTTCATTATCGCGACATGGGTCATTAACCTGACCTGAACTTGGATTTGTCCAAGCTCTAGATTTTTCGACCATTTCAAAGTCATAAAAATACATAGCGCGGCCAAAAAATCCTAAGTTCTCATAACGGACATCAAGCTCATGTGAGCCTTTAATTAATTTTGAGAAGCTTTCGCCCGCATCATAATTTAAGTTACCGTTGTCGCCATTAGTAGAGTAACTACCGGCTCCATTCCATACTGTGCCGGCATCAGGATTAACATTCAATACTGGGTGGTATTGGCTGAAATTAAAACCATTGTTTATGTTATTAGATTTACCAACGTTATCGTTCCAATTACGATCTTCTACTCGCCAGCTGCTGCCAGCTGAAAATGTAGAATCAAAGCTGATATCGAAGTCACCTAACTGAAAGTTTTTTGCTTGAGCATTAGCCGTAGCTAACGTCATCATAGCGGCGGCAATACTCAGAGCCAGTGGCTTTTTGTAAAAACCATTGCGAAGGTTTTGTTTCATTTCTTATCTCCCCTGATGCGATTCTGCATTTTTATTTTTATAAGTCCACTTACATGGTATGAAACAATAATTACATCATTTTGACCATGTGGCAAGTGCTAAAACCTTAGTTAAAGCCCTTTATATTAAAGACTTGAATCGAGTCATCTGATGAGAACAAAATAGCGTTTAAAACAATCGTTTTAAACGCTATTTCTTAATAAGCTATGATCTGCAAATAGTGAATAGAAATAGCCTCCGTAATCCTATCGACAATTTGCAGTCGATGACTTTCGATGGTCTGACCACTGTTTAAAGCAAAGGCTCTAATTAAGAAATTTTATCCAACGACAGAAACTTATTATCTTTGGTTTTCAAACAAAAACGGCCCTTTATCCCGCCTGACAAGAAATAACGACGCAAATGCATTGCTGGAAATTCAACTCTAAGACCGTTTTCCGTGGTCACCACAATGGTGTTAATTACCCCTTGGTAATAAAGTAAAAAATCATCACTACTTAAGTTTAAGCTAAAATAATATGTCATCGCTCTACCCTAATGCATCAGCGCCGCATCTAGTTTTTCCTTTAAATCTTTCGATAGCGTAACTTGCTCAGTAAACTCAACTAGCTTTGCTTTGATCATTTGCTGTCTATCCGTATTAAACGACTTAAATTGTATCAAGGGTGTGATTAAGCGTGATGCAACCTGAGGATTGATATCATTTAATAACTGCAATTGCTCAAGTAAAAATTGATAACCACGGCCACTGTCACAATGAAAATAACGCGGGTTATTCATGGTAAATGCGCCGATCAAGGAGCGTGCTCGATTGGGGTTTTTTAGACTAAATAATGGATGAGCTATCAACTGCGACAAATTATCATAAATAGCCTCATCATTAACACTGGCTTGTATCGCGAACCATTTGTCCATTACAAGTGTTGTATCTGACCATTTTGTTGCAAAGTCTGCCATCATATTGGAAAAATCATTATGCTTATGCGCTGCGGCACAATGCAATGCTGCTAGTGTATCGGTCATATTATTTGAGTTTTGATATTGCTGGGTTATAACATCATGATGATCGCGCAAATTGGCTAAGTAAGATAGACAAACATTTTTCAAGGCGCGTTTACCGATGGCGCTGCCATCATTGGCATAGTCAGTTTGAATACTTGCTTGATATTGCTGTAAAAATAACGGTGCTAGTTGTTTTACTAAAGCTAACTTAATGCTGTCAATAGCATCGAGTAAAGCGATAGGATCAACTTCATCAATGCTGTCTGCTAGCTCACTAAAACTCGGCAATGTTAATTGCTCAGCTTTAAAGGCGGCAGATATGTCCGCCGTTAATATTGTGCTAAACGCTTGATATAGGCTATCAGGCAAGATTGTTGCGGGTTGCTGCAAAGTTTGAATAATATAGGTTGTTAATAATTTTTGTCCTGCATCCCAACGACAAAACTCATCATTTGCCCGTATCATAATAAGCTGCAAATCTTCATCTGATTGTGAAAACTGTGTTCTTACTGGTGCGGAAAAGCCAGTTAATAACGCTAACACCGGTTTTTGATCATAGCCTTTGAAAGTCCATGATTGTTTTTGGTCGGTTAACGCTAATAACTGAGAATGATTTGGCTGTGCTGCTGCCGAAATAAGTTCGATAGCAATGGGTATATGTAATGCGGGCTGACCACTATTGGCTTGTTCAATGGTTAATTGATACTCATTACTAACGCTATCAAAGGTTTCACTAACCGTTATCTCTGGTGTACCTGCTTGGCTATACCAGCGCTTAAACTGTGTGAGATCAACAGCCGACGCATCAGCCATCGCATCGATAAAATCATCACAGGTAACGGCCATACCATCAAAGCGTGCAAAATATAAATCTATACCCTTTCTAAATTTATCAGCGCCCAAGAGCGTGTGGATCATGCGAATAACTTCAGCGCCCTTTTCATAAACCGTTAAGGTATAAAAGTTATTCATTTCAATAACTTTTTCTGGGCGAATAGGATGTGCCATCGGACCAGCGTCTTCAGCAAACTGCATCGAACGCAATACCCTTACATTTTGAATGCGCGTGACGGCAGCTGAGTGCATGTCAGCACTAAACTGTTGATCTCTAAAAACCGTTAAGCCCTCTTTTAGACTTAGTTGGAACCAATCGCGGCAAGTGACTCGATTACCTGTCCAGTTATGAAAATATTCATGCGCGATAACCGCCTCAACATTAAAATAGTCAACATCGGTCGCGCTCGTTTCATCCGCCAATACAAACTTACTATTAAAGACATTCAAGCCTTTATTTTCCATGGCCCCCATATTGAAAAAGTCTACTGCTACTATCATATAGATATCGAGATCGTATTCTAGCCCAAAAGTTTTTTCATCCCAACGCATAGAGTGCTTTAACGACGCCATCGCATGATGTGCTTTATGTAGATTGCCTTTATCAACAAATATTTCCAGCGCTACATCGCGGCCTGAGCCGGTATGGTAGTTGTCACTTAAAACATCAAAATCGCCAGCCACCAAGGCAAATAAATAGCAAGGTTTAGGAAATGGGTCATGCCATTGCACGAAATGTTGACCATCGGCTAACGTTCCTTCAGCCACCTTATTGCCATTTGACAATAAATACGGAAATTGCGTTTTATTGGCAATCACTTTAGTGGTAAAGGTAGCCATAACATCAGGTCGATCGAGATAGTAACTGATACGTCTAAAGCCTTCTGCTTCACATTGGGTACAATAAGCATCGCCCGATTTAAATAAACCTTCCAACGCGGTATTTTCAGTTGGATTAATTTCTGTAACAATTTCTAGTTCAAAGTCAGAGTTATCGATAGCAATGGTTAAGCCCGTATCACTGACTTGATAATCATCATTTGATAATGTTTTGTCATCGACACGTACCGACAACAGGCTTAAATGTTCTCCATCTAAATGCAGTGGTTGATTATCGGACACTTTACGCGTAATTAGCATTCGATTCGTAACGCGGGTTTTATACTCGTCAAGTTCAAACGTAAGTTCAACGGTAGAAATAGAAAAATTCGTTTCGCTATAATCAGCTAAATAGCGTGGAGTAAAATCACTCATGCGTATCCTTAAAAGAGTCATTGTGAAAAATTAACGCCTGCGATAGACATTAAAAAAGCCTGTTATCAACAGGCTTTATGAATATTTATTAATTTTGAGAAAGTTTTAGTTATTTGTCACTAACTTTTTTATCTTAAAACCCATATAACCGTACGCTACGGCTAAAACGGGGTTGATTAAGTTAAAGAAACAATAAAATATGTAATCATAAGATGTTAACGCCAGAGCACCAAACATAAAGGCACCGCAAGTATTCCAAGGAATAAGCGGCGAAGTAATGGTACCCGAGTCTTCTAATGTTCGACTCAATAATACTGGGTGCAGCCCTCTTTTTTTATATTCATCTTTGTACATCCTTCCTGGCATGACTATCGCCATATATTGATCGGCAGTAATCAAGTTAGTACCAATACAAGTCGCGACCGTGCTAGCAATTAAACTACCGGTAGACTTGGCAGTAGCTAAAATTGATTCAACAAATTTTTTCAACATGCCTAAATGTTCTAAAATTGCTCCAAAACTTAATGCGGTAACCACAAGCCAGATAGTATTTAACATACCTGACATGCCACCACGACTAAGGAGTTGATCTATTTCACTATTACCCGTTTCAACAACAACACCGTCAAAGAAAGCTGTCCACACCACCATAATAATGGCTTTAGTTGACTCCACTCCCTCTTCGGCCATCGCCAAGATTAAATCTTGCTGAAAAATTAGTGCCCAAATAGCACCAATAACAGCGCCAATAGCGACCGCGGGAAAAGCCGGCATTTTTTTATAAGCTAAGACTAATAAAATCAATAATGGTATTAAGTTTAGTGCCGAGATGTTGTAAGTATTTTCTAATGTACTCGTTAACGACACGATACTATCAGTATTGCCCATGTCAGTTGAAGAGTGATTAAAGCCAATAATGAGGAACAAAATTAGTGCAATAGTAATCGAAGGTATTGTGGTCCATAGCATATAACGGATATGTTCGAATAATTCGCTGCCCGCAACTGCAGGAGCTAAATTCGTTGTTTCAGAAAGTGGCGAGAGTTTATCGCCAAAATACGCACCTGATATTACCGCACCAGCAGTCACAGATGTTGAGAGATCAAAACCTCCAGCGATACCAATAAATGCAACACCCACCGTGGCGGCAGTTGTCCAAGAGCTACCAATACTCATAGCGACAATACCACAGACAAGACAAGTAGCAGCATAAAACCAACTCGGATCAATAATTTTCAAACCATAATAAACCATGGTCGGAACCGTACCCGATAATAACCAAGTACCAATAAGTGAGCCTACGGCTAACAAAATTAATACCGCACCAAGAGAAATCGATATACCATGAATAATGGCTTTTTCCATGGAGTGCCAAGTGTAACCGTTTTTAAGCCCTATCACCGCAGCTACGCCCGTAGCAAGAAGCAAAGCAATTTGGTTAGGTCCAGATGATGAACTATCGCCAAAGAAGGTAACAGCAGTAACTAATAAACCAATAAGGACAATAATTGGAATTAAAGAGTCCAACATGGAGGGTTGTCGCAAAGATTGAGGATCAGACATAGATAAATTTACACCTTATTATCTTAGTTATTATAGTGATTAAATTATTTGTGTTAGCTAACATGCCGACTGTTCACTGATAGTGCAAGTTATTTTTGCTAATTTTCTGCTAACTAGCCCTTTGTTTATAAGGAATTGAAGAATAATTATGCAAATAATACAGGTAAAAATCAGTTACCAGCTTTAAATAGTAAAAAACCACCCTAAGGTGGTTTTTTAATAGGTTTAAAAAATGTCTATTTTTTTGCGACTTTACCTAAAGAAACTAGATCAAAGGTGATTTTTGCCGTTTCGTCTAAAAATGGATCTAGCTCTTCTAAATCTTCTGGTAAATCATCTAAATCAGTCACTTTTTCTTTGCCCATAAGCACAAGACGCTCATTAGCTCGTGTTAGCTGCTTGGCTTTACGCTCTTCTCGTTTCTCTTTGCGTTTGGCTAGATTTAGCGAAATAGTTTTGTCGTCTTTTTCAGCTTTATATTCTTCAATATCAGATAGCAGATAATTAAACTCTCTGTTTTCCAAAACACGTGAACGATGCAATGAGCTTAAATAAGATAAATCATGGCTAATATCGTTGAGTTTATTGTATCGCGCTTTAGGAATTTGGTCCCAAGGTAAAGCATTTTCTTCTTTACTTTCGCCCCAGTCAGCAGGATCTATCGCTGAAGGAAATTCAATATCAGGTAACACGCCACGATGTTGTGTACTGCCACCATTAATTCGATAAAATTTGGCGATGGTAAATTGAATACTACCAAATGGGTTCTCGTATAGATCGTATACACGGCCTAAACCTCGATGTTGTTGAACCGTACCTTTACCAAAAGTATGTTCGCCAACAATAATACCGCGACCATAATCTTGAATTGCTGCGGAAAATATTTCGGAAGCTGAGGCACTATAACGATCAACCATCACGGTTAATGGTCCATCATAAAAGCTGACACCATCTTTATCACTGTTAACTTGTACTCGATTGGCTCCGTCACGTACTTGTACAACCGGACCTTTATCTATAAATAGACCGGTAAGTAAAGTAGCTTCTGTTAATGAACCGCCACCATTACCGCGTAAATCAACAATGATACCGGCAACGTTTTCGTCTTTAAGTTTAGCAATTTCAAGCTTGACATCACGAGAAAGATTATTATAAAAACTTGGAATGGTGATCACACCCAACTTTTTAGTGTTTTCATCACCTTCTTTCTCAAAGTATACTTCTGATTTTGCCGCACGATCTTCAAGTTTAATGGTATCTCTAACAATAGAGACGACCTTAATGCTGCTATCATCTTCAGATTCAGCACCTAAAACTTGTAACCTAACCTTACTCCCTTTCGGGCCTTTAATCAGTTCAACAACGTCATCTAAACGCCAGCCGATGACATCGACAAAATCTTTATCATCTTGCGATACGCCAACAATACGATCTTTAGGCTTCAATTCATTCGACTTATCCGCAGGACCACCAGAAACGACGCTTTGAATAACCGTGTAATCTTCTTCTGCACGTAAAACCGCACCTATACCTTCTAACGATAGGTTCATTTCCATTTGAAAACGTTCTGCATTACGTGGTGATAAATATGACGTATGCGGCTCAACAACCCTAGCGAAGCTATTCATCACTATTTGGAAAACATCTTCGCTTTCACTTTGTTTCAAGCGTTTAATAGCGTAGCGGTAACGTTTGCCGAGAACTTCTTGAATTTTCGGCCATTCTTTACCGGCTAAGGTTAAATTAAGCGCATCGTATTTAACTTTCTTGCGCCATAATTCGTTTAACTCAGCAACAGAGGTAGGTCTTTGTGCTTCTTCACGATCAAAGTTGTAAGATTCATCTAATTCAAAATCAAACGCTTTTTCGTTTTCTAACAAACTTAAGGCATATTGATAGCGTTCTAATCGACGTTGTAAATTTAGGTTATAAATTTGATAAGCAATATCGAGTTTACCACGAGCAATGTATGTGTCGAATTTATCACGATACTGCGAAAAACCTTCAACATCTGAGGCAAGAAAGACATTACGTGCATAGTCTAATTGCTTAATGTAACGGTCAAATATTTGCTCAGAAAGCAGATCATCAATATTTATTTTTTTGTAATGTGCACGCGTAAATTGCGCCGTAATTCGCTTTGTAGAAGTAGCATGTTGGCTTTCAGGTGCCAATATGGGCAATTCTTTATTGTCTTCTTTGTTCTCGGCTAATATCGAGATACTGGCAAGTGACAAGGATACCGCTAAAGCTATACGACAAAATTTATGCATACACATACTCCAAATTTATTCTGTAAAAATATTTTTAACTTGTGTTTTAACAACCATACCAGAGTTTAATTGAACGCTAACATCTTTACCGGAAACTTCAGTGATAACAGCATCCATTGACGATTGTCCTAACTGCACTTTGATATTTTTGCCAACAACAACATTACTTGTTTCAACTGGCTTAAGTTTAACGGCAGCTTTGGCTGGTGCACGTTTACTTGATTTAACCGAATTGAATTTTTCTTTGCGACTATTATCTGTAGAGTCTTTATTAACAGACTTAGTTCCCTTATTGGTATTACCTTTATAAGGTTTTTTAGCCACTTTGTCTTTAGCGTTTTTGTTACCAAATTTTTCTTGGCTTTCTTTTAAGGTCTTACTCGCATAATCAGCTTGTTCCTGATCAATTTCAGCAGAGTCATTACCATCGATATCGACGCGAAAACTACCCACTTTAATCGCTTTGAGGTAGCGCCAGCTGCTAGTATAATGTCTAAGTGCTTGGCGTAAACGAGTTTTGCTTACCGTTTCATCACCCGCTAATTTTTCAGCTAAATCTTGGAAAATACCAATCTTTAGTGGCTTTGCATGGCCCTCAATAGAAAAGCACGTTGGAAATTTTTCCGCCAAGTAGGCGATAATTTCTTTTGTGCTGATGCGCTTAACTTCAGCTTCAACGTTTGACGTTGTTTCAACTGCTGTCTCTGCTACCACTTTAACTTCACTTTCTGTTTTATTTTCCATAAATACAACTTTTAAAAATTTTAATTCTGCTCTGCTAGATATTGTTCGCGATTTTCCAACAAATGTCGGCACCAATCATAAATATCATCACTTTCAATTTCAGTTAAGGCTTCTTGCCCTATCCACGTATCCCACACCAAAGACAGCAAATGCTCTAAAACCTCTGGCGCAATATCTTCTTCTGCTAAGTCGTAAATAGTATGATAAATTTCATTAATACGTTCAGCAACTTCTTCTTCCTGACCATCCCAATCACCGACAACGGCTTCTGATACTAAATAGTCATGAATAACAATAAATTCTTTCATTAGTTTATCACGCCATGCTTGATCATGACATTTTCAAATAGACTAATTATTTTTTCTAATCCTGCTTGGTCATCAGAATCAAAACGATTAAACGCTATGCTATCGATATCAAGCACCGCAATTACCTTCTGATTTAAGGTTAAAGGTAATACTATTTCTGAATTAGTGCTAGCATCACAAGCAATGTGACCATCAAATTCATGTACATCCGCTACGCGTTGTACTTTGTTTTCACTTGCCGCTGTGCCACAAACACCACGTCCTAAAGGAATGCGGATACAAGCTACCTTACCTTGAAACGGACCCAGTACTAACTCATCATTTACCATACGGTAAAAACCTACCCAATTAACCTCAGTTAATTTTTCAAACAACAACGCACTTACGTTAGCCATATTAGCAATAACATCAGCTTCATCACTGATCAGTGCTTCAACTTGAATATATAAGTCACGATAAAAGGTATTTTTAGTCATTAATGATAGTACCTAAAATAAAAACGCATAACATACCCTGATAGCTGATGAAATTAAAGCGCTATCAACCGCAATTGGCAATTATCTGACAATTTAATGCGCTTTAATGGCAAAATTAACCTTGCGTACACATTTATCGATGTTTAATTAACAAATAGCTTACTATTATCTTCATGATAACGCTTGTCTTACTTTTTCATGCCTAAAACAGAATAGCATTGGCTCTGACCGTTTTATAAATTCCCGACACTCTATTGCTAGCTCTATTATTCACTGACGTTACTTATTTTTCGATGTTTGTCTGATTTAGGCGCTGTTGCTGATCTGATAGAATAAAATAAACAAAAGCTTCTTGCTCCATTTGACTGCTAGCGTGCCATAAACATTTTAATCTTGCGAGGCGGCTTAGTTCAGAAATATGACCTTGATTGCTAGTGCAAATATCTGCATTGACTAGTTTTATATTCTCAACAGTGGCAACACCGGCCATTTTTTCGCCTTCGTCATTTGGATTTGAATTTGAATTTGAATTTGTTAACTGAGAAAATCTCAACTGAGCATTAAAGGCAATCAATGATTGATTAAATACCTTTATCTCCTTACCTTGTGCTGTAGATATTACAACATGAGGATTTTTTGCAAAACGTTTTGCTTGCGCCAACTCCTCTAAGACTAATGTTTTCATTATTAATGTTGAGTTTTGCAACTGTGTTTTAGATAAGGTGAATAGTGCAATAAACGGTTTAGACGTGACTTTAGTATGGTCATCCCAGCCCTCAAAAATATCTTGATATTTAAGTACTAAAACATGCTCACCTTGCTCCAGTGTTAACTGGGTTTCTTTGGCGAAAAAACTATTGACTTGCTCTTCACCATTTACGCTTAAAACAATAATATTATCTGGAATAGTTAACACACTTGCATGAACATTAAACGCCAAAGTCATCAACAAAATGATGATTACCTTACTCATAAATATCCTCATTTGCGCTTGATTATATAAAAATTAATCGACGCCAAATATATCATTTAATTACCAACAACAAAAAAAACACGGTTAGAAATAATCCAACCGTAGTTAATTCAAGTTTTTTAATAATAAATATATCGCCAAATACTAACTAAAAAGAATCTTCAGGTATGCGTACCCAACCTTCCATCAATACGCGTGCGCTACGGCTCATAATGGCTTTATTAACGTTCCAAGCATCATCAATTTTAGAAGCCTGTGCGCCGACTTTTAAAGTGCCAGATGGATGACCAAATACCACAGCATCACGTTCACCGCCACCAGCGGCTAAATTAACTAACGTTCCTGGTATCGCCGCCGCCGCGCCAATAGCTACGGCAGCGGTGCCCATCATCGCATGGTGCAATTTACCCATAGATAGTGCACGAACATGTAAATCTATATCAGCTGATAGCACCGTTTTATTGCTCGAGGTAACATAATCTTTAGCGACGCTGACGAACGCAGCTTTCGGAGTATGCTGACGCGCAGCGGCTTCTGAAATATCACTGATCAAGCCCATTTTAACCGCGCCGTAAGCGCGTATAGTTTCAAAACGTGCCAGTGCCACCTCATCATTATTTATGGCTTCTTGTAATTCAGTACCTGTGTAACCAAGCTCTTCAGCGTTAAGAAAAATAGTGGGAATACCGGCGGTGATCATAGTCACTTTAAATGTGCCAACCGAAGGCACCGACAATTCATCAACGATATTTCCAGTGGGAAACATTGCTTCAGATGGATCAACTGGCGCAATAAACTCGACCGGCACTTCTGCCGCAGGAAAGGTGACGCCATCGAGTTCAAAATCGCCAGTTTCTTGTACTTCGCCGCTGGTGATAGGTACATGAGCAATGATAGTTTTAGCAATATTTTTTTGCCAAATACGCACTGTACAAATACCATTTTCAGGAATACGTGACGGGTCAACTAAACCTGAATTAATGGCAAAAGAGCCAACCGCCGCGGTTAAATTTCCGCAGTTACCCGACCAATCAACAAAAGCTCTATCGATAGCGACTTGACCAAATAAATAATCTACATCGTGATTAGCCACTTCACTTTTAGCCAAAATAACCGCTTTACTGGTACTTGAGGTTGCACCGCCCATACCATCAGTTTGTTTACCGTAAGGATCTGGGCTACCTATAACACGAAGTAGCATATTGTCGCGAGCAACACCTGCTACCTGACAACGCGCTGGCAGATCAGTTAAATTAAAAAAAACCCCTTTTGATGTGCCACCACGCATATAAGTTGCCGGGATCTTTACTTGCGGTAAATGTGCTTGAGAAAGCTGAGACATCATTCACTCCTTAAATTAGTTAGCTGAATTAACAGCATTAAAGCCTGCCATGGCCAGTTGAGGTAAATCATCCTTGATTTAAAGAGCAGCAAAACTGATTATTTAACTGCATTTACTTTATAGACATAAACTCTGAGTTGATTTTCATAAGTAGAACGTTAGTGTTTTAACAAGGCGGAAGCGCGGAGCCTAGTTTACTAGGTGAGCACTTCCAACGTAGATAAAACGCTAAGGAGCAATTATGAATTAGACTCCAAGAAGTCGTTGGCAAACTTCTGTAATACCCCGCCCGCGGCATAAACAGAGACTTCTTCCGCGGTATCTAATCGACACTTAACGGCAATAGTCACGATTTCACCATTACGACGCGTCATCAGAACCGACATGGCGGCGCCGGGTGCAGTTGTACCTTCGACATCAAAAGTTTCAGTACCGTCAATGCGATAAGTATGACGAGTTTCACCGTTAATAAACTCTAACGGTAGAACGCCCATACCTACTAAGTTAGTGCGATGAATTCGCTCAAAGCCTTCTGAGACAATAACTTCCACACCTGCTAAACGAACACCTTTAGCCGCCCAATCTCGCGATGAACCTTGACCGTAATCTGCTCCCGCAATAATAATCAGTGGCTGTTTACGTTCCATATAGGTTTCAATCGCTTCCCACATGCGTGATTCAGTGCCTTCAGGCTCTATACGTGCGAGTGAACCTTGTTTAACTTCGCCGTTTTCGTCGCGACACATTTCGTTAAACAATTTCGGGTTAGCAAAAGTTGCGCGTTGCGCTGTTAAGTGATCACCGCGATGTGTTGCGTAAGAGTTAAAATCAGCTTCTGGTAAGCCCATTTTATGTAAATATACGCCGGCAGCACTGTTAAGTTGAATGGCATTTGAAGGTGATAAATGATCGGTAGTAATGTTATCACCTAACACCGCCAATGGACGCATGCCTTTCATGGTGCGTTCACCTGCTAGTGCCCCTTCCCAATAAGGCGGGCGACGAATATAAGTGCTGGTTTCATCCCACGCATATAACGGACTTTCTGCTGGCTCAAAAGCACCTAAATCAAACATGGGTGTGTAGATTTTTTTAAATTGCTCAGGCTTAACGCAAGTGGCAACAATCCGATCAATTTCTTCATCACTTGGCCAAATATCTTTCAAGGTAATGTCATGACCGTTTTGATCTTGCCCTAAGATATCTTTTTCAATATCAAAGCGAATAGTACCAGCAATGGCATAAGCAACCACTAATGGTGGTGACGCTAAAAACGCTTGTTTAGCAAAAGGATGAATACGGCCATCGAAGTTACGGTTACCCGATAATACCGCCGTTGAGTATAAATCACGGTCGATAATTTCTTGTTGAATTTTAGGATCTAACGCACCAGACATACCATTACACGTTGTACAGGCGTAGCCTACGATACCAAAACCTAATTTTTCCATTTCAGAGAGTAAACCTGCTTCTTCTAAATAAAGCTTGGCCACTTTTGAACCGGGGGCAAATGACGATTTAACCCAAGGCTTGCGTACTAGGCCAAGTTCATTGGCTTTTTTCGCGATTAAACCAGCAGCAACTACGTTACGCGGATTAGAGGTATTGGTACAAGACGTGATAGCCGCAATAATAACGGCACCATCAGGCATGTGTCCTTCTGCTTCTTGTGCTTTACAAGCAGCTAAGTCTTTAGCAATATCTTTCGCGGCTAAATCAGCTGTCGCTAAACGTCGATGTGGGTTAGAGGGACCGGCTAGATTGCGACCTACGCTCGATAAATCAAATTCGATAACACGAGGGTATTGTGCTTCAACTAAGTCATCAGCCCAAAGTCCGGTATGTTTGGCATAAGTTTCAACCAGTGCAACTTGCTCGGGTTCACGACCGGTAAGCTTTAAATAATCAATCGTTTGCTCATCGATATAGAACATACCTGCTGATGCACCATACTCTGGTGTCATGTTCGAAATAGTCGCTCGGTCACCAATGGTCAAGCTTTTCGTACCTTCGCCAAAAAATTCCAAGTAACTAGAAACAACTTTTTGGTTACGTAAGAATTCAGTAATAGCCAACACTAAATCAGTGGCGGTAATACCCGATTGGCGTTTACCGGTTAGCTTGACACCAATAATATCAGGTAAGCGCATCATAGATGGGCGCCCCAACATCACAGTTTCAGCTTCTAAACCACCAACACCAATGGCAATAACACCTAAGGCATCAATGTGTGGCGTGTGGCTGTCGGTGCCAACACAAGTGTCAGGATAAGCTACACCATCACGCGCTTGAATAACTGGTGACATTTTCTCTAAATTGATTTGATGCATAATGCCGTTACCGGCCGGAATAACATCAACATTTTTGAAAGCGGTTTTAGTCCACTCAATAAAATGAAAACGCTGCTCGTTACGGCGGTCTTCAATGGCACGGTTTTTGTCAAATGCTTCGCTATCAAAACCCGCTGCTTCAACCGCAAGAGAATGATCGACAATTAATTGCGTAGGCACCACTGGGTTTACTTTTGCAGGATCGCCACCTTGCTCGGCAATAGCATCTCGCAGACCGGCTAAATCAACTAAAGCGGTTTGACCTAAAATATCATGACACACAACTCGCGCTGGATACCACGGAAAATCTAAGTCTTGCTTGCTGTCGATAATTTGCTTAAGCGAGTCAGTTAAGTTTGCAGGGTCGCATCTGCGGACTAATTGTTCAGCCAATACACGAGAGGTGTAAGGTAAGGTTTTATAGGCACCAGGTTTTATAGCATCAATCGCTTCTCTGGTATCAAAGAAGTCGATGGTGAGACCATTGTGTTTGTAACCGGGTAAGGGTTTGCGATAATCGTAATTCATAATTTATTCCACAATGTTTGTTATATGGTAAAGGCGAATATCAAAAAATGAATCCGCCTTACATCTAAATTAGATTTTCTAATTGTCTAATGTAGATACTAGACGACGAAATTTGCTTCTAATTCAAGGAAGAAAATCTGAGCATATATGTATATGTGATGATTTTCTGACGCTGAAGTAGAAGCAAAGAGCAAGTCTTACCTACCTATCAGATATAGGTTGAACAGTACGCGGTTCAGCACCGATATAATCAGCAGAAGGACGAATAATACGGTTATTTGAACGTTGCTCCATGACATGAGCAGCCCACCCCGTTAAACGTGAACAGACAAAGATAGGGGTAAATAATTTCGTTGGAATGCCCATATAGTTATATGTTGAGGCATGGAAGAAATCCGCATTACAAAATAATTTTTTGCTGTCCCACATAAACTCTTCACAAGCGACAGAGATATCGTACAACGAGGTATTGCCATTTTCTGCTGCTAGCTTTTCAGACCACGCTTTGATAATAACGTTACGTGGATCTGATGTACTGTAAACCGCATGACCAAAGCCCATAATTTTTTCTTTACGCTCAAGCATACCGGCCATTTTTTCTTTGGCATCAGCAGGAGATGTAAAAGTTTCAATCATGTCCATTGCTGCTTCATTAGCGCCGCCATGGAGTGGTCCACGTAAGGTACCGATAGCACCCGTTACACATGAGAACATATCAGACAAGGTTGAGGCACAAACACGGGCAGTAAATGTAGAAGCGTTAAATTCATGCTCAGCATACAAGATTAATGATACATCCATAACACGTTCATGCTGGGCTGACGGGCTTTCGCCATTTAACAAACGTAAAAAATGTCCGCCTAGTGATGCTTCATCAGAGGTACAGTCAATTTCGACACCGTCATGAGAGAATTTATACCAATAACACATGATCGCAGGGAATGCTGATAACAAACGGTTAGCAGCTTGATATTGCTCGCTAAAATCATTTTCAGGCTCTAAGTTACCTAAAAACGAACAACCGGTGCGCATTACATCCATTGGATGAGTTTCTTTTGGAATAAGCTTAAGCACTTCTTTTAACGCTTGTGGCAAATCGCGCATGGCAAATAATTGTGTTTTATAGGTCGCTAACTCTTTTTCATTAGGCAGTTCGCCATTGAAAAGTAAGTACGCTACTTCTTCAAATGTTGCGTTGTCAGCTAAATCAGCAATATCGTAACCACAATACGTTAAACCTGAGCCTGATTTACCCACGGTACATAACGCTGTTTCGCCAGCACTTTGACCACGTAAACCTGCACCTGATAATTTTTTCTCTGTCATGATCCTCTCCTCTTGTTCTTTAACCGCTGAAATAAGCCATTAAAGATTAAAATTTATTTTCTATGAGTTTATTTTTTATGAATATACTTTTTATAATCTTATTTTTCTAAACCTAGCTTTTATAAACTACTTGTTTTTGCCTTCAGAAAACAAAACATCGAGTTTTTGTTCATAATCGTGGTAACCAAGGTAGTCGTATAAATCCATGCGTGTTTGCATGTTATCTATTTCCGCTTTTTGGTCGCCATCCTCAAGCAAGGTTTTATAAACCGATTCTGCGGCTTTATTCATGGCTCGAAATGCTGATAACGGGTAAAGCACCATCGCGCAACCCCACTCACCTAACTGTTCTTTATTCCACAGCTCTGTTTGACCAAACTCTGTAATGTTAGCCAATACCGGTACATCAAGAGCTTCAGTGAAGGCACGATAATGTTCTTCTGTTTTTACCGCTTCAGCAAAAATGCCATCAGCGCCTGCAGCAACATAAGCTTTTGCACGCTCTAGTGCCGCTTCTAAACCTTCTTGAGCGAAAGAGTCAGTGCGCGCCATAATAAAAAAATCTTTATCTATACGAGCATCTACCGCAGCTTTAATGCGATCGACCATTTCTTCTGTTGAAACAATTTCTTTATTTGGGCGATGACCACAGCGTTTTTGCGCCACTTGATCTTCTAAATGTACGGCAGCAGCACCGGCTTTTTCCATATCACGAATAGTTTTCGCGATGTTAAAAGCGCCGCCCCAACCGGTATCAATGTCAACTAACAAAGGTAGGCTTGACGCGCTAGTAATACGCTGTACATCGGCAATAACATCATTAAGTGATGTCATCCCTAAATCAGGTAGGCCATAAGAAGCATTAGCAACACCACCACCAGATAAGTAAATGGCTTGATGACCTAATTGCTCGGCCATCATTGCGCAATACGCATTAATAGTACCAACCACCTGCAACGGTTTATTATTTGCTAAAGCTTGGCGAAACTTCGCGCCAGGAGATAATTGTTTAGTCATTGCTTTATCCTTTTTTAATCAAGTAATGTGGTAATTAAGTTAAATTCAAAACCGTTGAGTTAATTCAGTTGAATTCGGTTAAGTTAAGTAGTTTGATATAACGCAAACGCTCAACATCATTGTTGTAGAGCGATTTTTTTCTCTATATTTTGTCTTGAGGCCGCAATATGACGCCTCATTAACATTTCGGCTAACTCACCATCACGATCGGCAATGGCTTCAATAATGCGTGAATGTTCATCAAAAGCTTTTGTTGCTCTTGGGCTATTCATACCAAATTGACAACGGTACATACGAACAAGATGATAAAGTTGGCCACAAAGAATATTGATCAGCTGTTGATTATGACTCCCGAGTATCACTTTATAGTGAAAGTCTAAATCACCTTCTTCTTGATAATATGAAATACCATCACGCAATGCCTTGGCACTTGCATGCTGTTTGAGCATAGCGCGCATTTCAATAATTTCATCTTCAGTCATATTCATTGCCGCTTGACGACAAGCCATGCCTTCAAGCGCTTCACGCACAACATAAATCTCTAATAATCCAGCAATAGAGCACTCAACAACACGTGAACCAACATTGGCTTTACGCTCAATTAAATGACATTTCTCTAAACGATTGAGTGCTTCACGTAACGTTGAGCGACTAATTTGATAGTTTTTGGCAAGTTCAGGTTCACTAATTTTGCTGCCCGCTTTTATGGTGCCGTTAACAATGGCATGCAGCATTTGTTCAAATACTTTATCTGCGGTGGTCACCGCGGCTTGAGTTGTAGGATTGTCTAACGCCATAATTGTCGACACTTTTTAAAACATGCACTAATGATAGTGTTATATCACCATTAGTCAATGCCAAAAACAACAAATTGTCGACAATAGTCGTTATACTTTAGTTGTAAAAAACAAACAACTTAAGAGTATACAGCAATTAAAATAAGTAAACACAGACCGTAAAGCATTGTTAAAAAAGAAGATATGAGAAATAAAAACTATAATATTGTTCATTTTTTCATGCACAAACTTAGTTCAGATAAAAACCAACAAATGTCGACAATCAAAACTTTACCCAAAAAACCAATAACAAACCCCGATGGCCGCCGTAATACCAGCCACATCAGCAATCAGCCCACAGGCTAATGCATGACGACTATAACGAATACCTACCGAGCCGAAATATACCGCAAGCACGTAAAATGTTGTTTCTGTAGAGCCTTGAACAATAGAGGCTAAACGACCTGCAAATGAGTCAGCGCCGTGAGTATTCATGGTTTCTATCATCATGGCACGTGCCCCAGAGCCACTTAATGGGTTCATAAAAGCGGTAGGTAAAGCATCAACAAAACGAGTATCACCATTAAACCACAGTACCATTTGGCGAATGCCATCTACCAAGATATCTAAAGCACCACTGGCTCTAAACACCCCTATCGCACATAACATAGCCAATAAGTAAGGGATGATCTTTATACTGGTGTCAAAGCCCTGTTTAGCGCCTTCTATAAAACTGTCATAAACATTAACTTTACGCTTTAAGGCAACGAATATAAAACTGATCAAGGTGCTAAATATCAGTAAATTGCCCATCAGTGAAGATTGTTGCGCTAATAATTGAGCACTAAGCGTGGTGAAATATACGGCGATACCACCAACAAGTGCGATACCTGTGGCCAAATAAAGTAAGACTACCTGCTGGTAAAGTTTTATTTTTTGTACAAAAGCTACCGCCAACAAGCCCGCTAAGGTTGAAGCAAAAGTCGCTAATAAAATGGGCACAAATACATCCGTAGGATTTACCGCCCCTTGTTGCGCGCGATAAACAAAAACGGTTACAGGAAACATCGTGACTGATGAAGTGTTTAATACTAAAAAAAGTATTTGCGCATTAGAGGCGGTTTCTTTTTTTGGATTGAGTAATTGTAGATCTTGCATGGCTTTTAAACCAAGCGGTGTGGCGGCGTTGTCTAAACCTAAGAAGTTTGCCGATAAATTCATTGTCATGGAGCCAATCGCTGGGTGGCCTTTTGGTACTCCAGGCATAAGACGGACAAATAATGGCGAAATCAAAAGGGCAAGTTTATCGATGATGCCAGCATGTTCAGCTATTTTCATCATACCTAACCAAAAACTTAAGATGCCAATCAAGCCGATGGCAATTTCAACGGTGACCCGAGACATATCAAAAATGGCTTTAACCATTTCTTCAAAAATTAAAACTTGATCAAATACTAACCATTGAACAATAGCAGAGATAAATGCAACAAAGAAAAATCCACTCCAAATACGGTTTAACAAATTTTATCTCTACTGTTTTCATGCTGATTTATAATGACAAATATCATGACACAAAACACTAAAATTATCTAACTGAGTATTCTCTAATTAGCAGTGAAAAAGCCGTGCAAAAGCTGTAGATAAGCGGTGCACAAGCCAATATAGAAACAAATACAGCAAAAACCAAAAACAAATTAAACATTAAAAAACAATACCTTAAGCTAATTTAAATTAATTTGCATTTATAAGATCGTACACTACACTTAATTCAACAGGAAGGTTATCCACCTGTTGCTCGCTCCCCCTATTGATAGAGGGAATTATGTTTAGATATTTCGATTTTATATGTAAGTAGTAAGATAAATTTGACAGTTTATTAGCGCAGGCTCATCTCCTTTTGAGCCATCCCCTGGGCCCAAGACTAGTATTAGTGTTGGGCCATTTTTTTCCCTAAAGATAAAAGAAAACATAGGTAGTTAGTTACCCATATTTAGGTGATTTGGCAACACCTATCATCGCAAATCATAGGCAAATAACTAAAGGTCAGTGATTTTAGTTTCAGGAAACAAACGATGAAAGTTCTCGCTCGATTGCCGAGCTATTTCAGCAACTGAAGTACCGCGAATACTAGCCAGGTGTTTTGCGACTTCAACTACATAGGCTGGTTGGTTTTGCTTACCTCTATGAGGAACCGGTGCTAAATAGGGTGCGTCAGTTTCTATTAAAAAACGATCAGCAGGTACTTTTTTAGCGACTTCTCGTAAGGCACTGGCATTTTTAAAGGTGACAATCCCAGAGAATGATATATAAAACCCCATCGCAATAGCTTGTTCAGCCATCTCCCAACTTTCGGTAAAGCAATGCAAAATACCACCAATATTAGCGGCGTTTTCCTCGCTTAAAATAGCCAATGTATCTTCTTGTGCATCGCGAGTATGAATGATCAAAGGTTTGCTTAATTGATTAGCGACTTGCACATGTTTACGAAAAGAATCTAGCTGTACCTGTTTTGTTTCTGGCGCATAAAAGTAATCTAAACCTGTTTCACCAATAGCTATCACTCTGTCATGCGTCGCTAAGTCACTTAGGTTTTTAACATCTATTTCGTCGCCTTGATTGAGCGGATGTGCTCCACACGTTAGCCAAACGTTGTCATATTTAGCCGTTTTTTCTGCCATCGCAGGAAACTCTTCTAAGGTTACGCTGACGCATAGCAGTGTATTGACGTTTTCAGCACGTGCTGCCTTAACGACATTGTCTAAATTATTGTCAAAGTCTTCGAGTTTTAATCGATCTAAGTGACAATGGGAATCTATAAACACAGGTTACTCCACACAAATGTGCATAATATTAATTTAAAAAACTTTATTCAATAGTTCGCTTTCTTACAAACGAAATAAGGCACTTTACATTGATAAGGTAGGCTCAGAAGAATTCAATAAACGCCCTATCGATTTATCAATTTGGTTACGTATATTGTCCGGATCTTCAACAAAACTCACACCTATACCCGCAGGGGTACCATTTTGTGCACCAATAGGTGTGATCCAAGAAACTTTACCTTTAACTTCAGAAGACTCAAGGGAATCTGGCAAGGTAACAATTAGGTTCACGTCGGTTGCTAAATCAAAATGCTCTGTGGTACGAATAAATAAGCCACCATTTTTCATAAATGGCATATACGACTGATATAAATCACGGTCTGAAATAAATTCAAGTGTAATATTTTCCAAAATCATTGCCTTATTTTTTAGTCGATATTTTTACAACAAGACCAATATCAGCAAGTAGCTTTTCACTTAAAAATTGCCGATTAACTTGCACTAAGGTTTTTAGTTTAGTGCTTGCGCCTTGTACTAACTTATAAATTTGCCATAACTGCTGTTTATTAACCGCAATGGCCTGTCCACTTTTACGCTCGGTGGTTTGCCATCCCCACTGTTCACGCATTAAATCTACAAGAACTTTTTCGAGCCAGCGAAAGCCTTCTCGGCGGTCAACCAATGTCGTCAGTATCTCTGTTCGGTGTTCATAAGCAGATAAATACTGTTCGACCTGAGTCCGAAAATCTGTAAATGCTAACGCTGAATTTTCGTCGGTTAATTCATTCAAATGACTTAGATTAACAAAGGCATCATCACCTTGCTTACTATACTCAAGTAAAAGCTTTTCACCAACCGGCGGACGAATTTCAATTTGCTGGCAACGACTAATAATCGTTGGTAATAGCCTATCGCTACTGTCAGTTGTTAGAATAATAAAGCTTTCTGATGTCGGTTCTTCCAAGGTTTTTAATAAAGCATTTGCCGCCGATACGGTCATGGTATCTGCATGATGAATCAATGCCGATTTAGCGGTACCAATATGCGCTGTTTTTTCAAAAAACTGACTCAACTTACGGATTGAGTCGACGCCGATAGTAGCTTTGTCATTAACGATAGTCAGATGATCAGGGTAACTATCACTGCTAAATAACTGACAGGTTTTACAGTACCCACAAGCTTGAATGACTGACTGCTGTGCCATTTTATCTTCGTTAAATACCGTTTGGCATAACAAGACGTTTATTAGCCAGCGTGCTAGCTCTTCTTGCCCGGCGCCTGAAACTCCCGAAAATAATAAAGCATGAGGGAGTTTATTACTTAACACTTGCCTGGACAATTGCTGTTGAACGCTAAGCAACCAAGATTTCATCAATTACCCTGCTTTAATTTCAATAAACGCTTCGATGACTTTAGCAACATCATTATGTACCGATAACATATCCTGGCTAGCATCGATAATATCGGTTGTCTCAGACGCTGTAGCCAACTCGAGATACTTATTACGTACGCGCTGAAAAAACTCTATTTTTTCTAATTCAATACGATCCAATTCTCCACGTGCTTGTGCTCGAGCTAAGCCAAGCTCTGGTGAAATATCTAAATAAACCGTTAAATCCGGTGCAAAACCTTTTAAGGTTACATCAGCTATCGCATTCATTATTCTATCATCAAACTGACGTCCACCACCTTGATATGCCCGTGATGATAAGTCATGACGATCGCCAATAACCCATGTACCTTGAGCTAAGGCGGGTAAAATTCGATTAGCTAGCAATTGACTGCGACTTGCATACATTAACAACAATTCAGTTTCTTGCGTCAGTTCTTCGTCGTGACTCGCAGACTTAACAATATCACGTAAAGTTTCGGCTAAGGGTGTACCACCAGGTTCACGTGTTTTTATAAAAGGGATGTCATGCTTATTCAACACCGCTTCGATAACGCAAATTGCTGAAGATTTACCAGCACCTTCAATGCCTTCAACAACAATAAACTTACCTTTATTCATTTTTCAATTTTCCAAATTAGAGTTAATAAAATTTCATATCCAATAACATCACGTTTTATTTGCGCTGATACTGGTTTACCGCGCGGTTGTGATCGAGCAAATTGGTTGAAAAAATATGTTCACCGGCGCCATTACTGACAAAGTACAAATAATTACTCGCTTCTGGATGCAAGGCAGCTTGTAGTGCTTGAGCGCCCGGCAACGCTATCGGCGTTGGCGGTAAGCCTTTTATTTTATAGGTATTATAAGCCGTTTTTTCACGTAAATGGGCATAGGTTATATCACCTTGATAGCGTTCACCTAAACCATAAATTACCGTTGGATCTGTTTGTAGCCGCATGCTTTTATTTAAGCGGTTAACAAACACCGACGCAATACGTGGGTGCTCAGCATGTCGACCGCTTTCTTTTTCAATAATAGATGCCATGATAAGTGCTTGATAGGGTGATTTATAAGGTAAGTCGAGCGCCCTATTCTGCCACTGTTCATCAAGCGCGCTACGCATTTTGTCATGAGCTCGTTTAATAATGGCAAGATCAGCGGTACCTTTTGTAAACGCGTAGGTGTCCGGAAAAAGCCAACCTTCAGGATTTTCCTGCTCAATCGTTAATTTTTTCGCAATGACGTTTAATGGTAAATCAATCAATTGCTGAGTAATATGTGGGTGTTGTGCTAATTGTGCTAAAACTTGCTTGAATGTGCTACCTTCGATAAAGGTAATAGTAAATTGATGCTCTTTACCTGATACCACCATATTGAGCAATTCTATAATCGGCATATGAGCACCCACTTGATAAGTACCTGATTTTATGATGCTTCTATCGGGATAAAACTTGGCGTAACTACGTAACCAAAAACGACTTTTAAGCCATCCTCTAGCAATTAATTGCTTTGAAAAAGCATTAAATGACGAACCCGGTTTAATCGTAATGAACTCAGCTTTGCTAATGGTCAATGGCTGTTGAACTTTCATTTTGGACGTTGTGACTAATATAACAATAGCCAAGATACTTAGTAGCACAGCAACCAATAAGGCAACAAGTGCTCGTCTTACAAATAGCGGCAAACTGAGAAAGTTTTGTTTCATCTTTATATCTTAGTTTTCAATGTTAACGCATTGCTTTTGCATGCTATTAACCAGTGAAATATCCAATTGTTGACCATTAAAAATTCTAGCTGGCACTATACCTAAAATGGCGTTACTAATAAACATTGCATCGATATTATCCAGTGACGAAAGTGGAAAATTGCCCTGTTGAATATCGGTATTATTTAGCAAAATTTTTTCTCGCATTAAACCTGCTACACCGGATGTTGTTAACAATGGCGTATACCAGATCCCTGCTTTTAACCAAAAAACATTCGCACTGCAGCATTCAATTACGTGACCGTTAAGATCGCTGACCACTAAATCATCCTCCAAGCGCTTATCTAATTCAGCTCTTAACAGTACTTGTTCCAAGCGATTGAGATGTTTTAAACCGGCTAACATAGGATTGATGCCGAGTTTTTGTTCGCTAACACCAACATCAATGCCGTGTTGTTGCCATTGAGGGTAAAATTTAGGGTAATCATGTAATGACACAATAACTTTAGCTTGCTCAGCACCTAAGCGAGAATAACCACGGCCGCCACTACCGCAGGTGATCATAACTTTTACGATAGCAAGCTCGATACCAGCGCTAATTTTATCGAGGGTTTCTGTTAGCAGAGCCAAGTCAAATTTAGGTAAACCTAATTGCTGACTTTGCTGAACCAAACGGTTGATGTGCTGTGTTCGCATCATGACTTCACCGTGAGTCACTAATGCCGTAGTAAAACAGCCATCACCATAGGCTAAACCACGATCATCAATTGAAATCGCGCTATTTTCTTGCCCATCAACAAAACTAACCACCATAAATACCATAAAAAAGCCTGAATACTTAGCTTAAGTATTCAGGCTTAAGGCCCTGAGTTCAAGCGCTATTACATTAATATTTCAATTAAATGTAACTTTAATGCCCTAGCCACTCATGCTTTAGATTTTCTTAAAGATCAACGACCCATTTGTACCGCCAAAACCAAATGAATTACATAGCACGTAGTCTAAATCTACATCTCGAGCAGTATGGGCGATATAATCAAGATCACATCCTTGATCAGGATTATCTAAATTAATTGTTGGCGGCACCGCGCTATTAACTAAGGCTTGAATACTAAAAATAGCTTCGACTGCACCGGCAGCACCTAATAAATGTCCGGTCATTGATTTAGTTGAGCCAACCATAACGCTATGTGCGAAATCGCCAAATACCAATTTAACCGCATTGGTTTCAGCAATATCACCCGCAGGGGTTGATGTGCCGTGCGCATTGATATAACCAATATTGGCAATATCAACTTTTGCGTCATTAATCGCATTTTGCATTGCTAACGCTGCACCTGCGCCATCGGCAGGTGGTGATGTCATATGATAAGCATCGCCACTCATGCCAAAACCCGCAAGTTCTGCATAAATTTTGGCGCCACGTGCTTTCGCATGCTCATATTCTTCGAGTACCAGTACACCAGCACCATCACCTAATACAAAACCATCTCGATCTTTATCCCAAGGGCGTGAAGCATCTTGTGGAGCGTCGTTACGCGTTGATAAGGCTCGTGCAGCACCAAAGCCACCCATACCTAATGGCGTAGACGCTTTTTCTGCACCACCTGCAACCATAGCGTCAGCATCACCATAAGCAATCATACGTGCCGCATGGCCAATGTTATGTACACCACTTGTACAAGCAGTCACAATTGAAATGTTAGGCCCCTTCATACCAAACATGATTGATAAGTGACCAGCAATCATATTAATGATGGTGGAAGGCACGAAAAATGGCGAAAGTTTACGAGGTCCACTGTTTAACATTTTTGCGTGATTATCTTCGATCAGACCTAAACCACCAATACCTGAACCGACGGCCACACCGACGCGTTGGGCATTTTTTTCCGTGATTTCGAGACCTGAGTCTTTAACAGCTTGCACGCCTGCGGCAACGCCATACTGAATAAATAAATCCATTTTCTTGGCTTCTTTACGAGCCATATAGTCTTGTGCATCAAAATCTTTTACTAAGCCAGCAAATCGTGTTGTATACGCTGTGGTATCAAAATGCGTAATCTCAGATATACCACTTTGTCCACGTAATAAATTTTGCCAGGTTGATTCAGGGCTATTGCCTAAAGGACTAAGCATGCCAAGACCGGTAACTACAACGCGTCTCATGAGATGTGCTGCCTCCGATAGAATTGAGTAATATGCGGGTGTTATATTAACGTATTCAAAACCTTTTGATTAGGTTTAAAACAGTTATTCATTATTTTTAATGCGATAGAAACAAATCAGGCGGTAATTAAACCGCCTGAAATCAATCACATTCGTTTACTTATTACTGGTTAGCAGTAACGTAATCGATTGCAGCTTGAACTGTTGTAATTTTCTCAGCTTCTTCATCTGGAATTTCAGTATCAAATTCTTCTTCTAACGCCATTACTAATTCAACAGTGTCTAAAGAATCTGCACCTAAGTCGTCAACAAAAGAAGCTTCAACTTTTACTTCGTCTTCGCTTACACCAAGTTGCTCAATAGTAATTTTTTTTACGCGTTCTTCAATAGTACTCATTTTTTTTCCTTTACTAGAAAATACAATTTTTCATAATTGTGTGTAGTTTATTCGTCAAAAGCCAACCATGCAAGCTTCTAATTTTACTTTTTCGCTGGTCTAACCTGTTGACTGTTTATAATTTATTCGAATTTAACACAAAGTAAGCAAAAAGCGAACTTTTGTTAAACCATGTACATACCGCCATTTACGTGCAATGTTTCGCCCGTAATATATGCTGCAGAATCAGATGCTAAGAAAGCAACAGCATTAGCAATTTCTTCAGGCTTTCCTAAACGATTAGCCGGAACTTGTGCAAAAATGCCTTCTTTTTGCTCATCCGTCAATGTTTGTGTCATATCAGTATCAATAAAACCAGGAGAAACCGTGTTCACCGTAATACCACGTGAAGCAACTTCACGTGCCAATGATTTAGTAAAGCCAATCAAACCAGCTTTTGCGGTCGCATAATTAACTTGACCCGCATTTCCCATTGTACCAACGACCGAACCAATATTAATAATGCGTCCTTGACGTTTTTTCATCATCGCGCGCAAAACCGCTTTACTAATTTTAAAGACAGAAGTCAGATTAGTTTCGATGATATCATTCCATTCATCATCTTTCATGCGCATCATCAAATTGTCGCGCGTAATACCAGCATTGTTAACTAAAACATCAACAGCACCATACTTATCTTTAATTAAGTCAAACATGGCGCTAATTGAGGCATCATCAGTGACATTTAAGACTAAGCCTTGGCCTTCACCTAAATATTCACTGATATTGGCCGCACCGTGCTCTGATGTCGCCGTACCAATAACGGTACCACCTAGGGCTTTAAGTTGCGTAGCGATAGCTTTACCTATACCGCGACTTGCACCTGTTACTAAGATGACTTTACCTTCTAATGAAAACATATAATTTTTACTCTACTGATGATAATGCTTTAGTTAATGACGCATTGTCATTAACAGATTGACAACTCATGGTTTTATCGATGCGTTTTAATAAGCCTTGCAATACTTTACCAGGCCCTGCTTCAATCGTCTGTTCAATGCCGTTTTGCGCTAAAAACTGAATGGTTTCAGTCCAACGCACGGGGCTATATAATTGTTTGATCAATGCAGTTTTTATGGCTTCAACCGAACTTTCTGTTGCAACGTCAACATTGTTAACAACAGCAATATTAGGTACATTAAAAGTGACATTATTAAACTCTTGTGCCAGTTTCTCTGCCGCATCTTTCATCAGTGCACAATGTGATGGAACACTGACAGGTAAAGGCAGAACACGTTTTGCTCCCGCTGCTTTACATAATTCACCCGCACGTTCTACTGCCGCTTTATTTCCAGCAATAACCACTTGCCCTGGTGAATTGAAATTCACTGCAGAAACCACTTCACCATTTTCTGCTTTTAGACACGCTGCAATAATCATTTTATCATCAAGGCCGATGACAGCAGCCATAGCACCAATACCTTCGGGTACTGACGCTTGCATAAACTCGCCTCGCTTTTCTACTAATTTCACTGCATCAGCTAAAGACAGCACGCCTGCACATACTAAGGCAGAATATTCACCTAAACTATGACCCGCTAACATCGCAGGGGTTGCCGATGAAGTTGCATGCCACAAACGCCATATGGCTACACTTGCTGTGAGTAATGCCGGTTGAGTAAAATTTGTTTGGTTTAATTTTTCAACCGGACCTTGCTGAACTAATTGCCATAAGTCGTAACCTAGTGCGGTAGAAGCTTCAGAAAACGTACTTTGTACTACTTCATGCTCAGCAAAATCAGCCAACATCGCTAGAGATTGTGAACCTTGACCGGGAAAAACAAACGCTAAATTATTTTGCATTATTAGACCTAATTATATTTAATTTTAATTTTTAACGGTAACCATCTCGTTATTAAATTATTCGATACCGTATAATTCATTCCGCGATTAACTAAGCTTTTTATAACGAATGCATAACTAAAAGTTGATTATTTATGGCATAAACTATGTTCAAGCTTATCTTTAATCTTTGCTGGTACTTGTCGTTCTACCTCAGTAACGGCCTCAACAATAGCAGTATAAAAAGCCGTTACATTGGCGTTACCATGGCTTTTTACCACAATACCGCGCAATCCTATCAAACTTGCGCCGTTATACTGGTCGGGGTTCATGGGTTTAAACAGTTTTTTTAGCGGACGAGACAATAATTTGCCCATAATTTGAGCTAAAAAGTGTTTTTTGATGATTTCTTGTAGTTGGGTGTAGACCATTCTTGCCACCCCTTCACATGTTTTCAAGGCTACATTACCAACAAAGCCATCACAAACGATGACATCTGCTTTATTAGTAAAAATATCATTACCCTCTATAAAACCAATGTAATTAATATCATCATTAGCCTGCAGATAGCTGGCAGTCTGTTTAATATGATCACTGCCTTTATTATCTTCTGACCCCATATTTAGCAGTGCAACTTTCGGGTTTTCAATACCGTCGACCTCTTTTGCCATCACGGATCCCATAATAGCAAATTGATACAAAACGCTTGAATCACAGAAAACATTTGCCCCTAAGTCCAACATAAAAACATGTTGGTCTGGTGTATTGCTCGGTAACGCAGAAATTAACGCCGGACGTTCAACACCTGGCAAGGTTTTTAAAACAAAATGCGCCATGGAAAAAAGGGCACCGGTATTACCCGCACTAACACAAGCTTGTGCTTGGCCATCATGAACTAAGTCCAAGGTTTTACGCATTGAAGATTGTTTTTTATTACGCAGGGCAAAAATAGGCTTGTCATCCATTTCAACAACTTGTGTTGTTGGAACTACGGTTATTCTTGGATGTGGATAAAATTGTTTTTTTGAAAGTGTTTCAACTATGACAGTTTCGTCACCGCACAGAAGTAAGTGAAGATTTGGAAGGTTTTCTACTGCAAGCATAGCAGCAGAAAGTGTTACGTGGGGGCCTTGATCGCCCCCCATAACATCTAACGCTATGGTTAGATTAATCAAGGTAATCGTTACAGATTACTTATTGATTACTTTAACACCTTTGTAAAAGCCATCAGCTGTTACATGGTGACGACGATGAGTTTCACCAGATACTGGATCTGTTGATAAATGCGTTGCCGTTATTGCGTCGTGTGAACGGCGCATGCCACGTCTTGAACGAGACTTTTTGCTCTTTTGAACTGCCATTGCCTACTCCTAAAAATTCGGTTATTAGCTAAAATTAACTATTTAAGTTTTTTCAATACATCAAATGGGTTCGGTTTTTCTAGCTCTTCCGGTAACTCGCCCCAAACACTATCAGGTGAAGCCTGACAGTCTTTAAGTGAGTGCCTTGGAATTAATGGAATCGCGAGTAAAAACTCATCTTCCACTAACTCTCGCAAGTTAACTTCGCCATTTTCATCTAATTCAATTGCGTCATAATATGACGGCAACTCAGCTTCAGCTTCCACGTCTTTCACTGGACTAAAAGTAAAACTTACTTCTAATGCCAATTCGAACCCTTCAGTACATCGCTGACAAATTAATGCAACTGTTGCCGATGCCGTGCCTGATATTACTACCAAGCCCTGTTCATCCACACCAAAATTGGCATTGACTTGGACTTGCTCACATTGTGCATCACACACAGCAAGCAATC
The DNA here is from genome assembly GCA_913061475.1 of uncultured Colwellia sp. Lineage (GTDB taxonomy): Bacteria > Pseudomonadota > Gammaproteobacteria > Enterobacterales > Alteromonadaceae > Cognaticolwellia. The sequence continues at coordinate 68,805 of CAJXUN010000001.1, read as the reverse complement.
TATTCATCCCAGATACTTCAAAGTATCCGTCACACACGAGCTTTCGCTGTGCGCTTCTAGATGGGTCTATCGTTATCGGGAGTTTAAGATTTTTCATAAGGCGCGCATAATAAAGTGCCTACCGGCCTGTGTCAAAAGAAAAATAGCTAAATTTGTTTAAAAACTCAAGATAGGCCATATATTAACAGCTATCTGTTTATATTTTGAGTGATATTAATGAAAAAACTTGTTTTGGGCTCCACCTCTCCTTTCCGTAAAGAAATTTTAACCAAACTCAATATTGCTTTTGACTGCGCTAAACCGAATATTGATGAAAGCGCATTTGAAAATGAATCCCCTGTCGAATTAGTCGAGCGCTTAGCTATTGAAAAAGCTAAGGCCGTTGCCCATGAATATCCTGACGCGTTGATCATAGGTTCAGATCAGGTCGCCTTATGCGATGGAGAAATACTTGGCAAGCCGCATAACTTTGAAAATGCCGTTAAACAATTAGAAAAGTTTAGCAATAAAACCGTGGTTTTTTATACTGGCCTTTGTGTTTATGATAGTGGTTTAGATTATACCACTGCTTTAATAGAACCCTTCTTGGTACATTTTAAAGAACTTTCATATGCTGAGATAGAGAATTACTTACATGCTGAACAACCTTATAACTGCGCAGGAAGTTTTAAAAGCGAAGGATTAGGTATTTGTTTGTTTGAAAAATTAGAGGGTGATGATCCCAACACGCTCATCGGCTTACCTTTGATCAAGCTTGTCGGGCTTTTGAAACAACATGGTCTTGATGTCCTTGCTGAACAAAATAATACTTAAGTATTTATACCTTCTTATATAGTTATAAAACAACGGTAAAACGACGATACATATATCAGTACTTATTTCTTTAGATATAAGTACTGATATATGAAGTTTACTATGGTTAGGGCTAAGGTCAGTATTAAATGTTTAAAAAAATTAATCGCGAGCTTTAGTTAACTTAGTCAATAATTTCTCTAATGAAGGCTCTAACGGTGCTTCTATTTTAATACGCTCATTACTAAGTGGATGACTAAACTCTATACTGGCCGCATGCAGAAACAAACGTTTCAAGCCTAAAGCCTTCATTTCTAGATCAAAGTCTTCATGACCATACTTTGCATCACAGGCAATCGAATGCCCCTTTGTCTGGCAATGTACACGAATTTGGTGAGTGCGGCCGGTCACCGGAAAAGCTCTAACTAGCGTGGCATTTTTATAATGCTGAAGTACTTTAAAGCGTGTTTCAGATTCTTTACCATTAATGTTGTCCACAACTACGACACGCTCACCAGACTTTAAATCATTTTTCTTTAAGCTTTCAGTAACCCGCGTTAATTTTGTCGACCAACGTCCTTTCACCAAAGCATGATAAAACTTTTGTACCGTCTTATTACGCAATTGTTCATGCAAATGTCTTAAAGCCGAGCGCTTTTTAGCAACCACTAAACAGCCAGAAGTATCTCTGTCAAGCCGATGCACAAGTTCGAGCATTCGCGCATCTGGACGTAAAGCTCGTAGTGCTTCAATCAACCCAAAGCTTAAACCACTACCACCATGTACTGCCATACCTGAAGGTTTATTAATAACAATTAAGCGTTCATCTTCAAATAATATTTGTTTCTCTAAATTAGCTACGACGTTTAATTGCGTAGAAACTGTGTTGGTATTTTCGGAAACACGAATAGGTGCAACACGAATAATATCTTCATCAACTAGCTTATATTCAGGCTTAGTACGTTTTTTATTAACGCGAATTTCGCCTTTACGTAATAAACGATACAACATGCTTTTAGGTACACCTTTTAGTGTTTTAACTAAAAAGTTGTCGATACGTTGACCGGCATCTTCGCTGTCTACTGTGAAAAATCTAACTTGAGGTTTTGGGCTATCTGTCATATCTGTTTTACTAGGGACCATAATTACGCGCAGTTTAGCATATTTTTTTCAAATTAGAGGCAATTAAAACGTGGATTTAATTGGCTTATCTGAAAATAAAGTGTGATAATAGGATGGTTACCGCTACATTTTAGCCGTAACAAGTAAAAAGGATGCTTTAAGCGAGACGTAAGAGGCAAAATGCGGCCACATTAGTATTAGACAATTTTACCAAACATTATTGTCGAGATATTAAAAGTAAGGCCTATTGTGTATTTGACGCGTGTAACTTGTCAAAAACAACACATGAACATATTGTCCAGCGTAATAAAGCGATTATGTAATTAGACAGAAAAAATAAAGTCACATTTTCACTCGTTAAATTATTAGAAAACACGATAAAAATATCGAACTAAAATTAACGAAGCACTTAATTTTCTGTTGCGCACAGCACACAGGCTGAGCACATAAAGAATCAATTTCACTGCGGTGTAAACACCACAGTTATATTAAACAATCAGAATTTTTAACAGCTTGCTGCGTAATATGGCGTAGTAAGATTGACACCCGTGAGGCTGACAAGTTGCTGTTACCATAGCGATAGATGACTTTATGTTCTAAGCAATGGTGTGTTGTGACTAAAATGAGTCACACAAACTATGAAACGTATGTTAATTAATGCTACACAATCAGAAGAATTGCGTGTAGCACTTGTAGATGGTCAACAACTTTATGATTTAGATATCGAAAGTCCTGGTCACGAACAAAAAAAATCAAATATCTACAAAGCCAAAATCACCCGTATTGAACCGTCGTTAGAAGCGGCTTTCGTTGACTACGGTGCTGATCGTCACGGCTTCTTACCTATGAAAGAAATCGCCCGCGAATACTTTCCTAAAGGTTATAGCTTCCAAGGTCGCCCTAACATCAAAGAAGTATTGCGCGAAGGCCAAGAAGTTATCGTGCAAATTGATAAAGAAGAACGCGGCCAAAAAGGTGCAGCGTTAACCACTTTTATCAGCCTTGCTGGCAGTTATTTAGTGCTTATGCCAAACAACCCTCGAGCCGGTGGTATTTCACGCCGTATCGAAGGCGATGAACGCACAGATTTAAAAGCATCATTAAGTAAACTTACATTACCTAAAGGCATGGGCTTAATCGTTCGTACTGCCGGTGTTGGTAAAGAATATGAAGAGCTTGAGTGGGATTTAAACGTTCTGTTACATCATTGGAACGCCATTTCCGAAGCGGGTGCAAGTCGCCCAGCTCCATTCTTAATCCATCAAGAAACTAATGTTATATTACGTGCTATTCGCGACTATTTGCGTCGTGATATTGGTGAGGTCTTAATTGATCGCCCGAAAATTTTTGAAAGTGTTAAAAAACACATTGAAATTGTTCGTCCAGACTTTTTAAGTAAAGTTAAACTTTACACCAATGACGTACCTTTATTTACCCATTATCAAATTGAAACGCAAATTGAAACTGCCTTTCAACGTGAAGTGCGTTTACCTTCTGGTGGTTCAATCGTTATTGATCCAACCGAAGCATTAACGTCAATCGATATTAACTCTGCCCGAGCAACTAAAGGCAGTGACATTGAAGAAACTGCATTTAATACCAACTTAGAAGCCGCAGAAGAAATTGCTCGTCAATTACGCCTGCGTGACTTAGGTGGTTTAGTGGTTATCGACTTCATCGATATGACCCCTGTTCGCCATCAACGTGAAGTTGAAAATAGAATGCGTGACGCCGTAAAACAAGACAGAGCACGTATTCAACTGGGCCGTATTTCTCGTTTTGGTTTACTTGAAATGTCGCGTCAGCGTTTACGTCCTTCTATCGGTGAAACTAGCCAAGGTGTATGCCCTCGTTGTAGTGGTACCGGTCATGTTCGTGGTGTTGAGTCACTAGCATTATCAGTATTGCGTTTAATGGAAGAAGAAGCCATTAAAGATAATACTCAACAAGTACAAGCTCAAGTGCCTGTTCCTGTTGCAACCTACTTATTAAATGAAAAGCGTCGTTCAGTTTTTCATGTTGAAAAGCATCATGGCGTAAAAATCCTTATTATCCCTAATCCAAACATGGTGACACCTCAGTATGAAGTGATCCGTGTCAGAAAAGATGAAGGTATCGAAGAAGCCAGCTACGATATGCCTATTAAGCAAGCTGTTCCTGAAGAAGCGGTAATGCCTAAGTTTGACAAAGAAGTCAATAAGCGTGATGAGCCAATACTGCAAGGTATGTCATCACCTAAGCAAGCGCCGAAAAAGCAAGAAGCTGCGCCAGTTGCACCAAAAGCAACTGAATCAAAAAGTTTAATCTCTGGCGTTGTTTCTTGGGTTAAATCTCTTTTTGCTGCAGAGGAAGAAGTTAAACCTGCACCGAAAACACCACAAGAGAATAACACCAGAAACAGTGAACGTCGTCCGCAAAGAGGCCGTCAAGGTCAACGTCGTAATAACCGTAATGATTCGCGTAACGAAGGTCGCAATGACACCCGTAATGCAAACCGTAACGAAAATCGCAATGACAAACGTAAACCTCAAGAGACTGTTGACACTAAATCAAATACGGCAACGAAAACTTCAACTCCAGCAAAGCCTCAAAAAGAAAGAGTGCAAAAGCCCAAAGAAGAAAAAGTAGCTGAACGTCGTCAACGTCGTAACAATCGCAAAAAAGTACGTGTTAATACTGGCGATACAAACAACACTAACGATAATGTTGAAATTAAAAAAACGGCAAGTAATCCAGTTAAAGCACCAGCAACTGAAAACAATGCTGTTGACGCAAGTAACGTTGAAACTTTACCAGTAGTTGAGGCAGTAGCAACAACGAATAATGTTGAGAATACTGCCGTTGAACAAGCGACTAACGCAACAAAAGACGAACAACGTCCAAGAAGTCGTCGCTCTCCTCGACATATGCGTGCACACGGTCAACGTCGTAGACAAAATGCCGATGCAAATGAAACAACTAGTGAGATTACTGAAGATCCAGTTACTGCTCGTTATCCTGAACAGAGTCTTGAATCAGCTACTGACACTTCGACTCAAGCTGTAACAACAACTGAAGTCACAGAACCTGTACCTACTGTTGAACAAGTTCAAAAAGTGCAAGCAGATGCCTTAACTGAAGTGATTAACAGTACAGAAAATGAAATTCAACAAAACTTACCTTTTGATGAACCTGAAACTGCAAGTGCTAAAACTGAAACTCAAGTGACTGAAACGACCAAGGATGAACCAGCGGTTGATGAAGTTAAATCTGCAGTTGTTGTTCAAGCAGATAACGCTGAAACAGCAGTAGAGGCGCCTGTTGCCGCAGTAGCTAAAGCAGAAGAACCTGCGGTTATCGAGCAAACTGAAATCGTCGCATCAACGGATGATAATGTTGCTGAAATTGCCGTTGAAACTAAGCCTGAAGCTGAAGATGAAAAACCGAAAAAAGTACGTGCTAAAGCAAAAAATATTAAACGTAAAGTAAAAGCTGCAGCAAGTAAAACACCAGGTAAAGCATCGTCGCCAATGACTAAGCCAGAAACCATTGTCAACAATAGCGCTATTCCTCGTGATTTTGTTAGCAGTGAGCAGAGAACCTCACATGCTAAATCTGGTAGAACGGCCTTAATGAGCGACGTTACGAGTCGACACTCAGCGGGTCCAACTAAGCCAACACTTGATTAGTTTGTGCCGCTAGTCTTCATGGTAATCCTATGAAGCAACTAAACAAAAAAAGCCAATTACATTATGTAATTGGCTTTTTTATTATTAAATAGAAATTTCGACAACATATTTTCAAGTTTGAACCATAATGTTAAACTTAAAAAGTTAAGTTAAAAATCCTGGTAAGTAAGTCACTATTGCCCGAATGTTAACATTTTAAGGTGTAAGGCTAATGGCTGATAAGAGTTTTAAAGCCAATGAACACACGATATTTAGTCTCCGATAGTACCGGTGGTACCTCATGGCTCCTTTAACTCCCCTCTTGAACGAGACTTTTGAACGAGACTTTTGAAAAGCATAACGCTAGTACAAAAAGGTAAGGTTTTTAAACTGTTCTATCGTGGCGGCAATGAATTAAATCGAAGTACTCAAGGCACAGGGATTGGGCTAGCCCTATTTAATTAACTGGTCTGAGCACAACAAAGAGAAATTGAAGTAAAAAGAAGAACTCCTGGCTTAGCGGTGCAATTTTATTTTAAATGTAGATTAATAAATTTAATCTCAAAGCAAAAATCAAAACACACTAGGTATTGAGAACATTAAGTCTACGAGAATAAAACGAGACACTGATTTCACTTAGCCACTACCATTACGTTTATCCGCACACTTATTATCGTTTTTGGTGATTTGCAATTTAGTATCACATGATTAATCAACCACTCGAGAAACGTTTATTATAAGCAAACACAGCCATCTCACTTCGCCGATGACTTTTCACCTGCTAGTAGTTCACCAACGAGTTGCTTTTCTTGATCGGCTCTTGGTTTTGCAAAACGTGCTAACCAAAAATATAACACTGGGGTTAAAAACAAGGTAAAAATTACCGCGATGCCAAGTCCACCAAATACCACCCAACCTATGGCATTGCGCGCTTCTGCACCTGCTCCAGTCGACAATATCAACGGTAGCCCACCGAAAATAGTGGACAGTAAAGTCATCATGATAGGCCTTAGTCGAACTTGACCTGCTTGAATGATAGCGTCTTTAATTGATGCGCCACGGTCGCGAAGTTGGTCAGCGAATTCAACCAATAAAATGGAGTTTTTCGCTAATAAACCTATTAACATCACCAGGCCAATTTGTGAGTAAATATTTATCGTCGTGCCCGTGATATAAACCGCAAATATAGCCGCAGCAATACCAAAAGGTACTGTTAACATAACAACAACTGCACTGGTTGCGCTTTCAAACTGGGCAGCAAGTACCAGCAAAACAATCAAAAATGCGATTAAGTAAGTCATAGTAACTTCGCTATCAGTTTCTTGGTAAGTTTTGGCTTCACCTAACAAAACTAAACCATAGCCATGAGGGAGTTTTTTTTGTGCGAGTGCCTTTAGCTTACCAACGGCGTCAGCTATCGACATGTTTTCTGGCATTTCCAAATCAACTTCTATGGCACGACGTTGGGCATGGCGCTCAAGCTCAGCCGCTACTCCTTCCTCAGTAATATAAGCAATGGCGGATAACGGAACCAATTGCCCATCTCTTGCTGCCACATATAAATTAGTTAAATCCGAAGGATTCGCGGTGTTTTTATAGGATGATTGTAGAATAATAGGGATCGCTTGATCTCCAATATTCAGGTCCGTAATGTCGTCACCGCCAATCGCCGCTCGCAAGGTTTGATTAATATCACTAAATGGCACCCCTAATTCTTCAGCTCTATTTCTGTCAATATGAACTCGCATTTGTGGTTGAGTGGGCTGATAGGAAATCCTTGGGGTAGCAAATTCTGGTGAACTCCTTTCAAGTTCAGCGGTAAAAGCTTTGGTCACAGCAAAAATCTCTTCGTAATCTTCACCGGTTATTGCAAACTCAAGGCCACCACTTTGCCCTCTAAGATTCAAACTATTTGCCCCAAAAGCTCGCCCTGGTGCACCAGGGATACTGGCGAGCTGAGGTCTAATATCATTGATTATCGCTTGCTGACTATTTTCTCTAAGCCCCCAATCTTTTAAATTAACCGTCATAAAAACAATGTTGGGGTCCCATTGGCCGACCACAGTTCTAATGGTTTCAATATCTCCCTGTTCAGAGTAAGGTAATAAAGTATCTTCCATCGCTAGCGCTTGTCGATCCATAAACGAAATGCCAACACCATCAGGCCCCCTAGCGAAAATGCTTATGGAGCCTCGATCTTCCGTAGGTAATAACTCTTTATCAATCTCGTTATAAAGCATAATGGAATAACCGGCGGCAAACATACTCAATAATAGAATGAGCCAGCCTTTACTTAGACAAAAATAGAGGGCCTTACCGTAACTGTTGGTAATGCGAGTGCCGATTTTTTTAGTCAGTGAATTAGGACTGTGTGAGCTGTTATCAACGATTCGAGCTTTTAGTGCTGGTACCAGTGTTAATGCCACGAATGAAGATATAATGACAGAGCCTGCCAGTACACCACCAAATTCTTTAAATAATTTCCCTGCTGTTGATGGTAAGAATGCGATTGGCACAAAAACCGCAACCAATACAGCCGTGGTTGCAATAACGGCAAAAAAGACTTCTCTTGAGCCAACCACCGCAGCCGCTCTTGCCTTTAATCCTTGAGCTTTTCGGCGTTGAATATTTTCTGAAACCACAATGGCATCATCGACAATAAGCCCTGTCGCCAGCACTAATGCTAACAAAGTAAGAATATTGATTGAGAATCCCATCACCCACATCAATGCAAGTGTACCAATAAGTGATACCGGAATTGATAAAGCCGGGACCAAGGTGGCTTTCCAGTTGCCCAGAAATAACCAAAGGGTGACAATCACTAAAATAATAGTGTAGCCGAGTGACTTTATCACCTCCTCAACAGAGCTTCGAATAAATTGCGCATCATCCGATGTAATAAAAATTTCTAGTTCTGGAAAACGATCACTTAAGTCTTTGACCATGACCAAGGCTTGATCGGATATTTCTATTGTATTTGCACTGGCTTGTCGTATGACCTCTAAGCCAATAACAGGTTTGCCATTTAGACGCACAAAGCTACTGGCATCGGCAGGCCCAAAAAACACAGTAGCAATATCGCTAATGCGAGTTTGGCCATCAATAATAATATTTTCAATTTCTGCCGCAGTGACAGAGGTAGCATCTGCCCGAACGATAATTTGATGGTCGGTTGATTGTAAACTCCCAGCAGGCACATCAAATGGAGCAGATTTTAGTGCTGTTGATACACTGGTAAAAGATAAACCATAACTGGCAAGCCTTGTGGGGTCAACGGTTACCCTCAGTACTCGTTGACGTTCGCCATTGAGTCGAACATCTGCTACGCCCAATATCGATAGCAACATCGGTGCGATATCGCGTTCCACCATTTCTGCAACCGTTTCCATATCGAATTGTTCGCTCGCTACAGCCAAACTAATAACCGATTGCGCGTCATTATCGGCTTTTACGATAGAAAGTTGCTCGACTTCCTCCGGTAGTTCACGCTGAATTCGACTGACCGACTCACGCATTTCATTGGCTGCGTCTTCAATATCAACACCAGGGCTAAACTCAACCACGATTCTCGAAAAGCCTTCTTCACTTTGAGCACGTATAGACTTAACTCCGCTTACTCTAGCGGCAGCAGCTTCGATACGTCGGGTAACTTCATTGTCGACAGTTTCAGGCGCACCACCGGGGAAATTAGCGCGCACAGTCACAATAGGTCTATCAACATCGGGGAGTTCTCTAACCTCAAGACCAAATATTGCTGAGGCACCAGCAATAATGATCAATAGGTTCAAAACAATAATGGTTATTGGACGACGAACAGAAAGTGAAGGTAAATCATCTCTGTTTTGAAATAGATTTAACATATTAATCCTTCAGGGTTAACAGCGCAGCGTCAGCTACAGGTGAACCTTCTCTTAGTCTTTGGATGCCCTCAACAATGAGCATATCACCTTCATTAAGGTCTCCTTCAACAAGAATAAAACCACGCAACCTTTGCTTTATCTGCACTGGTTTTTTAACCGCTTTGCCATTTACAGCAAGCCAAACATGAGAGTTGGTTGCGCCCCACGCTAAAGATGCCTCAGGCACTTTAGGGTATTGAACGCCCTCCGCACTCATCGTAACTTTAAAGCTGAGTCCGGGACGAAATACATCTGCTTTATTGTCTAACACTGCCCTTACCTTCAAAGTGCGATTTGCAACATCGATGCGACTGTCTAACTGTGACAACTTAGCCATAAGCAAGTCACTTCGGTTATTCCAAGGTTGAACGGTCACTTTGGTTTTTTCATCAATCAACCCTAGCGCTGATTCAGGGGCAGAAAAATTAATAAAAAGCTTGGCTCTATCATCGATGGTAGTAATTAAGGTTGACTGGCTGACTCTATCGCCAGGTTCAATGTCAGTTAAACCAACATAACCACTAAAGGGGGCTATCACTTTTCTATCATCTAAATCTGCTTGAGCTTCAGCTACAGCAACCTTTGCCAGATCGAGTAATGAACGTGCATCATCAATTGCTGACTGGGTGACGGCGCCATTTGCCTCACTTTTGACCAAACGAGCTAAATTGCGCTCTCTATCTGCTAATTCAATTTTTACCCGTTGCAAAGCGGATATTTGCCGACGAGCGTCTAATTCAATTAAGACTTTACCTTTGTTAACAAAATCACCAGGGAGGAAGTAAACATGGGTAACCTTATCAGAGGTTGCGGAAAACAAGCTTACCGATTTCTGCGCCTCTGCTGTGCCAACCGTTTCAATGGCTACCGTTATCGGTGCGAATGTAATAGGTTTAGAGAGTACATTAGTCGGCGGTGGCTTTCGTTCAATGGCAATTGAGGAAGTAGTAACCAACAACGTACAAATAAAACCAAATAAAATAGCTTTCATACTTTCCTCTAAAATGTATTAACGTTCTTTAGGATATCGTCTTTATAGATTGAATTAGATGACAAAGTTCCCGTAGTTATTATCATTTATACGGCGTTCCCTAACTTTGCGATCATAATAATGCCGAATAAATTTTCTTAACATTCATACAATTGACACTTTATATCATTTACCGCATGTAAAAAGTTCAAAACTACAAGTTTATTGCCACGCTTTACTATGTAATAAAGGTAAATTCAACAGCTGAGACTAAAGACCCTGTAAAATATTATTTATGCTTTTTGTTCCTCTAATGTAAATAATAATTGTTGAGTTTTGGTTGTTATTCTAGGCAACTTTATACAAATACATATCAGCTAACGCTAGCAACTAACACAAATTAGCTTGGTTACCTACCAACAACCTATCAGCGTAGATGAATAGCATTATATTCAAATGAAATAGTTTATTATTCAAGCCGTTGCTATTACTTAAATTCACTAGTGTGTCTGCTTTATTTGAGTCATCATTAGGGTGATACTAGTCGTATCGTTCAATGACTTAGCCCTCAGCATGGCTGAGTAATGCTTGAATTTTGATGAACCAATGAGGTTATGTGATTAGTGACACTCTGCAGTATTCGGACATGGGCGCGTCAACAATGTAAAGGCTATTATCAATATTGACACCTCAACGTATGCCAAGTTACAACAATATTTTCTCTTGCACTTTTTAATTGATTTACAAGAGAATAGCTTTATCTCTTCAAAAGTGCGGGCGAAATTGTTGGAAACTGAATTTTTTCAAGAGCCAAGTCATACTTTAGTATTCTTAGTTAGACCAATGCCAATAGTAATGAGGCTAGACTGCCGATTAAACTTTACAAAACTCTTACATACAAAAATATCAAAGTAAATTTGAGCAACCGTTTATCAATATTAGACTAAAAGTGCGTTCAAATATATGGTGGCAAATAATTGAACAGTGCTGGTGTTACTGATTTGTTAAGCGTTTAATTAAGCCATCACTGGCATCTTCAACTAAATCTAAAACAAACTGAAAACCTTTAGCGCCGCCGTAATAAGGATCTGGTACTTCTTGATCTTCAACGTTTTCAGCATAATCCAAAAATAGCGCTATTTTATATTGAAGATTTTGTGGCGCTATTTTCATTAGATCTTTCACATTTTGATTATCCATTGCTAATATCAAATCAAAATTGTCGAAATCCTGGACGGTAACTTTACGTGCTTTAATATTATCAAACGAGTAACCACGGGCAATACCTGCCTTGAGTGCTCGATGATCAGGCTTTTCACGTGCATGTGAGCCCACTATTCCTGCAGAGTCTATCGTCAAAGCAAGTGCATGTGCTTTCTGACGGAAAACCGCTTCGGCACTCGGTGAGCGACAAATATTGCCCATACAGATAAATAGAACCGACCTAACATCTTTTAAATCTTGATTATCAATCACTTAAAAATCCTTGTTAAAATAAAAACACATCAATATAAATCCCCCATTACTTTATAATCACAGAGGTTGTTTTTTCAGCACTATTGACGAATTTAGTTACACTATAATTACAAATAAGTGAGTAAATTTAAACTCTTTATTTACTTTTATCTCAGCGTTTATTTTTAGCCTCAGTAAAATAAAAATATCACCATTTAACGCTTAAGTTTAAACATCATTCGTTCAAAAAACTTCATTTATGAATAGCATATCCGTACAAAGTTAGACATTTATTTGATGGAAAGCTAGGTGAGAGAAAGTGACGTTATGTGCAGAGTAGTCACAGCAACCTATTGCTAAACAATGACAGCTAATATTCTTTCAGCAACAACATTTCTCCTCGCATAACATTGTTATAATCATCACCAATCGTAGTGTCACATAATCAACCCAAAGCATTCGTCACTTGAATATAAATACTTACTTGACATAAAATAAAATAACAAAAAAAGCCCACAACTTGCGTCGAGGGCTTTTATTTTAACAGTGTTCCGTCCTGAAATGTGTTTACACATTACGTATTAAAAATGACTACTGACTATCAACATGTCAGTGAATCAATTAAAATACAAAGTCTTCACTACTAAGCGCCATCATTGAATCGACACCGTTATTAATACACGCTGCATGGCCTTTTGCTCGAGGTAACATACGCTGAATAAAAAACTGAGCGCTTTTAATTTTTGCTTGATAAAAAGCTTTATCATCTGTGCCTTGTGCCAGTTTAGTTTGGGCAACTTTGGCCATTTTAGCCCAGAAGTACGCTAAGGTAACATAACCCGAGAACATCAAGTAATCGACAGACGCCCCGCCAATTTCATCTGGATTTATCATAGCTTTTGCACCAACGATTACTGTAATTTCATGCCATTCTTGTGCATAAGCCATAATAGGTTGAATAAACTCAGCCATATCAGCATCGTTCATATTCTCTTGGCAAAAAGAGCTAACATCTTTGGCGAATGGTTTTAACACCTCACCTTTAGAGCCAATAATTTTACGTGCCAGCAAATCTAATGCCTGAATACCGGTCGTGCCTTCATATATACAGCTAATTTTGGTATCGCGCATTAATTGCTCCATACCCCATTCTTTGATAAAGCCATGACCACCAAATATTTGTACGCCGTGGCTAGTACACTCAAAACCTAGTTCAGAAAGAAACGCTTTAGCAATAGGGGTTAATAGTGCTAATTTAGTTTCTGCGTCTGCTTTTTTCGCCTGGTCTTTTTCCGCATGCCCGATATCAACAAGTTGCGCTAAATATGAAATAAGTGCCCTACCACCTTCTGCGATAGACTTCTGGGTCAGCAACATTCTACGAACATCTGGATGAACGATAATAGGATCAGCTGGACCATCCGGATTTTTTACTCCACTGATTGAGCGCATTTGTAAACGATCTTTGGCATAAGCGAGCGCCCCTTGAAATGAAGCCTCTGCAGCAGCAACACCTTCACTTGCAACGCCAATACGTGCAGCATTCATAAAGGTAAACATGCAGTTAAGACCACGATTTGGTTCGCCAATTAAATGGCCTTTAGCGCTATCAAAATTAATCACACAAGTGGCATTACCATTAATGCCCATTTTGTGCTCAATCGAACCACAACTTACACCGTTTCTATCCGCTATTGTACCGTCGTCATTGACATTAAATTTCGGCACAATAAATAAAGAAATACCTTTATTGCCTGAGGGTGCACCCGGTATACGAGCAATAACGATATGAACAATATTATCAGAAAGGTCATGTTCGCCCGCCGAAATAAATATTTTCGTGCCGGTTAATGAATAACTGCCATCATCGTTTAGCTCAGCCTTCGTGCGCAGCATGCCTAAATCTGTACCACAATGCGGTTCTGTTAAACACATAGTTCCTGTCCAACTACCTTCGACAAGCTTTGGCATAAACTGTTGTTTTTGGGTTGTTGTACCATGTGCTTCTATAGTGGCTAAAGCCCCATGACTTAGCCCTGGATACATTGCAAAGCTATGATTCGCACTTGAGAACAATTCAGCAATGCTAATATTTAATGAATGCGGTAAGCCTTGACCACCAAACTCTTGTGATTGAGATAACGTTGGCCATCCCCCTTCAACATATTGTTGGTATGCTTCTTTAAAACCGTCTGGCGTGGTAACAACGCCATCAGTCCACGTACAGCCTTGCTGATCACCAATTTGATTTAATGGCGCAACTACCTGTTCGGTTAATTTTGCCGCTTCAGAAATAATGGCATCAACCATATCGATACTTGCATCTTCATAGCCTAAATGCTGATAGTGGCTTTCACAATCAAGTAACTCTTGCATAACGAACTTTACATCACGAATGGGTGCTTTATATTCCAACACGGTAGCTCTCCAAATAATTATGTTTAATTGTCATTTTGGGTGATTTTCTCTCACCCAAGACAGTATTTTCTATTTCTGTATGCTAAATCACCAGAGTGTATTATCCAAATGAATAATACTAATACCCCTGTATTAAATTATTTTATACTACATCATTTACCTTTCAGAATTTTTAACCATTTTTCATCAAACATTAATCGTCAATTAATACATAACACACAACGCTATTCTTTTTATGAATAGCTATCTATTAAAATAATTGATTGGTTTAATTTTATCGCTGCACTTAGCATGAGTTGGTGATTAATTGTTCATTATGAGTGGTAGCCAGTTATTTTCAGCATCGAAAATAAGTTTTTGAACAGCGCCCTTGTTGTTATTGAACAAGGTTAACTTTACAAAGTTATATGTTTACAGATACAAATAAGAACGCTTAAGCGTCATGAATATTTCATATAAAACAATGTATTAACAAGGTTAGTTAATAATTACTAGTCAGTATTGGGGAAGTAAATGAATAATAATAAATCAAAAGCTTTTAGACACTCTTTACTCGCGTTTGCCATTACAGGGGCATTAAGCTCAGCAGCGAACGCTCAAGAAGAAAATACCAGCGCACAAAAAGATGAAGAAAGTATAGAAAGAATTTATGTCACAGCGTCTAAACGTTTACAAGGCTTGCAAGAGTCACCTGTGGCCGTTACGGTTATCAGTGGCAAGGCCATAGAACAAACTAAAGTAATGGACATGAATGATTTACAAACACTGGTTCCAACATTACGCGTGACGCCATTACAACGCTCTGTAAACACAAATTTCGCCATTCGTGGTTTTGGTAATGGTACCAATAACACCGGAATAGAACCCTCTGTAGGTGTTTTTATTGATGGTGTTTATCGTTCAAGAGCCGCGGCTCAAATTGGCGACTTACCCAGACTACAACAAATAGAAGTCCTTAGTGGGCCACAAAGTACCCTGTTTGGTAAAAATGCCTCAGCAGGTGTTATCAACGTTCGTACCTTAGCACCTTCTCATGATCTTGAAAGTAAGATTGAATTAGGTATTGGTAACTTTAACCAACGCACCATGAAAGGTTATGTCACCAATGGCGTATCTGATACCTTAGCGTTGAGTTTATCTGGCGGCTTTAATACTCGCGATGGTTTTACCGATAGTGTTGTTGGTTTAGGTGAAGTTAACGACCGTGACCGCTGGAATATTCGTGGTCAAGCACTTTATGAACCAACTCAGGACATAACTGTTCGAATTATTGCAGATTACAGCGAAATTGATGAAGCCTGTTGTACTGTTGCTGATATTATTAACGGCCCGACCACCGGAGCAGTGAGAGCATTAGGAGGTGTTGTCCTTGATGACTCTGACCCGTTTACTTATCAGTCATCGTTGAATTCAGATCCTGTTAACAATGTCGAAGACGGCGGTATTTCTGTTCAAGTCGATGTTGATTTTGATAACTATGCTTTTACATCAATTAGCTCTTTTCGCAACAATAAATCCGGTTTTAATAACGATGTTGACTACACCTCGTTAGATATTTTAACGGAAGATGGCCACACCGACATTGATACCTTTACTCAGGAATTTCGCTTAACATCAACTGGCGTTCAAACATTGGAATGGATGTTTGGCGCCTACATATTCCATGAAGAAGTAGATACGGGCGACACGCTTAGCTACGGAGATGACATAAGAAATTACTTTGATGTTTTATTAGCAGCAGGTGGAGCTGCGGGTTTATTAGGCGGTATTGAAGGCGCATACGGGCTTGCACCAGGTACATTCTTTTCAGGAGAGTCCGCTGTAAACTCAGAGTTTAATCAAGACAACGACGCTTATTCATTATTTGCTAACTTTGATTATCATATTTCAGATGATCTAACGGCAATTTTCGGCATCAGTTATACCAAAGATGAAAAAGAAGTTACCATCACCAGAAATCATACTGACGTGCTGTCAGCATTAGATTTCGATACCGAGGCGACAGTTTTTGGTGTTCCTATTGGCTTTATTCCACAACTTGCACCCGCTGTACCCACCTTGAAAGGTTTACAGTTTTTACCGCCCATGCTTGAATTACCTAATGCAGTTGAAAGCAATAAATCAGATGACAGTAAAACAACTTGGTCAATGCGCTTAGCTTATGAGCTGAATGACAATATCAATTTATTTGCTTCTGCAGCAACAGGTTTTAAAGCAACCTCTTGGAACCTATCACGTAATGCGAGTCCATTTGCCGCTGATCAAGCAGCCTTAGAGAGCGCTGGTCTAGATCAGCCAAATCAGGTTTATGGTGGCCGTTACGCATCACCAGAAGAAGCAACGGTTTATGAACTTGGCATGAAAGCGCGTTTTAGTAAAGGTGCCTTTAACGTGACAGTCTTCGACCAAACGATTGATGGTTTCCAATCGTCTATATTCATTGGTACTGGCTTTGTTTTAGCGAACGCAGGTAAGCAGAGCACTAAAGGACTTGAGTTTGATTCAGTTTATAATCCAACAGAAAATTGGTCACTGACCTTAGCAGGTACATTCCTTGACCCTGTTTATGATTCATTTAAAGGTGCATCTGGTTTAAACGGCCCAATAGATTTATCAGGCGAAAAACCTGCTGGTATCCATGAACAAAGTATTACCGCTGGTATTACCTACAACTTTGAACTATCAAACGGTGCTTTTGGTTATGTTCGTACAGATTATCTATACGAAAGCGAGGTTCACATTGTAGAAAATGTACCTGAGTCAATCACCCGTGAAGTGGGTACATTTAACGCCAGTGCGGGTTTAAACTTTGAAAACGGCCTTGCGGTACAAGTTTGGGTACGTAATTTAAATAATGATGAATATTTCTTATCATCATTCCCGCCACCAATTCAGGCTGGCAGCTTTAATGGTTACCCGAACCAACCACGTACGTTTGGTGCAACCCTTTCGTATGAATTTTAAGTCGTAGCATACCTCAGTTGCAGTTAACCTAGTTTTGGCTAGCGCTAACTGCAACTTTGCTATGTGTTTACTTATCCACTACGACAGAGGCCCTATAAATTACATTTCTTCGTAAATTCAGGGTTTAACCAACCTTTAACGTTTTCCTTTTAATCACTTAAGAGTCCGCAATATGTCTATTGAATCCATCTTGAAAGCACGCCATTCAGTACGAGCATTTATTGATAAGCCCGTTCCTGCTGAAACGTTAGCGCTTATTTTTACCCATGCCCAGCTTTCCCCTTCAAATTGTAATGTGCAACCTTGGCAAACCTGCGTCGTTTCAGGGCAAGTAAAAGATGATTTAAAAACAAAGTTTATTGAACTACTGATGAGTGGCGCTGCACCTAACCCAGATTTTAACTGGGCCGCTCAATATGGCGGAATTCATCGAGAACGGCAGTTTGGCGCTGCTAACGCACTGTATAGCTCAGTGGGTATTGCCAGAGAAGACAAAAAAGCACGACAAATGGCGATGGTGCGCAATTGGCAATTTTTTGATGCGCCTCACGCAGTATTTTTCACCATGGATAAGTACTTAGACATCATGGGCGCGGTAGATCTAGGTATTTATGCGCAAACATTGTCGTTAATAATGGCCGAACATGGCATTTCAAATTGCATGCAAGGTGCATTAGGTCAGTTTCCCGATCCGATACGAGAAATTTTAAAACTACCGGATGAAAGAGGCGTTTTGTTTGGTATGTCTTTTGGTTACGCCGATGACAGCGCAGCCGTTAACAACACTAAAACCGAGCGAGATACACTTGATAACGCCGTGGCATTTTTTAGTTAATTTTTTTAATATTATTTAACCAATGAAGGGACGCCAATGAGCACTATTAAGGTAAAGGCATTTGAAGTAGAAAAATTAAAATTAGCAAACACTCGGCAAATTACGGTTGATATCGACACTAATCTCGCAGCAAATGAAGTAATATTGAAAGTTGATAAATTTGCCCTGACCGCTAATAACATTAGCTACGGTGTTTCCGGTGAAGCCTTAGGCTATTGGAATTTTTTCCCTGCGGAGCAACATTGGGGCCGCATACCCGCGATGGGATATTCAGAAGTTATACTATCTAACTGTCAGCAGATTTGTGTTGGCGAACGCGTTTGGGGTTTTGTTCCCATGACAAGTCATGTGAAGGTTTTAGCGGGTAAAGTCAGCGAAAATGGCTTTCTTGATATCAGTGAACATCGGGCAGGTTTGTCCCCCCTTTATGCCTCGTTCGAGCGGGTCGCTAAAAACCCTTTTTATCAAAAAGAAAATGAAGATTTCGACCTGTTAGTCCGCGGACTATTTACCACATCATGGCTGATTGAAGACTTTATGTTTGAGCAAAACTATTTTGGCGCAAAGCAATATTTAGTGACCAGCGCGTCAAGCAAAACCAGTATTGCGTTAGCCTTTGTGATTAAGGAAAGAGGCGAACTACCAGTCATTGGCATTACGTCAAACAGCAATCGAAAATTTGTCGAAAACCTGGGTTGTTACGATAAAGTGATCAGTTATGACGAAATCACCAATCTAAATAGCAACACTTCGAGCATTTTAGTCGACATGGCTGGCAGTCAAAAAACATTAGCCGCTATACATAGACATTTTGCCGAGCGACTGCGATATTCGTGCCGTGTCGGCGCTACTCATCATGATGACCTTATACCAAATGAATTATCCACCAAAAGCACACTGCCCGGTGTGTCACCCACCTTTTTCTTTGCACCGACACAACTTAAGAGGCGTACAAGTGACTGGGGAACGCTTGAAACCATGAGTAAAATTGCGCAATCGCTGCAAGGTTACATCAAATTCTGTCGAACCATAATCACCATCGAACATTCATCAAACGCTGATGCAATTGATGATATTTATCAAAAGATTCGATTAGGAAAAGCTGACGCGTCAGTTGGGCAAATAATATCGTTTTAGTTATTAACTAGTTCAAACAATTGAAATAAATTTCTCGACGAGGTAATGATGCAAGGTACTGAATTAGTCACGTTAGTAAAAACACAGGTTATTCCAATTTGTATCTTTTTAATTATGATGGGTATGGGGTTATCACTGGTACCTAATGATTTTAAACGTGTTGCCAAAGCCCCGAAAGCAGTGTCAATTGGGCTGTTAAATCAATTGATTTTCTTACCACTTATTGGCTTTACCTTGGCAACCGTCATGCCCTTAGAGCCAGAGTATGCCGTCGGCGTTATGTTATTAGTGGTTTGCCCTGGCGGCACAACATCAAATATGTTCAGTCATTTGGCAAAAGGTGATGTGGCACTTTCTGTCACGATGACAGCAGTGGCTAGTGTTATTACCGTATTCACCATCCCTGTGGTGTTAAATTTCTCCCTTAATCATTTTATGGGCCAAGGTAGCGAGCTTCAATTACCCATAGTGGCCAC
This sequence comes from uncultured Colwellia sp., assembly GCA_913061475.1. GTDB lineage: Bacteria > Pseudomonadota > Gammaproteobacteria > Enterobacterales > Alteromonadaceae > Cognaticolwellia. The sequence goes on along the minus strand of CAJXUN010000001.1, from coordinate 49,090 downwards.
TATGTTCAGTCTAATGAAACTCACCATAATACCGATTGCAATCGGTATGCTGATCAAAGCTTTTGTACCAAAACTGGCCGCAAGCTCGCAGGTTCATGTGTCAAAATTTGGTATATTATTCTTAACCTTATTAATTATTTTTTTAACTTATATTCAGCAAGACATTGTGATCCCCGCACTTATTGCTACCGGCCCAGTGGCGTTATTATTAAATATTTCCACTATGGCGCTAGGATATTACTCGAGTAAATGGTTAAAATTATCCCCAGCGCAAACCACGTCAATTACCATTGAAGTAGGTTTACAAAACAGTACCTTGTCGATGTTTATGGCATTAACGTTACTGGCTAATTATAAAATGTCTTTTACGCCCGCTATTTATACCCTAATTATGCTATTTACCGCTGGGGTTTTAGTAAAAACTTTACAGCTTAAATTTCATTCAGCACAAAAAAAAATCTAACACTGTCAGGCTTGGTGTTGAACCAACTAAAGAATAACCACAGGAATTAATTTTTTATGATCACTGTTCACCATTTAAATAAATCACGCTCAAAACGAGTTATATGGTTACTTGAAGAACTTGAAATGCCGTATATCTTGGTCAAACATCAACGTGATGCGAGATCTAATTTGGCTCCGAAAAGTTTAAAACTTATTCACCCGTTGGCAAAAGCCCCTATTATTGTTGACGATAATATTACCCTTTGTGAATCTGGTGCAATTATGGAGTACATTCTAAACCAAAGTGCGTCAGAGCAGTTGCGACCAGCGAAAAACAGTCCTGAATACTATCAGTACTTAGAATGGTTGCACTTTGCTGAAGGTTCTTTAGCTTTGCCGGTTATTTCAACACTGTTGATGGCAATGGAAAAGCGCGCAGGAACATCCCCGCTTGATCACTATATCGCAAAAGAAATTGCTCTAGATTTTTCATATGTTGATAACACCTTAAGCCGACAAACGTATTTTGCTGGTGAAAGCTTTACTGCCGCAGATATTATGATGACAATAATCTTAGAAATAGCCGGTAGTTTAAAGCTAATCGACGATAGAACACATATTAAACGTTATCTTGGCGCTATACAGCAAAGACCCGCCTATCAATTAGCCAGCAAACAAGGATAAGAAATTTATATCATACTAATCGGACCAATTTATTGCCTCGTTTGGTATGATGATTATGTCCTTGGATAAACAACAATAAATAATGAACGAATTTAAAGGTAAGAAAATGGAAATGATCAACGTAACAATTGAAAATAATGTGCATGTTATTACATTAAATAACGGTAAAGTAAACGCAATATCGCCAGAAGTTATCACGGAAATAAACACGGCTTTAGACCACGCAGAACAAGAAAAAGCTATTGTTATCTTAACCGGTCAAGCTGGCATATTTTCAGGTGGATTCGATCTTAAAACCATGAAAGCAGGTCCAGAATCGGCCATTGCCCTGGTCACACAAGGCTCACAACTTGCCCGTAGAATGTTAGCCTTTCCAACCCCTATTATTGGCGCTTGTAATGGCCATGCCATCGCTAAAGGTGCATTTTTAATGCTGAGCTGTGATTACCGTATCGGTTGTGCTGGTAACTTTAAAATAGGATTAAATGAAGTCGCAATTGGCATGACAATGCATAATGCCGGTATTGAAATTGCGCGTAACCGTTTACCGACTAACTATCTAACGCGCGCGGTAATTAACGCTGAATTATTTTCGCCAGAAGCGGCCACTGTTGCTGGCTTTCTTGATGTTGTGGTTGAGCCAGAGCAATTAATGCTAACGGCCCAAGCGGTCGCTAAACAAATGCAAACGCTTAACATGACGGCTCATCACGGTACGAAATTAAAAGAACGTGCTGAAATATTAGCGTCATTAGATGCAGCAATCGAAATAGATAAAAAAAGCATTATCTCACTGTAACATTAAGTTAGCCACGAGCAATGCGTGAGAGCGAACATCAACATGGTTTTGATGTTCGCAGCCAGACGTGGCTTTTGCGATTAAAAGGTCGAATTAAAGGTCAACATGATGATTAAAAAAATAATAATATCAATCGTTATGATCATTACGCTTGCTTATATTGGCAGCGCATGGTTTTTCTCTTCTAAAATACTGCAGTTAGCGCTTACTGAATGTAGTGTTGAGCACTTTGTTTTTTGCGGAGACCCAAGCACACAAGAGATTAACTTTGAAGAAGTCAGTTTTGAAACCGTAGACGGCTTCACGATACCGGCTTGGTTTATGCCTGTTGAGAATGCTGAACATGTCATATTATTAGTCCATGGTAGAACCGCGAGTCGCCACGAAGGTATGCGCTATGCAAAACCTTTAATTAGTGCAGGTTACAGTGTGTTAGCCATTGACTTACGCCACCCTCGTCAAGACCCTAACATATTGTCGACTATGGGCTTTCATGAAAAGAAAGATGTGTTAGCAGCGCTCGACTATTTAGCCGAAGTAAAAGGTTTTGACTCCATTGGGGTTATGGGTTTTTCGATGGGCGCAGCAACTAGTATTATCGTTATGGCTAACGACCCTCGCATCAAAGTCGGCGTTTTTAGTGGTGGCTATGCTAACGCTATGGACGCACTGGCCGAACAAGCAAAAATTATTTATGGTTTACCGCGTTATCCGCTGATGCCATTAGTTGAATTGTTTTTTGAATGGCGTGGTAATTTAACCAGTGAAGAAACCGATCCTGAAAACTATATTGCCCAAATAGCGCCACGTCCAGTCTATATTATGCATGGTACGGCCGATACCACGGTCAACTTTCATCACGGCGAACGCTTATTTGCCGCCGCTAAGCAACCTAAGCAGTTTTGGCGTGCAGAAGGCGGCGCACATACGCGTCTTTGGCAATTAGACCAAGAAAAAGCAGAATCTAGCGTAGTAGAGTTCTTTGAGCGCTATTTACAGCCATAACAGCAATATCATATTGAATAGTAATGCCAATGAGTAACGCTAGGTTACTCTGGCTGATTAAGTCAAAGTTAGAACCATCAAAGAGTATGCTATGAAAGATTGCAATCAATGTGGAAAATGTTGCATCAAATATGGTGATGGCGACCTGAGTGCGACGCAAGAAGAAATTGACCTTTGGGAAATATTTAACCCTGATATTTTCGAATATGTGAAGCACAATGAAATATGGTTTGATCCTAAATCAGGGCTAAGGCTAACACGGTGTCCTTTTCTCGATATCGCCCCCAAAGCCAGTCCGAGTGAAAAAGATAAGTATACCTGTAGTATATATTTAGATCGGCCTGAAGATTGTCGTCATTACCCTAGTCTGATTGCAGAAATGGTCAGAGATGGTTGTGAAATGATTGAAATAACGGATTTAGCGAAGCCCAAAAAAGCACAAGTAGAACTTGATTTACTGATGCAAGATAGCCGTCCTGCCAGCTTTTAGTCACTGTTAAACAAAAATAGCGCCTGCTTTGGCGCTATTGTTATTTACATCAAGCAAATAATTTCGCTAATTAGTTTTTTGTTCATCATGTAATTCAATATTAAGCTCTAACACGTTTAAGTCACCATCTTTATTATCAAGATTGATCGAAAAACTTTCATCCGAAACGTGAATATACTTACGTAAAACGACTAATATATCTTCGGTCAGTTGTGGTAAATAATCAGGCTGCTTATTGCGATTATTACGCTCATGAGCAACGATAATTTGTAAACGCTCTTTTGCTTTAGACGCCGTGGTTACCTGTTTTTCTTTTTTACGTAAAAAATAATCCAAAAGTGCCATGTTATCCTCCAAACATACGACTGAAAATGCCTTTTTTCTCGGCAGTTAAAAATCTAAATTCTACAGTTTCCCCCAAAAGACGATCCACGACATCTTGGTACGCTTTGCCAGCATCACTTTCCGTATCTAAAATAACGGGCTCGCCAGCATTAGACGCCTTAAGCACAGCTTGTGACTCGGGGATAACCCCTAACAGAGGGATTGAAAGAATATCTTCAACGTCCTCAACACTGAGCATTTCACCTTCTTCAACACGTTTTGGTGAATAACGTGTTAATAATAAGTGCTCTTTTATTGGCTCTAAGCCTAACTCAGCTCGACGTGAACGACTCGCTAGCATGCCTAAAATTCGATCAGAATCACGTACGGATGATACTTCAGGATTGGTGGTAACTATAGCTTCATCAGCATAGTAAAGCGCCATCATGGCTCCGGCTTCGATACCAGCAGGTGAATCACAAATAATATAGTCGTAGGTTTTACCCAGCTCTTCTAACACCTTACCGACGTTTTCTTTGTTTAATGCGTCTTTATCACGTGTTTGCGAGGCGGGTAATATTGACAAACTACTCACGCGCTTATCTTTAATTAGTGCTTGGTTTAGGGTTGCCTCACCATTAATTACGTTAACAAAGTCATAAACCACGCGGCGTTCACACCCCATGATCAAGTCAAGGTTACGCAAGCCAATATCAAAATCAATTAATACTACTTTATGACCTTTCAATGCCAAACCAAGACCAATGGCTGCACTTGATGTAGTTTTACCCACACCGCCTTTACCAGATGTAACAACTATTATTCGTGCCATAGACCGAATATCCTTTATGAATTAAATGTAATAAGTTAAATGCTAAGTAAGTTTTGACGACGTCAGTTCACTGTCGGTCAAATGTATAAATGCCGGTGCTCCCCAATGTTGCTCCATAGACTCACTCAGCCAATAGTTACCATTAATCGACACCAGTTCGGCCTCGAGATTTTGGCAATATATTTGTGCTTTGTGATGACCTGTTGCACCGGCAATAGCGCGGCCACGTAACGCGCCATACACATGTATGTTGCCATCAGCAATCACTTCAGCTCCGGCTGAAACTGAGCCAATAACCACCAAATTTTGCGCTTTGGCATAAACTTGTTGGCCAGAACGAATTTGGCCTCGGTGTATTTTGTCGGTATATAACGGTGTAGGTGTCGCAGCGACAACGGCTGGTATGTTTTCTACAGCAGGCACTGTGGTGGTAATTGATTTTTCTAAAATACTATTTTTGGTAGTGTTAACAAATGAAAAACCAAGCTCACGAATAACATTGCGTTGCTCTTTGGTAATCGCACCGGTAAAACCTACAAAAGTAAAATCAAAGCTTTCTACTAATAATTTTATCGCTTGATAATCAACTGAACAATCGAGTTTTTCAATGCTCACCACCACGGGTACTAAGTAAAAAAAATCAGGTGCTTGCGCTACTTTTTTTGCTAAGTCCGCACTAATATCCGCTAATATTGAGGTTTTCAAATGTAAAACAGACAGGGTGAAACTTGAGCCTTTAAATTCAATACTGGCTTCTGCCATAGGGAAAAATTCCTAAATAAAACAACTTTATGCTACTAGCCAAAAAGTTGTTAATACTGCCGCCAGATAAATTCATCAATCGCGGCAATATGGTAAAATACAAGTGTTTACAACGCGTGTTTTAACTTAGAAATAAGCGCATTTTGACGATGGTGATCACCTGCTATTTTTTCATTTGCCATTAACAAGGAATAACTTAAGTTAATAGACGCCACTAATAACGCGCGTTCACTACTCACTGCAGCTGTATTCTTTTTAATATCCTCACACATAACGGCGAGCTTATCCGCGGCTTGCTTTAAGTGCTCAGCATCTTCATTTGCACAAGAAAATTGATGCTGCTTGCCCATAATTTTGATCACAATACCTTTAGTGTCTTCAGCGAGCATTAATTTGGCTCATCGACACTTTGCAATTTACCTAATAAGCTCGATAGCACATCGTTTGTTTGGCTTTGTTTTTCTTCGCCTTCAAGAACTTCAAGTTGCAAGATTTCGTTTTCATCAACAAGTGCAGATTTTTGCTGCTCTAGTTCTACCACTTTACTTTTTAGTTGGCTATTTTTACTAATAATGTCTTCAATCAGTTGTTCGAGTTGAGGGAGAGTATTTTCTAACATAAGGCGCTCTGGTTAACTGTAAATTTAAGGCGGCAAATCTAATCTAAAGCGAGGCAGAATACTACTATTAAGAACAATTATCGGCTTAATTTTTGTAACAATTTTCGATATTGATGCATTACGACTAACAACGTGCAAAAAACAACCGGTAATTGTTTATTATTTATTGAAACGTTTAGCTTTTTACAAATTATTCATCTGGTTGATTGCTCGCCAAAACAGGCGAATGAGCTAAAAAACATTATGGATATTGCGTTAACCTAACTCCGATATCTATTATTATTAAATTTTTAATCGAAAATGACGGTTAGATACCTCGGTTAATCCCCTGAATCAGCCATATTCTGTCAGCCATTATCATTAAAAAATCACCGGTAAATGCACTATTAGCTACGCACTAAACCATGGTATTGACTACCTTGTGAGTTTATAACCTGGTCATTAAAAAATGGCGTGTAGTTGAAATTAAAATAAAAGAACCACCGCTCTGGTTAGCTTTAGTAACCAGAGATGCGTTACAATATCGTTTTTTCATGACAGCTAGGTTTATTGATGAGCGAATATTTAGTATTGACAGCCATGGGGCCAGATCGCACAGGTAGTGTTAGTGAGCTAACCAAATTAGCTAGCGAGTGCGGCTGTAACATTCTTGATAGCAGAATGGCGATATTCGGTTTAGAGTTCACCTTGATCATGCTGCTTATGGGTACAAATAAAGCGATTCATCAATTAGAAAGCAAGCTACCCGCTGTCGCTCATGAGCTTGAACTTATTACCATGATGAAAAGGACCTCAGGTTATCGCGAGCAAGATTTCGTCCATCATTATCAAGTCGATTATGCTGGTATCGATCAACCCGGTGTATTAAAAGCCGTTACGGCATTCTTTGCCACTCGCAATATTGACGTATCGTCGTTAAAGTCTGAAATTAATCAGAAAAACAATCATATGAGTGCTTCATTATTAATTGCACTGATGGAAGAAACCAGTATCGACAAACTTGAAAGTGACTTTGTACAATTATGCGAACAATTTGATGTACAAGGTTGTATAAAGAAAATTCAATCAAACTTATTTTAGAGAGAGCCAATGAACACATTAGTTGTCGGCGATAACGCGCCACTATTCACTTTAAAAGATGAAAATGCCCAAGATATTAATCTTGCAGACTTTATCGGTAAAAAGCAGGTTTTAGTTTATTTTTATCCTAAAGCCATGACGCCAGGTTGTACCGTTCAAGCGCAAGGGCTTCGAGATCATAAGGCCGATTTAGATGCGTTAAACACCCAAGTGTTTGGCATTAGTCCAGATGAACCAAAAAAGTTAGCTAAATTTTGCCAACGCGATGAACTCAATTTCAGCTTATTATCAGATCCTGATCACAGTGTTGCCGATGCTTTTGGCGTTTGGGGTTTAAAGAAGTTTATGGGCCGCGAATACGATGGTATCCATCGCTTAAGTTTTTTGGTGGGTTTAGATGGAAAAATCAGTCATGTTTTTAATAAGTTCAAAACTAAAGATCATCATCAAGTAGTATTGGATGTTTTAAAAGCACTTTAATAACAGCTTTTAAATATGACCATAGCAACAAAAAAGCTTACCATTTTCATGTTAAGCTTTTTTAATATTAGCAGCCTTCGCTTACCTGTTTAGGTTAGTGACTGGTGCCCTTTTCATAATTTATCTTATTAAAAACGTTATATTTTCCTGAGGGTTTTTTCATCGGCAAACGTTTAATTTCTTTCAATGTCTTGGCGTCATAAACAATTAAAGCGCCGTCATTATCCCAAATACTTAATAATACGTATTTACCATCTTTAGTAAATTCAACATGAGCGGCAGTTTTACCTGGCACGGGCACTAAGGTTTTTACAATCTCTAATGTACTTTTATTAATCACATGAACTTTGTCTTTATTCGGGCCAAAAAACACATCAACCCAAGCATAAGGCGAATTGCTATGACTGCGCATAAAAAACCCCGGACCTTGAGTTTCTATCTCTTTGATCACTTTCCAGTTTTCCATATCAATAACAGACACACGCCCTTCTTTGATATTAGGCGATGCAAACACAGTTTTGCCTTGATAATCCCAAGTAATGCCTGAGCCCAAATGTGGCATACCGGCCATAGCAATAGTGGCTACTTTCTTCTTGGCATCAAGGTTAATAACTTGACCATTATGGCTATCACGCGACGCACCAATGAGATTGATATATTCAGGGTCAAAGAAAAAGTCATCTAAATAATCTTCGGTGCGAATACGACGGATAGGAAACTGCGCTGTAACTTGCCAGTTTTCAACTTTTCCCTCGCCGCTATCTTTACGATAATCGTGCGCCCAGCCTTTATAAACCTCTACGCCGCCTTTGTCGCTATAAGGTATTTCCCAGACTTCTTTGACATCTTTTAATGCAACAATAAAGCTATGACGTGGCGGGGCATTATATACCGCGCTAACGCGTGAACTTATACCTTCACTGTCGATTGTTTCAATAGTTTTAATTGGTGATAAGTCTTTAGTATCCAGAATAACGACATTATGCGGTAAATAGTTCCCGACGATGGCGTACTTACCGTCTGAAGAAACTGCCAAATTTCGGGTATTAATTCCCGCTCGTACTTCTGACACCATCTTCATGTTATAGATGTCGTATTTACTTATCCAGCCATCGCGTGACGCAAAATAAACATAGCGACCATCAGGTGAATACTTTGGCCCACCATGCAAGGCAAAACGGGTTTTAAAGCGCGTTATCGCTTCAAAAGTATCACCATTTAGCAAGGTCGCGGAATGATCGCCAAGTTCGACAACAATAAATAAATTCATTAAATCTGCATCAAACAACGGCTTATCACCTAATTGATTTTGATCGAAATGTTGAATATTGCTTGCATTGATATCAGCCATTGTCCATTGCGGCTGTTCGTCCGGTTTGGTATAAATATAATCCACTAACAATTGAGTTTGTTGAACATCTAATTTTTGAGCAAAAGCAGGCATTTGGGTCGCTGCGCGGCCTTGTTGAATTACCTCAATGGCTTTATTTTTACGTAACCTTGATAAATTTTCTGGAAAAAGTGCCGGTCCCATACTGCCCATTCTGCCAACGCCATGGCAGCTTTGACAATGCTCTTGGTACAGTGATTCAGCATTTTTTTCTTTTTTATCAATTTCTTGTGTATAACCAAACAAAGAAAAAACCACTAATGATGAACAACATAACGTTTTCAATACGTTGAGTCGTTGCTTTGATAACGTAAATTTTATTTCCATAATGACTTCACACATATAAATACAGGAGTAAACAGCATCAAATTAGATAAAACCTAACCTACTTTTACTGACGATGGCATTTTCATTTGATAATCTTTTGCATCCAAAAAGCCCGGTTTTGCCAGCGCAGCATCGGTTAGTTGGTTAACAACATCGCCAATAACAATAAGTGTTGGCGGGGTAATATTATGCTGCGTTACTAAATCCGCTAAGGTCGAGAGATCACCACGGAAAATTTGCTGATCGGGTTGAGTGCCCTTACGAATCAGTGCTGCTGGAGTGTTGGCATCACGACCATGTTTGATCAACTGTTCAGTGATACTAGGCAAGGTATTAATGCCCATATAAAAGACCACGGTTTGCGTTGCACAGCTCAAACTTTGCCAAGGTAAATTAAGTTGTCCATCGTTTTGCATATGACCCGTAATAAAAGTACAACCTTGTGCAACACCACGATGGGTAAGTGGGATGCCTGCATAAGTCGTGCAACCCGATGCCGCGGTTATGCCGGGACATACGTGACAACTGATGCCATTTTCTAATAAAAATTCAGCTTCTTCACCGCCACGACCAAAGATAAAAGGATCGCCACCTTTCAAGCGTAAAACTTTCCGACCTTGTTGAGCGTATTGCACCAGTAATTCATTAATTTTACCCTGCGGAACACAATGCTTTGCTTGCTCTTTACCAACATAAAAACGTTCACATTCTGCTGGTAAAAGCGCCATAATTTCATCGCTAACTAAACGATCATAAATAGCCACATCGGCCTGTTCAATAAAACGTAAGGCACGAATAGTTAATAATTCCGCGTCGCCTGGGCCTGAACCGACAAGCGCTACTTCACCAGCCTGTAAGGTAGACTTTCTATTTATGTTATTCAAAACATTTGTACTCAATTGATTTTCCTTGGATAACTGCACCATGTTATACATTACCTTATTGTTCTTTATTCGATTATAGAATAAAAATCATTAACCTTATAAAATTATATTCCAATATCTTAGCGTTAATTAAACTAAGTTAGTTGGCGTGCGATTACACCGCTAAAAAAGGGATATCTTCGCGTTGTTCGAATTTATTACTAACACCTATTTCGGCATCCGTTAAATAACACCCCGGATCTTCTGCCCAAACATCGCCCGTTTGTGCAAATGCCCGTGTACGTGTATTACCACCGCAAATAGCAAGATACTTGCAAGCGCTACAACGCCCTTTCACAGGTCGTGGTTGTTGCCTAAAACCTAGCATTAAAGGGTCTTGAGTGTTTTTCCAAACATCAGAAAACTTCTCAGTCTTAACATTACCAATCGGATGTCCCCACCAGTATGTATCTGGATGAATAGTGCCGGTATTATCGATATTAGCAACATTGACGCCGCTGGCATTACCACCCCAATTAATTAATCGTTGCTTTAAATTAGCAATTCTTTCTGGGAATTGGTCAGCAAACTTATGCTCAGCCCATTGCAACATAAAGGCACCATCTGCATCATTATTACCGGTGACAAAATCCGTTTCGATGCCTTGCGTAATATGCGACCAAGCTCGTTCATAAAGCATAATCATGGCGTCTTTGGTCATTTTGAACATAGCATCATTTTCTGCGCTACGTTTACCCCGACCTGAGTAATTCAGGTGAGATAGATAAAACTTATCAACCTTTTTCTCTTCCATTAAATCCAGTACTTTCGGTAAATCTTCAAAATTATCACGCGTTAAACACAAACGCATGCCAATTTTAATTCCCGCGGCTTTACATAAATCAATAGCGTTCATTGATTCTTGAAAGCAGCCTTCTTGTCGACGAAATTCATCATGAAAATCTTCGAGGCCGTCGATACTAATACCGACATATTGATAATCAGCGGCTTTAATTTGCGCAATATTATCTTCATTGATTAAAGTGCCATTAGTTGACAAAGCAACGTAAAAGCCTTTTGCTTTGGCATAAGCGGTAATTTCATAAATATCTGGACGTAATAACGGTTCACCACCGGAAAATATCAACACTGGCACATGCGCCACTTTTAGATCATCAATGGTCGCTTTAACTTGCTCGGTGGAGAGTTCATCGTTGAAATCCATGTCAAGTGACGTTGAATAACAATGCTTACAACGTAAATTACAACGTCGGATCAGATTCCAAATGACCACAGGCCCTGGCATTTTGTGGGCCTTATTGGCCGGTAAATCATCATAAAATGTTTTTAATAATTGTGAAATTCTAAACATCTGCGTTGATCCTTTTAAATGGTAAATTGTCTAAGCTATGCAATGTAACTTAGCCATTTTTAAGCTTTTATTTACACTAGCGTTTTAGTCGCAAGCCGGTTTTTTTCAGTATCTCTGTGCTCGTCAAGATATCATTAGTCATCAGCTTTATCCCATGATCTGAATCATCATTTCGTACCTGTAAAACATTAATCAGCAAATCTTTGATTTGGGTTCGGTATTGCTGGACTTCTTGTGTTGTTTTCCCATGTACCATGGCAAATAAATTGTAATTCCATTGCGGTAAATGACGTGGACGTAAATAGCAATGACTAACAAAAGGTAAACGCCCTACGGCTTGACCAAACTCACTAACGTATTCATCTTCAACATCCCAAACCGTCATACCATTATATCGGTAACCCAATTTATAATGATTCGGCACCGCCGCTATACGACGAATAATGCCACGCTCTTTTAAATCAGTGGTCATCGCTAACACGTCTGCCTCCGTTATTTGCAACTGCTCGGCAACATACTGATATGGCTGGGCAACAATAGGTAAACCTGACTGAGTTAGCAACACGAACTGTCGCTCTAAAGACGATAACTGTAGGTTATGCGGGGAGGTATAATTGGACATAAAATTCTTCTAATTTTGGTGTATTAAGTACGGGTAATGAGGTTTTATCTTCAATATCGCTAATCACTTGATTAACTTCTGCTTCAGATTCAGCGCCAACAACAAACCACATATTAAAATGATGAGTTCTTCGATAGTTATGTGCAACTTCATCAAAACTATTGACTTGTTGAGTAACTTCTTCAAACCTGTCTTCTGGTACCGCTAATGCGGCTAATGTAAATGCACCACCTAAGCAAACCGCATCAAACATAGGGCCAAATCGGGTTAATACCTTACTCGACATTAAATGATTTAAGCGTTCAAGCACTTCATCTTCACTGCTATTTAGCTGTTCAGCAATCTCTAAAAACGGGCGTTCTGTAATAGGAAGGCCACGCTGTAATAAGTTAATGAGTCGCTTATCTAACAAACTAAGCTCAGCTAACTCGGTATGTGCATGACGAGACGACTTATCCATTATTAAGGCCTCTTTTCCCGTACCGAGCACCTTGTTGCTTATAGGCTTTGAAACTAAACAAAATGTCTTTTTGCACCGCTTCCAAGGCGAACTTTTTTGTCATAGCGGCGATTTGTGCTAAAACAATCGCTCTATCGGTGCCATGGATCATACAGAATAGATTGTATGGCCAATCAGGTAAGCGACGAGGACGTCGATAGCATAAAGACACTTCCGTACAACTTGATAATAGTGCGGCGACTTCATTAACCTGGTGATCGGCAATATTCCAAACCACCATAGCGTTGGCGTTAAAGCCTAATTTACGGTGTTTAACCACCAAGCCAAAGCGCTTAATTAAGCCATCTTCTTGCCAATGCGCTATTTGTGCTAATACTTGTGCTTGTGTCGCTGAAATTTGCTTGGCAATACTGAGGTAAGGTTGCGCGACATGCGGTAAACCACTTTCTAATATTGCACGCAGCGCATCCTGCTGACTCGCTGATAATGGCGCAGGCAAAGCGGCTTCTTTTATCGTTTCAGCATGATTTTCGCTTGATAGTAGGTTCATATTAATGACAACCTCGAGGCGATTCAGCAAAGTTAATATTGAATGCCAAGTCTATGTGATAAGACTTTTCCATCGGTAAAACTAAGACCGGGTAGCCCGTCAACTGCTCTATTTTTGCTATCACCTCGATCAATGCTTGCTCATCGCTGGCGGTAACCACAAACCACAAATTATAACCATGCTCTCGGCCATAGTTATGATTAACATGGTCGAATTGGTTAACTATTTCAGCAATGCTATCTAATTCAGCCTCAGGTACCGCTAGTGCGGCGAGCGTACTTGAACCGGCTTTTTTATGATTAAATACCGCGCCTACCCTCGATAATATACCGGCATTGTCTAGTGCTTGTATCGCAGATAGAACTTCTTCTTCTGAGCTATTAAGCGCTTGCGCGATAGCTTTATAAGGCGTAGAACAAAGCGGCAAACCTTTCTGATATTGATTAATAATATCTTGCTCTAGCTGAGTCAGTGTTGTCTTCATAATTACAGTCCTATTTGGTGAGCACGGCTAGTAAAAAATATCCCACTAGGACTTTTAACTGATAATTTATCTATCAGTGTTTGTGTGGCGGTGTCATAAACATGTACTTCGTTGCTATCTCGCACCGAAATCCACACGTTTTCACCGCGCGGAGTAAATTCCATATGCAGTACAGCAGGTCCGGGGGTTAAAGTTTTTACTAATGCAAAGGTTTCAGTGTTAAAGACCTGAATGGTGTTATTGTCTGGAAAAGCAAAATTCACCCAAATTTGTCGATTATCAGGTTGCGCCATAACAAATATAGGTTGGCTATGTGCAGGAATTTCAGCGACCTGCAACCAAGTTTTAGTATCAACCACTAATATACTGTGCTTACCCACTGCCGGTAGAAATGCGTAATCACCAGCCATGGCCCAACCTTCTAAATGAGGCATTTTATACACTGGCAATTTTGCATCACCCTTACCATAGTTAGGTAAAATTCTGCGTACCCCTTGTTCTGTATGCCATAAATCAAGTAAAGCTAAGCCATCTTCACCGAATAAACCGGCGATATAATAGCGACCATCAGGGCTGATTAGCCCGTCATAAGGGTAAGCGCCAATATCGGAAAATTTAGTTAATTTCATTTCAGCCTGAGAAAAGTCAGCAATCCAAATTTCATTACTATCAAATAAACTAAAAACAAATTTTTGGCCAGGGGCATCCACTAAGCCAACAACTTTAGAACGCACCGGACTGTCAGCTTTATTTTTGGCTTTATTAACTAAAATACTGCTATCAATTGTGGCAACTAGCTCAAGGGTCTCACTATTAAAAACCTTAACTCCACCAGGCGTATAGTTTGATACCGCAATAAGTTTGCCGTCTTGGCTGATAGCGCCACCGATACTATTACCTGATTGAATAATGCGTTTTTCAATTTTATCTTTTAATAAATCAATTTTTGTTAAACCGCCATCACGGGCAAACACATAGGCAAAACGCTGATCACGAGAGTAAACAATTGAAGCATGAGATAAATCACCTAAACCATCGATTTCACTTAACATCGTATTGCTGCTGTGATTAACAATTTGCACTTGCGATGTTGCCCTTTCAATAATAACACCGAGATCACCGGTAGCTCTTAAGGTTGCAGAAACAGGAGACTGAGTTTGACGATGCTGATTGCTTGCTGACTGACTACAGGCACTAGTCAGTAATAATAAAAACGTTACGGCTAATACCTTATTTAACTTAATCATGAGTTGCGATACCTTGTTGTAATTGTTGGCTGATCCACAGTGCTTCTTGCTCGGTCAAAATAGATTGCCATGGCGGCATTGCCGTCCCAGGACGACCGAATAAAATAGTATTCTTTATTGCATTTAAGGGCAGTTTATTCATCGAATCGGGCAGTAATGTTGGACCTAGACCACCTTTTAGTGTCATACCATGGCAAGAGCCACAATCTTGCTTCACCATATGAACAAGTTGTATCTCCCGTGCAGCTGTCAATTCTTCTGCCACGACATTGAAGTTGCCAGAGACAAGCACAAAGGTACTCGCTAATGTCGTTAAAATCCGTTTAGATAATTTCATTGTTACGCCCTTACCAGCACCTTAATTTCAGGCTAATATTGGCATAGACATAATATTTTGTTTTGATTTAAATCACACAATGACAAGATTGGAATGCTTGAAAACAAGGAAGAATAAAATAGATAAATAATTAAGGGATGACTTATCTGGATCGTGATAATCCGATAACCGCGATTAGATAAGTATAGATGCAAGCAGGCGATTCATAGGTAATGAAACGCAAAAAAAACACGGCTTTTCGTTATCAGTTCGCAAAGGTGACAATGATATTAGTAGCTAATAAATCAATACTCATCAAACAGAGTATTGATTTATCTTTAGCGTATTATTTTACGGGGATGGCGTCATGCTGGGTCGTAGTTGACCAAGCATTAAGTACCGCTTTAACGAGCGTGGCTAATGGAATGGCAAAAAACACCCCCCAAAAACCCCATAAACCACCAAACAATATCACTGCAATAATAATAGTGACCGGATGAAGGTTGACCGCTTCAGAAAAAAGCAAAGGTACCAATAAGTTACCATCTAAGGCTTGAATGATGCCATAGGCAAGCATTACATAACCAAACTCTGCGCTGGTGCCAAATTGAAATAAAGCCACAAGTAATACCGGTAAGGTGACAATCGTCGCACCAACATAGGGTACCAGTACCGACAAACCAACCAATACGCCGAGCAATACGGGGTAATTAAGTCCTAAGGCAATAAATGCAATGGTTGATGCCGCGCCGATAATAATAATTTCAATCAACTTACCGCGAATGTAATTCATAATTTGTTGATTCATTTCAATACCCACTTGTTTTGCCATTCGGCGATCTTTTGGCAGAAATTTTCGTAAGCTATTAAAGAGCACACTTTTATCTTTCAGAAAGAAAAAAACCATCAAGGGTACTAAAATAAGATAAATCAATAGTGCAACAACATTAGAGATGGAATTAAGTGATGCTTTTAAGGCCACTTCGCCCCATTCGATCAGTTTATCATTTACTAAAGTAATAACATTAGCAATTTGTTCAACACTGACTAAACCTGGATATTGCTCGGGTAAAGCCAATAAATAAGTGTGTCCTTGCCCAACCATTTGTGGCACTTCTTGTAATAAATTACTACTTTGCTGCCAAATCACCGGCATTAATCCCAACACTCCAACTAACGACAAGCCAACAAACGCAGAAACCACCATGATCACGGCTAAGCCTCTAGACAAGCCAAGCTGAGAAAGCTTATTAACCGGTAGGTCTAATAAAAAAGCAATCGCGACGGCAACAAATACCGGCATCAGTAAATTACTAAAAAAATAAACGAATAAAAACGTACAAATCAAAATAACCAATAAGGTTACTGCACTCGGGTCTGAAAAATTTCTTTTGTACCAATCGCTAAACAGAGAAACCATAATATTTACTTTTCCATTCTTATTGTTAATTCAACAATATGCTCATTAACTTTCCGTTGTTCAAAATAAAACCCTTGTTTCATTAACAATTTAGGAATATCTTTTTTAGAGCCATTATCACAAAGGCGTATCAAACAACTATCAAAGGGTGTTAGTTTTCTAAGTAACAAGCGTAAATTTACCAGTGGAACTGGGCATTTATCTTGTGTAGCATCGTATTCGTATATCATAAATAAAAATATGCACAGTGCTTTTGTTTGATTATCTAATTTGCGACAATTGATTACAATGACATTAACGCATTCTTTTGATGTATTTTTCTAATAATGTAAAGAGGTTAAATGAGCGAGCTTTCTGATAATCCAAACCTTAAAGAAATCAATGCCTACAAAAAAAAGATAAATTGGGGCGATATACCGACCATTTATCAATTGGCGACCAGTTCAATAAGTGATATTGATGGCATTTTAACCCATGGTTTTGACAGCGCTTTTAAACAATTACTTGATCATAGTAATTGGAACTTTAGTCTCTTAGGTGAAATAAAATTACCCTCAGGCAAGCATGAAGCGGCAAATAAACCGCAAATTATGCTGTATCATAGTATGACGGACCAGCACTATGAATTGCATTGCTATCCCATCGTAAACGGTGAACGTATACTTCAAACTCAACTGAACAACCCAAATTGCCCATTTATAAAGTGGACACCTGAAACAATGCAAATGTTGTTTAGATTGAACTCATTAATTCCTTTTATTGTCTATACCTTTCAAAAAGGTGACAAAGCTGACTATGCGCTCATTCGCTATGCCAACCAGCGTGTTGATGAACTGATTCAATTATTAGCCCGGTCATTTCATATTATCGACATTAAAGGCTTTTCAATTGCTGAGTTTTGTCAAGAAATTCATCGTAAGCATTCACAATCTCAGCCGATTGATAGCTTCGATACACCCGACAACATGGAAAATTAAATTTGTTTAAATTAAAGCCGCTTATCATTTCACTTGCCTTAGCGACATCGTTCACCAGCAGTGTATTTGCCGCAAATGTAGAAAGTAATAAAAATAAACTGCCTGAAATAGGTTCAGCCGGTGTTAGTGTTTTATCGATTGAAAAAGAGCGCCAAATAGGTAGCGAAATGATGCGGCAAATTCGCGCAACGCAACCGATATTAAACGATCCCGTGTTAATGGAGTATATCAATGATTTAGGTAATCGCATGGTGCGAAATGCCAAAGACGTAAATTATAGTTTTGAATTTTTTATCATCCGCAATGAAGAATTAAATGCATTTGCCTTTTTTGGTGGCCATATTGCTATTCACAGCGGCCTGATCACGACAGCAAGCACTGAAAGTGAACTCGCTTCTGTCGTCGCTCACGAAATATCACATGTGACACAACGCCACTTGGCAAGAAGGTTAGAATCACAAAACAAATCACAACCGTTAACCATGGCAGGGATGATTTCTGGTGTTTTACTGACCTTGATAAACCCAAGTGTCGGTCTGGCAGCGCTAAGTACAACAATGGCAGCATCTCAACAAGCAAGCATAAATTATACTCGCGGCAATGAGCAAGAAGCCGATCGAGTGGGTATCACACTACTAGCAAACAGTGGTTTTAATCCACAAGGCGCTCCTGATTTTTTCGCTGCTATGGCGGAGAAATATCGATACAAGTCAAAGCCACCTGCAATGTTACTAACCCACCCACTGCCAGAGTCTAGAATTTCAGATGCAAGAATAAGAGCACATAATTACTCACCTCGGCCATTAGCACCAAGCTTAGAGTTTGAGCTCGCAAAAGCACGAATTACTGCCCGCTATGAACATAATGCGAAAGATAATGTTATTAATTTTCAACAAACGTTAGACAAACAACGTTACGCGGTCAAGGCAGCGGCACAATATGGTCTAGCCCTATCTCATTATGAAAACAAAGACTATCAAACGGCTATCAACCAACTTGAAGCGTTATTGAGTGCTGATAAGAAAAACTTATTTTATGCCGATGCCCTCACCGACGCCTATATCGCCGTAAAAGCATACGACAAAGCAATAAGCATGTTAGCTGAACTTAATCTTTTAATGCCGAATAATCAGGTTGTTACGCTAAATTATGCCAACGTATTAAGTGAAGCTGAGCAATATAGTAAAGCTGAGATGTTGCTACAGAACTTTTTAGTCGTGAGTCCAAAGCACTTTATTGCCAATGACTTATTAACAGAAATTTATCGAAAACAAGATAAAATGGCATTAATGCATGCCACCAAAGCCGAAGTTTACGCCTTACTTGGCGCCTATCCTAAAGCGGTTGATGAATTGCAAACCGGCTATAACTTTGTTGAAGATAACCCGTTATTGAAAAAACGCATGAAAGGCCGCATATTGCAATTGCAAGAACAACAAGAAAAGCTTAAGCGTTTATAAAAATCAGCTAAAATAGCATTAATTAATCTAAACCACTTTAAGAGAAGAAAATGTTAACAATTTATCACAACCCTCGTTGCTCAAAAAGCCGACAAACGTTGGCACTTATCGAAGATAATAATCAACCAGTCACTATTGTTGAGTATTTAAAAGCACCACTGAACACAGCCGAAATATCGCAATTAATGACCTTACTAAAGGTTTCTCCGCGCGAGATGATGCGAAGCAAAGAAGCTGAATTTAAAGAACAAAACTTGGCCAACGCCGATGACGCGACATTAATAGCCGCTATGGTCGCAACCCCTAAACTGATTGAACGCCCTATTGTCACCGATAATACTCGTGCCATTATCGGTCGCCCGCCCGAAAATGTACTTTCACTCATGCCGGATAATGATTAAATAATAATGATAAACAAACCTCTATTTTCAACGTCTACACTCAAACAAATAACCTTGTTTGGCTATTTTTCATTGCTGTTTTATATGCCGTTTTGGCTAATTTTCATCAGTGATGATACCGCACTATCGGTTCCCCTAACCTTAGTCATGTTTGTCCTGCCGTTATTATTCCCCTTAAAAGGCTTAGTACAGGGCAACCCATATACCTACGCTTGGTCAAACTTTATTGTTATGATTTATTTTCTGCATAGCTTAACTACCTTATGGGTTTCGGCAGATGAAAAACTATGGGCAATTGGCGAGCTATTTTTTGCTAGCATTATGTTTATTGCCGGTAGTTATTATGCAAAATATCGTGGACAAGAATTAGGTTTAAGTATTCGTAAAAAGAAGGCCGAATAATTCAGTGACGCTTAGCTTTCACATCACTCACTAGCACTAAAAAGGCATTCAGCCCAACTTGGTGCTAGTATTTTCACCTCTAATAGCAAAATAAAACAACTTATCATAGTATTACCTTACTATTGCCCTTTTTTATCTAATTAACATTGTTTAAAAATGGTGGTATAGACTGATATATAAATCTATAGAGTATTGCTCGGAACTTAATTGCCCTTTCGCAGGTCTGCTAATGTACTTAGGTATTTAAATAGAAGCATGGATGAAAAAGATTCAAATGACAAAAAAAAACATTTTACACACTCTTTTGATACTCACGATGATATTACAAGGATGTGGTGGTAGCTCTGACAGTTCAGATGACAATAATAATAATAATGATTTTACGCCCATTGTCACTCAAACAGGTATTATCGCCATTGATGAAGCCAGCAAAATTGCACAGCCCGTCGAGCTATTCCTTTATTACCCAAACGACACCTTAAGTAATATAACTTGGCAGCAAACCGCAGGCAGTGAACTAATCTTTCACGCCAAAAATTCAAAAGCTATCGCTTTTACGCCCCCAACAGCCGGTGATTACAGCTTTCAAGTTAGTTTTAATCGCAATGGCACCAATGAAACACTCAGCCATACCGTCGTTGTGTCAGATGAAAGCAACCAAGTATCCGCTAGGTTAGGTCATGCGGCATTAGAAGGCAGTGACGTATCTTTAAGCGCCTACTTAGAAAACTCAACAATAAGCAGCGAGAGTATTCAATGGCAGCAAACATCGGGACCAGCGGTAACTTTTAGTGAATCAACGGCAGGAAAAACAACGGTGTTTTTTAATGCGCCTGCTGTTAGCGCCGATAGCTTGCTAACATTTACCGTTAGTGCCTCAGATGATGCTTCACGTTATCAAGATACTGTTACTATATTAGTTGAAAATGCCACTGCAATTAGCACCGATGATAACATTGCTTACGATACGCGGTTAGCCAATGTATTGCCGTTCAATGCCAATTCGCCATATGCTAGCGTTTTATCACAATGTGTTTACAGCAATAGCATTGATTTTAGAACAACTTGTCGTTTCAATGAATTGCCGCTAATTGCCCACGACACCACCACACCTGATATTGACGATATCATGGATCGAGTACTCGTTTCTCATCATTGGATGGGGCGAAGATTCAAAGAGTTTTTGCAAAACAATGACCAACACGGCGATTTTAAGAACCTACTGCGCGCCACCACTGCCATTGTGATTTCATCTGATATTCGTCCGTCCTACTATTGGGCAGTTACAGGGGCTATACATTTAGATCCAAATAACCTTTGGTTAACGCCAGACGAAAGAGACACGATAAATCAAGCGCCTGATTTTCGCTCATCATTTGGCCAAACATTAAATTTTTTCATGCCGTGGCGCTTTGTAAAAAACAATCAGTACGCCAGTTTTTCATATCCAAAAGAATTACGTTCCACACGTGATGCAGATGATGGCATCTATCAACTAGCGGCTTTGATGTACCATGAGCTCGCACACGCAAATGATTACTTTCCGCAAAGTACGTGGGCAAACTTAACGAAAACTGACCGTATACTCGATTCTGTTGACCAAAGACAGCAAGGGACAGGCATCGAATCTGATAAGTTGAGTACGGCAATGCCGTTAAATGGCACCCAGATGTATCGTTTGGCACAAATACGTTATAACGGCGAAACTGCTACAGATACCGAGAATAACTATAGCCCGAGTGATGTTACTACATTTTTTAGTCCTGAACATGCACCACACTTTTACAATTATTCAAGTAAACGTGAAGACTATGCCATGTTATTCGACGCCATAATGATGAAAGCACGTTACAATGTTGATCGAGATATTGCCATTACTAATCTGCCGCAGAGTGCAAACGAGGAATATCGAGTAACTTGGGGACAACGTGGCCGCATTGGTGATCCTAATATTAAACCTAGAGTAGACTATGTCACTCGGCGTATATTGCCTGAATTTGATGAGGCCGCCGAGATAATAAGCAACCTATCTGCCCCTATCGCAATGATGAGCGGAAAAACCTGGGCAGAAAATTTAGCTATTAGTCCAACAGTCAGCCAAGCGCATAAAGCCTCAGCAGATAATTTATTGCTAAAAGAGAATAACAATCAAAGAATTAATGCCAATGGTAAACAATTTTTTGAAAAGAAAGTCCCGGTACGAGAGCGTAAAAAGCTATTTTACTTAGACTTTTAAACTGACTTAAAACAGCACATCTTTAATAAAGGGAATAGTAATACGACGCTGCTCCCTAATTGAAGCCTGATCAAGCTGCTCCAAAGCGGCAAGTAAGCTGCCCATATCGCGTGACAAACGATTAATCAGAAAACTCGCTACGTCATCACTGATAAACAAGCCACGTTGTTGCGCACGATATTGTAAGGCAAATGACTTTTCGGTATCGGTTAATGGCTTTAATTGTTCGGTTAAGCCCCAACCTAATCGTGATACTAAATCTGGCAAGCTAATATTCAACTGCGCGACGCTTTGGTCACCCGTAATAATCAAACACTTATTTTGCTCAACCATGCGATTGTATAAATCAAAAACGCCCTGTTGCCATTTTTTATTACCGGCAATTAATTGAATATCATCTAAACAAACTAAATCTATGTTCTCTAAGCCTTCAAGGACATCAACCGAAAGTTGCGTAAGTTCGGAAAATGACAAACATAAAGACGTTACGCCTAAGGTATCGGCATACGCACAACTTGCATGTAATAAGTGGCTTTTGCCAACACCCGTTAAACCAAACAAATATAAACTATGTACCTGCTTGTTAACATCACCGATGTGATCAAGAAAATAGGTAACTTGCTGTACCACCATTTGATTACTTTCACTTTGAAAACTGGCAAAAGTTTCATCATCAGGTAATTGCACCGACAAGGTTAATTGCGAAACTTTTTTCACTTCTTTCCCCAATAAAATACCGGTACTTGATTTATGCCTTCACGTTCAGCTAAGGGATCGATAAATCGATTTAACTGCTCACTTAATTTTAATGAGGCAAATAATGCTTGTTGTGAGCCAATCAACGACAATTTAAAACGTCGGTTTGTCCCTTGCGCACTAACTAGCTGTATTGACTGCACTGCCGACAAATCAGCCAGAAATTCTGATACAGCAATTAATTCGGCTAATGACTCTATATTAGCAACGTCAATCTCAAATTCATTACTGTTGGTGGTTGATAATGCATATTTTTGGTAGATAATATCAGTTATATCAGATAGCGCGCTGACTAATAATTCATCAACGTTGTCGCCTAGATACTGCTCACTAAAGACTTGCGCATACTCACGTTGTGCGTCAGTCATTAAGCTCCAGTCCACCACTAAACTTTTTGTTTGGCAAAGTGAGCATTCTGCGTCCGGATCATCAACCGTCACTAAGCTCGAATTAGAAATTCTGATCACCACAACAGCTTCTGCCATATAACGTGCAGATGCTTGTGCAACAGGTTGTGAAAAACGCCCCCAAACATCGGATAAGGTCAAAGCGGTTAGATCGGTTAGATCCATAATTGGCATCACTAAAGGTAAACCACGTAATTGAGAGAAATCATTAATAGTATTAGGTAACAATGACTGAGAAGTTGAGGAAATTATTTTTCGTTCAAAACCATCTTCTTCAACTAGCCAAACCATCACTTGTGGCCTTAACCTTCCCCAAATAGCTAAATCACTTTCTTTAAATAAACTATTGATCTTGGCTTCGTCGAAAGAAACATTTAATAAGGTTTTATTATCATGACGAATATATTGATACTGGGTGACATATTGGTTGTAGTTTCTTATTGCCTGATCAATGACTGGATGCTGGATTTCTTTACCGCCGACCTTAACTAAAATGACTCGCAAGGCACTTTTAAGTGCTTGATTGCGATCACCTAACGATTGTGAGGCAACAGCAACTCGCGCACTGTACAAATTTTCGACTTCAATCGCACTAACTTTCAGCGCTAGTATAAAAAATAACAATATCAGACAATTTCTGAACATAGTGTGTATTAACAAGTGTTTCATAATGAAGATCTTATCATAATGTTGCTGATTTTTATTACATATAAAAATAATTTATTTTAAAGATTTTCAGCGCGCCTTTGCACTGGTAGAATATGCACCTTTATCGTACAAGCAAACTAACTAATAATTGAGGTTTCCCGTGAGCGAAGAAAAACAGTCTTTAAGTTATAAAGATGCTGGCGTTGATATAGATGCAGGTAATGCCCTAGTTGAAAATATTAAAGGTGCAGTAAAACGCACTACACGCCCAGAAGTTATGGGAGGACTAGGTGGTTTTGGCTCTATCTGTCAACTTCCTACTGGTTACAAAGAACCAGTACTTGTCGCGGGAACCGACGGTGTCGGTACTAAATTGCGTTTAGCCATTGATTTACAAAAACACGATACCGTTGGTATCGACTTAGTTGCTATGTGCGTTAATGACTTAATTGTTCAAGGTGCTGAGCCTTTATTTTTCCTCGATTACTACGCAACAGATAAGCTCGATGTTGAAGTTGCCTCTGCGGTTGTTTCAGGTATTGCCGATGGTTGTGTACTATCAGGTTGTGCTTTAGTGGGTGGCGAAACCGCTGAAATGCCGGGTATGTACCACAAAGGTGATTACGATATAGCCGGTTTTTGTGTTGGTGTTGCTGAAAAATCTCGTGTTATCGACGGAACGAAGGTTGCTGCTGGTGACCAACTTATTGCCTTAGCGTCTTCAGGTGCTCATTCAAACGGTTTCTCTTTAATTCGTAAAGTATTAGAAGTTAACAACACTGATACGAACGAATTACTCAATGGCAAATCAATTGGTGATCATTTAATCGAACCCACTAAAATCTATGTTAAGTCAGTACTAGAGCTACTTAAGCACGTTGATGTTCATGCCCTATCACACATTACTGGTGGTGGTTTCTGGGAAAATATTCCACGAGTTTTACCAGAAAGTGCGCAAGCCATTGTTGATGGTAATAGCTGGCAGTGGCCGGAAATATTTAACTGGTTACAAGAAAAAGGCAATATTACGACACATGAAATGTACCGCACCTTTAACTGTGGTGTTGGTATGATTATTGTTGTTCCTGCTGACGCTGTAGCGCAAAGTATTGATATTTTAACTGCTCATGGTGAAAATGCTTGGCATATTGGTGAAATTGCCGATCTACAAGCGGGTCAAGAACAAGTTATTATCAACAAAGGTTAATTAACCATGCGAAGCCGAATTGTAGTACTGATTTCCGGCGGCGGCACAAACTTACAGGCGATTATTGATGCCTCTAAGCAAGAAAACTATGGTGGCGACGTCGTCGCCGTAGTTTCTAACAAAGCTGACGTTTATGGATTAACCCGCGCACAAAACGCAAATATTGCCACTGCTGTGCTCTCACATAAAGACTACGATAGCCGTGAAGATTACGATAGTGCGCTCATTACTGAGATTAATCACTATCAGCCTGATCTTATTGTACTGGCTGGCTTTATGCGTATATTAACGCCAAAGTTTGTGCAAACTTATCAAGGCCGTTTAATCAATATACACCCTTCTCTATTACCTAAATATCAAGGTTTACACACCCATCAGCGAGCTATTGATGCTGGTGACACTGAGCATGGTGTTAGTGTACATTTTGTTACTGAGGAACTTGATGGCGGTCCTGTGGTCCTACAAGCTAAAGTGCCTGTATTCCCTGAAGACACTGCTGAAGACCTTGCCCAACGCGTGCACCAACAAGAGCATAGAATTTATCCACTTGTGGTAAATTGGTGTTGTAACAAACGTGTCACCATGAATGGTGAAAATGCATTGTTTGATGGTGTTATTTTACCAGCTTCAGGATATGCTAGCGAAGAATAACTTTATTTTTAGAGAATTTACTATGTTGAAATCATTACCTTATGTCACTTTGTTGTTATCTAGCGTAACATTGTTCAGTGCTTCGCCTTTTGCCCAGACAACAGATAAAGCAAACAAGGTAATGGTGCCTGCATTTAGTGCAAAGTACACTATTTTGCGCAACGCTAAATCGGTTGGTGAAGCATCACGTAAATTAAGCTATTTAGACAATGGCCTAGCGCAATATAGTTACCATACCAACATCGAGTGGTTAATTTTCTCAGATGTGCGTGATGAAACCTCAATAGTTAAGCTGGAAGGTAATAAAGTTACACCGACAAGCTATGAATACAAACGCGAAGGCACTGGCTCTGATAAATATTATAAATGGACTTATGACACAGCTAACAATACCGCTACTGATGAAAAGAAAGATAAAACTAAAAACATAGACTTTCCTGACAATATTCAAGACTCACTGAGCTATCATCTACAACATCGCCTAAATATGATCAGCGAACCAGAGCAAAAACAATTTGTTTATCCAGTGGTTAAATCATCAGGCTCGCTAAAAAACTACGTTTATCAATATGATGGTGAAGAAGAAATCATGTTGCCGTACGGTTTAGTGAAAACGGTTAAATTTAAACGAGAAGTGATTGAAAAGAAACGCGTAACTTACGTGTGGTTTGCACAAGAGTTAAATTACTTACTGGTAAAGCTTCATCAAATCAAAGGGGATGTTGAGCAGTTTGAAGCACAATTGGAGTCAATAACACCGGCAACACCTTCAATTGCAACAGCAAAGTAATTCCTGCAATAGAAACGTATTTATCGATAAAACAAGCAAGTGGCATAATTAAAGCTCACTTGCTTGGCATCATTTGCCTACTCCTGATTACTCTGACAAATCAACTGCCCTTTACTAAACAATAAACCGTCACCCGCTTGCATTTTTTGCCATGTTTCATCATCCGTTAATGGCTGCGTGGCAATAACCGTTACTATGTCATTTTCAGTAGTTTCCTGATCAAAATTAATCACCATCTCGGCATCGATTAAACTCGCCTTGCCAAAGGGAGCACGTCGAGTAAGCCAATGTAAATTATTAGCGCAGTAAACCAGTAAAAAATCACCGTCCGTCAACAGTAAATTAAACACACCTAGCTTATTAATTTTCTGGCATAATTCCATAACAAAGTGAAATAACACCTCAGCTTTCGGTGCATCCTGACCAAATTTTTCTGACAACTGCTCTAATAGCCAACAAAAAGCATGTTCGCTATCGGTCTCACCAATTGGCAGATGGGAATTAATCACCAACTTAGTATTAAAGTCAGCTAATTGACCATTGTGCGCATAGGTCCAATTTTTTCCCCACATCGGACGAATGAAGGGGTGTGTATTAACCAAAGAAACTTCACCTGAATTTGCTTGGCGAATATGGCAAACCACCGTTTCACTTTTAATAGGGTAGTCGGTAACAAGTTGTGCAATAGGTGAATGCGCGCTCGGCAGTGGATCTTTAAAACTCCGACAACCTTTACCCTCATAAAACGTAATGCCCCAACCATCTTTATGTGGTCCGGTATTACCACCACGCTGCATTAAACCACTAAAACTAAAACAAATATCCGTCGGCACATTAGCCGACATCGCCATTAATTCACACATAAAAACATTACCAATTAAATTAAACGAAATGGTTACAGCGCAATACTGGCTGGAGCCTAACTACACAGTCTCGCAAAAATGTATACCTAATAAAGTTTTACTATTTAACCTCCTCTGAGATAACAACGACATTTTACGTTGTTATAGCTATCATTTCACATAGTTTCTATACTTAACCATAACAACGATTAAATAAGGTATTTTGCCCATAGATAGGTTAATTGCTTTGGATAAGAGGCTATACTGACAATAAATAATTTGAAATTATTAGCAAGACGAATTAAGCTTAACCAATCATCTGGTCTGACCTCCAGAATACTTTGACTTCAAATATCAACATTAAGGAAAATATGTGGACTATTTAACTTGGATACTCATTGCTATCGCACTATGTGGGTTTATGGCGTATTCACGCGCTTCGCTCTCAACATTTACCATAGCCTTTACCATACTTATGATCGTGGGAACCTTTTTCAATGTCATCGGTTTCTTCAGTTGGTTAATTTTTGCCATTATCACCATACCATTAAATATTGCCGATATTCGAAAGCAATATATTTCTAATCCTTTACTCACCATGTTCAGAGGCATTATGCCTGAAATGTCAAAAACTGAACAAGAAGCAATTGACGCTGGCACGACATGGTTTGAAGCCGAGTTGTTTCGTGGCACACCGGATTGGAAAAAACTCCATAATTACCCTAAACCAAGACTCAGCGCTGAAGAGCAAGCCTTTTTAGACGGGCCAGTAGAAGAAGTTTGCCGCATGACTGATGATTGGCAAACCACGCATGAACTTGCCGATTTAGCACCAGAAGTATGGCAATACTTAAAAGATAACAAATTTTTTGCCATGATTATCAAAAAGCAATACGGCGGCCTTGAGTTTTGTGCTTATGCTCAGTCTCGTGTACTGCAAAAGCTTTCTAGTGTTAGTACGGTTTTATCATCGACAGTTGGTGTACCAAATTCATTGGGGCCTGGCGAGTTATTACAACATTACGGCACTAAAGAGCAACAAGATTACTATTTACCACGACTGGTTAAAGGTGACGAAATACCCTGTTTCGCATTAACTAGCCCTGAAGCTGGCTCTGATGCTGGTGCTATTCCAGATTATGGTATCGTTTGCCGCGGTGAGTTTAATGGTGAAGAAGTACTAGGTATGCGCTTAACGTGGAATAAGCGTTACATTACCTTAGCACCTGTCGCTACGGTATTAGGCTTAGCATTTAAACTGCAAGACCCTGAACATTTACTGGGTGAACAAGAAGATTTAGGCATTACTTGTGCGTTAATACCAACGGATATTGATGGTGTTATTGCGGGTCGTCGTCACTTCCCACTCAATGTACCTTTTCAAAATGGCCCTACGCAAGGCGATGACGTTTTTGTACCATTAAGTTTCATCATAGGCGGTCCAGAAATGGCCGGCCAAGGCTGGCGTATGCTAGTGGAGTGTTTATCGGTTGGTCGAGCAATTACCCTACCTTCAAATAGCACTGGTGGTATTAAATCGCTTGCATTAGCAACGGGGGCTTATAGCCGTATTCGTCGCCAATTTAAAATATCGATAGGTAAAATGGAAGGTGTTGAAGAAGCATTAGCTAGAATAGGCGGTAATGCTTACTTGATGGATGCCGTCACCACGATGTCAACTGGCGCTATTGATATGGGTGAAAAGCCGAGTGTGGTATCTGCTATCGCTAAGTATCATCTCACTGAAAAAATGCGTTCATGTGTTGCTGACGCCATGGACATTCATGGTGGTAAAGGTATTTGTATGGGTCCTGGTAACTACCTTGCCCGAGCTTATCAAGGTGCTCCTGTTGCGATTACCGTTGAAGGCGCAAATATACTAACCCGCAGCATGATTATTTACGGCCAAGGTGCTATACGTTGTCATCCGTACGTACTGGCTGAATTATCAGCCGCTAATAATCAAGACCAGCAACAAGCCTTGAATGATTTTGACCATGCTTTATTTGGTCATATCGGCTTTGCTATTAGTAATATTTGCCGCAGTGTTTGGTTTTCTTTTACCGGTAGTTACGCGCTTAGCGCCCCTTACAATGATGAAACTAGACGTTATTATCAATTAATGACACGCTTTAGCTCAAACTTAGCCATGCTGTCAGATATTGCTATGCTGACCTTAGGTGGTGATTTAAAACGTAGAGAGCGTATTTCAGCACGACTTGGCGATATTTTAAGCTATTTATACTTAGCATCAGCGACGCTTAAACGCTATAACGACGACGGACGTCAAAGCGCTGATTTTCCATTGGTACAATGGGCATTAGAAGACAGCCTTTATAATATTCAACAAGCGATCAGTGAATTAATTAATAACTTCCCAAATAGGGCCGTTGCATTCGCATTAAAGCTTATTATTTTACCGGTAGGTTGTTGGTTGAAGAAACCTTCTGACAGCACAGATCATAAAGTTGCAGCATTATTACAATATCATAATGACACCCGTTCTCGCTTAGGCCACGGTCAATACCTTACTCGCGAACCAGGTAACGTCTTAGGTCAGCTAGAACAAACACTTGAAGATATTATCGCTTGTGAGCCAATTTTTGATAAAATTTGTCGAGAACTAGGTCAGCGCTTACCTTTTTATCAACTTGATTTAGTTGCTGAAAAAGGTCTAGCCGCCAATATTATCAGCGAAGAAGAAGCACAGTTACTCATCAAAACAGAAGTGGCTCGCAAGGCGACAATAGATGTTGATGACTTTGACTCTGATTATCTAAAAGCAGGTTAACTTCCCTCCGTTAAAAGTGCTAATCAACGCCCATTACTGTTACTGACAATAATGGGCTTTTTTTCGTCTAAAAATAAGTATTACGTTTGTTGGCAACCGCTGTCTCTTATCCTCAGTAGAAAGTTTTGTTAACATTGTTTCTAAATTGTAACTAACACGTTATATTGACGATATTGTTATATAGATAGAGCGCGATGAGTTATCGCCAGTGCAATATTATCACTTCAAACTAATGCAATTATTGACGAGTAAAAAGAATAGATGTTAAAAAATATTGAACAAACACCGGTTAAAAGACGCAGTAAGGGTGAAAGAACAAAAAAGTTGATACTAGAATCGGCAATTTCGATACTTGCTGAGCAAGGTATCAAAGGTACTACACATCGTGCGGTGGCCGCTCATGCCAATATTCAACTTTCTCTCACCACATACTATTTCAAAGATATTCAAGAATTAGTGCAGCAAGCTTTCGAATTAAACTCACAAAATGTCGCTCGTGTAACCGAAAATTTATGGCAACCGATTTTAGCTTTAGTAGCAATACAGAGCAAAGTTGCATTACGTCGCGTAAGCTTGCGCATTGAATTACAAGAAGAGTTAACTGATTTACTGCAAACAATGATCAGATTAAATATTGACCGCAATCGCAAGCAACTGATTGTTGAACAGCAACTCTTTAATGAGAGTCAAGTATCGTTGTCATTACGCCCGCTCGCTGAGCAACATTATGAAACGTTACTAAAGCCCTGCAAGCAACTATGTCAGTATTTCAGCAAAGATATCGTTAATGTTAATGCTCAAATGTTACTCATATTGATACAGCAAACTCAATATCGTCAATTATTGCTTGAGCGAGCAACAATCGATAGCCATGAAATGCGCACCTTATTGCAACAAACGTTAGCTATTGTACTCGCTATAAAACCACAATAGTAAATCCACTAAAGCTTTGTACTCCTACGGCAAATCAGGTAAATTAAGTCATCGGACCATAGAATTTAATCAGGAATACTTGTGTATTTTAGCGAACAACTGGCGCAGCATCAGCAATTTTTTGCCTCAAACAAAAGCCGTGATTTAACCTGGCGCAAACAGCAACTACAACAAATAAAGCGCTTAGTTATAGAGCATGAGCAAGATTTTTTAGACGCTCTACAAATGGATTTAGGCAAACCAGCTCAAGAGGCATGGATCACCGAAGTATCTTACGTCACTGGCGATGTTGACCACGTTTGTAAGCGACTCAATCGTTGGGCGAAAAAACGCTCCGTGTCTACCCCTATCGTAGCGCAACCAGGACGTTCTTATATTCAACCTGAACCACAAGGTACAGTACTGATCATTGGTGCTTGGAACTATCCAATGCAACTTATCTTGGCGCCATTGGTAGCCGTTATAGCGGCTGGCAATTGCGCGATAGTAAAGCCTTCTGAACTTGCACCGGCAACATCACAGCTTTTAGCCAAACTCATTCCGCAATATTTAGATAACCAAGCATTTTCAGTCGTAGAAGGTGCTGTCGAAGCAACAACCGCGCTACTTGCCCTGCCGTTTGATCATATTATGTACACAGGTAATGGTCAGGTTGCTCGTATTGTTATGGCAGCAGCGGCAAAACATCTAACCCCAATCACCTTAGAGTTGGGCGGTAAAAGCCCCGTTTATGTTGACGAAAGTGCCGATATCAATATAACTGCGCAAAGAATTGCCTGGGGAAAATGGATGAATGCCGGACAAACCTGCATTGCACCTGATTATATCATTACCTCTAAAAACATGATTGCACCGTTAGTTGCGGCACTGAAAAGTCAAATAACAAAAATGTTTGGTAAAGACCCACAACAAAGCAAAAGCTACGGGCGTATCGTTAATGAACGCCATGCTAAACGTATTAGCGACTATCTATCTGATCTAGACGTCGAAGTCGGTGGCGAATTTAGTATAGAAAATCGTTATATTGCGCCAACCATAGTGCTTAATCCTCCGCTTGATAGTGCTTTAATGACCGATGAAATATTTGGCGCTATTCTGCCAATTATCACAATCGAAGATTTTGATAGTGCTAAAGCTTTTGTTAAAGCACGTGACAAACCGCTTTCAGCCTATATCTTTAGCAAAAACAAAACACAATGCCAGAGTTGGATTGATGAAATAAGCTCAGGTAGCCAATGTATTAATGACGTTATTATGTTTAATGCTGTGCCTGAACTGCCCTTTGGCGGTGTTGGGCCCAGTGGTATGGGGCAATATAGCGGACAAGCCGGCTTTGATAATTTTAGTCATTTAAAATCAGTGCTAGAACGACCATTTATTAAAGACTTACCAGTAAGGTTTGCGCCATACAGCAAAATGAAATTTAAGTTTCTTCGCTGGATCCGCTGATTTTTTTAGCTGATTATGTCTTTGGTATAAGTGTTGTAAATTGAGAGTTGTGATATGAAGTATGTAAAATTAGGCAGTAGCTCATTAGAGGTTTCGGCTATTTGTTTAGGCAGTATGACCTGGGGATTACAAAACAATCAAACCGATGCTAATGCACAGATCGACTATGCGCAAAGCCAAGGTATTAACTTTGTCGATACGGCAGAAATGTATGCCGTACCGCCGAGCAAAGAAACCTATGGCAAAACCGAAACTATTATTGGCAATTGGCTCAGCGATAACCCCTCTCGTCGAGAAAATATTGTTTTAGCATCTAAAATTGCTGGCCCTGGTTTATCTTATATTCGCGATGGCAGTAAAATTTCAGGCGCTAATGTCATTGCCGCGGTTGAAACATCATTAAAGCGTTTACAAACCGACTACATCGATCTTTATCAGTTGCATTGGCCAAACCGCCAATCGCCACACTTTGGTAACCATTGGCCAAATAGTATTGACTATAATCAAGTTGATAGTGTGCAACAAAATGATGAAATGCTTGATATTTTACAAGGCTTAGCCCAATGCGTTAAAGCGGGAAAAATTCGTTATTGTGGTTTATCAGATGATACCCCTTGGGGCATTAATCAGTACTTGCGTCTTAGCGCTGAGCATAATTTACCACGGATGGTTTCTATCCAGAATGAGTTTAGCTTGTTGCATACCAAAGATTGGCCGTATTTAATTGAGAATTGTATTCATGAAGATATAGCCTACTTGCCTTGGTCACCGTTGGCGACAGGTTTACTTACCGGTAAATACCTTAATGGTCAGCGACCCGAAGGCAGTCGCTTTACCTTGATGCAACGTCATGGACTTTTTCGGGATACCAAGTCTTCTGACGCGGCAGTTAATGCTTATGTTAACATTGCTAAAAAACATAATATTGCTCCCGCGCATTTAGCATTGGCCTGGTGTCATCAAGTTACTGGCGTTACCTCTACCATTATTGGCGCAACGACTATGCAACAACTAAGGCAAAATATTGCGGCTTTTAACCAGCCATTAACAACCGAAGTGCTTGCCGAAATTAATCACGTGCTACGACAATTTCCGTCGCCGTTCTAACACTATCACCTAATTCATTCGCTATATCCCGCTGCGC
Organism: uncultured Colwellia sp.; assembly: GCA_913061475.1. Taxonomy (GTDB): domain Bacteria; phylum Pseudomonadota; class Gammaproteobacteria; order Enterobacterales; family Alteromonadaceae; genus Cognaticolwellia. The sequence continues at coordinate 15,426 of CAJXUN010000001.1, read as the reverse complement.
TTCTTCCCGTGCAGCGGTATTTATGCTGCATTGCTTGCACCGATAAGGTAGCAATTTCCAGCAACACATCAAGGTCAATGTCTTTTAGCTTATTGATGTACAAACAAGACTTGCCTACTTTATACTTACCTAGTTTTTCAAGTAAATGACCGTATTGAGAAAAACCATTCATAATGTAAAGCACTAAGTTTTGCTTTCGAGCGGCAAAAGCAATAACCGAAGCATCCCCTTCTCGGCCACTGTCATATATATAATGATATTGTCCAAAGCCAATAATGCTGCCCTGTAAATGCGCGGAATAACCCGAAGCTTTTGACAGCAAGATTAATAAGCTTAGTGCATCATTGCGCTTTTGCGCATGGTCAATATTAGCAATAAAATTTTCGACATTATCCATCGTGCTGGCCTTCTGAGGCTTTAGCGATGCTTTGCTTAATACGTTTTATTTCCTCTTGGCATTGCTGTCTCTCATTTTTACTGGCCTGTACACAGCTTTTGTTAGAACTATGCTTACTAGGAAAATTGCCACTGACACTATAATGCACACAACCCGAAAGCAGCACGAACAGCAATAAAAGAACTGTCATAAAAATATATTTATTTAGCAAAATTTACTCCCGAAGATAAAGCCAACATTTGATATACAATCCTGACCTTACTGATCAACCTGACCGCGCTTTTACTCGCCTACTGAATGCTTAGCTTTGCTGATAATAGCTTGGTGTTTAGCGTTGATAGGTAAAACCTTAAATGGGCTGACATTAACCCCGCCAGTATTGCCCTCTGGCACTAATCCTATCGCTGTTTTTGTTGCCGCGCCGAGTATTCTTAGCGCTTGTCCCAACACTTCTTTTATCTGTTTATTTCTCCAGCCCCAAAGTAACATTAAGCCATGCACCTTTACGTGCAAGTATGTTGATTCTTGTCCTAATACATGTGCACTCTCTAAATGTGAGAATTCAATATCAATCAAGCCGTTTTTTCTTGCTTGATATGCTAAAGATAGTTCTTGCTCAACATAAGGACTAACATTTTTAGTAAAGTTACTCATTGCTTTTTACCTTGGTTTGCTTTCACTGCATATAAATAGGTTAGCAGCTATTAAATCACTTTTGGTAAAAATCACCTATACCAAAGACACCAATTAACTAACGAGCATGTTACAGGTGATAGGAAGCGATATAAAACTAAGCTACAAAAATAACAACACGAGAACTCGCCCGACAACAATATTTTCTTTCGATCACATCAAAGTCAACAAAAGCACCGAATGCAAAAAAGCCGTATTTCATAAGAAATACGGCTTTTCATTATTAAAACTTAAATCAAAACAGTTTTACAAGAAAGATAATAACTCTTCATCTAACTGCATTAAGGTTTTAGGATCGGCCATCATAGTCACCGCTAAAGATTTAGTACGCGGTAATAAACGTTCAAAATAAAATTCTGCCGTTTTAATTTTTGCGCGGTAAAAATCTCTATTTTCAACGTCAGTCGCAAGCTTTTCGTAAGCCGCTTGTGCCATTTGAGCCCAGAAGTAAGCCATCACGATATAACCTGAATACATCAAAAAGTCGACTGACGCAGAGCCAACAACATCACGATCTTTCTTCGCTTTAAGGCCTAAACGAATAGTGTATTGCTGCCATTTTGCCACTGTGGTACTTAGCGGCCAGATGAACTTGTTCATTTGGCGTCTATGTGGATTGCTTGAAAGCATACTTTGGTCTTTACAGAAAATAAGTACTTCTTTAGCGAACGCATTTAATGATTTACCACGTGTCATCAAGACTTTACGACCTAATAAATCTAGTGCTTGAATACCCGTAGTACCTTCATACAAGGTCGAAATACGGGTGTCACGTACAATTTGCTCCATACCCCATTCTTTAATGAAACCATGACCACCAAATATTTGTAAACCGTGGTTAGCACTTTCAGAGCCTAGCTCTGTTAAAAACGCTTTTAAGATTGGTGTGATAAAACCTAAACGATTATCAGCTTTTTTACGATCTTCTTCATTTTTAGCGTTTTCAATTTCATCAACAATTTTCGCCGTGTAATAAATCATCGCACGACCGCCTTCGCTAATGGCTTTTTGTGTCATCAGCATTTTACGCACATCAGGATGACAAATAATCGGGTCAGCAACTTTATCTGGGTGTTTAGTACCCGATAGCGAGCGCATCGACAAACGCTCTTTTGCATAAATTAACGAGTTTTGATAAGCAAGTTCTGCCGCACAAACACCTTGTAGTGCTGTACCCACACGAGCGGTATTCATAAAGGTGAACATACATTCTAAACCTTTATTTTCAGGACCAATCAACACACCTTTGGCATTGTCAAAATTAAGTACCGCAGTTGAAGAACCTTTGATGCCCATTTTATGTTCGATAGAACCACAAGCAACATTATTGAACTCACCAATAGTACCTTGCTCATCAGTTTGCATTTTTGGCACGATAAACAATGAAATACCTCTAGTGCCTGCTGGCGCTCCCGGTAATCTTGCTAATACAATATGAATAATATTTTCAGTTAGATCATGCTCACCTGCTGAAATAAAGATCTTGGTACCAGTAATATTATAAGTACCGTCACTGTTTAGTTCAGCTTTTGTTTTTACTTGGCCTAAATCTGTACCACACTGTGGTTCAGTTAAACACATAGTACCTGTCCACGAGCCTTCAATAAGGCGCGTTAGGTATAATTCTTTTTGTTCATCAGTACCGTGAGTATGAATAGTGTTCATTGCGCCATGGCTTAACCCTGGGTACATAGCCCAAGACCAGTTCGCGGTGCCCATCATTTCAGACATCACCATACCAAGCGACGCTGGTAAACCTTGACCACCATGCTCAACAGCATGCGGCAAACTTGGCCAACCACCCTCTACAAATTTTTGATAAGCTTCTTTAAAGCCTTTTGGTGTGGTAACAACACCATTATCGAAGGTACAACCTTCTTCATCACCACTTTGATTGATAGGGAGTAACTCATTTTCACTAAATTTTGCACACTCTTCCATAATGGCATCAACCAAATCGGGTGTTGCTTCTTCAAATTCAGGATGCTTTTGGTAGTGTTCATAATAATTAAATACATCTTCGAACAAAAATTTGATATCTGCTATCGGTGCTTTATAACTTAGCATGGTTAACTCCTAACACTTTTAATAATAATTTTTTTGCATTGCTGCATAAGTACCATTGAGTATACACAGTTACACCCACTGGTCCAACCACTATTTTTAAGATCAATATAATAAAATGCAAAATAGATAAAATTTCATTTAATAACAAAACATTAGTGCTTTTAATTTCGGATTGAAATGGCATTGCAGCGCTATTTATTATTAATATATTGAAAAATAACGCACTTACCGACGTTTTCAAGTTAGAGAAACTAACGATGGCGGTTAAAACGCCCTTATGACGATACTGACTAAAAAATAATGAACTAAAGTGACGACCACACCTGCTTTAAGCCAATAATATGTACTACGGCAATAACCAAACAAATGCTTGAACTCCACACCCAAAACTCTGCACTTCGGCCAAGCGGGTTACTAATAAAGAAAAAACCCGCAATACCTCGCAGTAGATATATCGTTGAAATAATAACCAATACAGTGCGGGTAAAAGGCAGTGCCGTTATCATGCCCGCCGCCGAAAATGCGTAAAGTGACCAAACACCTAAGACTATCGTGATGCCCGAAGTGATGAGTGTTGGTTGTATGTTGCCTTGCTCTGCCATTAACGCCATCTGTTCACCGGCGCCGAAAAAACGATACCAAGACGCGCCAAAATATATACAGCCTAAATGCAAAAAAGCCGCTGTAGCACTCAAAACACCTGCACTTATAAGCATTATATTCATGGTTCATTCACCTTTTTATTTTTCAAATACCAGGTATAAAAAATTCAACCTAGGCGGTAACTTTACGCAAGGCATAAAGATAGGGCATAAATTGTTATAGCGAGTAAATTAGTATGCCCCGCAAAGGCTACTATTTAACTTTATTGGTGAAAAAATGCCACTGATGAAGCTATTCGTCTAATAGCCAATCTTGGTAACAGCGAAAAAACATTTGCCAAAAGTGCTCACTACCGGAAATTTTGATTAATTGTTGCTGCATATCGGCCAAAACGTCTGCATCTACCACGGTATTATCATCAGGCACAAATTGCGCTTGCGTTTGTAAGCCCTGCTTCAATAATAACTGCATACACAAAACATAGGCCTCAATACTGCTGGCGACTAGCTCTTCTTCCCAACCGTTATCGCCTAAAAACCCTGTATAAACCGGTAATTCAGGCTTAAGCGTATCAACAAAATACGGATCGCCTAATTCGGTATCGCGAGCAAAAACCAACCAAGCGGTTTGCCAATCACCTATATTATTACTTGCTGTGTTTGCGATTGGCTGGCCTGACTCATTCACGCCAAAACCAAGCTGTGCTGCGTTAAGTTCTTCTTCGGATGTTATTTGTTTAAAACCCTGAGGCCCAAAAAAAATTTCACTTTCATCTACAGTATTTAAAACACTGACAAGTTTATTTGCTGTCATATCTACTCAAAAAAAAATATAAAATAATACACAATTACGACCATGCTGAAAGTCGCTTGCTGTGCAAAAACTAGATTATCTCACAGATTTAACCATTATAAAAAATCACCACTTTTTCACTAAACTTAGTAATGTATTTACTTGGCTTAGCTGCAACAGGCACTATATTGTACGTTAATGCCAACTCGATGATTAGTTGCCTGCATACATTACTTCCTTAATTATTTTACTCACAAATCGAAGACGATTGTTGTCATGCGCACTTTGTTTCATATATTAAGTATTTTATATATTAGTGATTTATATGTTCGGCATATATACGCTGAATTTTAGCAGTAAAGTACAGATAAGCACCGTGAAAATTCACCATCATTAAGCGCCTATCACTTACTCATAATCTCTGCCAAGAGCATCTTTGCCGATGACCAACAGTAAACAAACTCTTTCACTTTACTATCACATGGCGTATGCCAATAACCACTGTTGGTATTAATTGCCCCTAATGAAGAATAAAACCCCATCGCTTTGCTATTACAGGCTAAAACCTCTAAATATAGTCCAATTTCAGGATAAGCTTTATTGGCCCATTGCGCTGCAGTATTGAGTAGTAACGTACCAACACCCTTACCTTTATAACTCGCCTTAACATGCAAGTTATCAATAATAGTGCCGTAAGTTTGATGATTTTCGGCAAAAAGACAAATAAAGCCAACAAATACTTGCCCATGCTCTGCTACAAACACCGCTTGATTCGCCTCAGGTGACGTTAAACGCGTTGTCCATAATACCATGCGATCAGCTACAACTTTGTTAGCTAAATAATCTGCCGATAACACTTCATTATAGTTTTCTTGCCAACTCTGAGCGTGTAAACACGCGATATTTTCTAGATCAATAATCTTAGCCAGCCTTAGTTTAATACTTTTATTTAACCCTACTTTTACCACTTAATACGCTCCGTTAATTTATCGTCTGCAAAATCACCCTACTCAGCTGACATTAAAAGCCTTCGAATTGAAAAATGCGGCAAATAACTCGCAAAAAATTTTTTCCACGAATATCGCTTTATTGAGATATACAATCTGAAGGTGAGTGGATTTAAGGCTTTAAGCGATAGGCCAGCCACAATTTATAATACACAGCGTTACAGGTTTGGTTATCATCCATCTTACCATCCCGATCGCAATCTGAACCGGTCAATGTTTTCACGACTCCTTGGCCGTAAATCTCAACATCAGTTTGCTGTGTTGGCACAACAATGGTTACTTTTGGCGAATGGTCAATAAATTCACCAACATCTTTATATAAAATAAATTCGTCTTTTGTTATCACATCAGTCAGTTCATTGTCAGCATTAGCCGCAGTCATGGTAAAAAATGATGTCATAAAAATAAGCCAGCGGTAATTGCGTTTACTCTGCATTTTTACTCATTATTTCACTTGGTATTATATAATTGCCATATTGGATAAGTTATACACGCTAAAGGCAAAAATCAACGAGAAAAGGATGGCTAAATAGATAGTTTTTTTTGATTGTGGTGACGTCTAGCATTAAGTAAAGATATAGCTTGATGCTTACGGGCATGACAGATCATCAAACTAAAGTAAATGCATTATGGAATCTGTTATTTGGGGATAAGACACCACACCTTTCAATCGATTCTGGTGTCTTTTGGTCGTTAATGGCTTAGCGCTTAGGCTGAAATACTGGCATGAACAATACCAATATTCAGAATAAAAACCCCATTAGCCCTAAAACTTAACTATAAAATGCTTCAACCTTGCCTTTTAACGTCATCAGCAGTGGCTGCCCTCTGCGGTCTAACGCTTTAGGTGAAGGAATTTTTACCCAACCTTCACTGATGCAATACTCTTCAACATCAGTACGCTCTTTACCGTTGACCAAAATACCAATTTTGTGCTCGAAAATCTCTGCCACATGATGAGGACTACGAGGATTGCCAGAAAGACGATCCGGTAAAGCGGGTAACGAGTTAGTATCGTTCATGTTATTGACCTGAATTAAATAAAAAGTGCAGTATTGTAGTCAATATAATGCGAACGCTCAAGAACTCTGAAAGAGATTAATACCATGTTTATAAGGCGTGTAACGTTTAATTACTGGACTTCCCATTCTTCACCGTGGTTCTTTAGTTGTAACGCCATCTACAATTCGGTGCAGAACAAACTTGCCTAACCATAAACTGATCGATTCCATAAGCAACCAATAAGCACAAAGCATAATTATAAAAATCAATATATTACAAGGAAAGGCACACCGTTAAAATGAGTATAAGTATTACAACAGCCGGAGCTTCGATTAACCAAACACGAACCTAAAACCAATACGTAGGCATAACCAACGACAAACATGCTGCAATGCAAGATGATTTATACTAATGAAATTAAAAACATCTCTAAAAATTTCGTTCTTTTAGGTTCTAGCGAGCTCGCTTTATAATCAGAAAACCTTGAGATGAAATGCGAATAAGGTTTAAGTACTAAATGAGCTTAACTATTTATCTGATAGTTGCCAAATCATCTAAATTTTAACATTACAAAAAGCGCCTGTCGGTGAAATTGCAGAAAGAACTTTTCTATCGAGCTATTTTATTTACACTAACGCTTATAAGAACACGCTATTTCCCCATCCTTTATCCATTGTCGATAACTTGAACCACCAATCGCCTTATAACGATTACATGTAGCCTCATTTCCATAAGAGGTTTGCCTACCCGATATAGCAGACGATATAACACCATCAACAATTTCTTCAGATGACCAAGATTGAATATCTAATGCTGTGCAACCTGAAAGAACGAGTGATATAAGCATGAATGAAGTGCATTTCATATTAATTAAAAAATCCTTTTTATTTTCGAATAAAGAGCAACTTATAATACCCATTTGAGCGGTAAATAATCGCGCAATATAATATGGAACACAGAAGCAAATAGCCACTGTTTTGACTAGATTAATTTGCTTGCTATGTTTCGATTAACTCCATATGAATTAATGGAAAAGGATTGCCTTGCCCATCTAGTGGCGAACGACCGATAACGCTAAAGCCTAAATGCTTGTAAAAGCCAATTGCATCTGGATTCTGTTCATTTACATCAACTTTCTTGGCGGATTGAGTTTCAATCGCATTTTTAAGTAAAAGTGAACCAACACCTTTGTTTCGACTGTCAGGTGAAATAAATAGCATTTCAACGTTACATTCTGCAACGCCAATAAAACCAGTAATTTTATTATTACTATTTTTAGCTACTCGTAAATCTACAGCATCAAAATAATGCTCAAGTATTAGTGGTTTTAACGATGAGATATATTCGTCATTTAAAAAGTCATGGGTAGCCCGGACAGAAGACTCCCAAATTTCAATTAACTCTAAATATTCGGCTTTCGTAGTCGTATCGATTTGCATACTGAACCTTTGAGAAATCCCTCAATAAGAGGAAATTTATAGCTGGTTAAAATGTTGAGGAATGAAAACAGCCAACTGTTTTTTGTCCTGCTTGAGTGGCTTGTATGGCGCTACTTTAGAATTGAAATAACACCATTTAATTGCTTCTCGGTCGCTTTAGGTTGCGTAGATGGGTTCAATGGATACTTTTCTCCATCAAAGGCTAAAACTACTTTGCCTATGCCACCGGTATTTACAATTAAATCATACCACCCGTTCGTTTTATTAGCTGTTACTAAAATAGGTTTATACGTAATCATTGATTTAGACTGATATATATAACCTTGCTTTGTACCAACAAATACAAAAGATGTACAACCACCAGAACCACACCAATCACGATGATTTACATAAATAAAAGCGTCTTTTATGCCATCACTGTTTAAGTCAAAATATGCAGTCTCATAACTAGGAAGCTCTTCTTTAAAATGCTCAATCAAAGCTTTTTTTATGTTTTTATCATCTTGTGCTTGAAGTTGATAACTAAATAACACGCTAAAAATCATTATAAAATTTTTCATAACATCCAGTACGCCAAATACCCAATTAAGAGGCAAATAACTGTTGGCTAAAATAAGTGAGCGTAGTGAACAAAAAGCTAACTGTTTTTTGTCCCTTTGAATACCTTGTATAAAAAGCCGAATTCATATACTAAGTGCTTTTTAGTGCTACCCTAATCAGAAAATAGATCCATATTAGAATTTACGTAATCCATGACATTGTCATATTTGAAGTCATCTATTTTTCCTGCGACAACATAACAATATAAGTATGAAGACACGTAATTAAATTTATATCGTTTAATTGAGTCTGGATCACAAGAACAATCGTGTTCAATTTGTTGATCGTTTACATCGCACATTTCTTGAATCAGCGATTCATTGTTTGTTTTTTGTTTTTCTGAATAAAATAAAGGAGCTAATTTATATAGATTTTCTTTAGGGATTTCACCACTTTTTAGGGCTTCCATTGCTTTACAAAGTGATTCCTCTGATTCTATAAGCCACTTTTTCATATATCACCTAATCTAATGCACATAACGTATCATTAAGAAGAAAAAAAGTTATTGGTGAAAATAAGTGACGCAGGAGCAAAAATCAACTATTTTTTTGTCCTTTGCAATGACTTGTATACGTTTATTCGTAAAGCTTCTCAGTTGCCTTTTTTAGCTCTGCGTTTGGCAAAAATTCATCTGAGATAGTTAAAATTGAATGAAGATTATTTTTTAGCTTATCAAGTTCAATATTTCCAGGGTTCATTGCTGTTTGTAACAAATGGATAGCCATGTCAGCTAAAAGAACACGCTGTTTCTCAAGCCATTCTTTATCGCCTCTAGTTGCCGGATGTGAGAGATAGTTAGTTTCTATCAGGTTATGTAACTCCCAGCTAGTTTTTATTAATTTTTCACGTTCAACATCATTCACAGTCAATTATCCCGAAACGTATAGACATAATGACTCCCCACGAGGCTAGCCTCCAAGATCGTGGGTTAACTTAAAAAGACAGAGCCATAATTAGTTTGTTAAATAACTAAAGCGGAGGCTAGCATGAATAACAATAGCATAATTTTTATCGGATTAGATACCCATAAAACATTTACACAACTCGCTGTTTTAAAAGACGAACGGGGTGCTAAACCAAAATCATTAGGGAAGATAAATACCAACAAATCAGCCTTTATAAAACTCGCTCGGCAACTACAATCACAGTACCCAAAGGCTACATTACATTTTATTTATGAAGCTGGACCATGCGGTTATTGGATTTATCGACTGTTAACAAGCCTTGGACATTGCTGTTATATCGTGGCTCCCTCACTTATTCCTAAAAAATCAGGTGATAGAGTCAAAACGGATAAGCGTGATGCCGCAAAACTGGCTCTACTATTTAAAGCCGAAACCCTCACCGCTATTTATGTCCCTGAAGCCGAAGATGAAGCCATTCGGGATTTATCTCGCGCTCGTGAAACGGCTATGAAAGATTTAAAAGATGCTAAATATCAGCTCAAAGGTTTGTTTCTACGGAACAACATTACCTGCACCGTCAAAGATAATTGGTCAAACCAACACTTACGTTGGTTAACTGAATTAGTACTGCCCCACCCAAGCCAACAAATTGTTTTACAAGAAATGATACAAACCATCACTGAACGAATGAAACGAGTCACTCGCTTGGTGAATGAACTTGAACATCAAGTCAAACAATGGCGATATTATCCTGTGGTAAAAGCCATACAAGCTATGCGAGGCGTTCGCTTATTAGTGGCTGTAGGGACTATTGCTGAATTAGGGGATCTACGACGTTTTGATCATCCCAGAAAATTAATGGCCTACCTAGGGTTAGTGCCCAGTGAAAGCTCTAGTGGAGAAACACGGCGGTTAGGAAAAATCACTAAATGTGGTAATGGTAGAGCAAGACGACTATTGATTGAAGGCGCTCAAACCTACAAACACAAAGCTAACATTTCCACCGAGCTGCAAAAAAGGCAAGAAGGGCTGAGTAAAGAAATCGTTGATATTGCATGGCAAGCACAACTTAGGTTATGCCGCAGGTATCAACGTCTCATGCAAAAAGGGAAGCACCGAAATGTCGTGGTTACCGCGATAGCCCGAGAAATGATCGCTTATATTTGGGCAATATCACGAGAAGTTGTGATCACCCAAGTTGATCCTCGTACACGCATTTCAAGGTTACCTGCATGAGTAAAAGTATTGAGTTAACGCAATGGGTCAAGCATCGGGTGTGGCACAACAACCGAGGGCGTTAGGATGGCAATTATGCTGACGCATAATTGAACCACGAGCATAGACTGAGAATAGGTGTCACGACGGAATAAGTAAGGTAGGCGCTGTTAGCCAACAGGTTAATAATCCACGAATATCAGCATGATAACCGACGAATTTACTTGCTTCATCTATGCGTTAACTCATTTTATTTAAAAATGAAAATTATGGCTCTGTAATTATTGAGCAGGGATCCGTGTTTTTTAAGTTGACGTGGGGAGTCATACCAACGCCTCATTAAGAGGCTTTTAATTGTTGGCTATAATGTGAAGCGAAGCGGAGCCTAGCCAACTGTTAAAAGTCCTGCTTGAATGCCTTGTTATGTTTATTGTTACTCCATTTAGTGTAGAGTTAAAGTATTATAACTTCGCCTGTAAGAGCGTTATAGATAAAGCCAAAATTAACATTCTCAGTTAGTTTGTATGAGCAAGTGTTATTGTTTTCGTAGTTAACCATAAATTCAGTAGAATCATCAACTGCAGCATTAATACTTCCATTTTCGATTAGAGCTTGCCATAAAGATAAGCAATCGTCATCGTTATCGGTTGAAATGATAACGTCACTGCCTGGATAACTTTGTGCGGGGAAACCTTGAGGATTTATATCAATTTGACCAGAAGTAGTGCTACCGTATAATTGAATATTATCACGTTTACTAAAAGCTTGTGGCGAACCTGCAGCACGCCATTTCAAATTTGCAAGTTTCACTCCTGAGCGTAAAGCACCGGCATTAGCCTCAACTTTAGCTTGTAAAGCTGAGTCAGTTAAATTAATAAACTTAGGCAAAGCAGTAACAGCCAAAATACCAAGTATTACTATTACAACTATTAATTCAATTAAAGTGAAACCTAGATTTTTATTCATTTATTGTAATATATTAGTAAATTTATAAATATGGAAGTCAAAGGTACATAAACTAACGAAATTTAACAATCAAAAAACCTAAAATTCAAAATATTAATTGAATCTGCAAATAAAATTTTAAATAAACATAACGCCCAATTAACAGGCAAAAAATTGTTGGCTAAAATAAGTGAACGTAGTGAACAAAAAGCCAACTGTTTTTTGTCCTTGTTTAATTTCTTGTTAGGTTACTGTTTCACTACTCTCTGATTTTGAAGGTAAATACTTAAGTAACACCAAAGTTATTGCTAATGTAACCAATTGAAAAGGAACAAATAGTAAACTTGCAAACATTAAGCTTTGCATAAAATATCCATCAATTAAACCTGAAATACAAAAGTAAGACAGGAATAGTGTGTTGATGATTAATATATATAATGCTTTCCTTCTGTTTATTGGTGACCGCAAGCCTAATATATTTAGAATATAAAAGAGTATCGGTATAAACAAAAAGAATGAAAAGATCTCCGTACCCATTTAGTAACCTAACGCCCCATTAACGGGCTAAAAATAGCTGGTTATAATTAGCGACGCAGGAGCAAAACCAGCTGTTTTTTGTCCCTGTTTAATGGCTTGTTATACGTATTTTAATCAACGGTCAAAAATTGATGACGCGATATCAAATAAATTACCTAAATGACTATCACGACCATGCCAATTAGAATATTTATGCCGAGCGACTTCAATCTTAGCGGGAGTCGTTTGTTCAATCATTTCCATTCTTAATCGGGCTAATTCAGCACCGGATAATTCATTGTTTTGAATTTTACTTAATTCGCCAGTATCTAACCATATTCCAGCACATCCCGGACATTCATCAATTTCAATGACTTTTAAAGGGCTGTAATAACGCCTCATCATCACTATATCTGTACATTTAGGACACTTAATTCGTTCGTTCTCATTGAGTAAATGTGAATCGAACTGTTTTAGATGTTTAGCTAGTGCTTCACCACGAATATCACTACTACTTTTAAATTTTGATAATTCTAAATTATCAAAAAACACACCGCCACATTCCTCAGATATTTCTACGGCAATTCCACCAACCTTTATAGTTTTTAATAGACTTCCTGTTCTAGGACACTTCATTAGAATTCACCTCGAGATATGTAATACGTATAACGCCCTAATAATGGGCAAAGAATTGTTTGCTAAAATGTTGAGGAACGAAAACAGCAAACTGTTTTTTGTCCTTATTAATTAGTTTGTTAGGTATTTTTATCACCTTTACATCGTATTCGTTTGATAAGATCTATTCATGATTTCTGGTGATATATCATGATTTCGATGAAATCCAACTATACGATTAACATTCAATTGTTCATTTCTGACAAATTCAATGAATTTTTTGCTGTAACTCGGCAACATATTCGCGATAGTGTTATCGAAAGCAACTTCTAAAAAGTCAGTTTGAAATATAATCCCACCTTGTTCAAAATAGGCGAAACTTTGTCGTTTCGAGCGAGCGTTTTCTAAAACATAAAAGCGCACATCATCAATAACTTGTCCATTTGCAATTGTTTCAAAATTGAACTTTTGAATTACCTCAGAAAAACGAGGAAAAGTTTTTATGGCATTTATTGTATAAGCGTCTGCGTATATTTTTACCTCTTGTTTTATATAAGGCAATAGTCCTGAAATATGGTCGCTATAAGGGTGAGTAACAAAAACCGCCGTTATTTCTTTATTGGGGAATCGTTGCTTAATAGTGTCGATAACTTGTTTGGAAGATTTACTATTTCTTGATACGCCAAACACCGTAATTTCGTTATTGTTTATTTTAAACAGAATATTTCTTATGGATGAGTTATCGGTCAATAGATAGAGATTATTTGCGATCAGTTTAGTCGTTAAGGCTGATTTTTTGTCATGCGTTACTTTGTAGTAACCACTCGGTAGCATTAACTTTTCTGGTTCAATTTGTTCTATTTCTTCAAATTTTTCTATTCGAGTAATAAAACTGGGAATACTATCTCCATTGTATTTCTTAACAAGTGAATGGGCAAAGTAATAGCCATTACTGTGCCTATACTCGCTATAAAGATAAATTCGCTTTCTACTTTTATTATTAATTGATATTAACCGCAAAGGCTTAGCGATAAATACATACTCCATTGTTTTTTGTTCGGAAGGGCGATGAATTAACGTTACCGTTCCTGTCGTTTCACCTTGCTGGTATTCTATTTTTCCATCAATATCCGACTCACCTAACAAAGGCCTTACAGCAAAGAAGTCCAAGTTCATTAACGTGAGGTTTGTATACCGATTAAAGCTATTCATGTTCTGCTCAATTGCACTTTTGCCTAAAGAAATCCCATTACGTTCATAACGCAAACTTTCTTCATTGTTTTGAAAATGCACTTCATCAAAATACAGCCCCCCAGTATAGTGATGAACAACATTTTGATAATAATGCTGCTTGTTAGTATCAATATCGGTGATTTTAAAAGCTTTATAACGTGTCGGTGCTTGAAAATCCCATGACTGATAAGGGTCACTTCGGCCTAGATAGCTATGAGTTAATGAAAAGGCCTTAATAGAAGATGTACTTTGATAGTGAGCTTTAAGTGAAGTGAGAAATGATTTAGCCTCTTTTCCGTATGCATAGAAAGGAAAGTTTGTCATTGCCACCATGAGAACAAGTGTTATTAAATTAAACCTCAAAATAAACTCCTTTTTAAAGATTTAGTTGAAATATATAGAAATACCTAACGCCCAATTAACAGGCAAAAAATAGTTGGTTAAAATAAGCGACGAAGGAGAAAAAACCAACTGTTTTTTGTCCTTGTTTAATTTCTTGTTAGGTGAATTTATACTTGTACCATATAGAAACAGTTTTCCAGTGGAATTTCTTCCGGATAATCAGCCATAGAAAAGCCAAGTTTTGTATAAGCTTTGATTGCACTTTTATTGTGCCCTAATACAAATAGTGAACATGAGTCAGTTCTTAAATCCGATTTACCCAAAGCACTCAATTGGTTTATTAAATGGGAAGCAATACCTTGCCCACGAAAATTAGGATTAACAATTAACCTTCCAAGGTGGCAAATACCAAGTCTTAAATAATATTGTCCAAATGCCAATAAATCACCTTCGTTAGAAGTTAACGAAAATGATTTCAAAGTATCAAGGCTTAAGTCACTCTTAAAAGTGCTTAAATCAAATGGATATCTAAAATTTGGGCCAGACCAAATACTTAATTCATCTTCGTTCGAAAACCAAGACATCAATTCAATAAAGTTTTCATCAGATGGTCGAGTTAAACGCATATTCACCTAACGCTTTGCTAAGCGGCTAAAAATGGCTGGCTAAAATAGCGAGGAACGAGCACAGCCAGCTGTTTGTGTCCGTTTAAGCAACTTGTTATAACTAAATTGACTTTGCGAGGTCTATATATTGACCTTCATCATCTTCGGCTAATGCGCCACTTGTGATTATTTCATTAAGCTTTATAGCTGATTCAGAATTACCTAGTTTTGGTAATTGTACCAATATTAATTCTATTAGCCTTTTTCGCTCGGCAGCAACTTGAGCGCTATCATGGCTCCTCCAATGAATTCCTTTGTCATTATATATGGCAAGCTCTTTAACATGACTTACTAGCCTACGTTTAGCGAAATACTTGATGAATATGCCTTTAGTTATAGACATAATGACTCCCACGAGGTGCTAGCCTCCAAATTCGTGGGTTAGTAAAA